>JBKQIY010000217.1:0-27052 GCA_052148155.1 Acidimicrobiia bacterium | reverse complement strand
GATCGGTTCCCGAGTTGATCACAGCGATCGAGGAATTTCTGGACGCAAACAACGACGACCCCAAACCGTTCGTGTGGACCGCCACCGCCGAACAGATCCTCAAGAAAGTGCAGCGCGGACGGATCGCGCTCGATCAAATCGCCGGTTAAAACTGATTCACTGCACTAGCGACGGTACCGGTCGAGCTCGAGACGATTTCGGTCGAGGGCGTACTGGTGTTTGTCGTCGTGCCGGAAGCGATCGCAGCCGATGCCGATCTGCCTATCTATTTCGACATTCATGGTGGCGGTTTCACCATCGGCGCTGGCGAGACCGGTCGGGTCATGGCAAAGGGCAGCGCGGCGCGAACTGGGATGAAGATCTGGGCGCCCGACTACCGGATGCCTCCCGACCATCCGTACCCAGCCGCGCTCGACGACTGCGTCGCCGCGTACCGCGGATTGCTCGAGGTTCAACGCCCGGAGCGGATCATCGTCGGTGGCGGATCGGCCGGCGGCAACCTCGCGGCCGCGCTGATGCTCCGCGCCCGCGAAGAGGGTCTTCCGCTACCTGCCGCGCTCGTGCTCTTGTCACCCGAGGCGGATCTCACTCAATCCGGCGACTCGTTTGCCACGAACTTCGGCGTCGACAATGTGCTGACATCGAGTCTGACGCCACAGATCGCGCTGTACACCGACGGCCACGACTTAACCGATCCGTACCTGTCGCCGCTCTTCGGTGACTACACACCGCCGTTCCCTCCGACGATGCTCCAAACGGGGACGCGCGACTTGCTCCTCTCCAGCACTCTTCAGCTGCACCGCAAGCTCCGGGCCTTTGGAGTGGACGCCGAACTGCACGTCTTCGAGGCGATGCCCCACGGCGGCTTCTTCGGCGCCCCCGAGGACGACGAAGTCGGCGCCGAGATCCGACGGTTCGTCGCTACGCACCTGCACCCGTAGTCGATCGCGACGACTCGATCTCCCCGTCGTGAGCAGCGGGCAGCAAAAGGCCGCCCGCCAGCTTTAGCGATCCGGCGCTAACCGAGCGTCGTCGTTATGCGGCGCGCAGGACGGGGCATAGGGCGGGCCGCTCGACTTCTGTGCCCTGTGGGTGCCAAAAACCGGTCCGGGACGGCTGGCCTGCGCCGTTGCCGAGCTGTACGTGCGATGCGCATGTCTCTTGCGAACTGCGCCCTCCACGCGAAAGGGCCTGAAGCGCGGGCTTGCGAGCGAAAGTTCTGGCGCTGATCGCGGGATTTCGGGTCGACCAGTTGGTCGGGTTCCAGCGAAATCGGAACCTTTTCGGAACGGACCGCGACTGACGGATCAGGTCGACCGATGCGTTCGGCACCGAGATCCCGTGAGCGCTTCCCGCGATTACGTTCGGCGAGGTGCGAAGATGGTTCAGGGTGTCGCAAACGTGAGTGGGGTGGAGGCGATGCCGGGCTGGGTTGGTCCGGTGGCGCCGTAGTAGCCGTTGGTTTCGGACGCGATGAGGACGCAGGCGCCGGGTTGGGTGGTGCAGTCTTGGAGTCCGGCTTGTCCGCCAAGGGCCGCGTGTACGACGAAAGAGGCCTGGAGGGTTTGTGGTTCGGTCGGGGTGATCGTCTCGGCAGTGGTGTAATCGCAGTCGGACAGCCCGTTGGTTTGGGTGAGGGCGTCGGCGAAGCATTCGTTGATCTGGACGGGCTGGTCGGGTGTGTACCCGTTCAATGACATGGCGATGGTTTGATTGTCGGTGAGGCCAGTGTTGGGGCTGGCGGTAATGGTGGCTGGGATGCCAGCAACGTTGGGATCGAAGGTCAGTGGAAGCGTGACCGCGGGTTGTGCTGGGCTGCCTTGGACAGTGAAGTCGCAGGCGGTGGTAGCGCAGTCGGTCGTGGTCGGGCCGGCCGGGGACGAGGCTGTGGTGATGTCGCGTCGGACGAAGTCGGTGAGTGTGAACTGACCTTGGAAGCCTGCCGTGACCGAGCGGGTTGTGGTGTAGTCACACGCGGTGTCCTTTGCGGCGGTTAGGCACTCTTGGACGTTGACGTCGTAGCCGGGTGTGAATCCAGTTCCGGTGAGAGTGACGGCTTCGAGGTCGTCGAGGGGTGCGTTGGGCGAGAGTTGCACGGCCGCGACGGCCGCAGGCGCGTACTTGTTGAACGCCAACGGGGCTTTCGCGGGAGTTGATGAACCGAGGCCGGATGCGGTCACTTGGATGTCGCATGTATCGGGCTTGACCGCGCAATCAACTGTCGTCGTGCGGGTGGGGCCGAACGTGACTGGTCGTCGTTCGAGCACGATGTTCGTCGCGGTGAAGGTCCCGTTGGGGTCGACGTTGACGTTCCGTTCGGTCGCATAGTCACACCCTTGGAGCTTGCGGCCGGCTGGCTTCGACACGCATTCTGCGACGTTCACGCTCGTCGATGGTGCGTAGCCTTTCCCGGACACGGTGACGAGTTGATGGTCGACCAACAGTCGGTTGGGTGAGACCGTGATCGTCGGGACTGTGGGTGCGATCTTCGGGTTGAAGAAGATGTCTCTGCCGCTCGATTGTGTGAGGTTCGCCACGTTTCCGGCACCCAGGATGCAGCCGAGGGTGGCGGCACAATCGATCGTCTTCCCGGCGACCGAGATGAGACGGCGCACATACCGCGACAACGTGAACGTCCCATGCTGGTCGGTTTGGGCATAGACGAGCGTGCCGAGATCACAATCTGGTTCTGCGGTGGCGCCCGGTCGACACTCGACCGTGCCGACCTGCATATTCGCGCTAAAGCCGCTGCCGGTCACGGTCACGGTTTGGAGATCAACCAAGCCGGTGCTCGGCGAGACACCGACGACTGGTTTTGCAGTCGCCGCGCCCGTCGAGACACCGGCGGCTGCACCCGAAACGGTCACGCCGGCCATTGAGAGCATGACGACGGCGGTCATCGCGACCAGCCGTATCCACGGACGAACAAGCCTGAGCGCCATCCCGTCACCCCTCAATCAGGATCCGAGGCCGACGGTACTCCTACCCGCCAAACAGTCAACGGTGACGACGGTGAACGCGCCGTTCCCGTCGACGTTGACGGACCGTTGCGTCGCAGAATCACACGGCAGGCCACTGTCGGGGGTGGTCGGCTGACCGGTGACACACTCGGACAGGGTTAACCGACGACGACGGTGCGTAGTTCTGGCCGGTCACGGTCACGGAGTTGACGGTCCATCAACTTCGTGTTCGGTGTCACCGTCATCGTCGGGACCTCCGGTGAGATCTTCGGGTCGAAGAAGATCGCAAGGTTCGGTTGTTTTGAGGTTCGTGGAGGTAAGCGCGGCGAACGTGCAGCCCACTTTCGCGGCACAGTCGATGGTGCGGCCGGTCGTGAATTCCAAAGTGATGATCCGCCGACCGTATCGCCGCAACGTGAACGCACGATGTTTGTCCGCCGCGACGGACACCTCCGTCCGAGATCACATTTCGTGACATTGAACCTGTCAGACGCGCACTCGATCGTCTCGACGGACTGGTTTGGACCGAACCCGCTGCCGGTCATCGTTACTTTCTGCAAATCGACCAGACCAGCGCTTGGAGAAGCTGTCACGACCGGCGCGACTGCATCGCGCGGCGAGACGCTCGTCGCTGCGCCAGAGTTCCGACTCCGAGTTCCGACACGACAAGAGTGGTGCTGACAGCAACCACGGACATCGGACGGCGAATAGCCGCAACGCCACCGCGCCACCTCACATCGAAACGCCACTCCGGACCGTACCCTTACCCCCGGAAATATCGCTGGGTGATCTGCCTCGGCGGTACCGGACGAACGAACCGTCATGATGGACACAAGTCGCGCATCGGACCTCGACCGACGGCTCGATGAGGCTGGTGTGGTTTGAGTGCTCGATCTCGTGTTTCGTCTTCGTCGTGTGAACGATGACGTGACCGGCGGAAGGTTCGACGCGTCGATCGGGTCGCGGCCGAAGCCGTTGCCCGCGCGTGGGTTCGGTTCGGGTCCGGTCACGCATGACGGGCTTGGCCCGCCGAGTCTTGAGTTGTAGAACAGGCATATCAGAAGTCCACGAGAGGGGAGCGTGAAGGATGCGCAGGATTGCAGGCTTGTTGTTGGCGGCGGCGATGGTGCTGCCAGTCGGGTTGGTGGCGTCAGCCGCCGGTGCCGCCGGGGGGACGGTCTGCGCAACGACGGCCGGGACCGCCACGTTCACGCCGCCGTTGCCGATCTTGTCGAGCAAGGCGACGGTGGCCGGAACGTTGTCGGCGGTTGGGACCGTCGGCAAGTGCGCGGGTGGTGGTGTCACCAGCGGACACACGACGTTCAAGCAGACGGTGAAGAGCACCACCGGCTCGAACTGCACAACGCTGGCCAAGCCGAGCCCGACTTCCAAGGGAACGGTTGGGACATTGACCATCACATGGAACACCGGCAAAACGTCGACGGCTACGTCGTTCGCGATCAAGCAGACCAAGTTGGTGACAACGGCCACGACGACCGGCAAGATCACCGCGGGCTTGTTCGTGGGGTCGACCGTCACCGGAACCGTCAAGTACACGCTGCCCAAGGGTGCATGCTCAGCCAAGCCGCTGGCGACAGTGACGTACGCGCAGGCCGGAAACTTCACCATCAAATAAGGCAACGCACAAACACAGCGATCGTAGGGGCCCGCCGCCAGTCCGGCGGGCCCCAACGCGTCACAGAACAGGCGGCACATGCACCTTCACGACCGTCGCGCAATGGCCGCGTCGCACACTGCCGCGGGGCCGCTGCGCGTCGTGTCCGCACCCGCACGGTCGGGCCGACCGCGGCTCACTCGGCCCTGTTGCCGGCGACATCCTTGCGGCATTGTGGGTTCATTTTGACGCGGTGGATGCCCGGACTGTTCTGAAAGCATCGCCTACCGCGACGCAAAACGTCCGCTCGAGTAAATCGAACACTATGCAAAAGATCATTCACCCAAGCTGCTGGTTGTGATCGCCGACAATCGAGTGCTTCGAGGTGTGCCAGATCGACGATGAGATCGATCTCCACGACCGCCGCCATCGGCTGCGCAACCGCGCCGTTCGGTCCGAGAGGCCGACCCCCTGACCGCCCGCACCATGCGCTCCGTGCTTGGGCTATGCCAGTTCGGGACCGAGGTGTTTGTTATCTGGTTACCGGGTTGCTTGCGACTCGGTCATCGCGATGTCAGCTCGGGCGGTCGAGCCGGTCTGTGATGTGCGGTTGGTGGCGGCGAAGCCGACGTGTGGTGTGTCGAGGAGGGTGGGGGCCTCGTGGATGGGTTGGGGGTGGGCGAAGAGGTATCCCTGGAGGTAGGGGCAGCCGAGTTGGTGGAGTACGGCGAGTTGTTCGGGTTGTTCAATGCCTTCGGCGACGACGTCGATGCCGAGGTTTTTTGCGAGCGCGATGACTGCGGCGACGATGGCGGTGTCTTCTCGTTCGGTGCCGATCGCGCGCACGAAGGATTTGTCGATCTTGACGATGTTGATCGGGAACGCGCGCAGGTAGGTGAGTGAGGAGTAGCCGGTGCCGAAGTCGTCGAGGGCGAGGTTGACGCCGAGGGTGCGGATCTGACGCAGGAGTGGTTCGACCGTGATGGCGTCGTCGATGAGGGTGCTTTCGGTGAGTTCGAGGGTGAGCAATCTTGGGTCGAGCCCGGTGCGTGTCAGAGTGCTGGTGACGGTGTCGACGAAGTCGCCGGTGAGGAGTTGGCGGCTCGAGACGTTCACTGCGATGCGGAGGCGCCGGTCGGGCCAGTGTCGTGCCCATTTGGCGGCGTGATCGCAGGCGTGGCCGAGGACCCAGGCGCCGATTTCGACGATGAGGCCGGTTTCTTCGGCGGTCGGGATGAACTGGTCGGGCGGGATGAGTCCGTGGTCGGGGCGTTCCCAGCGTACGAGTGCTTCGAACCCGCGGATGATGCCACTGTCGGCTTCGACGATTGGTTGGCAGTAGAGGCGGAGTTCGTTGTGTGGAACGGCACCGCGGAGCGCGGCTTCGAGTGTGACCTGGGTGCTGACCCACTGTTGCATGGCCTCGTCGAACAGTTCGTAGCAGCTGCGCCCGTTGTCTTTGGCGCGGTACATCGCGATGTCCGCGTTTGCCAAGATCGCGTCCGCTGTTTCGACGCCGTCGGCGCAGAGCGCGATCCCGATACTGGCGCTGACGTGCGGGTCGTCGTCGCCGAGCCGAAATGGCGCTTGTAGCGTGGTGATGATGCGTTCCGCGAGGTCGGTCGCGTGATGTACGTCGTCGATGTCTTCGCATAACACGACGAACTCGTCCCCACCGAGCCGCGCGACGGTGTCGGTCTCGCGTACTGCATGTTGGATCCGGACCGCCGCTTCTTTGAGGAGCTGGTCTCCGACCGCATGGCCGAGCGTGTCGTTGACGGACTTGAACCGGTCCAGATCCACATACAGCACTCCGCAGATGCGGTTGTGTCGCCGGCAGCGAGCGCGGGCCCGGTCGAGCCGGTCGATGAGCATCAGCCGGTTCGGCAAGCCGGTGAGTGGATCGTGCAGTGCCTGATATGCGAGTTGCGCCTCGAAGCGTTTTTGGTCGGAAAGGTCGCGCACGATCCCCGAGATGGTCGGCGCGGCGCCGTCGATGGTGATCGCACTCGTGGAGATCATCATCGGGAACTGCGTCCCGTCGCGGCGTACGCCCGCGACCTCGACATCATTGCGCTGCGCCGCGGAATGGCCGTCCGATCGCACCGACGCTGTGAAGTCCGCGAGCGGACCGTGCAGCATCGGGGGCAGAATCGTGGTGATCCGCCGCCCCACGATTTCGGCCGCGGTCCAGTCGAACATCGCTTCAGCTGCCGCGTTAAACGAACGGATCGTGCCATCGACATCGACGGTCAGGATCCCTTCTGCCGCGTTCTCGACCACCGCTCGGTGATGGGCCTCACTCCGTCGCGCTTCGTCACGGCTGCGTTGCGCCTCGTCGCGGCTTCGTCGGGCTTCGTCTCTGCTTTGTTGCGCTTCGTCTCGTGCCGCGGATGCTTGTTGCATTTGCTCGGCGAGGAGCGCGTCGGCGCGTTCTTTGTGTTCACCGACCGCGCCGGCCATCCGGATCGCGATCCCGAACACGAACGCTCCCAGGAATCCGATTGTCTGGGCCTGGCTACGACTCAAGAAGGACGGAACCCACCCTACGAGCACGAGCGCCTGGCCGGCCGCGCAGCCGACCAGCGACCAGCCGAGCGCCGCCCGCCATGCCGCCGCGCCGGACTGTTGCAGATCCGCGAGGGCGGTGAACGCGAACGCCATGCCCAACGCCGGACCCCAACCACTTATGTAGATGACGGCCATCACCGATGCCACATGGACCGCGACCCGGACATGCAGGCGCAGCGTCCCTCGGGGAGCGTCCGGCCAGCGTTCGACCAGTCGGCCCGTAATCTGCGACCCGGCGACCGCGCCCACATACGCCCACGGTGACACCTTGGCGACAAGCCCAAAATGACGGACGACCAACAACAACGCGAGCGCGATCGGTCCCACTACGTACGCCAAGAACTGAGGAGACAAACCGCCCGCCCCGACCCCAGCACCAGGGTCCGGTCCCGACACTTCACCGCGGCCCGCGGCGAGCTGTCCCACTCGGCCAGGCCCCACGTCCTCTGCCACCCCGTTCACCGAGGAAGGATCGACACGCCCACCCGCCGCCTGAAGCACCGAACAACACCTGCAAACGACCGGGGGGGGAGCCATGACCGTTTCGGGCGGTCCCCAAATAACCCCATAGGCATGGGGCATCGATTCGCGTTGCCACGTACAAGTCGTTCCGTGTTCCTCGCCGACCGGAGGGCATTGATTTTGCGGCTGCGTCTTCGCGGCTCTCGACGGAATCGGTCGGTGCTGCTCGACCCGAGACGTGGGGATTGTCGTCCGCTCGTCCTATGTTCTGCCGAATTTTAAGTGTGTTCGAGTGCCGGACCGGCTCGAACGCGTGCGCGGCTGAGTTCGCACAGCGCGGCCCGCAGCGTGTCTTGTTTTTCGGGGGTCAGCCGGTCGAACATGCAGCCGACGGTCCAGCCGTCGGTGTCGTGACGAGCCCAGCGTGTAATGACGGGAAACCACGACGTGCGGCCGGCGAGTTCAAGCCTGACACGTCCAGCCAGGGGCGTGTCGACCCGACGTTGGAAGCGCAACTGGCAACCGCCTTCAGAAAGATCTATCAGGCTCCCGATGGCGCTGATGAGCCCCCAACGAGGGTCGACAATGAGCAGAGCGGTCCCGCCCAGCCGGACGCGTTCGTGTCGCCGCTGGGTGTCGTGCCAGTCCATACCTTCCGATACGTCGGCGCACGACTCGGCCCGCGTAAGGGAAAAATCGGACGCAGTGTCCGATTTGTAGGACGATATGTTCCTCGCCGGCCTCTGAGCCGGTGTTCTTGGGCGGTCCAGGTCGTCGCGGGTGCTCGGCCGGCACGATGAAGGTCACGGCCGACCGAGGCCATGATCCGTCGGTTCCGAGTGCGGTCGGTCATAGCGACCGAAGGCGGGTCAGTGCGTGCTGTCAACGTCGCGGCTGTAGTGACCGCTGAATAGCGGACTGCTGGCCGCGGAGTCGGCTCATGGTGGTAAAGCGCTGGCCGACACTGCACACGACGATTCCAGGGCTAACGCGTCAGCACAGACATTGTTTGCTGGTCGGAGTACAGGGATGCGCGAACTCGAAATCGGTGAGCACATCCTGATCGAGGACTATCAGTCGGTCGTCGTCTGGGAGGGCCAGGTGTCACGCGCGGGCGGGGACTGGTGGTGGTGACTGACGAGCAGCCGCCACTGGTCGATCTGAAACCGAACGCACCGGTACGGGTGTGTTTCAGCGAACAACGTTGGCTCACCAAAGTTCGCGGGCGGATCCTCGAACGTGAGGACCACACCATCAAGGCCTGCTCGTCGGTCAAGACGAACGCGTCCAACGCCGAGATCACGTGCGCGTGCCAGTACATCAGGACACGCACGTCACGATCAGCGGTCGAGACGCCGAACTGCGCGTTGTCGACGCCGAAGGCGTCGATCTCTCCGAAGGCGGATGTCAACTCCGATCCGCGGTTCCGTTCACGGTCGGGGATGCAGTCCAACTGCAATGCTGTCTCAACGGCGCGAACGTGCAACTCGCCGGTCACGTCGTACGAGCATGGCCCGACACCGACAGCTACACCGCCGGCATCCGAACAACCGGTCATTCAACAGCCGCACAGGACGCCGTCGCCCGGTTTGTGATCGAGTCCAGCCTCGCCGTCCACCGAACCGACGCCCTCAACACCCACCGTCAGATAACCGCATGACGACTCAGTCTGCGTCGAACGCGAGGAGCGCTACGTCGTAACTGGGCATGAAGTCCGAGTCTTTCTTGCGTGCTTGTTCGGTCCCAAAATCGACGGCATCCTGAATCGTTAACCCCCGCGCATACGCCAGGCACGTCGCCGCCTTAAAGACCGACTGCGCGTCAGACAAACCCTCCGGAATCAGCGCATCTGCCCGCCGTTGTCGGTCAACATCAATCGACATCACGATCGAGCCTAAACCCCGCCATTCGGTACGGGCACGATCCTGCTTTCTCGATCGCACGAGACAGCCACTAGGAGCATCGGCGGCGTCTCCTGCCCCGCCCGGCCGGCATACGCTGCCGCCGTGGCGATCGCTTCGCAACTCGACAAAGCCCTGGGGCTCACACTCGTGGTATGGGACGGCATCGTCACCGGGTACGACGCCGAGGAACAGGTACGGAGGTTGCGAGCCGATCCTGACTGGCCGCCCGGACCATTGCATCTGCTCGACACGACATCGGTGAGTGCCGTCCCGACCGTCGCGAACACCAAGCTGGTCGAAATGCTCGCCGAGATCGCCGAGACACGCCGGATCCGGTTCGCGGTAGTCGCGAGCGACGCCTTCGACGAGGCCACACGATTTCAACAGGCAGCATCAGCGGTCGGCGTGTCTCATGTGATCGTGTTCAACGAACTCTCGACTGCGTGCGCCTGGCTCGGTGTCGACGTCGCCGCTACCCAATCGGCTCTCAGCGCACTGCGCAACGAAGCACGCGAACAGCGTGGGCGCGAGCTACGCGAGCCGGACTAGGACTCCAACACGCCGCTCTACTCACGCCCCAAACGCCGAGCGCCAACGCGTCACGACCCGCCGGAACCGGGTGATCGTGGGCGGTCGTCGTCGGTTGGCGCCACGGCGAGAAGTGTGCCGTTCTGATCTGTTGTTTTCACCTCGGGCTGGAAAATGCCCTCAGGTCATCCCTCATCGGGACAGACTTCCACTGTGCGACCTGAAGAGCGATCGACGCGTTGGCCGCTCACGAGGTCGCCGGGAACGGGGCCATCACGTTGTTCGCATCGACTGCCCGGAGAAGGTGCTCGCGTTTCGGGGCTGGGGGATCAAACGTGACGATGGAGACCGAACGGCTGGGCGTATCTCGCGATCTCAGCTTCACGGTTCGCCAGCAGTTCATCGCTGCGGCTCGGGCTGCGTGCGGTCTACGTGTTGGGACCGATCGACGACGCCGTGATCGGGATGCTGGTTCCCCTCGCACGCGACGCCCGCCGACAAGGATCGCAGGTCTCGTTGGTGCGCGCGCCGAGGCCGATGCGAGCACAGTGCGAAGAAGCGGTGTCGCGCACCTGTCCGATTGGCGAGGGTGAAGGGCGCGCGTCCGTGTCAGCGTGGTTTGTAAGCGATGACCTTCACGCTGACCAGCGAATCGTCGAACGCAGCCGCCGCACGCGTGACGCTGAGCGTCGGTGAGCAATCCGAGAACACGCTCGCTTGCAGCCGATCGAGCAGATCGCCCGGAGCAATATCAACAGACGGGTGCAACCGAACGGTCGCGTCGATGATGTCCGCCGTTGTGCATTCATACCGCGCGAGCACACGTGCGACGTACTCGCCGACAAGCGCCAACTGCTCATCGAATGTCTCCGCGAGTTGCGGAACGCCCTCCTCCATTGAGGTCACACCGCCGAGGGCGGTCGTGAACACAAAGTCGCCGGCCCGCACCCCCAACGCGGTGCCGAAGGCTCCACCCCACGGGTCAAACCGTTCCGGCCCTTGCACGCCGCCATTCATCGGCTCGAACCCTACCCCCGCGTCCGCCGAACCTCTGGCGCGAAGCCGTCACCGAACAGTGAATGAGGTTGGCAACGGAACTCACTCACTGTCGGGTTCGTTACTCACCCGCTCGGTGACGCGTCGTTCGTACGCGTCTTGAACCGGGTTGTACCACTGATCGCAAAGTGTGACGAGTACTGCGGTCGTGATGCCTGTCACGAAGGCGACCGCCGCGGATGACACCCAGAATCCGTCGCAGCGAGTCCTCCCCTTCGAGGGATCTCATCGGCGAAATAGGCCGTACTAACGAACTGGATCCCGCTCCTCCGTACCTGGGTCTGGGAAGAATGTGGTTCCGGCGATCGGGCCCGATACATGGCAACGAAGGTGGGTGGCGAGTCCCGCCGTGTGTTGCTACTGAGGCCCGGACGCGTGGGCGACGATTGACCAGCTCGAGCCGTTCCATTGTTCGACGGTGTTCGAACCTGCGCCGTAACAGTTCGTCGCGGTCATGCAGGTCACGCTGACGAGGAAACTGGCGACGGCGGGAGATTTCGGCGCTACGGTCGGCGACCAGGTCGTTCCGTCCCACTTTTGAGCGAAGGGCCGGTCGACGTTGAGGCTGCCGACTGCGAGGCAGTTGGTGGCGGTAGTGCACGACACAGCTTGAAGGTTGATCAGTTGCGTGCCGACCTCGAGGGTCCATGCGCTGCCGTTCCAGTGGTCTTCTAGGGGCATGCCGGGGAGGTCGCTGCTCTCCTGGCCGACCGCGACACAGTTTGTTGTGCTGACGCACGAAACGCCCTGGAGCCAGTCTTGGAATCCGTTGCCGGTCTGGCGTGCGCTGACCGCCCAGGTGGTGCCGTTCCATCGCAGGATGTAGGTGTCGTCATCGTTGTCTTCGGTGGACCCGACCGCGAAGCATCTGGTCGCGCTGATGCACGACACCGCGTTGAGCCAGCTTTCGCCCCCTTCGACTGAGCGGAAGTTGGGGCTTTTTAAGATCGCCCAGTGGGTGCCATCCCAACGTTCCACCAACGTCTGTTGGCTCGTCGTGGTCACGGATGAACCGACCGCGAAGCAGTTCTTGGCGTTCACGCACGACACGCCGGTCAGCGTCGAGCTGCCGGCCGGGTTCGGAGTCGCGACCACGCTCCAGTGGGTGCCGTTCCAGCATTCTACCAACGTCTGTTGCGGCCGGCCGCGACCGCCAACCGCGAAACAGAAGTGGTTGGTCGCACACGACACGCCGGCGAGGGAACCGTCCGCCCCCGCTGGGCTGGCGCTCGAAGTCCAGTCATGTCCGTTCCACGCTTCGATGAACGGGCCGCCGACGAACGGCCCACCATTGCCGTCCGTGCCGACTGCGAAGCACAGGCTCGTTCGACAGGTGATGGCAGAGAACATGACGTCAGGTACATCAGACGGTCTGGCGACTGTCGCGGGACTGGAAGCTGCGTTCGCAGGCACCGCGACAGAGCTCAGACTGCATGCCACCGTCACCGCGATGGCGCAGCGACTCCAAGCGCGTCCCTTGGCTTGGCGATTACGCATCGTTGCTCCGCTGATCAGCGTGCCTCGTTCGCAAGTGGACCAGAACCGTTGACCACAAGCAAGACTGGAGACCGTGGCTACCGGTCGCAGTGCCGGTGCGTGAACCGGCCCTGGCAGGTCGGATTCGGATCCTGCGGTGTGGCGTTTCGGACTGTTCGATCAGACGTCTTCGACGTCGTTCAGCCGCCGAGATAGAAGTCTGGCTTTTGGAGGAACCTGCGCCAATGCTGCACAAGTTCGAGTTCATCCCAGGACCGTTCCGTGATGCCTTGGTCTGAGAGTTCGATCAATTGTGCGCCGGGTGCGGCAGCGACGAGCGGAGAATGGGTCGCGTAGATCACTTGTGTGTCTGGCCGTTTGGCGTGTTCGACCAGGCGGTCGATGAGTACGAGAGTCGAGAAGAACGACAGGGGACCTTCTGCTTCGTCTAATAGATACAGGCCGGGTCCGGAGAACCTGCCGTCCAGCACTTGGAGGTAGCTCTCGCCGTGGCTGATCTCGTTGCTGTGCTCGTCTCCGTAGCCGGGAACCTTGAAGTCGCTCATGAATGCGAGCATGTTGTGGGCGGTCTCTGCCCGTAGGAAGAACCCCTTGGCCTGTTTTCCGCGAAAGCCAAGACCGGTCGGTGTGCGTGTGAGCTGAATGACGGAGCCGAGCGGCCCGGCCGAAGCGGCGCTGGCGTATCGGCGTGCCCCGTGTCCACCGCGTACGTCCAGCCCGTACCCTTCGGCGATCGCTTCGATCAGCGTTGACTTTCCCGAGCCGTTCTCGCCCACAACGACAGCGAGATTTGACATGAAGGTAAGACCGGAAGTGAGTGCCTTGATCGCGGGAACCGTGAACGGCCATTCGTCGGCAAGATCCGCCGGATCAATCCCAACGCGTTGGACCAGCACGTCAACGGATCCTACGGGTGCTGCGGGAATGACGCCGAACGGCGTACGGCCGTGGGACCTACCGTGTCGTCGGCCGCCTGCCCCAGGGTCGTCGTGGGCAGCTCGGTCGTTGCGAAGGTCTCTTGCCCTTGGGGAGGACTGTCGCGTCGGTAGGGGACGGGGCTTCGTAAGGACAATATCTTTCAATGTGATTCGTCGTCGAGATGCTGGTCTTGTTGTGCGACGTAGGCACGTGGACTCATACCCCATATCGACCTGTAGAGAGTGCCGAGGGTGCCGACACCGCGGTCAACAAAAGCCGTCGTGAGACGCGAGATCTCAGGCTGATCGATGACGGGAGCGAGGATCTTCGGCTCTTCAGAACCGGTCGGATAGTTCGCTTTGGCGATCTGGGCAACAAGGAGGCGAACGAGCGGATTGTCGGGCAGTCCAATGGTCCGCTGTAGCCGCCGGGCCAGATGATTCCGCTTCACGTCATCGAACACCGAATGACGCTACTGCCGCGGCCGCGCGCATTTGGTCGAAGAGCGAACGAGGGCTCTCCTCGCTGGAGTGGGCGAACGGCCGGCGTATCGGCACCACCCATATCAATACGGTGTCGCCCGCCAGCTGGCGGGCGACAGCACGGTAGAGCGGGCACTTGATCTGATGAAGGAACGTGCTCGGCTCCGAGGTCAGGGCCTAAGGAGATCGCTGACGGTATCGTCGAACGGCGGAGGTGATTCAGCGTCTAGCCGTGCGATCGACCGCTAGTCGGCTGGCGAGCCGCGCGGTGCTCGTCGGGGCGGGCGGCGACGCCAATGCCGTGATGTTGTCCGGCCAGGGTGTGTGCTGCGGCGACCGCGGCGCGGGCATCAACAGGGTCGAGTCGCCAAGCGCGTTGAACGTACGCGATCGCCGCGCCGTCGTTCATCCCGTGGGCGAGGAGCGCCTGGGCTGCGACTACGGGAGCGGCGTCGCGATTCATGTTGGCTGATCGGCGACGAATCGGGCCGGGATTGCTGTTCCGTCAATATCGTCGAAGGGACTGTCCCGGCCGGGTTGATCGGCGAGCAGTTGCGCGGCAGCGATTACAGCGAGCGCGTCGTCCGGTCCAACATCGAAAGTTCGACACAGATTCGAGACGATCACGTCGCGATTGTCGCGTACTGCGAGTTCGGCTCGGGCCGCGATCAACAAGGCAACGCTGTTCTTCATGCCCAGGAGATATCGGCGAGCGCCTGTCGCTCTGTAGCTGAGGTTGGTTGCACCAGGTCAGAGCAGGACTCGATGTCTGATCCAACCGCGGCGCAGACGGGCAGGTGGTTTGGGTCGCACGCGTGTCGGGCCTGCTGCTTGACGAATGCGTCGTGGGACAACGACGCTGCCCGCCAGGCCTTTCGACCGATTTAGAGCGTTGCCTTCGACGCTCACGTGCCGGCCTCCGATGTGATAGCTGGTACCAAGAGGGTCGCACCATGCCTGACTGTGAAGCCCTTAACCGAACGGTCGCGGCCGCGGCCGTCGCAGTCCGGGCCGATGTTCGGTCGATGAGGCGCTGCTTCCTGTCACCTCCGCCGGGCCCGATCATCGGGTACGAGATTGTCGCTACCCGGTCGAGGACGAACGCGCTCCAGCCGCACTCGCGTTCTTCATCAGAGGCACCGCTGGAGTGGTCGAATTGACTTTGGTAAAACCGCGTCTTAGCACGACGAGGTTCGTTCCCGAGTCCGCTACGAACTGATCCCGAGCTGCCGCCAGTCTCGCGTCCAATAGCCCGTCGCGATCGACGGCGTCGAGTTACGGCGTCGATGCCGTCACGACAGACTTGCATCGATGCGCGGACTTCCCATCGATACTGATCCCTGCGGGCGTGTTCCGCCAAGGTGCGGTTGGCACGATCGTGTGGGATCCGGAAGGGATCTCGATCTTGTCGCCGCAGTTCGGGCAGGTGAGCGTGTACATCCACCCACGGTACAACGTCGCTCCGAATGGTGTTCTGGAGGACGCGCGCCGCCAGAGCCTGCGTTCGTGATTGAACTCCGACGGAGCTGATTGAGTATTGGATTGGCGCGCGACAAGGACGGCATGCATGGCGGTCGGCGGCTTCGTCCACTCATCGTCGTACCATTTAGGCCCCGAGAAACGCTGGTCGCGCATTCTCCTCGTCGTAGCCGCGAACGGATGCGTTCACGTCCTCGGCGTGCGTGGGCGGGTCTTGTGTGGTGCCTGTGGCGAAAGTCTGGTTCTGTCATGTAACGGTACGGTCAGATCACGACAAAGTGTTCGTGTCGGCCCTTGTGCGTTGTTTGGGTGCTGTGCGACGGTCCGTGCATCACGCGTCTTTCCGTGAAGCAATCGTCGCGACCGGCAATATTGGGGGGCCTGCATGTCTCCGAAACTGATCAGGACGGCAATGGCGGTAGTACTCCCGATCGGTCTGGTCGCCGTCGTCGGCAGTGGTGTCGCAGCAGCACGCGGGAAACGTCCGTCACCTCCGCCAGCTGCGACTGGTAGCACAACCTGCGAGTTCCAAGGCACCTTGGCAACGCGCACGCCCGTTTCGCCGACGACTACGGCTGCCGCGACGACGACAACGGTTGCACCGACGACTACGGCTGCCGCGACGACGACAACGGTTGCACCGACAACCGCGACGACCGCCGACCCGGCAACCATGAGTCTGACGATGGCCGGCGCCCTGATTGGCAATCATCGGTCGGCGTGTTCCAGTCGGGGGAGGGAACGGCTGGGGACTGGTCACTTGTCGGGTTTGACCGGCACTGCTCCGAGCGGCGGCCTTTGCAGTTTGCTTTCGGGCGGGTCATTGCCTGACCTGTCGGGCGGCTCGATCAGATGGTCGGAGGGTCGTAACGCGACTTCGACGGGTGTTGCTCTGACCGGAGGTTCGGTGTCGGTGGTTGCGAACGGCAAGCACAGCGTCTTGCAGATCGTGTACACGGGCGGCAGCGTCATCGGCGGGTCATACACCAACGCCAGCGGTGCTTCACTCACCGCTACCAGCCGTAAGAGGACAACTCAACTCGCCGACGAGTGCGCAAACGGTCACCTGCACGAAATCGAGATCGACGGGAGCCTGACCCTGTAGGTCCCGAAGTCGAGCAGGGATGTGGTCCTGCTGTCCGTTGTGCCAAGACAGCGGGGACTGACGTCCAGAACTTGTGTGTGTCTTCTCCGATGTTGTTTCTTACCCCGGGGCGGAGGTCTCATGGCTGGGATGAACGCCGACGTCGAGACGCGACAGAGTCACGACCGGTCGGAACCGACGAGTTTGTTGTGGGACGAAGCGTTACGACGTGCGGAGAAAACCAGACGACGTAGCAACGGAGCGGGCAGGAGCGCTGTGACGCGAGGCGCGGTTCGGTCGAAAGCGCCGAGTTCGGTGTGGGACGAGGCGGTACGGCGTGCTGAGAAAGCCACGCGGCGTATCAAGGGAACGAGCCAGAGCGAGCCGACCCAAGCCACGGTTCCGTCGCAACCGCCGAGTGCCGTATGGGACGAAGCGCTCCGACGTGCCGAGAAAACCAGACGACGCAGCAAAGCTAGGTGAACCGATGCTGTCAGGACTTCGATCGGCTGGTCACAACCGCGACCGAAACCATTAACACCACGAATAGCGCGAGCACAATCATCAGAACATTCGCCAAACCCGAACACCGCACTGCGACGCCCACAAACGCGGCGACAGGTCTCCGGGCGGGCGACAAGCCGCGACGTGCTCATCGAGGCCAGACGCGTCGCGACCCGCCAGAAGAGTTGGCGGGTCGTACCAGCGACAAAGGGCACCCGCTGCGGAGCGCAGTGTCGCTCCGGAACCGAGATTGGCGAACCGCCACGAACGAGGTGGTCGGAACCCGTTACGGCCCGCCGCAAGATCAGCGCGTAGCGGGTCGTGACTGGTGACGACCCATCGGAAGCACGTCGGCAGTCCCCGTCGTCAACTTTCCTACTGACGACAAGACGTCGCGTTCCCAATGCACCGACAACCTCGCGAGAGCACGTCGCGGCACACGATGAGAGGTGGCGGCCTCCTGCCGAAACTGGAGGCCACCACGACTCAGCGACACCGTGTGGTCAAGCTAGAAAGTCCAGACCGTACCCTTCAGCAGGCTTGAGCCTTTCGCGTTCTCGCATACCGTCCCGATTGAGGACTGGCCTTTAGTGATCGACTTGACCGCCGCGCCAGTGCCGCCGGTCACCTTGCCGGTTTCCCTGATCTCAGTGAAACCAGCCGCACACTTGTTGGGCTTCACGATCGTGTAATTCCACGCCACGGTCGTGGTTCCGGTCTTATTCCACTTGATCGTCGAACTGCCGCTCGTACCCTTGATGACCTTGCTGACCGCGCTGCCCTTCCCGCCCGTGTTGGCCGGGTCATTGCAACCCGACAACGCCGCGTTCAAGCCAGTGCCCTTCTCGACCGAACAGCTAATCACGGCGGTTGCCGACGCCGGTCCGCTCATCGTCCACACCGTCGCGGACGCAGGTGCTACCAAAGCCAGAACCGTGAGCACACGGACCACTCGTAGATGACGCATGTCTCGTTTCCCCTCTTCGACACCGCGTCCCTCGGTACGGTCCGCGGACCCTCCACTAGATCCTACGACGCGACCGACATGCACGCTCGGTGCGTCGCCGAGGGCCATGGGCCCAGCCACGAAACCAAGAAATCGCATTCAACTGCCGACGCAACCTCGCGTGATCGTCGACCAGCGGGCAAGATGCGACGACGTGCCGATGGCCGCCAGACGCGCTTCGACCCGCCAGGGAAGATTCGGCGGGGTGCAACTGCGACAGAAACGCTCGCCGCGGAACAGGGGGTTGTGTCCCGGATGGATGTTGGTAAATGGCACGAACGAGGGGCTACACGCGTCACGGCCCGCCACCCATCCGTGTGAGTGACGGGCCGTGTGTTCTGACGAGTCCGTGGCTCGTCATCCTGATTGCGCTTCGCGAGCGAGGAGTGCAAGGCGATTGAGTGAGGTCCGGACGTGTCACGACCCGCCGACGAGTGGCAACTACGTGGCGGTTCGCAACGGCGAAGGCCTGAGGATCTCTTGCGGTGCGGGAGTCTGATGTCCACAGGGCATATGCGTAAATGACACAACAGAGTGGTCCGTACCCTCAGTGAGGAGTTTCGATCGCAGGTTCCTGAGGAACCTGTGTGCGCGCTCTCTCTGCATCGACGCCGAGCAAGCCACGCGCCGACAAGAGTTCGTTGAAACACCATCGGGTGGATGTTCGATCCTTCGATATCGCATTCGATAGGCGTGCTTTGTCCGACGCTCCGTCCGGCATGATCGCCCACTGCATCGTCCTGACGTCGGCTGTATAAGTGACCCGACGGCGTGCCATCTCATCGATCGCGTCGGTCGTGATCCTCGGCGCTCCGCCGGCGGTGCTGGGATCGGCGAGGACGAGCGGTCCGGGCGGGAACGACGGATCGTCGATGATGCGATCTAACTGGTCGCTCCACTCCTTGGGCGTCACGTCACGGTCCTAGATGGTGAACGTGCGACGCAGGTCCGTATCGGAGGGGTAGGCGGCACCCACGACGCGACGTCTGCGCCGATCGGGAGTTCGCGATAGGTCACGGTGTTTGTGGGCCAAAATACCGAAGTCCGGCCAGGTTGAACCGTGCCCGACAATTCGAGCAAGCTGCTGGCCGACCCTGAAAGAACCACCAGACAGCCGAACGCCCGGATCGTCGCGATCTCGTCTCGACCGTTCCGGCAAAGAGGAGCGGAAGATGCGTGTGACAAAAAAAGCATCGGGTGGACCTGCTCCGCAGGGTCTGGCTCTTCGAGCAGTGTTCGCAACGCGAGTTAGACGTATTGCAGAGCGCGACGACAGAGATCGAAGTGCCAACCGGCAAACCGTTGACCAGACAAGGCGAACACGGCCGCGAGTTCGTCGTGATCGTGGAAGGCAAAGCTGTCGTCACCCGCGACGCCACCGAGATCGCCGTCCTCGGTCCCGGCTCATTCTTTGGTGAGATGTCGCTGCTTGACGGGAAACCGCGTACCGCAACCGTCACCACGACCGAGCGGACCCGGGTGCTGGTGCTCACGACGGCGGCGTTCAATGGGGTCGTGACGACGATGCCTTCGGTGGACCGCAAGATGCTCATCGTGCTCGCAGGCCGACTCCGCGACATCGAAACGAAGTACGTCCCAGCCGACGCACGTGATGCGCGGAGCGAAATCGGCTGACCAACAGCGCGGCACAACGACCGCTCGCGGAACAGGTAACACCGCAACCGACACTACGGAAAGGCCGCGCCGGACGCTCTTCACAACGCGAACTCGCCGTCGCGGCACCAACCGGCGGATCGAGGCGTACGCGCGAGAGGGTCCCCGGCCGAAGTCGGGGACCCTCGGAATAGCAAAGATGATTGTTACGTGTTCTCGCTGCTTGGAGGTTGCGTCGCGGCCTCCGGCACCTCTGCGTTTGGACTGGGCTCCACGTCCGTTCTTGCGTGATAGTCGCGGAGCCATTGCCTCGCCAGAACTGCGAGGTCGGGTGATGTCACGGGTTCTGCCTTTCTTGCCCCACCTCTCATCGGCAATCGGGGCTACGGCACTTGAAGAAGATGCTGCCAGTCCCGTGCGATCGCGAGCTTGCACCGATGAGCCGCACGGCTACCACCAACACGATGTTGGACCGCCGAACTGCCACCAACCCAATCTTCGGATTCAGTTCCGTGTGAGCAGTGGGGAGTAAACCTCGGTTGTCGTAACATATGGGACGCCCTCGATGATTCTGCGGGGGTTGGGGGTGAGGCTTGCAGTGAGCAGGTCGTGGCGGCTTTGGTGGTGTGAGATCGTGGTCGCCGCGTTCGTCGTGGGTGGTGGTGTTCCGGCTGGTGCAACGACACCGACTGTTCCAAGCCTGCCGACAATCACATCCGTAACGGCGGGAGGGGCAGAACGCCACGGTGGCTTTCACTGCGCCTGCGGATGATGGTGGGGGGCCGGTCTTCGCCTACACGGCGACGTGTACGACCGCCGATGGTTCGTTGGGTGCGACACGGAGTGGGAAGGTGTCGCCGTTGCGGGTGGGTGGTCTCGTGCCGGGCAAGTCGTATACGTGTCGGGTGGCGGCTAGGAACGCGGTCGGCTTGGGTGCGTTCTCGGCTGTGTCGGTCCCGGTTTGTTCCGTTTCTGAGTGTGCGTCACGCCACGCCGGGTGCACCCACGGACGTCCATGCAATTGCCGAAAGCGAGAGCATCAGGCTCGACTGGACCAGCGCACCGGAACCTCCCAGGTTTCGGAACAATCTCGTCGCGCACCGAGGTAAATGCACGTCGCGTAACGGCGGAATCGCCGCATCTCGCCGAGTGCACCGACGGGCGCTCGTCGTCGGTCCCCTCACGCCCGGCAAGACCTACACGTGCGTCGTTCGGGAAGAGAACCCGAACGGGTTCGGTCCCTATTCGACACCGTCGAACCCCGTCGTTCCGCTCCCTCCACTGCCGGGGCTCGGTGCGGCGACGATCACGTCGGTCACTGCTGGCGTAGGCAGTCTGACCGTCTCGTTCACCAAACCCACGCATGACGGTGGACGGCCGATTCTGCACTATCGGATCACCTGCATCTCGTCTGACGGTGGTGTCGCGAACATACGAACCGGCATCACCTCACCGGTCGTCGTCCCCGGGCTCTCGCCTGCCAAGTCCTACACATGCGACGTGATCGCACACAATCGTCTCGGAGACGGCCCAGCTTCTCTGCCTTCGGTTTTGGTCGTCACGCTCGCCCAGTCAACTTGAAGAGAATCGCGGGGCAACCGCGTCGTGACGCGAAGACGCTGACCTGCGGTGAGAATCTCGCGATGGACGTCGACGTTTGGAAGTCGACTATTTCGTCGCCGCGTAATCGGCGAGCCCGTTCGCGAAGGTCGTGATGATGCGGCGGAAGAATGCCGTGACCAGTTTGCCGGTGCCGGGAATGCGCGGATCGAAGGTCGCGGTCCAAGTGATCAAGGTGCCGTCACTGGCGCGTGTGAGGGTGACGTCGGCTCGGTAGTTGCGAACCGGTTGACCTTTTAGGATTGTGTACCCGAGGTGTGTGGGTGGTGTGTATGCGACGATCTCTTCCTGCCCGTATATCGGCCAGCGTCCGAGTTTGCGGATCGCGCCGAGGCCGCCCGGTGGGGGAGTGCCCTCACGTTCCCATGAGCCGTGTGTCGTGAGCGACCCTGCCCATTGCGGCCACGAGGTCGCATCGGCGAGGAGTTCGAACACCAGCTCGGGCGCGGCGGTCGACTGAGCGGTGACCTCATAGGAGCACGCTGGCATCAGTCGTTGAGGATAGCGACAAACGCCGGCATGACCGCTCTGTGAGGGATCGTGTTGGCGGTGCTACACATCGTGCCCGGCCGATCGATCCGCGAGACACCACTTGGGAGGTGTGGGATCCGTCGTCCCGTGCCTTCTCTTGGCATCAGCTAAGCCTTGGGGAGGGCATGTCGTGAGTACTAGGCGACCGGCGCAGACGCGAACGCGATGCTTGATTGGGCGACGGAGAACGCGAGGTCTGCTGAGAAGTTCACGGAGTTTATGGCGGTGCGCTTCGAGGTAGGACCGGTCTCATGCGGTTATCGGGCAACGACCCGACGCTTAGCGCGTCCTTGTCGTTGTAGCTGTGATCGATGCATCCGACCCGCGGATGTCGCTGGCGCGACGAGTGAACGGAGCGGTGCGGAGACCAGATGCCTGGGGTGAACCACCTCCGCGTGTTCTCCTCAGGCCGTGAATGCACGTCGACCACCAACCGTGTTCGATCGGAACGCCAGAACTACTAGCGCGTCGACCGAGTACGCCTCGCCGGCGACACCCACCACCGAGCCCTACGAGCACTCGCCAACCGGCTCGTCGGCATCCTCCACGGTTGCCTCCAACACAACACGCCCTACAACGAACACATCGCCTGGGGACACCGCCTCACCACAGCCACTTGACACCAACCAACCGTGGGATGTCTAGGTCCAGTCTTCCTGAGCGTCTCAGTGTGCATCGACGCGGGTGCTGGTCACGATGACCGCCACAAGTATCGCGGCGAGTAGAAGTATGACGACCAACATGATGATCCTCGTAGGAGGGATGGGATGGCAACCCGTTCGGCGTGCTTATAGTGTGCTCTTCGGTGACTGGGGGTGCCCGCTGCTGTGGGCCGTCCACCAAAGTTCGCGTAGCGTTCAACTCGCGGAGACGTGTCCAGATTCCCGCCCGAGGTGCAGATAGCGCTCGGCGACGTATTCGTCGCGGGTCTGTCGCGTCACGCTTGCATCGGTTGCTCCGCAACGCGCACATCGACATCGTCGCCGCGACCGTTGAAGACTGAGCGAAGGATCTTCGGAGTCGATTAGGGAGAATGGAATGGCTCGAGCAGTACGGTTCGATCGCTACGGAGACCGTGACGTCCTGTACATCGCTGATGTTGCAGTCCCCGAACCGGCGGCCGGCGAGGTCGTCGTCGGAGTTCGCGCCGCAGGGATCAACCCGGGCGAAGTGGCGATTCGCGAAGGAGCGCTCCATGCGAGATTCCCGGCGACGTTCCCGTCGGGCGAGGGCAGCGACCTCGCCGGAGTGGTCAGCTCGGTCGCGGAGGGGGTCACGGAGTTTGCGGTCGGTGACGAAGTGCTCGGCTGGTCGTGGTCGCGGTCGAGTCACGCCGAGTACGTCGCAGTTCCGGTCACCCAGCTGATCAACAAACCCGCCGAGCTGAGTTGGGAGGTTGCCGGCTCGCTCTACGTCGTCGGCTGCACCGCGTACGCCGCGGTGCGGGCTGTCGATGCCGCGCAAGATGACACCGTTGCCGTGTCGGGCGCGGCCGGCGGAGTAGGCACAGTCGTCGTCCAGCTCCTGCGCACGAAGGGCTCGATCGTGCTCGGCATCGCGTCAGTGCCTCACCACGATTGGCTTGTGGCGCACGGGGTCACTCCCATCCCCTACGGCGGCGCGCTCATAGAACGTCTTCGCGCCGCGGCGCCGAATGGCATCGACGCCTTCATCGACCTGTTCGGGCCGCAGTACGTGCAGCTGGCGGTCGATCTCGGCGTCGCGCCATATCGCATCGAGACCATCATCTCGCGTAAGAAGGCACAGGAGCTCGGAACGAAGGCCGAGGGAAGTGGCGACGCCTCCACGACCGACGTGTTGTCGCAGATGGCCGATCTCGTCGCGTCAGGGCAGATCGAGATTCCAATTGCCGCAACGTACCGGCTTGATGACGTTCGCGACGCGTTCGCCGAGCTCGAGAAGCGACACACGCACGGCAAGATCGTGCTGATTCCCTGATTCTCAATACATGGAGAGACACCGGCGTCACCCTCTCAGGCTGCACTCAGAGGCACACCTGAACCAGGCTCGGGGAGAGGAGCGCATCAGGTGTGCCCCTACTCCAATGCCACTCGAGGCAACATCGACGTCGAACTCCGTCTCGACGCCGAGCTGAGTTGACGAGGCCCCATCGTTATTCGGCCCATGAATGTCAGTGGGCCCGGCGCTGCGATCAACCACCGGGTTGCTGGAGTCGGTCCGTCCGAACGAACCAGTCTCTACGCGACGCGTTGGCATCGAAATACCGCGTACCGAAGACTGAACCCGCGTTGTTGGGTCCCACTCGGTGTTGCGTTGCCGGTCGCGCCGCCGATTGTCGGTGCTCCCGTGATGTGGATGGTCGGTGTTCTCAGCTCAGCCGATTGCGTGATGTCTTTCAGCGTGCCGGCTGAGTCGGCTCCGGCCGACCGAGGTCGGTTTGCTGCATCTCGGTCACGGCCTTGTTGAACTTCGCGAGGAGGCGTCCGAGTTCGAGTCGATCCGGAGCCGTCCACTGGCTGAGGAGTGTTTTGATCCGTTGCTTGCGGCCGAGTTGAACTCCGAGCATGGTGCGGCGACCTTTCTCGGACAGGCTGACCAGGCTGACGCGTCCATCTGTGGGGTCAGCGCGCCGCAGGACGAATCGGTTCGCGTGCATCGTTGCGACCTGTCGGGTGACGGTGGTCGCGTCGAGGCCAAGGGTGGAAGCGAGACGGTTGATGCTGATCGGCCCGGTCGTGGCGAGGGTCCGAGCGATGAGGTAGCTGGCGCGGTCGAGGTCCTTGTAGATCTCAGATCTGCGCTGGAGGCGCTCGAGTGCCCGAGTGAGGACGGCCAGCTCGGTCTCGATGAGATCGAGCGCTTCGCCGTCCGTCGTGTGTTCGTTGGTGTGGGAGCCGGGCCTTGCTTTGGTCGTCATCGGCTGTATGATACAGGAGACATCTAGATGTATGACACAGGTAGTTGTGTAGAGGAGATGATTCCGATGACACACACGCTCGTGGTCGGTGTCGATGGCTCGAAGAGCAGTTTCGCCGCCCTTCTCCAGGCAGCCGACCTCGCTGAGCAGACCGATTCGCAGCTCTCGATCGTCTTCGTGCACGATCCCGGCGCCGCGGGGACGCTCGCCGGCGCGTTCGACGGCTCGGCCGAGGTGTACATCGAACGGAGTGTCGAAGAGCTTGAGGCCATGAGCCGCCGGCGCGCGTTCGATGTCCTCGCCAAACGGGCCGTCAAGTGGACGTTCGACGTCGCCGTCGGTGAAGCCGCTCACGAGCTCATCGAATATGCAGTGAAACGCGACGCCGCAGTAATCATCGTCGGGGGACGCGGTCACAGTCTCCTCGGTGGCCTCGCGCTCGGTTCCATTGCACAAAAGCTGGTGCGCTCGTCGCCGATTTCGGTGCTCGTTGTGCGCCACCCCAAGGTCGACGGGGGCATGCTCGCAGAGCTGCAACCGAGCGCCCTCTGACTGTACCGCCGACGCGAATCTCAGGCCGCCGACCGGCTCGACGCCGATAAGACGGTGTCGATACCTCTTGCGTGCGCGCTGATGTCACGTCAGTGGGAACGTGGTGAAGCCGACCCGCCGTGGTTTCAGGTCCATGAGCACCGTCACGTTCAGGGGTCCGGCGCAGGGGGGACCGGGTTTTCGACGGGGACGGGGAAGCCGTCGGCGGTGCGTAGCGCCGGGAAGGCGGTCCACCAGAGGACGGCGATCGCGAGCGTGGCCAGGCCGCCGAGAACGATGGCGGCGGGCGCGCCCACGAGCTGTCCGGCTACGCCCGACTCGAATGCACCGAGCTCGTTCGACGCTCCGATGAAGACGCTCTCGATTGCGAGCACGCGTCCGCGTTTGTTCTGCGGCGTAGCCAACGGTACGAGCGTCGAGCGAATGTAGACGCTGATGGAGTCGGCTCCGGACAGCACCACGAGCGCGACGAACGCCACCGCGAAGCTGGTCGTCGCGCCGAGCGCGATCGTGCCCATGCCGAACACGGCGACCGCGATGAACAGTGTGCGACCGACCTGACGCGTGACCGGGCGTCGGGTAAGGAAGAGCGTGACAGCTCCCGCCCCGATGCCGACCGCGGCGCGTAGGAACCCGAGCCCGACCGCACCGACGTCGAGTCGCGTCTCGGCGATCGCGGGCAGGAGCGCGACGGCACCTCCGAACAGCACGGCGAACAGATCGAGCGATATGGCGCCGAGCAGGACCGGCTGCGAACGCACGAAACGCACCCCTTCGACAGCTTCGCGAATACCGGCGCGCGGACGGGAGGCGCTCGCGGCCGTGTGCCGAGGGTGGACGAGCAGGATGGTGAGTGCGGATACGACCACGAGCACGGCGCCTGTGACGTACGGCAGGCGGATGTTGATGACGTACAGGAATCCTCCGACGACGGGCCCGACGATGGAGGCGCCCTGCCCTGTGGCGTTTTGGCGCGCGACCAGCCAAGGGAGCCGTTCGGCCGTCACGAGATCGGACGGCAGCGCGCGGGTTGCCGGCGCGGCGAACGCGGCGGCGGTACCGAAGGCGACGACTAGGCCGAAAATCGGCACCGTCGAAGTCGGGCCGGTGCCCGCGTACCACGCCAGGCACGCGATGCTCGCCGCCTGGACTGCGAGGGCAACCGCCGCGAGCTTCCGGCGGTCGATCCGGTCTGCGAGCGTCCCCGTGACGAAGACCAGGATCGCGGCGGGAGCGAACTCGGCGAGGCCGAGGAGGCCCAACGCGAGCGGGCTGTGCGTCAGGTCGTAGACCTGCTTGCCCAGAACGGTGGTCAGCAGTGCCAGCGCGGCGGACGAGCAGAACACCGATGAAAGCAGTGCCGCGTACGACCGACGCTG
The DNA here is from genome assembly GCA_052148155.1 of Acidimicrobiia bacterium. GTDB lineage: Bacteria > Actinomycetota > Acidimicrobiia > IMCC26256 > PALSA-610 > JBBQER01. Next base: position 391 of record JBKQIY010000217.1, on the reverse strand, counting down.
GTACGACTGCACCTCATTCATGGGGCTGGTTCATGCAGCTGGGCACCCGGGCCTGCGTTTATGCCCGGCTGCTCCGAACCGAACAGACCATCGATGGAGTCGCGATGATGGAGGCTATGACGAAGACTGCGCTCCTGGTCGCGCAAACAGGTCGGACTGTGAGCGCTCACCGGAGCGGAGCGGGGCGTGTTTCGGCAGGCTGACCGTGGGTGCGGGGCTGCAGCTAGTGCAGTGAATCAGTTTTAGCCGGCGATTTGAGCGAGTGCGATCCGTCCGCGCTGCACTTTCTTGAGGATCTGTTCGGCGGTGGCGGTCCACACGAACGGTTTGGGGTCGTCGTTGTTTGCGTCCAGAAATTCCTCGATCGCTGTGATCAACTCGGGAACCGATC
>JBKQIY010000216.1:0-2685 GCA_052148155.1 Acidimicrobiia bacterium | reverse complement strand
CGTCCAGGACGTAGACGCCGCCCTTCTCGGCCATGCGGGTGGCCAGCTTGAGCCGCTGCCGCTCGCCGCCGGACAGCGTCGTGAGCGGCTGGCCGAGGGGGAGGTAGCCGAGCCCGACGTCGGCGAGCCGGTCTAGGATCGCGTGCGCCGCCGGGTTCTGCGCGTCGCCGTCGCCGAAGAAATCCGCGGCCTCGGCCACCGGCATCGCGAGCACCTCACTGATGTCCCGCCCGCCGAGGTGGTATTCCAGCACTGACGCGTCGAACCGCTTCCCTTCGCACACCTCGCAGGTGGTGGCGACACCGGCCATCACCGCCAGGTCGGTGTAGATGACGCCGGCGCCGTTGCAGTTGGGGCACGCGCCCTCGGAGTTGGAGCTGAACAGGGCTGGCTTCACGCCATTGGCCTTCGCGAACGCGTTCCGGATCGGGTCGAGCAGTCCGGTATACGTGGCCGGGTTGCTCCGCCGCGAGCCGCGGATGACGCCCTGGTCGATGGACACCACACCCTCGCGGCCGGCGATCGAGCCCTGCACCAGCGAGCTCTTGCCGGAGCCCGCTACCCCGGTGATGACGACGAGCACGCCGAGCGGGACGTCAACGTCGACGTTTTGCAGGTTGTGCTCTGCCGCGCCGCGGATCTCCATCGCGCCCGCTGACGTGCGGACCTTCTCCTTGAGCGTGGCCCGGTCGCCGAGATGGCGCCCGGTGAGCGTGCCGCTGGCCCGCAGCCCTTTGACGGTGCCCTCGAACATCACCTCGCCGCCCTCGGCGCCGGCCAACGGGCCGAGGTCGACGACGTGGTCGGCGATCGCGATCATCTCTGGCTTGTGCTCCACGACGAGCACCGTGTTGCCCTTGTCGCGCAGCCGTAGCAGCAGCTCGTTCATCCGCTGGACGTCGTGCGGGTGCAGCCCGATCGTCGGCTCGTCGAACACGTAAGTGACGTCGGTCAGCGAGGACCCGAGCTGCCGGATCATCTTGGTTCGCTGCGACTCGCCGCCGGAAAGCGTGCCCGACGTGCGGTCCAGGCTGAGATAACCCAGGCCGATCTCCACGAACGAGTCAAGGGTGTGCTTGAGCGCGGCGAGCAGCGGTGCCACCGACGGCTCGTCAAGCTCGTCGACCCATCCGGCCAGGTCGCTGATCTGCATGGCGCACACGTCGGCGATGTTCACGCCGTTGATCAGCGAAGACCGCGCCGTCTCGCTCAGCCGGGTGCCCCCGCACTCCGGGCAGGCGCTGAACGTGACCGCCCGGTCGACGAACTCGCGAAGGTGCGGCTGCAGCCCCTCCCTGTCCTTGTCCAGCATCGACCGCTGAATCCGCAGGGTCAGCCCTTCGTAGGTCATGTTGATGCCCGCGATCTTCATCCTGGTCGGCTCGCGGTACAGGAAGTCGTGCAGCTCCTTCTTGGTGAACTTGCGGATCGGCTTGTCCGCGTCAAAGAAGCCCGACTCGATGTACAGCCGGGAGTTCCAGCCGCCTCCCTTGTAGCCAGGGACGGTGATCGCGCCCTCTCTGAGCGACTTGGAGTCGTCGAAGAGCTGGCTCAGGTCGAGATCGGACACCGTGCCCCGGCCCTCGCAGCGCGGGCACATGCCGCCGATGATGCTGAAGCTCCGCCGCTCCTTCACGGTCTTCCCGGCGCGCTCGAACTTGACCGCGCCCGCCCCGCTGATCGACGCGACGTTGAACGAGAAGGCCTTGGGCGAGCCGATGTACGGCTTCCCGAGCCGGCTGAACAGGATCCGGAGCATCGCGTTGGCGTCGGTTGCGGTGCCGACCGTGGAGCGGGGGTCGCCGCCCATCCGCTGCTGGTCAACGATGATCGCTGTGGTCAGCCCTTCGAGCACGTCGACGTCGGGCCGCGCCAGCGTCGGCATGAAACCCTGCACAAAGGCGCTGTAAGTCTCGTTGATGAGCCGCTGCGACTCCGCGGCGATCGTGTCGAACACCAGCGAGCTCTTGCCCGAGCCGGATACGCCGGTGAACACCGTCAGCCGGCGCTTCGGGATCTCGACGCTGATGTCCTTCAGGTTGTTCTGACGCGCGCCGTGCACGCGGATCAGCTCGTGGCCGCTCATCTGTCTCCATCTGTCAGGGGGCCCGCCTGCGGGATCTCCGTGCGCCGTCAGGCTGGCCGGATCGCACTCAGGAGTATGACGACCGCCAGCTAGCAGGCGCTTCTCGATTCCTGATCGGCTTACAAAAGGTAAGCGATCGAGCCGTTTTGAAGCTGCGCTGCAACCACTGCGGCAGCCGGTCAGCAGGGCAGCTGACTACGGTCACATACTGGCGGTGGCATCGCCAGCGGTGAGCGCCTCCCATTCGGGTTTGGTGAGCGCGTATTCGACCTCGCCGTGCTCGGCGCCCTCGGGGCTGCCCGCTCCTTCATACGCAGTGGTGCGGACCAGGGTCAGCCCGCACTTCTCCAGGACCCGCCGCGACGCGGCGTTAACGGTCATCGTGTGCGCGAACACCCGCTCGACGGACGTACTGGTGAACCCCATGCTGATCAGGGCGCGCGACCCTTCCGTGGCGTAGCCCATGTTCCACGTGGATCGTCGCAGCCGGTAGCCGAGTTCGACGTTGGTGACGTCGGTGACGTCGGTGTCCGGGCCGGCGCGGAGATGGAACCAGCCCAGGAACTCTCCCGTGGCGGCTGACTCGGCCGCCCAGGTGC
>JBKQIY010000215.1:0-2509 GCA_052148155.1 Acidimicrobiia bacterium | reverse complement strand
CCCTTCGGATTCAGGTTGGTTGCCTCGACCCGCACGATCTCGGTATCGCTGGAGAGCTTGTAGGTCGCGACCTGCTTACCCTGTTCCAGGTCGACGACCGCGATGGCCTGGTCAAGATTGGTCGTTGCATAGGCGTAGCGAGGCATGGTCGGGTCGGTGGCGACCGAGAGCACCGGTCCTTGGCCCTCCAGCGCGATGGTCTTGACCACTTTGTCGGTGGTGGTGTCGACGACCTCGATGTTGTTGGGCAGCGTGCCGACGACCACGTACCACTTGGCCGACGCACTTGTGGCCCACATAGTCAGGGCAAGCCCGAGAATCCACGCGCAAAGCAGTTGCGGATGCCGAGCGTTTCTCTTAATCACTTGAATCCATCCCCCGGGCCGTTTTCCTCGGCCGCGCAGCCGTGAATCCAGCTCCCGGCCACAATGGAAGCTCCGGGACGTTCCGAAATCCACTGATTGACCTTCGGCGACCTCGAAATTCCGAACGGTCGTCAACATTATCCAGACCGACGAGCCTTTTTGCAAAGCTCGGCTAGCCGGATCTTGCAGCCATCAATCAGCGGCCGAGGATTCCTTCTGCCGGTCCCGATGCCCCGACCTTCAGACTGACTATTCGCCACGCCGGACGCCGGTCACCGTTTGGCTCTCTGCCCGCTGCGGCCTCGTTTCGAATCTCGCCCCCATGGACTGTTCGCGCACGTTCAGACCTCATCACAGGGACACCGTGGGGGATGACCAATAGAGCCCAGCGCTGAACGTCACAGGAGGTTTGGCTTGAGATTCGTCGGATCTTCGTCGAATCGCGGAAGGTCGAGTCCAGTGTGTTAAGGTCAATACACCAGGCCCTGACGGAAGCGTGCGCTCGCACGACACAACCGCCTTCGACGGGCTGATAGCGACAGTGCACTGTCCGCGAGTGAATGAGATGAAACGAACGATGAACCATCCCGCCCATCGCTTTTGGCGCGTTTACTAAACTGAGAGGCAAGTGTGAATCTCGTGTTTCTTCGTGCGCTGAAGGCTCCATCCGCAACTTTTGCCGCCAACACCGAAGAACCGATCCGCGCGGAACTGTTCAGTATCGAGCGCCTCGAGCAGCATGCTGAGAGTCTCGCCGCCGCGCAGCCGGTCACGACGAGAGCGAAGACTGGACGGCGGTTAGCGACGCGGCTGCGGGAAAACGGCCGGGTCTTGCTCGACGCGTATCGCGCGATCGCAGTCGCAATTCGCGAGGAACGTTCCATCACGCCCGCAGCCGAGTGGCTCGTTGACAACTTCCATGTAGTCGAGGAACAGATTCGCGAGATCCGCGACGACCTCCCGCGCGGCTTCTACCGTCAATTGCCCAAACTTGCCGATGGGCCTCTCGAGGGCTATCCCCGCGTATTCGGCATCGCCTGGGCCTTTGTCGCGCATACCGGCAGTCGTTTCGACTCGCAAATGCTTGGCAAGTTCGTGCAGGCGTACCAGTGCGTGCAGCCCCTGACAATCGGTGAGCTCTGGGCGGTTGCGATTACGCTCAGAATCGTCCTGGTGGAAAACTTGCGGCGCTGCACTGAACGCATCGTCAGCGGCCGCGCGGCGCGACAGGAGGCCGACGCTTTGGCTAACCGGCTGCTGGGAGTTGGTGGGCGCGAAGCGGAGCGCCCTGAAACCGCTCTCAAAGGCTTCGAACAGGCGCCTTTACCCAGGGCCTTCGCGGTCCAGCTGGTTCAGCGCTTGCGCGATCAGGATCCTAAGGTGACGCCGGCGCTGCTGTGGCTCGACCGACGCCTGCTGGCCCAGGGAACGACGGCCGACGAGCTCGTCCGCGACGAGCATCACGGGCAAGGCGCGATGAACGTGACCGTACGCAACGTAATCACGAGCATGCGCCTCATATCCGCCGTCGATTGGGCCGAATTCTTCGAGAGCGTCAGTCACGTAGACGCGGTGCTGCGCGCGGGCAGCGACTTCGCCGCGATGGATTTTCCAACCCGCGATCGCTATCGGCACGCGATAGAAAAGCTCGCACGAGGTTCGGGCCACACCGAGCTCGAGGTCGCCCAACTTGCAATCGCGGCCACCAACCGCGCAGCCCCCGAGGGCCCGAACCGCGACGGCGCAACTGCTCGCCGCGAGCATGATCCCGGCTATTACCTCATCTCGCGCGGGCGTCATGCGCTCGAGACGGAACTCGGATTTCGTGCGCTCTTTCGCGACTGGATTGTTCGCGCCAGCACCGCGGCCGGAATCCTGGGTTATCTCGGAATGATCGCTGCCGTCAGCGCGACCATCCTCGCCTTGCCGTTGCTCGCTCTGGTGGAGTCCGGCGTCAGCGGACGGACGTGCTTCATGCTCGCGATGCTCGCGGTCATCCCCGCGATGGACGCGGCCGTGTCGTTGGTGAACCGGGCCGTCACGATCTGTATCGGCCCGGCAACCCTGCCTGGTTTGGAGCTTCACGACGGAGTACCGGCCGGTTTGCGCACGATTGTCGTGATGCCCACTCTTCTGACAACGCG
>JBKQIY010000214.1:0-6602 GCA_052148155.1 Acidimicrobiia bacterium | reverse complement strand
CATCCAACAACGGCAACACCCGCTCGAAGAACTCCCCGAGTCCCTCAACCGTGACCTCCACCCCACCAAACTACAACGCGCGACTTATTCTCGCGCGGACCCGAAGCTGAGCCTGACCGTCTTAACGGACGATCGACACCGAGATTGATCAGAAGTGGTGTGGGGACACTCGGGTGCAATCTGTGCTGTCTCTTGGCTGTCTTGTAGACAACCCGTGGGCAACGGCTCGAAGCTACGGAACCGGCCGTCCGCGTTCGGCGTCATACTTGCGTGGTGACCGAGCGGTCCTATGCGATCGGGCTGTTGGCTCTCGTCGTCTGCGTCGCCGGTTGCTCGAGCGGCGGCGGGAAGCGGTCGACGTCGACGACGGTTCGGGGATCGGTTCCGTCGGTGACATCGCCTCGTTCGGTGGCGCTGCTTCCAGGAGTGACGTCGTCGGATGCGACGGTACGAAGTTTGTGGCAGGTCGATCGGCTCTCCGAACAGGTGGTGATCGACGATGCTGTCGTCGGAGTCGTGCAGACCGGGGAGCAGTCGAGGCTGCATGCGGTGTCGGCCGCGACTGGCAAGCCGTTGTGGACGTTCACGTTCCCGGTGGCGGAGCCGCAGACGTCGGGTGTGTTGGCGGCGCAGGGTGTCGTGATCGCAGAGGTCGGCCATGAGGTGGTCGGAGGTGGCCCCGGGGGTCCGATCGTTACGCAACTTGTCGTCATCGATGCTCGCAGTGGAGCCCGTTTGTGGACCGAACACGTCGGGGGACGGACGCAGGCGCCGCCGGTCGCGATTGCGTCGGGTGTTGTGGTGTTGGGTGATCCGGTGGGGACCCTGATCGCGCGCAATGTCCGTTCGGGCGAGCGCGTGTGGCAACGATCCCGGCCTGCGATGTGTCCGAGAGCCGGACCGGCGCAATATGACGAAGCGCTCGTCGCCGATGGTCCGGTACTGGCGGTGTCGTACCAGTGTTCGTTCCGGACGACGAGCCGCAGCCTGGTTGAGCGTCTCGACCTTTCGAGCGGAACGCCCGCGTGGGAGTGGACGACGGTGACGTTGTCGGGGGGGTTCGGCGGGTGGCTGAGCGTGGTCGGCGCCGCGTCGTCGGGGGAGACCGTGTTTGCGTCGGGACAGTTCCCGCCCAAGGTGCCGTCCCTCGCGGGCACGCTTGGGCGCGCAATGACGTGGCCGTCGAATTTGGGTAGCCCCGGACAAGGGACGCTGGTTTCGCTCGACGCCGCGACCGGCCGGCCGCGCTGGAACGAGTTCGGGAGTGAGCGGTACTCGTTTGTGCAGATCACATTTGTCGACGGCGCCGTGTGCGAGAGCATGGCCCTAGGTTTCCAATGCCGAGACGACGTCACGGGCGAGCCGACACGCCCGGTGTTCCACTCGGGCTACGGCCCGAGCGCCATCCCACCGTACGAGTCCGACGCGTTTGCCGGCATCAGCGGCGACACCACCGCAGCTGTCGTCTCGACCTCAGCGACACACTCAGTGTCGCTCATCGTGATGCCCGTACGCGGAACGAGTCCCGTCGCGCATGTGAACGTCGACGTCGGGACAACCACCGTCGATGGAAGCAGATACGACCCGTTCGTCGTCGGTACCGGCCAGCTCGCCAACGGTGCGACGCTCCTGTTGTTGCGCCGCATCGACGTCAGCACCTACCCGCTTCTTGCTCTCAGCGTCGCGTCCGACGCCCGCACCGCCAAGAAGTAGGCCGCTTCTCGTGAGAAGCGTCACCGGTGCTGTCCTCGTGGCCTTTGTGGTCGCCGGTTGCTCCAGCGGGGACGGGAAGTATGCGACGCCGACGACGGCGCGTCGCGTTCCGACGCCCATGACTTGTATTGTCCGAGCGGCGGGCTCACGCAACGCTGACGGAGCCCCGCCGCGCATATCCGATTTCCCGCCAGCGGACGTGACGGCACCGGCTGGAACCCATCCGATCACAGCCAGCCGTACGATCAAGTCCACTCTTGTGTTCGGCGTGTCCAACGGACGAACACCGCCAAGTTCAGACGCGACCGCAACGGAGTTGTCGTACCGATCCGCCCAAGCCGCTCTCGGCGAGCGTCCCGATCCTCGGATCGCGCCGAACCGTTGCGTCTGGGAAGTCACCGTCGACGCACTCTACGACGGGCCAACAGGAGGCGGCGTCAAATCGGCGCCAGCAGTCACGGTCGCTCCAGCCACGTCGTACTCGGTGCTCTTCGACGTGAATAGTGGCTTGATGTTCGAGATTGTTCCCACGCGAACTTCGACGAGCGGTGCTCGTGAGCGGTCGCACCGACGACAACCCTGGGAAGCGCAACTGGAGTACTTGGCGGAGGAACCGGGCCTCGGGATCTCGCTGCCAATCTCGGTCCCTGTCCAATGCACTATCCCGTCGGTTTGCTGGCGACGTTGAACGGTGTTGTTGCACGACTCGCACAGAAGCTGGTGCCCGTCGTCGCATCGAAGATACGCATCTGCGAGTACGACCTACGCGTACCGAAGACCGGCCCGGTCGGGCCCACCGGGCCGCAGTCGGAAGCCATTGGCGCGAACGTGCTCACGTCCGAGGAATCGGCAACACTCGAAGGCGAGGTTGAACGGCTTCCGGCGCTACTCCTCGGCGAGTTCGTCGTCGCCTAGCTGCGAGGGACCCACATACCCAACGCCGAGTACGTCCTGGTGACGTTCGCCCATGGGACGCAACAGGTCGATATCGACGCGGACAACACACGATGCGACCCGGTGTCGAACGGAGCGTTCCGCGCCAGTCCGACATCGTCATGGTTCGAGAAACTTACGCGCTCCATCACCGCTTCCCGACGCGCCTGTGAGACGCTGAAAGCCCTCTCGACCTGCACATGTCTCACGGTCGCCGTTCTGGTCGCCGGATGTTCAAGCGGCGGTAGGAAGGAGTCCACGCCGACAACCGCCAGCGCTCCGCGCGGTCCGAACCTCGCGCGCAATGCAGCGTTGGTCCAGCGCATGCGCCGCTCGGTCCACACCACTTGACGCGCTGTGCTGCCTGCCGCTGTGGCGCCAGGCACCCGACACCGACGGCTGGTGGGATATGAACGCGCGGTCCCTCAGTGGCCGTCTGACCAAAGAAAGGGCTCGGTGCCACGGAACCGATCCTGCTGATCCGGCGTCATACTGAGGTGGTGAGCGATCGGTCCTACGCTGGGGTTGTCTGCATCGTTGCTCTCGTCCTCGTCGTGGGTGCATGTTCCAGCGGCGGCGGGAGTCACGGGTCTCCAACGACGACCGTAGTGGCGGCGACCTCCACGGCGACAGTCGTTTCGACCACTCGAGTGCCGTCTGGCCCGCGGTTTGGGCCAACGGGATATCCATACCCAACCACAACCGTGTCGGCTGGGACTCCGCCCGCGAGCGCGACGGGCCCAGTGGCCTCTTCTTCGCACCTTGTCGCCAACCTCGGCCCCTGTCCGTCCAAGTTTCCAAACGAGCTAGTGGCGGCGTTCAACGCTGGAGTCGCGGGGCTCACAAAAATGCTGGTTCCCATCGCTGCGTTGAACGTTCGGCTGTGCAACTACAACAACTTTGGGGAACTCGCAAGCTACGCCGTCTTCCGGCCGGTACCGACATCCGAGGTCGAGGTCCAAGCGAACGGGTTTCCCACCTACGTCTTACCGCGCGGCGGGCTCGGATGTGCGAAATCCAACCCGTCGATGCTGACCTTCGCAAGCGATTCGCAACGCGTCACGGTCGAGACTTTCGGGTGTGGCTTCATGGTCGCAACGAACGGAGCCCTGACGGTCCGCCCGACCGCGAACTGGCTCAACTTCGGTTCAGCACCCTGAACACTTCGCTACGTCACCTCGCGACGGCGTCGGCCAGGAGGCCGAGCACCTCCTCTGCGATGACTAGGAAATCGTCGAGGTCGAGGTACTCGATCGTCACTCGGCGAGTCGTTCGAGAACCCGCTGGTTCTGCTCGATCACCGCTCGCACGCGTGCGCGGAATGCCTTGTCCTTGCGCATGGCGGCGACGCGGTCGGCGATCGCTTGCCGGATCTCCTCGGACACCGAGAGCCCTTCCGCGGCCGCGACTGCTTCGAGATCCGCTGCCTCGTCGGCAGAGATTCGCACCGTGTACGCGCGTCGCTCCATGCACCAAGTCTATCTGCATCAAGATGCAGCAGGCCTGGGCCGTTCTCCCGGTTGCAGGCTCGCTACGCGTGCGCTCACGTGGGGAGCCGAGCACGATCCCGCGAACCGAAGTCGGGCTTGACGGTAAAGATGAGGTGTGATCGGCCGGTCGGATGCGGAACTCATAATCGAATCGCTGGACGAACCCGCTCGGTTCGGTGAGATCTTCGACCGGCACGCCGAGGTTGTCTTCCGGTATCTCGCGCGGCGGATCGGTCCGGACGATGCGAGCGACCTGCTGGCTGACGTATTTCTCGCTGCGTTCGAGGCCCGTTTCCGCTACGCCTCGGAATTCTCGACGGCGCTGCCCTGGCTGTACGGAATCGCGTCCAACCTGTTGCGGAAGCACTTTCGGCGGCGGGCCGGCGAACTCAGGATGTTGGACCGTCTCGTCGCGCAGAGCGAGCCGGACGATCACGTCGACGCAGTGGCGGACGTCATCGACGCTCAACTTCAGCTGCGAGCGATGGCGAAACTGCTCGACGAGCTCCCACCCGGCGAACGCGACGTGTTGCTGCTCCACGCGTGGGAGGCCGCCACCTACGAGGAGATTGCGAATGCGCTCAACATCCCGGTCGGCACGGTGCGGTCACGGCTGAACCGCACCCGACGCCGACTTCGCGCCGGCGTAGATGAGATCGACCGGATCCGTTCAGTGCGCCCCGATCGGCTGACGACAATCCCCGACGTGACGTCGACCGTTCTGACCCGAGAGAAGGAGAAGCTCATGCAGGCCATCGAAGGCAAGACGAAGATTATCATCGACGACGGCGACGGAACCGTGTTGATCCGGAGCAAGAACGACATCACGGCGGGCGACGGAGCGAAGCACGATGTCATCGAGGGCAAGGCGGCGTCGTCTACAACGACGACCTGCAACATCTTCCGACTACTCAACAACAATCGCGTGCCGACTCATTTTGTCGAGCGGCTCGACGCAGTCACCTTTCGGGCGCGCAAGGTCGAGATGATCCCTCTCGAACTCGTCGCTCGACGGATCGCGACTGGCAGCTTTCTGGACCGGAATGCCGACATCGCCGACGGCACCGTCTTTGCCGATCTCGTCTTCGAGGTCTTCGAGAAGGACGACACGAACCATGATCCGCTCCTTGAATTCGACTTCGCGCGCGACGTATTACGGCGTTGCGTGCCCAACACGAAGGCGGTTCTTCAGCTCGGCGACGTCCACGCCGGCGACCTCATCAGCGAGGAGATGCTGTCGCACAGTCGCTATGCAACGGTCACCTCTGAGCTTCTTGAACAACTTCGCGACCTCACCGTCCGGACATTCGAGATAGTCGAGCACGCGTGGGCGAGACTCGGCGGCACGTACTTCGACTTCAAGATCGAATGCGGCTTCGACCACGAGACCGGCGCTCTGTTGGTCGCCGACGTCATAGATAGCGACTCCGGCCGACTTCGCTTCGGAGATAAGGACATGTCAAAACAGGCCTACCGCGACGGCAGCCAGTCCTTGCCGGACATCAAGAAGAACTTCGACGAGGTCGCGGAACTCACGAAGCAGTTCGTCTGAGGAACACAGTCCTGGGCACAGACCACCGGCGACCAGGTGCCCGCTCGCGCGGCGGCGAAGATGCCTAGCCCCGCGAACCTCAACGAAGGCTAAGCGGCGCGAGCGGAGTCCGCTCTGGCGACGAAGACCCCGGGCGCCGTCGCGTCTCTTTGGGGTTGCGGATGGGCCGTTCCAGCCGCCTGTCTGCGATCAGCAGCACCGAACCAAGAAGGGACCCGAGTCGGCGCTCGGGTCGGCAGCGCTCGCGCCAGATCGGCGACCCGAACGCGCGTCGCCGCGGCGGCGATCCCTGCGATCAAAGCTCAAGACTGAGGCGCTTGTCGCGGCTCTCGCGGAGCGTGCGGTATGACTCGTCCGACGTACGGACTTACTCACGGACAACTCGGGCAAGATGCACCGGAGCGATCACGGCCGACGGCGGGCGCATCCACGAGAGAGCTCATGCCCCGGATGGGTCACGCGTCGCCCGAAGCCGCGCTCCGCTACCAGCACACGACGAGGGCCCGCGGCGCCGAGCTCGCAGCCGCCCTCGGCGACCTCGTGAAGGACGCCAGGCCGGCGCGCGTTGCGCCGTCCGCGCGGTGGACACACGATGGAACGGTTCTGAACGTCACACACGGTCGCACGCGACCCTCGCGGATTCGCTCTGACCTGCGCATTCATACACAGCGGCGACGGGAATCGAACCCGCGTTCTCAGCTTGGGATCGAGACGTGTGCGGCCTCTTTTGCCTGATCACCGCGCCACGTTTTCGCGGAGGCTCACGCAAACGTTCTTGGAATGAGTGTGTTCTCCCAGACTTCACGGCCTCGCGTGAACTGACCCCTATCGCGCAAGGGCGGCTACTCCGACTCGCTTCCTTGTTGTTCGTGGCGCCGGCCGAGCTCGGGCACCGAATCGCAGCCTCGCGACTC
>JBKQIY010000213.1:0-5628 GCA_052148155.1 Acidimicrobiia bacterium | reverse complement strand
CGGGCTGCACCGGGCCGACCTCGTCGCGTGTCGGGCTCCCGGCCGTACGGCCGTCATCGCGAGACGCGGCGCTGACGACGAACAGGCCGGGACGGCGAGACGCGGGTGCGCCGCACCGGATGACGCGGCGACGTACACCACCAGCCGGCCGGTACGCGCGTCGGACCGGGCGTCCTCCGTTCGACGGCGGACCGCGGACCCGTCGGCGCCCGCCGCGGCCGGGGCGGCGTCGACGCCGGGGACCAGACCCCAGCGACCCGACGGTCGCGCCTCGGCCTCCTGCGGCGTCCCCCGCCGTCTGGTATCGCAAGTCATTGTCCCACCGCGGAGTTTCTCGGACATCATGCGAGCATTGGCTCATGGAGCGGCCCGATACCCGCCGGATCTGGGAAGCGAACGCGCCCGCGTGGATCGAGCTCTCGAGGGCGGGCTTCGACGTCTACCGCGATCTTGTCAACACGCCGGCGTTCTTCGCGACGCTGCCCCCGGTGCAGGGACGGTTCGGCCTCGACGTTGGTTGCGGCGAGGGTCACAACACGCGCCTACTCGCAGAGGAGGGCGCCGACGTCGTCGCGCTCGACGTGAGCTTGGGATTCGTGACCGCCGCCGCAGCCGTCCCCGCCGACGGGATCCGGTTCGTGCTCGCCGACGGTGCGGTCCTGCCGCTACGCGACGCGAGTTTCGACTTCGTGACCGGGTTCATGAGCTTGATGGACGTGAGCGACCCGGAGACGACGTTGCGAGAAGTTGCCCGAGTGTTGAAGCCGGGAGGATTCGCGCAGTTCTCGATCGTGCATCCCGCGACGAGCACGTCGGTGCGGCGATGGATCAATGACGACGAAGGCCGGCGCGAGGCGGTCGCTCTCGGCGATTACTTCTTTGAAGGTGTCCTCACCGAGGTCTGGACGTTCGGCGCGCAACCCGAACAGATGCGGCTGCGACTCCGCCCGTTCACGATCACCTACGCGCGGCGCACACTCGCCAGCTGGTTCAACGCGTTCGTCGATGCCGGCCTGGTGGTCGAAGCGATCGGCGAGCCGTACGCCGATGAGGAAACCGCCCGGGACCATCCTGAGGTCGCCGACACACGGATCGTTCCGTACTTCTTGCATTTCCGCACACGAAAGCCGCGGTAGTCGTCGCCGGCGGCACCGTGCGGGTGTCGGTGCGACATCCCGCGCGGGACCGGCCGTCAATACGACACGAGATCTGGCTTACTCGTTGATGATGCACACGGTGCCGACGAGCACACCCGCACATGGCTGGGTTCCCGACGTCGTGGTCGATGTCGTGGTCGACGATGTGGTCGACGACGGCGGCGGTTTCGTGGTCGACGTCGTGGTCGACGACGGCGGCGCCATCGTGGTTGTGGTGGTGGTGCTGGTTGATGACGTCGTGGTCGTGGTGGACGATGTGGGCGCCGGTGTCGTCGATGTCATCGTCGTGGATGTGGTGCTCGACGAGGGCGGCGGGTCGGTCCCTTGGCTTGAGGGGACGCAGAGTTCGAGCTCGGGTGCGAAGAAGCGGCGCTGCGAGTTCGTGACACGGACCGGGAAGCACACCAGGTCCATCGCCGTGGTAGCTGTCGACGAGCCGGTCGGCACGCACAACACGTCGGGGTCGAGGACCCGCACCGAGAACTGGCCGACCGTGACCGGGAACGGCGGCGCGAACCGTCCAGAGGTCGAAGACGGAGAGTGGACCGACGAACAGGTGAACGTCACCAACGGAACCGGCACGACGTTCGCTTTGGCTGCCCCGAACTGGACGGCGGGAAGCAGCGAGCATGTCCACAGCAGCCGACCCGACGTCAGCGTCACCGCGGTCGCGCTGAACTCATTCGTGACCGCGACGGTCGTCGGCGGCTGGTGCCGCCGCCAATCCCAGTCGCCGTCGCAGGCGAGACGATCACCAGGATTGTTGATCCCGAAGGTTGTGCCGTTCGGGAGCGACACCGCGACCGGATCGCACCCTCCGTGGCGGACATCGCTCGTACAGAGGTAGTGGTCGAGCGACACCGGTGTCGATGTGGTCGCCGCACCGTTGGCGGCGCCGGCGTGATCGAGGACCAATCCGCCCCCGGCACACGCCACGGCCGCGGTCACTGCGCACACCTTCAAGAAGGGGATCCGAACATACGCTCGCAATTTCTACCGGCCTTTCGTGCCGGCCCCCTTTCGATAACGGCACACGAGCACCCACTTCTTGAGCGCGGAAGGTTCCGCGCTTGGTGAAGGCGCGCCCTCGCTGATACCCTGGCTTGTTGGCTTCGGCAGCGGCCGTGCGCGCTCGCAGCAACCGCGCCAGCCCATTCGCCCGGAAATCTCGCGAAGGAACACGCGTGCCCACGATTGCCCAACTCGTCCGAAAAGGTCGAGAAACCAAGGCCGATAAGACCAAGACGCCGGCCCTCAAGGGTTCGCCGCAACGCCGTGGCGTCTGCACGCGTGTGTTCACGCACACTCCGAAGAAGCCCAACTCGGCGCTGCGGAAAGTGGCCCGGGTACGCCTCACCACCGGTGTGGAGGTCACGGCCTATATCCCCGGTATCGGCCACAACCTGCAGGAGCACTCGATCGTGCTGGTTCGTGGCGGCCGGGTCCGAGACCTTCCGGGCGTTCGCTACAAGATCATCCGCGGGGCGCTCGACGCCTCCGGCGTCGTGAACCGCAAGCAGGCCCGCAGCCGCTACGGCGCCAAGAAGGAGTCCTAAATGCCGCGTAAAGGTCCGGCGCCGCGGCGCGAGCTCATGCCCGATCCCATCTACCGTTCGGTTGTGGTGACCCAGCTCGTCAACAAGGTTCTGCTGCGCGGGCAGCGTTCCACGTCGGAACACATCGTCTACAAGGCGCTCGATGAGATCAGCCGCAAGACGGGCGGTGACCCGGTCACCGTCTTGAAGCGTGCGGTGGAGAATGTCCGCCCGCAACTCGAGGTCAAGAGCCGACGAGTGGGTGGCGCCACATACCAGGTCCCGGTCGAGGTTCGGCCCCGGCGGGCCACCACGCTGGCGATTCGCTGGATCGTGGGCTACTCCCGCCAGCGTCGCGAGAAGACGATGGCTGAACGCCTCTCGGCCGAGCTCCTCGACGCCAGCAACGGCATCGGGGCGGCGATCAAGCGTCGTGAGGACCTCCAGAAAATGGCGGAATCAAATAAGGCTTTCGCGCATTACCGCTGGTGACAGCGGGCGGAGGTACCGATCAGAACACGCACCCTGCACCAGCGGGGTGACCGAGAGTGAGAACTTCATGGTGATTCGAGCAGTGACAGGGGAGGCGGCGTCCGGGCGCTAACAGCAACCGACGCTGAGCGGGCCCGACCCGCGCCTCCCGACCGGGCCCGACGGCCCGGTCGAACTCTGTCTGAACTCGAACATCCTGCAAAGGACGCACGAAAAACATGGCACGCGCATTTCCACTCGAGAAAACCCGCAACATCGGGATCATGGCCCACATCGACGCGGGGAAGACCACCACGACCGAACGCATCCTCTTCTACACCGGGCGCACCTACAAGATCGGCGAGGTCCACGAAGGCGCGGCCGTGATGGACCACATGGTCCAAGAGCAAGAGCGGGGCATCACGATCACTTCGGCGGCCACGACCGCACAGTGGCGAGACTGCCAGATCAACATCATCGACACGCCCGGCCACGTCGACTTCACCGTCGAGGTCGAACGGAGCCTGCGTGTGCTCGACGGCGCGGTCGCCGTCTTCGACGCGGTCGCCGGCGTCGAGCCCCAAACCGAGACCGTATGGCGTCAGGCCAACAAGTACGACGTCCCGCGGTTCTGCTTCGTCAACAAGATGGACCGGATCGGTGCGGACTTCGAACGCTGCGTGGAGATGATCCGTGACCGGCTCGACGCGACGCCGGCGGTGGTGCAGTTGCCGATCGGGGTCGAGAGCGATTTTCGTGGCGTGCTCGACCTCGTCCAGATGCGGGCGATCGTGTGGCCACTCAGCGACGACACCGAAGGTGCGGAGTTCGAGATCGTCGAGATCCCAGCCGAGCTCCAGGCCGCGGCCGACGCTGGTCGTCACGAACTGCTCGAAACCATCGCCCATGTCGACGACGCACTGCTCGAGAAGTACCTCGCCGACGAAGAGATCACGACCGCCGAGATCCAAAACGCGCTCCGACTCGGTGCGCTCAAGTTCGAGTTCGTGCCGGTGCTGTGCGGTTCGGCGTTCAAGAACAAGGGCGTGCAACCCATGCTCGACGCCGTGGTCGACTACCTCCCTTCACCGCTCGACGTGCCGCCGACCCAGGGCACCGACGTCAAAGGCGAGGAGACCGTCGAACGCAAAGCGAGCGAGGACGAGCCGTTCTCGGCGCTCGCGTTCAAGATCGTCGCCGACCCGTACGGCAAGCTCACCTACTTCCGCATCTACTCGGGCACGCTCGAAAAGGGTGCCGAGCTGTACAACTCCACCAAGGATCGAAAAGAGCGGATCGGCCGCATTCTGCGGATGCACGCCGACCAGCGCGAAGACATCGACGTCGCGTACGCCGGCGACATCGTCGCCGGTCTCGGCTTCAAACAGACCACCACCGGCGACACGTTGTGCGACCGCGCACATCCGATTGTGCTCGAGCGCATGGAGTTTCCGACCCCGGTGATCTCCGTCGCGATCGAGCCGAAGACGAAGAACGACCAGGACAAACTCGGGAAGGCACTCAACTCGCTCTCAGACGAGGACCCGACGTTCGTGGTGCACACCGACCTCGACACCGGCCAGACGATCATCGCCGGAATGGGCGAACTGCATCTCGAGGTGCTGGTCGACCGGATGATGCGCGAGTTCAACGTCGACGCGCATGTGGGCAAGCCGCAGGTCGCGTACCGCGAGACGATCACGACCGCGGTCGAAAAGGTCGAGCAGCGTTACGTACGCCAGACCGGTGGTCGGGGCCAGTACGGCCACGTCGTCATCGCGCTCGAACCCACCGGCCCGGGCGGCGGCTACGAGTTCGTCGACGAGATCAAGGGCGGCGTGATCCCACGCGAGTACATCCCCGCCGTCGACGCCGGCATCCAAGAAGCGATGGAAGGCGGCGTACTCGCGGGCTACCCACTCGTCGATGTGCGTGCCCGGCTCACGTTCGGTTCGTACCACGACGTCGACAGCTCGGAGATGGCATTCAAGATCGCGGGTTCGATGGCCTTCAAAGAAGCCGCTCGCCGGGCCAAGCCCCAGCTGCTCGAGCCGGTCGCCTCGGTCGAAGTCGTGACCGCCGAGGAGTACATGGGCGACGTCATCGGTGACCTGTCGTCACGGCGCGGCAAGATCGGCGGGATGCAGCAGCGCGGCAACGCGCAGGTGATCAGCGCGCAGGTGCCCATCGCCGAGATGTTTGGTTATGCTACCGACCTTCGTTCGCGCACCCAGGGGCGCGCGACGTACACCATGCAGTTCGACTCCTACCAGCCGGTCCCGGAGTCGATCGCCCAGGAGATCATCGCCCGAGTCCGTGGCGAATGATGCGCAGTTCGTCTCCGTTGTCGAAAGAGCAGAGGTAGACCCATGGCCAAGGAGAAGTTCGAGCGCAACAAGCCGCACTTGAACATTGGGACGATTGGTCATATTGACCACGGGAAGACGACGTTGACGGCTGCGATC
>JBKQIY010000212.1:0-15491 GCA_052148155.1 Acidimicrobiia bacterium | reverse complement strand
CTCAACATGGCTCCTTGTTACAGATCTGCGAAGGCCGTGTCAGCCGATCACTACGCGTTGTTAACGCATCCACCCCAAAACCGGCGCCGCCCATACACGCGTCGCCACTCGCACCCCGTCGGACGGGCGTCGCGCGCCCGACGGAATCACCCGCAAGGGTCGTGCGTATGCGACCGTGCCGATCCGACGAGCAGCGCGGCGATGATCTCGACGCGCCGCTCGGATCGAAGCAGCCCTCCGAAGCACGCATAACAGAGGACTGCGTTTGTCGCATCTATGACATAAAGCAATCAATACGGATTAGTTACAACTGGATGCGGTTTAGGTCGCCCTGTTCATATTGCGTTTACAGGTCGGCGCTTTTTGAGAAACAGCCGTCTTTTACCGTCGATCGTGGTCAACGGCGACCGCACCTTGACCCGCGACGTATAAGGGGGACCTGATGACCGATGCCATCGCCT
Source organism: Acidimicrobiia bacterium (assembly GCA_052148155.1). Classification (GTDB taxonomy): domain Bacteria; phylum Actinomycetota; class Acidimicrobiia; order IMCC26256; family PALSA-610; genus JBBQER01. The sequence continues at coordinate 15,030 of JBKQIY010000212.1, read as the reverse complement.
CGCAAGGGGAGATGAGGCGGAGCCTGACCCTGCCCGGTGTGACCATGAACGCGATGGCGCTGATCGCGCCAGGCGCGTTCTTGTGGACCACATTCCAAGAACAAGCCGCGCTTTCGAGGCATGGAGCCTCGACCGGTGGTGAGATGTGGACCGGCCTGCTGTTCGCGCTGATCCTCGCGCTCCTGACCGCGTACAGCTACAGCGAGCTTGCACGCGTGTTCCCCGACGCGGGAGCCGGCTCGAGCTATTACTTCGCCGAAGCTGCACTCCTCACACAAGCCAAGCCTGAACATCGTGGCAGAGCACGCGCCGCGAAGTTGACGTTCGGGTGGATCAGTCACCTGTACTACTGGATCTATCCAGGAATCATGGTCGCGTTCACCGCGACCCTATTCGGGTACATCTACGACGCGTGCTTCCATCACAACCTGACATACCTGCCCTTAGCCGGGATCTGTGTCCTGTTCGCGTTCGGGACGGGGTACATCGCCTACCGAGGGATTACCGGCTCGACGGCGACCATGCTCGTCATTCTCGTGATCCAGACCATCTCCCTCGTCGGCGTCACTTTCTGGTTCATCGCGTACCGCCTCGGGCACTCCCATCAGGCCTGGGCGATCGCGAACGCCGGACACGTCATCATCCCGCATAACTACATCAACATGCTGTACCAGTCGACGATCGCGATCCTGTTGCTCGTCGGCTTCGAATCGATCACCGCCTTGGGGGCCGAGACCATCGACCCCGGCAAGAACATCAAACGGGGCGTGATCATCAGCCTGTTGGTCCAGGGCGGCTTCTGTTACATGTTCGAGTACTTCGGCGCCAACTTCGCGACGAGTACATACACGATGGCCGCACCGAAAGGCACGACCGCCTACGGGGCAGCCGGCGCGAACGCCGCACCCATCGGCACGATGCTGCAACAGACCATCCACCACGGCGGCGTCGGGATCTCGGTCGTCGTCGCCGTCACAGTGCTCCTCGCGCTGATCGGCACCACCCTGGCGTGCCTCAACACCGGCGTGCGAGTGACGTACGCGATGGCCAAAGACAAAGAGATGCCGAGCATCCTGGGGCTGCTCCACGGCGAGTTCGCGACCCCTCACGCCGGGATCTGGATCCTGGTGACGATCTCCGCCGCGCTCGGGATCTTCGGCGCCAACCCCAAGCAGGTCGACAACCTGACCCAGATCACCTTGGCGTCGAACACCGGGACATTCCTCGTCTACGGCATGACCTGTCTCATCGCGCTCGTCGCGTTCGCGAGTCGCCACGACCGGCATCCGATCAAACATTTCCTGGTCCCGGGACTCGGTGCGTTCATGAACATCGCCGAGCTGTTCGGGGTGCTCTACATCTCCCTGACCGGCTCCGGTACCAGTCCCGGCGACGCGACAAAAGCCATCGGCATCGTCGTCGTCTGGTGCCTCATCGGACTCATCTGGGTCATGACCAATCCCACCAAACGTCACGCCCTACAAGTCCACCAAGACAAACTCGCCTCACCCGACCCAGTACCGACCGTCTAAACGACCCGCGGTGATGTTCTTTGCACTCGCGGCGGGCGGGCGGAGATCATCCGCCCGCCCGCGGCCGTCACGACTGGATCAGCCTGCGAACGACGTGCACGCGTCCACTGGCCCACATCGCCGCACGCCGACACGCCCGCGCTCCCGTCGCGGCTGCGGTAACGCGCAACCATGAGCATCGGGCATCCTTCGGGTTCCGGGAGTTGACTACCGACCACATCACGACAGGGAGATGCTTGGGCAACGACACGTTGTCTGATACAGCGTCCGCGTTGATGGATCACTCCCTACAACACGGGCTTCGGCTCGATCACCGAAGCCCAATCCTGCGGGCGGAGTGTGCGAAGCGCGCACCACTCGACAGATCGGGAATCACGTATGAGAGCCACGACACGGCGTAGGCGGGAAGACACGACCAGACCAGAACCGATCGTCGTAGACGACGAGACCGGCGTCACGATGCTCCCATGGCCTGAACATCAGGCCGACCTCGAGGACCTCGCCGGTCGCGGTCTGCCGCGTTTGCTGTTGGTTTCGCCCCACAGCGCGCCGCCAGTATGCACAGACTGTCTTGAAGACTGGGTACGGCTTCCCATCGACGAGTTCGACCGCCGCGCCCGTCTCCACACGCTCGCGGAGCGTCACCACAACCGCACTCCGCCGACCGTCGACGAATACGGAGTCCTCCGCCAAGACGACACGCTCGTCTTCCTGTCGCCGTACGAGCAACGGCTCGCCGGAATCCTGATCGAGCGCTTCGGCGAAGTCCTCCCGTCGGAACTCATCGAACAGGAGCTCGCCGACGACCACAACCTGAGCCGTGTCGCGTTACGCGTGCACGCCTCACGGTTACGGAAACTCATCGCGCCGCTCGGCCTCACGATCACCTGCATCAAGCAAGTCGGATACGTCATGCATCGCGATACCGCATCACGGTAAGAACGGCGATCGACAGTGGGGAGTACGCACCGGCGACCCGCCTCGCTGGCTGGTCATCACAGCAGATGCGGCGTGTCCTGTTTCATCAGCAAGGGCAGCGGGTGGTATCTGCCGTGTTCGTTGTTCGCGGCACGTGCCGATCTTCGAGGCGGCGGGTTCGGTGTCGGCAAGTTATGGCTTCGCGAATCGGTCGAGTTGGTCGCGTTCGTGGTGGAGGCGTAGCGCGTTGACGAACGATTCGAGGAGCTGAACGTCGTTGCCCGTGGTCGGGTTCATCATCAGCGCGAGAACTCGGCCGTCGGACAAGTCCGCGGTGAAGGGCGTTTCTTCTGGCCGCCCCGGCACGGGTTCGCCGATCGCGAAGTCTGTTCTCCAGTCGTCGTCGACGCGGTGCAGCACCGCGACGGAAGCGACGTCGAACGTGTTCCGCAGCGTGTCGGCCAGCTGCGGCAAGGCTTGCGGTGCAGCGCTCAGGGATTCAGCGGCGAGACGGGCCAGTCCGTCGGCCGCGGTGCGGGCTCCGGCGACCTGCACACCTTGGCGGGCGAGGATGTCGACGAGTACGCCGACGACGCCGGCGACGACCGCGAACGCGATCAGGCCGATGACGTCGATGAGCCGGTCGACGCGCAGGCTGTAGTAAGGAAGGGTAAAACAGAAATCCGCGGTCAAGAACCCAGCGGCAATAGCGACGACGGCGGGGCGAACACCGCCGATCGCGGCCACAGCTACCACTCCCAAGAGCGCGGCGAAGAGGGCCCCCGCGATTCCCACTGACGCGCGCACAGGAATGAGCGACACGGTCAGCAGTACCGGTGCGGCGACGGCGAGTACCCACGCGACCTGTCGTCGGCGCAGAGGGAGCGGCACACGACCGCGACCCGCGCGCGCTAACCGACTCGTCGTACGAGAAAGACCCGGGCGCGGCTGGCGAGACGGGATCACGTGCACCTCAACTGGTCCCGCGTCGTGTACGACCCTTTGAATGACCGAGCCGTGCAACATTGCGTCTCGACGCGTGCGGCGCGAGGCCCCGAGGACGAGGTGGTCGGCCTTATGGGATCGGCAGACATCAAGCGCCGCCCGCGCCACGTCGACGCCGGCGACCTCCAGAAAGCGCCCCCCCAACTCGGCGAGCAATCGGCGCTGCTCGTCCAGCCACGCCGGCTCGGACTCAACGAGTCCGCTCGGTTCCCGGACGTGCACACCAATGATCCCGCCACCCAGACCGGACGCGATCTCAGCGGCGCGGCGCACCACGTGACGACCTTCGGGCGCACCGGTCAGTGCGGCAACCACCCGCACCGGCTCCGAAACGACCACGTCCGCGCTGACGCTCAGACCATGATCGGCGAGCCACTGCAGGGCCAAGTCGCGTAACCCCGACATTTGCTCGGCCCGGTAGTAGCCGTCCAGTGCTCTCTCCGTGGCAGCGGCTGCGAGCACCTCACCTTCGGATACGCGCGACCGCAAGAGCTCGGGACTTGTATCGATCAACTCGACTCGGTCAGCGGCCGCGACGACCACATCGGGCACGGTCTCGTGTTGCGCGACGCCCGTGAGTACTTCCACCGCGTCGTTGAGGCTGTCGAGGTGCGACACGTTCAGGTTGGTGATGACATCGATGCCAGATGCGAGGAGTTCTTCGACGTCCTGCCAGCGCTTGTCGTGACGCGACCCACGAACATTGGTATGTGCCAGCTCATCGACGAGCGCCACTTGCGGATGGCGGCGCAGCACCGCGTCCACATCCAGTTCCTCGAACGATGTGCCCCGGTAACTCACCGCACGCAACGGCACCCGTTCGAGACCTTCGAGGAGTGCCTCAATACCGGTACGGCCATGGGACTCGACCAGGGCGACAACGACATCCGTACCAGCACCGGCGAAATAGGCGCCTTCGCCCAACATGGCGAACGTCTTACCTACACCCGGCGCGGCACCAAGAAATACCGTCAGCCGACCCCGCACGCTCGCGTTCTCGTCCACGTCGAATCCTTAGAAATGAGCTGGTACGCCCAGCCGTTTCGAGTTGGATGAATCTTTGGCACGGTTCCTTCGGGGACGAAGCCGAGGTCCGAGGTCGACCACCACGACAGCAGGCTGCTCGCCGAACGGTGTCGTTCGCGACCGGTACCGACCGTGCGAGGAGCGTGTCATTGCTGCCAGCAGGCTGAAGCCGAGTGATCGGCGGATCGGCGGTTCGTCGTCGAATGCGAGCACGGCGTTCATGAGGCCGAGTGGCGTTCGGTGGTCGGTTGCGGCACGAACCGCAACCCCAGGCCGGGCACAGTCAGGAAGTAACGCGGGTGGGCGGGAACGGGCTCGATCTTGCGTCGGATTGCGGTCATGTAGACACGCAGGTACTGCGTCTTGTCGGCTCGGCTCGGTCCCCACACCTCCGCGAGCGCATCCTCGCGCATCACGAGATGGCCGGCGCGCTGCACGAGTACCTCGATCAGCCGCCATTCGGTCGGAGAGAAGGTGACCTCGGTGCCGGAGGCGCGTACGAGGCGCCGATCAGCGAGGTACAGCGTGAAGTCGTCCGTGACGATCGGCGCGAAATCGCCTTCGTTTCCACGAATGGACCGTCGCATCAGCGCACGTACCCGGGCCAGCAGCTCCTCGGCCCCAACTGGCTCGTATACGACGTCGTCGGCACCGGCGTCGAGCAGAGCGACGGTGTTCAACTCGTTGACGGGAGCCGACACCGCGATCAGAGGCCGACCGGTTCGCGACCGGAGATCGCGCACCACGGAGACGGGATCCGACCCCGCAGCCGCGAGGAGGACGACGTCGATGGTGCGCCGATGCAAGATGCTCGACGCCGGAACGTTCGAACGTGCCGTCACGACGTCCATATCGCCGGAGCGCATCACGGCAACGAGCCGCCGGCGCTCGGTGGTGTCGCCGCACACGACAAGCGCAGTGGTCATGAGGCTGTCTGGCTTGGGCGAAGAACAACGGCCTCGTATTCTCTGCGGCGACGGTTGACCAAAGATCGCATTCGGGCGCTCGGCCGGTGACGGAGGTCGAGCGGAACTCGCGAAAGATTCGGGCGGCGGACGTAACCGCGAGCGGTGAAGAGCCCGCCGGCGGGTACCGCCGAGCGGGACGCCGGCCGGTCGACGGTCCTGGCAGTCATGGTCGAGCGAAGCACGGGCGTGCGCGGGTTCTCGACCCTCGCGTGGGAGACGGCCGCCGCGACGCCTGTTCGGGCGTGGAACGGAACCACCAGGTGGTGAGCGCATCGTTCATGCCGAGTCGTCCACCGGTTGCGCGGCGAGCGTGAGACCGAGTTCGTCGGCGATCGAGATCGCGACGCGACGCTGCAGGAGCGAGAACTGCACTGGCCGGCTGGTATAGAGCACGAGTCGGCCGTACCGATGTCCGCGTCCGGTAACCGGGAGCGCCACACCTCCGGGCGGAAGTACCAGTCCACTGCCGTTTTTGCCGGCGGGGTGGCCTTCGAGCATTTCGTCGATGCCGAGGCGAAGCGCTGTCGCTGGTGAGTCGGCCGTTTCGAAGGTGCAGTCTTCGAGGTCGAACAGTCCCATGAGTTCAGCTCGAGCCGACGAGACGACGTCTTCGAGGTCGGCCCCTCGAGCGGACAGCTCGGCGACGCGGCAGAGGCGGCCGAACGCGGCGCGTGCGTCGTGTGCGTCGCGGTCGCGGCGGCGCAGACGATGGCCGATCTCGGCGCTGATCCCTGCGAGGACCAGGAGAGCGATCGCGGTGGCGATGTCGTTCCGACTTGTGATTCGCAGTGACAGGTAGGGCTGGGTGAAGAAAAAATCGAAGGCGAGGGTCGCAGCTATTGCTGAGGCGACGCCTGCGATCCGTCCACCGGTGAAGCTGCCGGCGAGGACCGGTATCACGAGCGCGAGAGCCATGCACTCGTTGGCGAGGTGGCCGCGCAGCGGCAGCATCGCAGTCGAGAGCACCAAGACGCCGAGTAGGCCGATCGCGACGCCGGCGATCCGAGCATCTCGGACGAAGCGGCCAACACGCATCACGGTGGCAGCTCCCGGTCGTCGGGACTGCCCCCCGGAACGAATCGTACGCCCGCGCCGGTCTCGGTGATGAAGTAGCGAGGGTGTGTCGGATCAGGTTCGAGCTTGCGCCGGATTCCCACCATAAATGTGCGCACATAGTTGGTCTTGACGTCGCGTAATCCCCAGACCTCTTCGAGCAGCTGTCGTTGGCTGATCAGGCGTCCGGGATTGCGGGCGAAGATCTCGACGACTTGCCACTCGGTGGCGGTGAGACGGACGTCTTGGCCGTCACGCTGGACACGTTTGGCACCGATGTCGATGGTGAAATCGCGGGTTTCGACGAGTGGTTGGGCGTCGACGTCGGTGGGCGCACGGAGCGCGACTCGCACGCGTGCCATCAGCTCGTCCATCCCGAACGGTTTGCTGACGTAGTCGTTGGCTCCCGCGTCGAGCGCGGCGACTTTCTGGGCTTCGGCGGTGCGTGCCGACAGCACGATGATCGGCACGGCCGTCCAGTCGCGCAGTCCGTGGATCACGTCGATGCCCGCCATGTCGGGGAGGCCGAGGTCGAGCACGACCGCGTCGGGATGGCGGCGCGCGGCGAGCGCGAGCGCCTGGGTTCCGGTTGCGGCGAGCTGCACGTCGTAGCCGCGGGCGCGCAAGTTCACACCGAGCGCGCGCAGGATCGCGGGTTCGTCGTCGACCACGAGGATGGTGCCCTTGGGTGGGTTCGCGGCGGAACTCATGACCGGCTGACCGGAAGGGTGAACACGACCGTGGTTCCGCCGCCGGGGGTGTCGTCGACCGAGACGTCTCCGCCGATCGCGTGCACGAATCCGCGGGCGACAGCAAGCCCGAGGCCGACACCGTTTGGTGCGCTGCCACGGCCGTCGCCGAGGCGCTGGAACGGTTCGAACACCTGTGTGCGTTGGTCTCGGGGGATGCCCGGACCGTGGTCGATCACGCGGATGTCGATGTGGTCACCGACGGCGACGGCCTCGACGCGGACCACCTTTTCGATCGGTGACCACGCGAGTGCGTTGTCGACGACGTTGGCGACGGCGCGCTCGAGCAGTCCAGCGTCGACATCGACGGGGGGCATCGGATCGCCCGCGTCGATGACGACACGCGCCGCGCCGCTCCCGAGTGTGCCCACCGCGGTGTAGAGCACATCTTCGAGCTTCGTCGCCCGGGAGACGACCTGGAGTGCGCCGGTCTGGAGTCGGCTCATATCGAGCAGGTTGGTGACGAGATGTGTGAGGCGGTCGGCCTCGACGTCGATCATCTTCACGAATTCCTGCGTCTGATCCGGAGCCCAGTCGACCTCGTGGGAGAGCAGGCTTGTCGCGGCGGCTTTGATCGCCGCCAGTGGAGTACGCAGGTCGTGCGACACGGCGGCAAGGAGCGCGGTACGCAGACTGTTGGCTTCTTCGAGTTCGGTCGCCGACGCGGCTCTCGCCTCAAGCTGGGCATGCTCTTGCGCGAGTTGGAGCTGGGCGACGAAGGCGCTGAGCAATCGGCGGTCGTCGGCGCTGAGCGTCTCCCCCGACAACACGAGCACGGTCCCTTCCGCAAGCTCGGCCGAGACTTGTGCGTCTTCGGGTCGGGCCGGCACCGGGGCTCCTGCAACCGCGACGGGCCGCCAGACGTCGCCGTCGGCCTCGAGTACCGCGACCGCGTCGAGCGCGAAGGTGCGGCGTAGCTCGGCAACGAGATCGCTGAGCGGCTCCGCGGCCGCCAGCACTGCGCCGCCGGCGAGCCGGGCGAGGGCTTCGGCTTCTGCTTGCGAACGGCTGATTTGCGAGGTTCGCCGAGCGAGCCGGTCGACCAGTGCGCTCACCATCGCCGCGACTGCTGCGAACACGACAAGCGCGGCGATTTCGCTCGGCTGGGTCATGCGGAACGTGTGGTACGGCACCGTGAAGTAGAAGTCTCCGAGGCCGAGCGCGACAACGACTGCGACGACGGCCGGCGCGACACCGCCGACGACGGCGACGATCACGACGCCGAGCAACAGGATGAGCAGCGTGCCGGGAAGCGCCAACGACGACCTGAACAGGGTGAGCGTCAGCGCGAGTCCGCCGATCCCCACCGTGCCGAGCGCCCATCCGGCCCACAGCCGTTCCCGTGGAAGCGTGGCCAACCTTCTCGGTCGCGGCGTGCGCGGCAACGCAGTCGTCTCGGGTTCTTCACTGGAGATGACGTGAACGTCGATGTCGCCGGCGGCCCGGATGGCCCGATTGATCACCGAGCCGCGCGCGAGTTCGGACCATCGAGATTGCCGAGTCGCGCCGAGGACCAGTTGGCTGGCGTTCTCGGCGCGGGCGAACTCGACCAGCGCCGTCGCGACGTCGGCGCCGGTCACTTCGGCGTAGCGGCCACCGAGCTCGCCAAGCAGCTCATGCTGTTCTTGGAGACGTTTGGAGTCGGTGCGGGCAAAGCCGTCGGTGGCACGCACGTGTACCCCGACGAGCTCCCCGCCGACGCGGGCGGCCATACGAGCGCCACGCCGGAGCAGCCGATCGCCGTTCGGCGCGCCCGTGAGCGCGACAACCACGCGTTCCTTGGTCTCCCACGGCTGGGTGATGCCGTAACGTTCTCGGTAGTCGTGGAGCTCGTCGTCGACGCGATCGGCAACCCACAACAATGCGAGCTCGCGTAGCGCTCCGAGGTTGCCGACCCGGAAGTAGTGCGCGAGCGCGGCGTCGACGCGTTCGGGCGGATAGATGTTGCCGTGCGCCATGCGGCGCCGGAGCGCCTCCGGGCTCATGTCGACGAGCTCGATCTGGTCGGCGGCACGGACAACCGCATCGGGTACCGTTTCGCGTTGTGTGACACCGGTGATTTGTTCCACGACGTCGTTGAGGCTCGCGAGGTGCTGCACGTTGAGAGTGGTGATCACGTCGATCCCTGCGTCGAGGATCTCGTCGACGTCCTCCCACCGCTTCTCGTGGCGACTGCCGCCGATGTTGTTGTGCGCAAGCTCGTCGATGAGCACGACGGCGGGTTTGCGTTCGAGGATGGCGTCGGTGTCCATCTCCTCGAACGACTGGCCGCGGTATGGAATCTCGTGGCGTGGGATGACCGGAAGGTCGCGCAGCTGTGCGATGGTCTTGGCGCGTCCGTGTGTCTCGACGTACCCGACGACGACGTCGGTCCCGCGCTGAAAACGCCGCCAGCCCTCGTCGAGCATGGCGAAGGTCTTGCCGACCCCGGGTGCCGCGCCCAGATAGATCCGCAGCTTGCCCCTCGCCACCGCGAGCCCCCGTTCAGCGTCCCAACTTGTCGAACGCCAGGTTGAGGTCCGACATGTTCACTTTCCTAGTTTGTCGAGCGCGAGGTTCAGGTCCAACACGTTCACTGTCTTCTCACCGAGGAATCCGAACTGCGGATCGTCGGTGTGGGCTTTGACGAGGGAGATCACTTCGGCCAATGGTAGGTTCCGGGCTTGGGCGACCCGTGGGGCTTGGAGCATCGCGTTCGCGGGTGAGATGTCGGGGTCGAGCCCGGAATCAGACGCGGTGACGGCGTCGACGGGCACTTTGACGTTCGCGGGCACGTGGTTGAATGCGCGGTAGGCGATCAGCCGTTGCGGCACGGTGTTCGCGTTGCATACGTAAGTACCGTCTGGGTTCTTCTCCCATACCGGGTTGCCGGCCTTGTCGGTCACCAAGGAGCCGCTCTTGGTGGTCTCTTGGACCGGGACACAGGTCGGGTCGGTGGGCGTCGCGTACGGGTTCGTCTTGGCGTCGATGTTCAGGCCACCGATGTAGCCGATCAGCCGTGCGTCGGCCGGTCCGAGGTTCGACGCACCGCTGGACGCCGCGTTGTAGTCGACGGCTGACGGTCGGGGCTGGAAATACCGCGGGTCCGGGTTGCCGGCCTTGTCCTCCCACGACTGACCGATGAGCGCAGAGCCGACCGTCTTGCCGTTCTGGGTGATGAACGAGCCGTTGGCACGGTAACTGAAGGTGACTTGGCCGATCGCCCACACTGCGATCGGATACACGAGTCCGGTCAGGACTGCGAGCACCAGCGCGAGGACAACGGCGGGGCCGAGAATTCGGCGGATCATCAGCGCACCCCCAGTGCGGTGAGGAGCAGGTCGATGAGTTTGATGAGGATGAACGGGGCGATGATGCCGCCGAGGCCGTAGATGAGAATGTTGCGTCGGAGGATCGCGCTTGCGCCCTGTGCTTTGAACTTGACGCCTCGCAAGGCAAGCGGGATCAGGATCACGATGATGATCGCGTTGTAGATCACGGCGGAGAGAATCGCGGTGTGCGGGTTGTGCAACTTCATGATGTTCAAGGCTTTGAGTGCGGGGAACACGCCTTGGAACATTGCGGGAATGATCGCGAAGTATTTCGCGACGTCGTTGGCGATCGAGAACGTCGTGAGCGACCCCCGTGTGATCAGCAACTGCTTGCCGATCTCGACGATATCCATGAGCTTTGTCGGATCGCTGTCGAGGTCGACCATGTTGCCGGCCTCTTTGGCGGCTTGGGTCCCGGTGTTCATGGCGACACCAACGTCGGCGACTGCGAGCGCGGGAGCGTCGTTGGTCCCGTCACCCGTCATGGCCACCAGGTTGCCGCCGGCCTGTTCGCGGCGGCACCGATCCATTTTGTCTTCCGGGGTCGCCTCCGCCATGAAGTCGTCGACGCCGGCTTCTTTGGCGATCGCGGCTGCGGTGAGCGGGTTGTCGCCCGTGATCATGATCGTGCGGATCCCGAGCGCGCGCATCTCCGCGAACCGTTCGGCGATGCCCTCCTTGACGGTGTCCTTGAGATGAATGACACCGAGCGCGCGGTTCCCTTCGGCGACGACGAGGGGCGTGCCCCCGTCATTGGCGATCCGTTCAACGATTGGCGTCATGTCGGGCGGGATCTGACCGCCCTGGTCGGTCACCCAACGTTGCACGGCGTCGGCCGCGCCTTTACGGATCGAACGGTTCTGCCATTCGATGCCCGACATCCGGGTCTGCGCGGTGAATGGCACCAACTCGGCTCCGGGCATGTCGACCGGTGTGAGCCCGTAGCGCGATTCGGCGAGTTGGACGATCGAACGACCTTCGGGTGTCTCGTCGGATAGCGACGACAGCAGCACCACTTCGGCGAGGGTGCGTTCGTCGACACCACCGGTCGGGATGAACTCGGCCGCCATGCGGTTCCCGTAGGTGATGGTGCCGGTCTTGTCTAACAGCAACGTGGACACGTCGCCGGCGGCCTCCACCGCTCGTCCGCTCATTGCGAGCACGTTTCGTTGCACGAGCCGGTCCATCCCGGCGATGCCGATCGCGGAGAGCAGTGCCCCGATCGTCGTCGGCGCCAGACACACCAGCAGCGCGATTAACACCGCGATCTCCTGGCGGGCTCCCGAGAACACCGCGAACGGCTGGATCGTCACGACCGCGAGGATGAACACGATCGTCAAACCGATCAGGAGAATGTTGAGCGCGATCTCGTTGGGGGTCTTTTGCCGGTCGGCGCCCTCGACCAGCGCGATCATCCGGTCGATGAAACTTTCACCCGGCGCGGTAGTGATCTGGACGACCACCCGGTCGGAGATCACCCGGGTCCCGCCTGTGACCGCCGATCGGTCACCGCCCGATTCGCGGATCACCGGTGCGGACTCGCCGGTGATCGCCGATTCGTCAACGAACGCGATGCCCTCGACGACGTCGCCGTCGCCGGGGATCAACTGGCCCGCGACGACGACACAGCGGTCACCGATCACGAGCTCGGTTGATGCCTTCTCGACGGTTGAGCCGTCAGCCTGCAGCACGTAGGCGACGGTCTCCTGTCGGGTTCGGCGCAACGTGTCGGCCTGGGCCTTCCCTCGTCCCTCGGCGACCGCTTCGGCGAAGTTCGCGAACAGCACGGTGAACCACAACCAGATCGCCACCAACCCCACGAACACACTTTCCGAACCCTTCGCGGACGACAGGTGCTGGAAGAACAGGACGGTCGTCCAGACAGCGCCGATGAGCACCACGAACATCACCGGGTTACGGGCCTCGGTGCGCGGGTTGAGCTTCTTGAACGAATCGCCGATCGCGCGGCGCACGATCGTGGGCTCGAACAGCGAGGTCGCCTTCCGCGTGTGGCCGGTGTCAGACCCTGGGCTGGGATCCAGGACGGCAGTGTCAGGGGCCATCGACGCTCCTTAGAAGTGGCCGGCGAGGTGCTCGACGATGGGGCCGAGCGCCATGACCGGGAAGTAGATGAGGCCGACGAGGATCAGGGTCACCACGACCAACAGTCCTGCGAACAGCGGCGTGTCGGTACGGAACGTTCCCGAAGTCTCCGGTACGGCCTGCTTGCGGCCGATCGATCCGCCGATCGCGAGCACCGGGATGATTAACAGGTAGCGGCCGGCGAGCATGACGATTCCGAGCGACGAGTTGAACCATTGGGTGTTCGCGCTGATCCCCGCGAACGCCGAACCGTTGTTGTTGGCAGCCGACGCGTACGTATAGACCATTTCGGTCAGGCCGTGTTGCGCGCAGTAGCCCTGACAGTACGGACCCGCTGCGAACAGCGAATGATCAGGTGTTCGCATCGCGATCGCGATACCCGCGAAGACGAGGACCACCATCGGCACGATGAGCAGATACAGCACTACGAGCTTCATCTCGACCGACTGAATCTTCTTGCCCAGATACTCCGGCGTCCGGCCCACCATGAGACCTGCGATGAACACCGACAACAACGCCAGGATCAGTTTGCCGAACAGGCCCGAGCCGGCACCGCCCGGACTCACCTCGCCCAACAGGATGTTGATCAGCGGGATCGAGCCACCCAGCGGCGTATAACTCTCGTGCGCGGAGTTGTTCGCGCCGGCCGACGTCGCGGTGATCGACGCCGCGCCCAGCGTCGAACCACCGATGCCGATCCGCATTTCCTTGCCTTCCATGTTGCCGCCGACATGCGAGGCGGTCGTCGCCTGGGACACCCCGGCCGGGAACTTGTTGTTCCCAGCGGCTTCGAGGGGAGCGACGATGAGGATCGACGCGAGGAACAAGATCACCATCGACGCCAGCACGACCATGCCCTGGCCCATCGACCCGACGAACTTCCCGAAGGTCCACGGGAACGCGAACGGGATCGCCACGCACAGCCAATACAGGAGGATGTTCGTGATCGGGTTCGGGTTCTCGTACGGGTGCGCGGCATTGACGTTCATGAAGCCGCCACCGTTGTCGCCCAGCAACTCGATCGGTTGCTGGCTGGCGACCGGGCCGCCCGGGATCGTCTGGGTCTGGGTGACTTGACTGGTCGTCGGGTTGGTCTGACTGGCGACCGTCGTGACCGTCTTGCTCGCGTGGAAGTTCTGGATCACGCCCTGGCTCATGAACACGAACGCGAAGATGAACGAGATTGGAATCAGGATGCGGGTGGTCGAGCGAACTGTGTCGACCCAGAAGCTGCCCATCGTCGTCGAGCGACGGCGGACCAACGCCCGGACGAACGCCACCGCGACCGCCATCCCGACCGCCGCGGAGAGGAACTGCTGCACCACCAGCGCGAACATCTGGCTGAGGTGGCTCATCGTCGATTCGCCGCCGTAAGCCTGCCAGTTCGTGTTCGTCAAGAAGCTGATCGCGGTGTTGAACGACAGCGCGGGCGGGACACCCTTCATGTGGTCAGGGTTGAACGGCAGATGCCCTTGGATCCGCAAGAACAGATACGAGAGCAACACGCCCGCAAGGCTGAACGCGAGCAGCGACAAGGCATAGATGTTCCAGCGTTGTTCGCCCTCGGGATCGACGCCGCACATACGGTAGATCGCGTTCTCGACCGGCAAGAAGACGCGGTCACCCGGGGCCTTGCCGCCCCGATACACCTTGTACATGTAGTTGCCCAGCAACGGTGTGCTGATCGCGCACATCGCGATGAACGCCACCACCTGGATCCAGTTCGCAGCAGACATCAGAGCTTCTCCGGATTCAACAGTCCGAACACGAGGTACGCGAGTACGACCGCCGAGATGATCAGCGCGATGAGGTCACCGCTCCTCATGCCGCGACCTCTTCCGCCTCGGACTCCGACAGCGCCGGCAACGTCTGCGACAACGCTTCCTCGTCCGAGCCGATGATCTTGTCGCATCCGACGACGAACAGTGCTGACATCGCGAAGAACGCGACCATCACCGCGACATAGACGACGTCTTGCATGGCGCGACTCCTCTAACTCGAACGAGCTGCCGATCCGGATAGGTCTCGCGGCGTCCGTGAACAACGCCACTGCCGGTATAAGCCCACGAATACCGAAACCAAAGGCGCCTTAACGCTCCGCTAGCGGCCCACGGATTTGTTATGCGATTTCCTTACGCCGAAGACCGAGCCCCGCGGATTCGCGCACGAACGGCCAGGGTGCGCGCGTCGCGAAGCCATCATCGACACTTCACCAACGCTTGGTCTCACCCGCGACGTCCCGTCCGACGGGGTGCGAGTGGCGACGCGTGTATGGGCGGCGCCGGTTTTGGGGTGGATGCGTTAACAACGCGTAGTGATCGGCTGACACGGCCTTCGCAGATCTGTAACAAGGAGCCATGTTGAG
>JBKQIY010000211.1:0-25811 GCA_052148155.1 Acidimicrobiia bacterium | reverse complement strand
CGATCTCCGATCTTGCGGTCACGACGGACATCATCGTCGGCTTCCCCGGCGAGACCGATCGCGACTTCGAACAGACCTTGGAGGTCGTCGAAACCGCGTGCTACGACGCCGCCTACACCTTTGTGTTCTCGCCGCGTCCAGGGACGGAAGCGGCGACGATGACCGACGACTTCGTCGCGCCGCAGGTCACCCGCGAACGCATGCAACGCCTGACCGAAGCCGTCGAACGCAGCGCGCTCGAAAAGCACACCGCCCGGGTCGGTATGGTCGAAGAGGTGCTCGTGGACGGGCCTTCGAAGACCGACGCTGCAGTGTGGTCAGGTCGCACTCGCCACAACAAGCTGCTGCACCTCGTGCCCGACCGTGACATGACTGCCGGCGAAACTGTCACCGCGCAGGTGACCTCCGCAGCCCCGCACTGGTTACGGGGCGACATGATCGAGCGGGTCCGGCCCGCACGCCGACGGCGGGTACGCATCCCCGTCGTAGCGGTTTGACGCGACACCTCGCGCTCGTCGGTCCGACCGCGTCGGGCAAATCCGCGCTCGCGCTCGAGCTCGCGCGGGCCGCCGACGATATCGAGCTCGTCTCGCTCGATTCCATGCAGGTGTACCGCGGCCTCGATATCGGGACCGCCAAGCCCACATCGCTCGAACGGGCCGAGATCGTGCACCACCTCATCGACGTGGCCGACCCGTCGCAGGAGTGGTCGGTGCAGCGCACACAGGTCGGCGCGCGTGCAGCTATCGCTGACATCGAGGCTCGTGGCAAACGAGCGATGCTGGTCGGCGGGACCGGCCTGTACGTCCGGGCCGTGGTCGACGACCTGCAGATTCCGCCGACCGATGCTGCACTGCGCGAATCGCTCGATGTCGCCGTCGACGACGACGCAGGTCTCGCGGTCGCCTACGCCCGCCTCACCGAGCTCGACCCGGTCGCCGCCGCCCGCATGGAACCACGAAACCGTCGACGCATCGTGCGAGCGCTCGAAGTGATCGAGCTGACCGGACGGCAGTTCTCGTCGTTCGGGCCCGGAATGTGCGACTACGCCACGCCGGCCTTGTCGGTCTCGATGCTCGGACTTGACGTGAAACCAGCGACGCTGGCGGTACGGATCGCGCAACGGTTCGAGAAGATGCGCGCGGACGGACTCGTCGACGAAGTTCGCAGCCTCGCCCCGAGGGACCTGTCTCGCACCGCTCGTGAAGCGATCGGCTACCGCGAAGTACTCGCCTACCTTGCAGGTGACATCGCAACCCTCGACGACGCGCTCGACGCGGCGGTGTGTCGGACCCGGCGCTTCGCTCGCCGTCAACGGAAGTGGTTCGGGCGCGACCCACGCGTCGAATGGGTCGCCTCCTCGGGCTCTCTCACCGAACTGACCGAGCGCCTCTTGAAGCTCCAATGGGGCTCGGCACCAATCGACGCGGCCGCGCAGTGACCGACGTCGTGTTGTCGAAGCTGCACGCCACCGGGAACGACTTCCTCGTCCAAGTCGCGCTCGACCGAACCGAACCCGAACTCGACGCGGTCGTGATCTCCGCGCTGTGCGATCGTCATCGCGGCATCGGCGCCGACGGTCTCATCACGATCGGTCCCGGCGGTGACGGCGCCGACTGCACGATGACGCTCGTCAACGCCGACGGCGGCCGGGCAGAGATGAGCGGAAACGGCGTTCGCTGTTTGGCGTGGGTCGCGGCGAGGGAAGGCTTGTTGCGAGGCGACGAGTTGCTGGTCGACACCGCAGCCGGACGCCGTCGGGTGACGGTCACCCGCGACGCCGGCGGATCGGCGATCGCGGCTGAGGTCGAAATGGGGAGCATCACGTTCGAACCGGACCGCATCCCCGTCAATGCTGCGTCCCCGTTCGATCTCGACGCGATCGTCGACACCACGAAGTACCACGGAGATGCGGCCGGCATCGGGAACCCGCATCTGGTCCTCCTCGTCGACGACCCTGCGGCGGTTCCCGTCACCGAGCACGGACCCCACCTCGAGCACGACCCGCGCTTCCCGCGCCGCGTGAACGTCGAGTTCATCGCGGTCACCGGCGTCGATCGACTCGCGATGCGGGTCTGGGAACGAGGCGCCGGCGAGACGCAGTCGTGCGGCACGGGTGCGTGCGCGTCGGTGGCGGTCGCCCACCGGCGAGGACTCGTCGGCGAACACGTCCGGGTCGACGTGCTCGGCGGGACCCTCGCCGTCGCGCTCGGCCCCAACGTCCGGCTCGGGGGCCCGGTCGTGCACGTGTTCGACGTCGCGATCCCGCGTGAGCCGTTACTGACATCACTGGACCGGCTCGCCGGATGAGTCCGCCGCGTGCTCAAACCGGACGCCAGCGTCGCCGGCTCACCGCGACCGAAGTCGATCTCGAACGACTCCGACAACGCGCGTTACTCGTCGGCGCCGGGACAGGCGCGGAGTCGGCCGAGGACGCGGATGCCTCCCTCGAAGAGCTCGCGCTGCTCGCCGACACTGCGGGCGCCGTACCCGTCGAGTCGGTCTTGCAACGCCGCCGCACGCCCGATCCAAAGACCTATGTCGGCAAAGGTAAGGCCGACGAGTTGCGCGAACTCGTCGATGCACGCGACATCGACGTCGTCATCGTCGACGACGAGCTCACACCCGCACAGCAGCGAACCCTCGAGACGCTGTTCAAAGTCGATGTCGTCGATCGCGTCGCGCTGATCCTCGACATCTTCGCCCAACACGCAACCAGCCAGGACGGCGCAGTCCAGGTCGAGCTGGCCCAGCTCCGCTATCGCCTGCCGCGCCTGCGCGGTCGTGGGACCCAACTCAGCCAACAGGGTGGCGGCATCGGCACCAGAGGACCCGGCGAAACCCAGCTGGAGGTCGATCGGCGGCGGCTGCTGCGTCGGATTCAACGGCTCGAACGCGATCTACGCGATCTAGGCGCGACGCGTCAGACCCAACGCAAGGCCCGCCGCCGGCGCGACCTTCCGACCGTCGCGCTCGTCGGTTACACCAATGCTGGCAAGTCGACGCTGCTCAACCGGCTCACCGACGCCGGCGTGCTCGTCGAGAACCAGCTGTTCTCGACGCTCGATCCGACGACTCGCCGTCTGCGGTTGCCGGGTGGAGAGACGGTGTTGGTATCGGACACGGTTGGCTTCGTGCGCCGGCTTCCGCATCAGCTCGTCGACGCGTTCCGCTCGACGCTCGAAGAGGTCGTCGACGCCGACCTGTTGGTGCATGTCGCAGACGCCAGCGGACGCGACGCCGAAGGTCGTATCGCCGCGGTCGACACCGTCCTGCGCGAAATCGGAGCCGACGACGTGCCGGTCCTGTTGGCGTGGAACAAGTCCGACCTCGTCGACGCCGACGTGTTGGACGACTGCATGCGTGGACATCCCGGTTCGGTCGCGGTTTCGGCCACGGCGGGTCACGGCATCGGCGACCTCCTCGGAGTGATCGGTGATCGCCTGCGGGCTCGGGCCGGAATCGTCGAGTGCTTCGTGCCCTACGACCGCGCCGACGTGCTCGCCGCACTGCACCGTGCGGGCGAGGTGTTGGTGGAGGTGCACGATGAACTCGGCACCCGAGTGCGGGCCCGCCTACCCGAGCGCGAGACCGGTCATTTCGCCGAGTTCGTGCGGGACTAAGCCGTTAGTCTCGAGTCGCTATGGTCGCCGATCCCGTCGCGGGTTTTGTCCCGCCGCCCTATCCGTATGACCGGCTGCGCGCGCTGAAACGTCTCGCCGACAGCATGCCGGGCGGAGCCGTGGACTGCTCGATCGGGACGCCGTGCGATCCGGTGCCCGAAGTCGCGGCGAAAGCCGCGGAGGCGGCGCTGTCGAGTTCGATGGGTTACCCGGCTTCGGCCGGCAGTCCCGCATTGCGCGAAGCGGCGGCCGAATGGATCGTCCGTCGCTACGGCGTCACCGTCGACGCGGCGCAGGTCGGCGCGTGCGTCGGCACCAAGGAACTCGTCGCCGCGCTTGCGCACCTGCTCCGGTTGCGGAACCCGCAGCGCGACACGGTGCTGTATCCCGCAATCGCATATCCGAGCTACGAGATGGGCGCAGTGCTCGCCGGCTGCCGGGCGGTGCCCGTGCCCCTCGACGCCGACTGGCATCTCGATCTCGACGCGGTCTCCGATGCTGACGCCGATCGCGCACTGCTGTTGTGGGTGAACGAGCCCGGCAACCCGTCGTCGTCGGCGGCCGACTCGTTCCATCTCGGGAGCGTCGCGGGGTGGGCGCGTGCGCGTGGCATCGTCGTCGCAAGTGACGAGTGCTACACCGAGTTCGCGCCGGAGCCGGCGACGATTCTCGCCACCGGCACCGACGGTGTGCTCGCGATGCACAGCCTCTCCAAGCGTTCCAACCTGGCCGGCATGCGCGTCGGCTTCTACGCCGGCGATCCCGACCTCGTGTCGTATCTCGTCGAGACGCGCAAGCATGCCGGCTTGATGGTGCCGGTGCCGATGCAAGCAGCCGCGGCGGCGGCGTTAGGCGACGACGTGCATGTCGCCGAACAGCGCGCCCGTTACCAAGATCGGCGATCGCTTTGCGTCGAAGCGCTCGCACGCATCGGTCTCGTACACGACGGCGGGCCGTGCCTGTTCTACCTGTGGATGCGCCACGTCGACGGCATCGACGACGGATGGGAGATCGCCGCGCAGCTCGCGCAGGCCGCCGGTCTGTTGGTCGCGCCCGGAGATCTGTACGGCCCGGCCGGGGCCGATCACGTTCGAGTCGCGCTCGTCCAACCGCGGGACCGATTCGAGCTCGCGTTCGACCGTCTCGGGCGCACCCAGACCTGACTTCATTCACGAGGAGAACCGGTGAACGATCTCGAGAAGACGATCACGCAGCTCTGGGAGGCGGGTGACGACTGGCGTGAGGTCATGTCGGTAGCGCACGCGCACGACGCGGTGCGATCGGCGATCGGGATGCTCGATCGTGGCGAGGTACGGGTCGCCGAGATCGGCGACGACGTGACGGTCAACGAGTGGTTGAAGCTGGCGATACTCATGTGGTTCCGCGTTCAGGAGATGCAGATCATCGAGGCCGGTCCGTTCGAATACGTCGACAAACTGCCTCTGAAGAAGGGCTACAAGGCTGCCGGCGTGCGAGTCGTGCCCGGCGCCTCCGCCCGGTTCGGCGCCTACCTCGCTCCGACGGTGATCATGATGCCCAGCTATGTGAACATCGGCGCGTACGTCGACGAAGGAACCCTGATCGACACGTGGGCAACGGTTGCGTCGTGCGCGCAGATCGGCAAGCGCGTCCACCTCTCGGGCGGCGTTGGTATCGGCGGTGTGCTCGAGCCGCCGGAAGCGGTCCCGGTCGTCGTGGAGGACGACTGCTTCATCGGTTCACGGTGCATGATCGTCAACGGAGCACGGGTACGACGCGGAGCGAAGCTCGGCGCCGGTCTGATTTTCACATCGAACACGCCAGTCGTCGACTCGAACACCGGTCGGGAAGTGGCGCGGGGCGTCATTCCCGAACGTTCGGTGGTCGTCCAGGGCACACGCATGAAGGAGTTCGCCGGTGGCACCTTCGGGCTTCCCTGCGCATTGATCCTGCGTACCCTCGCCGAGGGTGAAGAGCACGACAAGCTCAAACTCAACGCGCTACTGCGCGAGCACGACATCGTCTCGTGACCGATCTGCTCGCGCTGACCGAGCAATTGTGCGCCGTCCCGTCGGTAAGTGGTTCCGAGGCGGCACTCTGCGGACTGGTCGAAGCGCGGCTGCGCGAGCGCGCACCGAATCTCGAGATCGCGCGGCTAGGCGCCAACGTCGTCGCCCGCACCCAACGCGGCGCCGCGCACCGGCTGGTGCTCGGCGGTCATCTCGACACGGTGCCCGCCAGCGACAACGTCACCCCTCACCTCGCCGGCGACACATTGCATGGGCTGGGCTCGGCCGACATGAAAGGCGGGCTGGCCGTAATGCTCGAGCTCGCCGAGTTAGCGGCAAACGGGTCGGGGAGTCGTGACGTCACGTTCGTGTTCTACGACGGTGAGGAAGTCAGCGACGAGCACAACGGGCTGCGCCGCCTGTTCGCCGAGCGCCCTGACCTCGTTTCGGGAGATCTTGCGATCCTGCTCGAACCGACCGGCGGATGGCTCGAAGCCGGATGCCAGGGAACGATCCACGTCCAGGTGACCTTCCACGGCGCACGTGCCCATTCGGCCCGGCCGTGGATGGGCGTGAACGCCGTGCACCGAGCTGCGCCGATGCTCGCGCGCGTCGCCGCGTTCGAAGCGCCGACAGTCACGGTCGACGGCCTGGCATATCGGGAGTCGCTGCAAGTCGTGCGCATCGCAGCCGGGATTGCCAACAACGTGGTCCCAGACCGGTGCGAAGTTGTCGTGAACCGTCGCTACGCGCCCGCGTGTTCGTTCGTCGACGCGCAGGCGCACACGCGAGCACTGTTCGACGACGCCGACGAGGTCGAGATCATCAGTGCGTCGGCGGCGGCCGCGCCGAACCTCTCCCATCCGCTGATCGGCGAACTGATCAGCGCCGGTCATCTACGCGTGCGACCGAAACTCGGATGGACCGACGTGGCCCGCTTCACCCAACACGACATCGCCGCGGTCAACTTCGGTCCGGCTAATCCCGAACTGGCACACACCGCCGACGAACGGGTCGAGCGAACTGACCTCGAACACTGTCTGGGAGTGCTGTCGAAGTTCGTCGCTGGTTGAACCGACCGGCGGTTAGATCCGCCGCAAGAGCGTGACGACCTTGCCGTAGATCCGCACGTCATTCGGCTCGAAGACGAGATCTTCCATCGTCTCGTTAGCCGGACGTAGCACAATCTTGTTGCGCTTGCGCAAGAACGTCTTGACGGTGGCCTCTTCGCCGGGAATGCCGGCCACGACGATGTCGCCCGCATCAGCGTCAGGCTGGACGCGTACGACGACGAAGTCGCCGTCGAAGATGCCGGCGTTGATCATCGACTCGCCGCGCACCCGCAGCATGAACAGCTCACCGTCGCCGGTCAGGTCTTCCGGCACCGGCATCAACTCTTCGACCTGCTCGGCCGCGAGCACGCCGGTGCCAGCTGCGACGTCGCCGACAAGCGGAATGTGGCGTACCGGCCGCCGTTCCGCCGCGGAACCGGTACTGGGCTCGAGGGTGACCTCGATCGCCCGCGGCTTGCTCGGATCGCGGTGCAAATAGCCCTTGTCCTGGAGCGCGGCGAGGTGCGCATGAACGGTCGAAGGCGACGAAAGCCCGACGGCCTCGCCGATCTCTCGGACGCTCGGCGGATACCCGCGTTGACGGACCTCGGCGTCGATGAACTCGAGGACCTGCCGTTGGCGGGTCGTGAGCGGACCTCCGGCCACAGACACAGCGGCGGAGGGGCTGGGGGCGGGGCTGCGAGCCATGCGGTCGACGCTAACACGATCACGCGTTCGGGGCAAACACCCGTTCGCCTTTTCCCTTGACAGGCGAACACCTGTTCGGCCAAAGTCAGTGTCTCACCTGGCTGGTTGGATCTCGATCGACGGAACGCCCCAGTCGATTCGGGCTTCCCCGCCCCCTCCGAGAGGTCGCAACACAACATGGTCGCTGTTCTGCAAACCCCGCCCGAGGAAGACGTTTCGCGCTGGGCGGTTCCTAAACGTCCCATTCCAGCCCGGGCGATTCCTGCTCGGGTCATTCCCCTGCGCCCGGGGAACGTGCAACGGGTGCCTGTTCGCCGTCAGCCCAGTCCCCGAGTGACGCGCAGCCATGGTGCAGCCGTCTATTGGCGGCGGCGCCTCGTCGCCGCGGCGCTCGGCTTGGGCGTGCTGCTGACGGCGACGCATGCGGGTGCTGCGCTCGGGGGTAACACCACCACCGCCCCCGAGCGCAGCCCGCACGTCGAAAGCGTCATTGTGCAACCCGGCGACACGTTGTGGTCCATCGCCGAGCGGCTCGCACCTAACTCCGACCCGCGACCGGTCGTCGACGAACTCGCGTCGGAGCTCGGGACGTCGTCCGTGCAACCCGGCGAGGTCATCCGGTGGTCGGCGTGACGGCCTCGCCCGCCCTTCGAGGGTCGCTGATCGAAGCCCGCGCGGTCAGCGCCCGCGCGGTCAGTTGGGGAGACGTCGCTTGGGCTCGGTCGTCTTTTGGAGCTCCACGACCTCTCGCTCGAAATCGGCGAGATCCTCGAAGCCCTTGTAGACAGACGCGAACCGGAGATACGCAACATGATCGAGACTGCGTAGCCGGTCGAGCACGGTGACGCCGATGCGGTCACTGCCGACGTCACCGCCCTCGGCGCGCAGCTGCTCTTCGATCTCACTTGCTGTCGCGTCCAGCGCATGCTCGTCGAGCCGTCCGGTCGCGGCTCGTTCGATGCCGTCACGCAGCTTGTCGCGATCGAAGGGCTCTTGGGTCCCGTCCCGCTTGCGTACGACGAGACCGTGCTCGTCGACGCGTTCGTAGGTGGTGAATCGTCGCCCGCAGGCCAGGCACTCGCGGCGTCGCCGGATCGCGGCGCCGTCCTCGCCCGCCCGTGAATCGACAACTTTGTCGTCATTTCCACGGCAGAACGGACAGCGCACGGTGAGCACGGTACAACTCGTCGCGACGGAGTTGGCCGGCGCCTCCGCCTCGTGCGGCAGTGCACAAGTGCGAATCTTCGCGAACGCCCCTTGAGCAGGCTCGATGGAAATCGAAGAGCCTTGCGGCGCAGGAATGACAGTGATGTAATACCCTTCCTGTCGCGGTCCGCTTGCCGCCAGGCCACAAGATCTTGTGGTTGACCAGAACCACCCCCAGCCCCCCGCACTCCGTCCCCAGGAGGAAGATTCGCACATGGCCAAGGCGCCGCAGCAGCTCGGAATCGGGATTCGCCGACACTTCACGAGTCGAGGGACGCACCCCTACGACACCGTCGAGTGGGAGCGGCGCGACGCGCGTATTCCCAACTTCAAAGACGGTGGTGACGCCTTCTTCCAGGCCGGTGTCGAGTTCCCGACCACCTGGTCGGTGAACGCCACCAACATCGTCGCCCAGAAGTACTTCCGCGGCACGCTCGGGCTGCCCGAGCGCGAGGTCTCGCTGCGCCAGGTGATCGACCGGGTGACCGACACGATCACCGACTGGGGAATCAAAGATGGTTACTTCGTCGACGACGAGGAAGCCGACGCGTTCCGCGACGAGCTCAAGTACGCGCTCGTGCACCAGCGCGCCGCGTTCAACTCGCCGGTGTGGTTCAACATCGGCGTGAAGGGTGTGCCCCAACAAGCGAGTGCGTGCCAGCCGTACGACGCGCTCGTGGCGACTCCCGAAGGACTGGTGCCGATCGGAAGGCTCGTCGAGGAACACGCAATCGGTGCGAAGGTGTTCGATGCGTACGGCCTCACATCCGTCGTCGCGGTGAAGCACAACGGGCGCAAGTCGGTGCTGCGCGTGCACACGAAGGCCGGTGTCACGCTGGATGTCACGGCCGATCATCGGGTGTGGCGGCACCGCAACGGCGCCAGCGCCGGATGGGCAACGGCCGGCGACCTCCGCCCGGGTGATCAGCTCGAGTGGCACCGCAGTGAGTCGTGGGGGACCGGTGAGATCTCTACCCGTGAGATCGCAGAAGCAGCGCTGGCCGGATGGATGCAGTCCGACGGGTTCGTCGGGCAGTACGCAACCGGAACGAATCGGTCGCTCACGATCGAGGCGATGAGCGTGACTCCGCACGAGCTCGATTGGGTCAACTGGGCCCTCGACGAAGTCTTCCCGGGCGTGCATCGCCACGAGCGGTCGGTCGTCACACAGGATCGCGCGCTCGACTGTCGATGCACCCGCCTCTACGGCGAGCATCTGCGTCCGTTCGTCGAGCGCTGGGGTCTCGCGGCGCGAGGCGTCGACATGGTGGTGCCGTCGCATTTGTTCGAAGCTCCGCTCCCGATCGTCGCCGCGTATCTGCGAAGCATCTTCCAGGCCGAGGGCGACGTGTCTCAGCGCGAGCGCAGTTCTGTGGTCGGTCTCGACATGGTCTCGGAGGAGTTGGTGCGCGGCCTGCAACTCCTGCTCATGCGATTCGGGATCTTCTCGCGGGTTCGGCGCAAGGAAGACCGACGCGACAACCGGCTCAGCACGTGGTCGCTCGCGATTCGTGTCGCCGGCGACCGGCGTCGCTTTGCGGACGAGGTCGGCTTCGTTTGCGAGCGTAAGGCGGCCAAACTCGAGGCCACATTCGACGTGCCCGGTCTGGCCGACAACGCGAGCAAGCGGCTCGAGATCGATCGGATCGAAGAGCTCGGTGAGATGGATGTGTACGACATCCAGACTGAGAGCGGCGAGTACCTGAGCAATCACCTACGCGTACACAACTGTTTCATCCTCGCGGTCGACGACACGATGGACGCGATCCTCAACTGGTACCGGGAAGAGGGGATCATCTTCAAGGGTGGGTCGGGCGCCGGCGTCAACCTCTCGCGTATCCGTTCCTCGAAGGAGAACCTCCAGGGCGGCGGCACCGCGTCCGGCCCGGTCAGCTTCATGCGGGGCGCCGACGCGTCGGCCGGGACGATCAAGTCGGGTGGCAAGACGCGCCGTGCCGCGAAGATGGTCATCCTCGATGTCGACCATCCCGACATCGAAGACTTCATCTGGTGCAAGGCCGTGGAGGAGCGCAAGGCGCGGGCGCTGCGCGACGCCGGCTTCGACATGGACCTCGATGGCAAGGACAGCCACTCGATCCAATATCAGAACGCCAACAACTCGGTGCGGGTCACCGAGGAGTTCATGCAGGCCGTGATCGACGACCGCGAGTGGCAGCTCAAAGCGGTCAAGACCGGCGAGCCGATCAAGACCATGAAGGCCCGCGACCTCATGAAGCAGATCGCGCAATCGGCGTGGGAGTGTGCGGATCCGGGGATGCAGTTCGACACGACGATCAACAAGTGGCACACGGCCAAGAACACGGGTCGCATCAATGCGAGCAACCCATGCTCTGAATACATGCACCTCGACAACTCGGCGTGCAACCTCGCGAGCATCAACCTGCTCACGTACCTCGGCGACGACGACCGGTTCGACGTCGCGGGCTACAAGCACACGATCGAGATCATGTTCACCGCGCAGGAGATCCTCGTCGGCAACGCCGATTACCCGACCGAGCCGATCGCCGAGACCAGCCGCCAGTTCCGTCAGCTCGGCTTGGGCTATGCCAACCTCGGTGCCCTCCTGATGGCGCTGGGCATGCCCTACGACTCCGACGCGGGCCGCGCGTACACGTCCGCGCTCACTGCGGTGATGACAGGCCACGCCTACGCCACGAGTGCGCGTACCGCAGCGCGGATGGGACCGTTCGCGGGCTACGCCGAGAACGAAGAGCCCATGCTCGACGTGCTGCGCATGCACCGCGATGCGGCGGTGAACCAGATCGACGAGGCGCTCGTGCCCGCCGAGCTCGCGGGCGAGGCGCGCGCGGCATGGAACGACGCAGTCGACCTGGGTGAGCGATTCGGTGTGCGCAACTCGCAGGCCAGTGTGATCGCGCCCACCGGCACGATCGCGCTGATGATGGACTGCGACACCACGGGAATCGAGCCCGACCTCGCGCTCACGAAGGCGAAGAAGCTCGTCGGCGGCGGCACCATGTTCATCGTCAACCAGACCGTGCCCCGCGCCCTGCGCAACCTCGGGTACGGCAACGACGAGATCGACCGCATCGTCGCCTACATCGACGAGCAGAAGACGATCGTGGGTGCGCCCGCGCTCAAGGGCGAGCACCTGCCGGTGTTCGCCTGCTCGATGGGCGACAACGTGATCCACTACATGGGTCACATCCGGATGATGGGCGCCGTGCAGCCGTGGATCAGCGGTGCGATCTCCAAAACCGCGAACATGCCCGAAGAGGCCACGGTCGAAGACGTCGAGGAGCTCTACATCGAGTCGTGGCGTCTCGGACTCAAGGCGGTCGCGCTCTACCGCGACAACTGCAAGGTCGGCCAGCCCTTGTCGACCCAGAAGAAAGCGGGCGACGCCTCCAACTCTGCGGCCGCGATCGGCGCGCAGGTCGAGCGGATCATCGAGACCGTGATCGTGCAGGAACCGGTTCGTCAGAAGCTGCCGCGCACGCGCACCGCGAAGACGTTCTCGTTCCGGGTTGCCGATTGCCACGGATACGCGACCATCGGCGAGTACGAGGACGGCCGGCCCGGCGAACTGTTCTTGCAGGTCGCCAAAGGTGGTTCGACGCTCGCGGGCATCATGGACGCGTTCGCGATTTCGGTGAGTCACGGCTTGCAGTACGGCGTGCCTCTCGAGGCGTTCGTCGAGATGTTCACGAACATGCGCTTCGAACCGGCGGGCATGACTGACGATCCCGACATCCGGTTCGCGACGAGCCTCGTCGACTACATCTTCCGCCGCATGGCGGTGGAATATCTGGCGCCGGACAAGCGCGAAGCGTTGGGGATCCTGACCGTCGGAGAGCGCTTGCAGCCGACTCTGCCGGGGGTCGAGGAGTCGACCACTCCAATGGAGCATTCGCACGAGTTGCCGCCCGAAGACCGGGCTCCGTCCGCCGTGCTCGAGGCTCCGAAAGCAGTCGCACCCGTGCAAGCACGCGAACGGGAAGTTGTGTTGTGCCACGTCTGCGGCGACATGATGCAGCGGGCCGGCTCTTGCTACGCGTGTCCCAGTTGCGGAAGCACGAGCGGTTGCTCATGACGTGAGCGTCGTTGGTGTGTGAGGCCCGGTGCCGCTCTCTCGGCACCGGGCCTCGTTGTGAGATGTCCGACTTGTTCAAGACGGATGCGTCGACGTTCCCTACCCTTGCGTCATGGCTCCTCGCTTCGATTTCATCGGTGTCGTCGTCGCCGACATGGCCACCTCGCTGGCGTTCTACCGCCGGTTGGGTCTGGGCATCGCGCCCGACGCGGACGCTTCACCTCACGTTGAGGTCGTCCTCCCGGGAGGCCTGCGTCTCGCGTTCGACACCGAGGACACCATACGTTCCTTCGACGATTCGTGGGTCCGGCCCACCGGCGGCCATCGTGTCGCCCTCGCGTTCGCGTGCGACACACCCGCTGACGTCGACGCGACCTACGGCGCGCTCATCGAGTCAGGAAGCGTCGGACACCGAGCGCCGTGGGACGCGTTCTGGGGCCAGCGCTACGCGGTCGTGCTCGACCCCGACGGCGGTCACGTCGAGCTGTTCGCGCCGCTTCCGGTCAACTGACCGAGCGTGACGCCCGCGAGGTCTTTGACGTCGCGGGCGAGATGCGACTGGTCGGCGTAGCCGACCTGCGCGGCAGAATCGGCGACACGTGCGCCCCGGCGTACCAGCGCGAGCGCCCGTTGCATGCGCAGGATCCGCCCGAGGGTCTTGGTGCCGTACCCGAACGCCGTCGTGCTGCGACGCTGCAGTTGGCGGGTGCTCAGCCCGATCCGGATCGCGATCGTCGTGCTGTTGCAACCCGCGCGCGCGAGAGCCGCGACCTGTTCGATGAGCGCTGCGTGTTGGTCATGCTCGGAACACGCGCTGAGTGCCACGGCTTCGAGCGCGCTCCCCGCCGCGCAGGCAGCGGCGACGAGATCGGTCACGCGACCAACCCGG
This sequence comes from Acidimicrobiia bacterium, assembly GCA_052148155.1. GTDB lineage: Bacteria > Actinomycetota > Acidimicrobiia > IMCC26256 > PALSA-610 > JBBQER01. The sequence continues at coordinate 12,270 of JBKQIY010000211.1, read as the reverse complement.
GCCGGATCCCACACCGCTTCGAGCGGCACGCGATCGTCGGTGAACTCGTCGGCCGGAACGCCCAACACCCGCGGCGCGTAGCCCGGCGCGAAACGCAAGCCGGTCATCGTTGCGCCGGCCTCACCGACGAACAGCTGGGCGTGGGTATCGGGGCCGGCGACCGAGGTGCGATGTCCGTCCCAGAGCAGGTCCATGCAACCATCGGGCAGGACACGGACCTCGTTACCGCTCGACACCGACGACCACACGAACCCGCCCGGCACCCGGCTCGGGCGCTCCCGATACATGCCACCAGTGTGCCATCCGGCACCCTCACAGGTGTCCCGTCCGAAGTGGAGGAGCATCAGAGACGCACCTGTCGTGTCGGCGCTAGACAGAGGGCATGCAGTCTGTCGTGTCGCCGATGCAGGGAACAGTCGTGTCGATCGACGTCGCCGAGGGCGACGCCGTGCGCGTCGGCCAACAGCTCGTGGTGCTCGAGTCGATGAAGATGGAACACGTGATTACGGCCACTGCGACCGGGGTCGTCACGGGCGTCCCGATCGCGGCCGGCGACACGGTGATGCCTGGAGATCCACTGGTGCTCGTCGAAGTCGGCGAGGCAGCGAAAGGGGTCGAGCGCGCCGTCGACGCGCCGATCGACATCGACGCCGTGCGCGCCGACCTCGCGGAGGCGATCGAGCGTCACGACATCGGACTCGATCACCGACGCAACGATGCCGTCGCTCGCCGACGGGCAACGCACCAACGCACGGCACGAGAAAACATCGATGATCTCGTCGACGCCGGGAGCTTTGTCGAGTACGCGCCGCTCGTTGTCGCCGCCCAACGCCGTCGACGTTCGCTCGAAGAACTGGTCGAGCGCACGCCCGCCGACGGGCTCGTCGGTGGGGTCGGAACCGTCGACGGGAATCCGACGATCGCGATGTCGTACGACTACACCGTTCTTGCCGGAACGCAGGGCTTGTGGAATCACGCGAAAAAGGATCGCCTCTTTGAGTTGGCGGAAAGGCTGCGGACGCCGGTGGTCTTCTTCACCGAAGGTGGAGGCGGCCGGCCCGGCGACACCGACGGGACCGGCGTGTCGGGGCTCGACTGCCTCGCGTTCAATTTGTTCGCCCAGCTCAGCGGCTCAGTGCCGCTCGTGGGTATCACGTCCGGGTATTGCTTCGCCGGCAACGCCGCGTTGCTCGGCTGTTGCGACGTGATCATCGCGACCGACGGCTCGAACATCGGGATGGGCGGGCCGGCAATGATCGAGGGCGGCGGTCTCGGCGTGTACGACCCGAAGGCGATCGGACCGACCGACGTCCAGACTGCCAACGGTGTCATCGATGTCCTGGTCGCCGACGAAGCTGCGGCGGTCGGCGTCGCGAAGCAGTATCTCTCGTACTTTCGAGGTCCTCTCGAGGAATGGGAATGTGTCGATCAGCGCACCCTGCGTCATCTGATTCCTGAGAATCGGTTGCGTGCCTACGACGTGCGCACGGTCGTGCATGCGCTGTGCGACACGGGCTCCGTGCTCGAGCTGCGGCGCACGTTCGCGCCGGGGATCATCACGGCTTTCGCTCGTGTGGAAGGAACGTCGGTCGGTGTCGTCGCCAACAACCCGTCGCACCTCGGAGGTGCGATCGACACGCCCGGAGCTGACAAAGCCGCCCGGTTCCTGCAGCTGTGTGACGCCTTCGACGTCCCCGTGCTCTTCTTGTGCGATACGCCCGGCTTCATGGTCGGTCCCGAATCGGAAGCGACAGCCGCGGTGCGCCACATGTCGCGCCTGTTCGTGACCGGCGCCAACATCTCGGTACCGTTCGCCACGATCGTCTTGCGCAAGGGCTATGGACTCGGCGCCCAGGCGATGGCCGGCGGATCGTTCAAGGCGCCGGTCTTTTGCATCGCGTGGCCGACGGGCGAGTTTGGCGGCATGAACCTCGAAGGCGCGGTGCGGCTCGGGCAACGACGCGAGCTCGAAGCGATCGAAGATCCGCAGGCGCGCGAACGCGAGTTCCAGGCGATGGTCGAGCGCATGTATCACCACGGCAGAGCTGTGAACACCGCGAGCCACTTCGAGATCGACGACGTGATCGATCCCGCCGATTCACGCCGCTGGATCGCCACGTTGTTGGCAGCCGCGCCGAGCCCCGCGCCGCGCTCCTCCAAGAAGCGGCCGGGTATCGATACCTGGTAACCCCGAACGCGCTCCGCCGGCCGAACGCCCGACTCGGTGTCGCGTTCAAGCACGAGCGCGGATTGCGCAAGACGTCGCGCCATTCGGCGTAGCGAGTCACCCAGTGCACGGCCTCGGGGATCTCGACCACCGGCGCCTCGGCGCGCATACGACGCAGCGGCCATGCGTCGTGCGCCTTCCCGGGATTCGAACGGATCGAACACGGGTGGACGCGACGAGTCATGATGTTGGTCATGGCCGACGACGACGACCCACTGGCCGGACTCGTCGACGACCAGGCGCCCGACTCGGACGCACAACGCACGCTCGCGTCGTTCCTCCTCGAGCGCGGCGTGCCAGTCGAACAACTCCGCGAGGCGCGGGCCGCCGGAGCCATGTCGAACCTCGTGACCGGCGCCACCCTCTGGTCCGATGTGTCGCGGCTGACGCTGACAGAGCTTGCGGGCCGAACCGAACTGTCGGAGGCCGATACTCGCCGCGTCCGACGAATGCTTGGATTCGCCGACCCCGGCGACAGCGCGTCGTACCCCGTCCGAGAGGTCGACATGATCGGAGCGTTCGCGGTCGGCGCCGCACTGTTCGGCGACGACCGAACAGCACAGATCGCGCGGGTGTTCGCCACGTCGACCTCGTCGATCGCCGAAGCCGCGATCTCGCTCTTCACCGGTTCGGTGGGCGCGCCGATGCGGGCCGCGGGAGCGACAGATGCCGAGTACGGACTGACGCTGCGCGACGCGATGTTTGCCTTCGAGCGTGTCTGCGTCGCCGTCGACGTGATGCTCCGGCTCAACTTCGAGCTCGCGATCCGTCGTCTCGGCGATGACGAAACAGTCGACGCGCTCATGTTCGCGATCGCGTTCGTCGACATCGTCGACTCGACCGCGATGGCGGCAGAACTGGCCAGTGGCCAGGTCGCGGTCGCGCTTCGCGAATTCGACCGCCTCACCGCCGAGGCCGCGGTGCGCAACGACGTGAGGCTCGTGAAGTTGATCGGCGACGGCGCGATGCTCGCGGCGCGCCAGGTCAGACCGCTCGCTCGCGCGGTGGCCGAGATCGTCGAGTCGGTCGACAAGCATCCAGTGTTGCGCGCAGCCAAAGCCGGGGTGACCTTCGGGGAGGTCGCCGCCCACGACGGCGACTACTTCGGACAGGTCGTGAATCTCGCGGCCCGGGCGTCGAGCGCGGCCGCGCCCCGGGAGGTCCTTGTCGACGCCGAAGCCGCCAAGCAGCTCGGCACCGACGTGGAGCCGGCCGGTGCCCGCGACCTCAAAGGGTTCGGCCAGCCCGTCGTCCTGTACCGGCTCACGGGTGCGCCCGACGGCTGACCGATTACCGTTGGACCAATGACGGACGATCGCGACCTTGACGGACTTGATCCATACGACCTGATGGACGGGGAAGCCGCCCGGCTCGACGCCTTCTTCGTCGGACTCGACGCCGCGGCCTGGTCGCGGCCGTCGCGCTGCGAAGGATGGACGGTGCGGGATGTGCTCGCCCATCTCGTCGCTTCGGAGCAGTACAACGCCGCCTGCCTCGACGGCTGCGTCGGCGACTACCTCGGTTCGCTCGGCACACGCGGTGTGGCCGATCTGCCTTCGGCCAACGAGGTCGGCATCCGCGACCTCGACGACCGTTCACCGCAGCAGCTCATCTCCGATTGGCGGGCCGCGAACCGTGCGACGCGCACTCGTTTTCGGGAACGAGATGGCGGTGACGTCGACTCCAGTATTGGCGCGTACCCGGCGCGCTGGCAGGCGTTCCACCTCGCGTTCGAGCTCGCGGTACATGCCGACGACATCGGAGTGCCCGTCTCAGCAACTGAGGCCGACGCACGTCTGCGGTGGCAGGCCAGATTCGGACGCTTCGCGCTCAAGGAACTCAACAAAGACCTCGAGATCGAGGCTGGTGACGGCGTCACCCACGTGCGCGGCGACGGTCTCGACATCGAACTGGCCGATCCGGTATTCGTCGAAGCGGTCGCGGCGCGCATCGGCGAAGACAGCACGCTCGACGCCGATGCTCGCACGCTCCTCTCCGCGACGCCCTAAACGGGACCGCGCACCCAGCTCGACTACTCCTTGTAGACCGGAGGCCGCTTCTCGCGGAACGCGGCGATCGCCTCGTCGAGGTTGCCGGTGTAGCCGGCAAGGAGCTGGTTGCGGTTCTCGAGCTCGATCGCCGCGGCGAGCGACGCGATCTCGAGGTTCGACCACATTGCCTGTTTGGTCATCATCACCCCGAAGCACGACAGCCTTGTGGTCATCTCCTGCGCGGTATCGAGCGCGAAGTCGACGAGCTCGCCGTCAGGCACAACCTCCGACACCAGTCCAATGCGTTGCGCGTGCGCGCCGTCGATCTTGCGGCCCGTGAGCAACAGCTCAGCGGCGTTCGAGGTGCCGACCGCGCGGGGTAACAGCCACGTCGCACCGAGCTCCGACGACGTGAGGCCGTTGATGATCCCGGCCGAACAGAACACGGCCGAGGTACCCGCATAGCGAATGTCGGCGCCGAGGGTCAGACACATCCCACCCCCGTAGGCAGGTCCGTTAATGGCAGCGATGATCGGCTGGGGGATGCGGCGCATCGCGGGCACGACATCACTCATGTACGACATGGAACGCATCGCCAGCCTCGAGAAGCCGAGATCGTGCGTGTTCGGGGGCACACCCCGGTCGTGAAGGTCCAGACCCGAACAGAACGCCCGACCGCGGCCGGTCAGTACCACGACCCACGCGTCGTTGTCGCGACCGACCTCGTCGAGCGCTTCGTAGAGAGCTTCGACCAACGGGAACGACATCGAATTCAGACGCTCGGGCTTGTTGAGCGTGATCACACTCACGTGCGGGCGAACGTTGCGATCGACAAGGACCAAGGACATGCGCGAACGGTACCGAGGCGCGCTACTCCGGGTCGAACGTGCCGCCCGCACGCCAGTACTCGCCGTGGTCGCGGGCCATGATTCCCTCGTCGACGAGATACCGCCGCAGCGCGGCCGTATCGGGATGTACCGCGGCGAGCATCAGGTTGATGGTCGCTTCGGGATAATGCCGTCCCGGCTCGAACCGCTGCGCGATCCAGTCGAGCACAACAACACGCTTGGCCCGCACCGTCGGGATCGACGAGAGGCGGCCGTCACGTACGAAGACCCGCAGCACACGCCCGACGTCGTCGGGCTCGTCGTCAAATTCGGGGGACCGAGGAGCACGTTCGGCCTCGGCGCGAGCAGCGAGCGCGAATGCCGGCGCGAACAAAGACAACCCGCCGTCGTCGCTTCGGACCACGAGGCCGGCGTCAACCAGTCGCTGCACCGCCCGTACCACCGACCGCACCGGCAGACCCGTCGCGGCCCGCAGCGCTTCGATCGTGGTCGCGCCCAAGACCAGCGCAGCCACCGCACGAAGGCGGTCGCTGTCGGCGAGCAGACCGACCAGCTCCCGAGCAGAAAACGGCGACTCCGTCACGGCGATAGCGTCGCGCAGTACATATGCAGATGGACGCCATCGATTTCACCGGCATCGAACGGACGCTCGTCGTCACCGCCCACCCTGACGACGTCGACTTCGGCTTCGCGGGCACCGTCGCGGCCCTGACCGACGCCGGGATCGAGGTCACCTATTGCATCGTCACCGACGGCGATGCCGGCGGTGCCGAGACCGGGATGCCACGCGATGAGATGGCACCCAAGCGGCGTGAGGAACAGACCGCGGCGGCCGCGGTGGTCGGCGTCCACGACCTGCACTTCCTCGGCTACCCCGACGGGCGGGTCGAGTCGACCCTCGAGCTGCGCCGGGACATCTCAGGTGTGATCCGACGAGTTCGACCTCAGCGAGTGTTAATGCAGTCACCGGATCGCAACTGGGATCGGATCTACGCCAGCCATCCCGACCATCTCGCGGTCGGTGAGGCGACGATCGCCGCGGTGTACCCCGATGCCCGCAACCGCTGGGCCCATCCCGAACTCGACGCGGCGGGCCTCGAGCCGTGGAGCGTCGCGCAGGTCTGGCTCGGAGCCGGCGGCGCGGACGTCACCCACTACATCGATATCACCGACTCGGTCGACCGCAAGATCGAAGCGTTGCTCTGCCACAAAAGCCAGCTCCCCGACCCCGACGCGACAGGCAAGATGGTGCGGGGCTGGACCAGCATGATCGCCGCCAGCGCGGGGCTTGCCGACGGCAGGTACGCCGAGGCGGTACGCGTCGTGAACACCGGCTGACCAACAACAGGAGACCCAGACGTCATGAACGTCGCGCACCCGCTCGAGATGCTCACCGGCGACGAGATCAAGCAAGCGGTCAAGATCCTGCGCGACTCCGGACGGGTACCCGAGGGCGCACTCTTCGCGCACATCGTGCTGCACGAGCCGAACAAAGACGACCTCGCTCGCTGGAAGTTGGGCGACCCGGTCGAGCGACGGGTACGCGTCGTCGTCGTTCCCGGACCGGGCATGGATCTCAACGAAGTGGTGGTATCCGTGACCGCCGGCGAGATCGTCGACTGGCGCGACCACACCGACATGCGGCCAGCGCTGCTGATCACCGAATCGATCGGCGCGGTGTACACGACGAAGGAACATCCGGACTACATCGCGGCGCTCGCCAAGCGCGGCATCACCAACCTCGACGACGTGCAAATCGATCCCTGGCCCGCGGGGGTGTTCGGCTACGAATGTGAGGACGGCCGCCGTATCTCCCGTTGCATCTCGTTCCTGCGCGCCGACAAGACCGACAACGGGTACGCGCGGCCGATCGAAGGCCTGATCGTCCACTTCGACATGGCGAACAACACGGTGATCGAAGTCATCGATCACGGCGTGACGCCGCTCCCGCCCAATCGTGCGAGCTACTACGCCGAAGATCAACCGCGCCTGCGCGAAGGGCTTAAGCCGATCTCGATCACCCAACCCGAAGGTGTCAGCTTCGCAGTCGACGGAAATCGGATCGACTGGCAGAACTGGAGCTTCCGTATCGGCTTCGACCCGTATGAAGGTCTGGTGCTGCACCAGATCACCTACCACGACAACGGCCGGACCCGTTCGGTGCTGCATCGCGCCTCGATCTCGGAAATGGTCGTCCCCTACGGCGATCCCGGCGAGGTCCACGGCTGGAAGAACGCGTTCGATGCCGGCGAATGGGGCCTCGGCCGGATGACCCAGCCCCTCACGCTCGGATGCGACTGCCTGGGCGAGATCCGCTACTTCGACGCGACGATCGCCAACGAACAAGGCAAGCCATGGGTGATCACCAACGCGATCTGCTTGCACGAAGAGGACTACGGCATCCTCTGGAAACACGTCGACATGATGGGCGGCCGGTCCGACGTGCGCCGCAGCCGCCGCCTGGTCGTCAGTTTCATCGCGACAGTCGGCAACTACGAGTACGGCTTCTACTGGTACTTCTATCTCGACGGCAACATTCAGCTCGAGGTGAAGTTGACCGGAATCGTGTCGCCGATGGCGATCGAGCCGGGCACGCAGCCCGCGTTTGCGAACGTGATCGCCGACGGGGTCGCGGCGCCCCACCATCAGCACCTCTTCAACGCCCGTCTCGACTTCGACGTCGACGGATCGCACAACGAGGTGTACGAGGTCGAAGCCGAGCGAATGCCGGCCGGACCCGACAATCCGTGGCTCAACGCGTTCCGCCAGAAAGCGACGCGCTTCGAAACCGAAACCGACGCCCGCCGCGACACCGACGCCGCGCACTCGCGCGCCTGGCGCATCGCGAACCCGAACTCCCGCAACGCGCTCGGTCAGCCGACGGCCTACAAGCTCGTGCCGACGATGAGCACCCCAACCCTCCTGGCGCATCCCGACTCGCCGATTGGCCGGCGTGCCGGTTTTGCGCAACACAACCTTTGGGTCACGCCCTACGACCCGCAAGAGCGACGCGCTGCGGGCGAGTACCCGAATCAACACGCCGGCGGCGACGGGCTTCCGCGCTGGACCGCACAGGACCGCGCGATCGCAGGCACCGATGTCGTCGTGTGGTACACGTTCGGCGTCACACACTTCGTACGGCCCGAAGACTGGCCCGTCATGCCGGTCGAATACGCCGGCTTCACCCTGATGCCGTTCGGATTCTTCGACCAGAACCCGGCGCTCGACGTTGGGCCAAACGACGCGCACTGTGTCGAACCGGCAGCGCAGTAATGGGTCAATGGGACCGTGCGGAACTCCAACGCGCGCACGACCATTACGTCGCTGTCGCCCAAGAAGCCGGCCGCACCGGGGAGTGGCACGCGTGGGCTGACCTCTTCACCGACGACGCAACCTACGTCGAGCACCACTACGGCACCTTCGAAGGCCGCGACGCGATCCACGCCTGGATCTCCGAGACGATGGCGCAATGGCCGAACTCGCAGATGCAGGAATTCCCGCACGACTGGTGCGTCTGCGACGAGGAGCGCGGCTGGTGGATCTGCCAGATCGAGAACCGTTTCGTCGACCCGGGCGATGGTGAGCTGTACCAGGCCTACAACCTGACGGTCCTGAAATACGCAGGTCACGGCACCTTCTCGTACGAGGAAGACGCCTACAACCCGGCGAACTTCGCGCCCGTCGTCAAGGCCTGGATCGCGGCGAAACGTGGCGCCGACACCGCCAGCTGACGCGGACCTGCACCCAAGCTGGGCTCTCGCGGCGCCTGGTACAATGACAGGTCCTATCTCGTGCCCGTGCAACCACCGGGAGTGGCATGTCCTTCAAAGTCGGAGATCGCGTCGTCTATCCCCACCATGGGGCCGCGGTCATCGAAAAGAAGGAAACGATCGAGGTCGCCGGCGAAAAGCGGGAGTACCTGATCTTGAAGATCGCGCACGGCGAGATGACGCTGTCGGTACCGACCGACAAGGCAGAAGAAGTCGGCATGCGGCCGCCGATCTCCGCCGAGGACGTCGACGACCTGTTCCAACTGCTCGGCAAGAAAGACGTCCGCGAGCCGACCAACTGGAGCCGGCGATTCAAGAACCACCAAGAGAAGCTGAAAAGCGGCGACGTCTACCAGGTCGCTGAGGTAGTCCGGAACCTCGCGTTGCGCGAAGCAACCAAGGGACTATCAGCCGGCGAGAAAGCGATGCTCGTCAAAGCGCGCGGTGTGCTGGTATCGGAGCTCAGCTTCGCATTGAATCTTTCCGAAGACGACGCGCTCAAGAAGCTCGAAGAGCAACTGACCTGACTCGACCGTGCGCGGCGAGCTCAACATCGACCGTCGGTACCTCACCGAACAGCAGTACGCGAACGATGCCAACCTCGCGGCGCGGCAGTCGATCTACTCGTATCAGCGTCCCCATATCGACCTTGGCGGCCGTTCGATCGATCTCGCCGGATTGTGTGGCGACGAGCGCCTGCTCGACGTCGGATGCGGAAACGGCGCGTACCTCGCCACACTCCGAGCGCGCCGCCACCGGGGCTTGATCTGCGGCGCCGATCTTTCGGTCGGGATGCTCCAATGTGCCCGTCGGGCGACCAACGGCCCGCTTGTCGTGTGTGACGCACAGGCCTTGCCGTTCGACGACGACGCGTTCGACGTGACCTTCGCGATGCACATGCTGTATCACGTGCCTGAACGCGCGCTCGCGCTCGACGAACTGCGGCGGGTGCTGCGACCCGACGGCGTGGCCCTCGTCGTGACGAACTTCGAGTCGCATCTCGCCGAACTCGACGATCTGCTGGTCGAATGCGCGACCGCGACGGTCGGCGTTGACAAGCTTGGCGATCGCAGCTCCAGCCACTTCAAGATGGACGACGGGGCCGCGGAGCTCGAAGCGGCGTTCGATTCAGTGACCGCGCATCCGTTCCTGGGCGAACTTGTACTCACCGACGTCGCGCCGGTTGTGAGCTACGCCCGCAGTATGGGGGCGTGGGTTGCCGACACCGAACACCAACTCGATCCTGTGATCTCCGAACTCCAGCGTCGAGTCGCCGCGACGATTGCGGCCGATGGAGCGTTCCGGATACGCACCGCGGCCGGCTGCTTCGTGTGTCGGTGACTAGGAACCGATCTGCGCCAACAGCTCGTCGACCGACACCGACTTGGGCGCCGCCGTGAGACGCGCCTGTTCGTTGGCGACACGTTGCATGACCGCATTGGCCGGGGTGGCGACGCCGTGCAGTCGCCCGAGCATCACGATCTCTCCGTTGAGGTAGTCGGTTTCGATCGAACGCGTTCCCCGGGCGAGGCTCTGCCACGAGGAGCCGCCGCCGCGGTATTCGCCGTCGACGGGCTGTACGTGCATGCGGTCGGCCCGACGCTCGATGTCCTCGTCGCGGGACGCGAAATCGATGCCGGCGGCGCGCAGGCATGCTTCGCCCTCGGCCCGCACCATGGCCGCCACCTCTTTGACTCGCGAGTCCGCTGCGACGGTGGCTTCGACCGCGTTGGCGAGGTTCATCAGGAGTTTCGTGTATTTCCACCGCATCACGTCGGGACGTGGAATCGAGTGGAACGATGATGCGTTGAGCGCGCCGGCGATCGCGTGCGCGCGGTCGTCGAGGCCGTGCGGGTAGCAACCGATATCGAGCAGGCCGCTGACCGGCGCCGACTGGGCGATGACGACACCCGGCTCGATATGTGAGGTCGGGCTCATCACGCATACGCCGTAGGTGTTGGAGAAGTGGCGCAGTGCGACACGTTCGTTCTCGACGCCGTTCTGGAAGCACGCGACCGCGACGTCGGGTACCGCGCAGGAACGGAGCGCTTCGCAGGCGCCGATCGTGTCCTGCGACTTCATCGCGAGGACGACGACATCGTCCGCGGAGAAACTGAGCTGTGACGGATGATCGACAACCGGGATCGCGAGGGTCGCGTCGTCATCGGGTGACCGGATGCGCAGACCCCGGTCGCGAATGGCCTCGTAGTGCGCGCCGCGTGCGATCAGGGTGACGTCGTAGCCGCCCTGAACCAGACGCGCGCCGATCACGCCGCCGATCGCTCCCGCACCGTAGACAATGAAACGCATGACTGCCGCTTAGTCCATCAGCCGGTCGCGCAAGAAGGCGAGCACCCGGTCGAGCGCGTCCTTGGTCGGATGACCGGGCTGATCGACGAGTTCTTCGGTGAGCACCGAGTGTGCGGCCTTTTTGATTCCGTGCGGGTTCCCAGGCGACGAGTCGATGTCGACCGCGATGAAGTTGTCGCCGAGCTCTTGTCGGTATCGTGCCCAACGGGCGTCGGGCACCGCACGATCCTTCGAGAAGCGCAGGCCGAGGACACACAGATCGTTATGGGCCACGCGATCTTTCACCCGGGCCAGGTCGGCGTCGGAGAGTCCGAGTGCCTTGGAGCGAGCCTTCCCGACCGGGAACGGCATCGAAGGCTGGCTCAGCACCGGCGCGAGCATCTCGTCGTCGACGGCCATCGCGAGCGCGAAGCCGCCGCTGAAGCACATGCCGACGGCGCCGACCCCGGGCCCGCCAGCTTGGGCGTGCAGGTCGCGGGCGAGTGCACGCAACCACGCGATCACCGGCGACGTACGGTTGAGCGCCCACGAGGCGAATTCTTTCGAGATGCAAACCTGTGTGAACGATCTCATCACGTACGTGCCCGACATCGGCCGGCCGGGCTCGCCGACCAGCGACGGCAAGGCAACGGTGAATCCCGCGTCGACGACCCGGCGTCCGAACTCGGCGACGAGTGGGGTGATACCGGGAATTTCGTGCACGACGACCACTCCCGGACCGGAACCGGCGCGGTAGACGGGCCGGGAAACCCCGTCGAACGTGAAGGTCGTCTCGGTGAGCCCTTCCAGTGCAGCCATCCGGCCAGATTAGAAGCGGGCGAGCTCGTCGCGCAGGGGCCCCAGACCCATCCCGCCCAGGTCGAGTGCGTAGCTGTGGAACTTCTTCAGATCGAACCCTTCCCCGTGGCGGCGACGGGCATCGGCGCGGGCTTCGAGCCACACGCGTTCGCCGACCTTGTAGCTGATCGCTTGGCCCGGCCAACCGAGATAGCGGTCTACCTCGCTGCGCATGAAGTGTTCCGGCTCGCAGCTGCGCTCGATCACGAACGGCAATGCGAGTTCTCCCGTCCACGTCTCGCCCGGGTGGTAGCGCTCGCTCGCCGGGATCGCGAGCTCCAAGTGCA
>JBKQIY010000210.1:0-2513 GCA_052148155.1 Acidimicrobiia bacterium | reverse complement strand
GTTACTTCCGGGTACGCAAACGTTCCTCCCATCTGACCATCATTCTGGCCCGGTACGACCAGGACGAGCTCGATGCGCGCCGCCGGCGCGACGAGGTCAGCGGTCGCGGTGCGGCCACCGCCCAGCGCCGCCGCTTGGAGCGTGTGCGCAGGTCGCGTCAACGCGACCAGGCGCCCGATCATGATCACGATCACGCCGAGCCCGACGCTGACCGCGACGAACCGATCGTCGAAGAGGTCATGACCGACGCTGCAGTCGACGAAACCGCAGTTGACGATTCGGCCACCGCGAACGCCGACGAAGCCGGCGAGGAGTAACTCATGGGCCAGAAAGTCAACCCCTACGGCTTCCGGCTCGGCATCACAACCGACTGGAAGTCGCGTTGGATCGCCGACAAGAAGGAATACACCGAGTTCCTGATCGAGGACTGGAAGATCCGCGACTACCTGCGCAAACAACTCGAACGGGCCGCGGTCAGTCGAGTCGAAATCGAACGCACCCGCGATCGCTTGCGTATCGACGTGCATACCGCCCGACCGGGGATCGTGATCGGTCGGCGCGGCGCCGAAGCCGAACGACTCCGTGAGGGCCTGCGCAAGATCAGCGGCAACCCGAAAATCCAGTTCAACATTCAAGAGATCAAACAGCCCGAAGTCGACGCGATGCTGTTGGCGCAGGGCATCGCCGACCAGCTCAGTGGACGAGTGTCGTTCCGCCGGGCGATGAAACGTGCGGTGCAGACCGCGATGAAAGCAGGCGCGCTCGGCGTGCGGGTCCAATGCAGCGGCCGGCTCGGCGGGGCCGAAATGAGCCGCAAGGAGTGGTACCGCGAAGGTCGGGTGCCGCTGCACACACTGCGCGCCGACGTCGACTACGGACTGGCCGAAGCGAAAACGCTCGGGCGTATCGGCGTGAAAGTGTGGATCTACAAAGGCGACATCCTCCCCTACAAGAGCGCGGTCGAAGACAAGATCGCCAAAGAAGCCGCGATGGCTGTCGGCGAGACCGCCGGTCCGGGTCGGCGTGTCATCAGCGCGGGCGGCGGGCGCCGACGTCCGGAAGCGACCGAAGAAAGCGCGGCGGGCGCGACACCCCAGCCCGCCGACGGCGACGACGACGCCGCGGCCGCCAAGCCGCTGCTCGGCGAGGCCGACCCTGAGCTCGAGCGCCTGCTGGCAGAGGAAGAAGAGATCGAACGTCGGACGCGTGAGCATCACGAGACGCCACACTTCCGCGGGGGTGAGGACTAGCCATGCTCATGCCGCGCAAGGTCCGCCACCGCAAACAGCAGCGCGGACGGTTGAGAGGAAACGCGACCGGCGGAACCCGGCTCGCGTTCGGCGAATACGGGATTCAGGCCATCGATCCGGGCTGGCTCACGAACCGGCAGATCGAGGCCGCACGCATCGCGATGACGCGCTACATCAAGCGCGGCGGCAAGGTGTGGATCAACGTGTTTCCCGACAAGCCAGTCACCCAGAAGCCAGCGGAGACGCGCATGGGATCCGGCAAAGGAAATCCGGAGCAGTGGGTCGCGGTCGTGAAGCCCGGCCGGGTCCTGTTCGAGCTGTCGGGCGTGACCGAGCCGATCGCGCGTGAGGCGATGCGCCTGGCAATTCACAAGCTCCCGATCAAGGCCCGATTCATCATGCGCGAAGAGGAGGCGTAGCGGTGACGAAGGCCCACCTCCTACGCGAGTTGACCGACGACGTGCTCGAGATGCGTCTCACCGAGGCGAAGGACGAACTGTTCAAACTCCGCTTCGGCCACGCCACCGGCCAGCTCGACGACACGACCCGTCTTCCGGTCGCCCGACGCGAGATCGCACGGATGCACACCTTGCGACGCGAGCGCGAGATCGAGGCACACGAAGCACGAGAGGACACGTGATGGCGGACGACGCGCCGCAGCCGAGAGAAAACAGCCGCAAGGTCCGCGAGGGCATCGCGGTGCAAATCAAGATGGACAAGACGGTGGTCGTCGCGGTTGTCGACCGTGTCCGCCATCGCCGTTACCAAAAGACCGTCCAGCGCACCAAGCATCTCTACGCCCACGACGAAACCAACGACGTGCATCAGGGCGACCGGGTACGGGTGAGCGAGACGCGACCGCTGTCGAAGCTGAAACGGTGGCGTGTCGTGGAAGTGCTCGAGCGTGCCCGATGATCCAGCAAGAGAGCCGACTTCGGGTCGCGGACAACTCCGGAGCACGCGAGGTGCTGTGCATCAAGGTGCTCGGAGGCACCCGGCGCCGGTACGCGAGCATCGGTGACGTCTTCGTCGCCGCAGTCAAGGACGCGGTGCCCGGGGCGTCGGTGAAGAAAGGCGACGTCGTGAAGTGTGTCGTGGTGAGGACGAAGAAGGAGAAGCGCCGTCCCGACGGCAGCTACATCCGCTTCGATGAGAACGCGGCGGTGCTGATCAACGACCAGATGCAACCTCGAGGCACACGAATCTTCGGCCCGGTCGGCCGGGAGCTGCGCGACCGGAAGTTCATGCGAATCGTGTCGCTCG
>JBKQIY010000209.1:0-24612 GCA_052148155.1 Acidimicrobiia bacterium | reverse complement strand
GTCGGCGTGTGCCAGACCCCGAGACGCCGCAAACCTAGTTTTCGGTGTCGGTTGCTGTGACAACCAACGACGTCAGGCCCTTGACGGTCAGGTGCTTGTCCGGGTTCGCGTTCGTGCACGTCCCGCGCACCACGTCTCACCCGTCTGCGCTGACACGCCCAGGTTCAAGACCGCATCGATGTGACCTTCCCGGTACGTGCCGAACGTCGACAGCTCGGGTCAGGACCCGGGCTGAACCTGACAGTTTTGTTCGATGGTCTGAATTCGGGATCCCAGCTTGGCGATCCTCGCATTCACCTTGGTGATGCGGTTCTCGAGCTTTTGCTCCCGGTGCGTCTTGTTCTTGGAAGTCGCGTTCGCGAGCTTGGCTTGCAGGAGCGTGAGTCGGGCCTCGGCCGCAGTTTGTTTTGCTGCAAGCACGTTGACCCGCTGCTGCGCGAGCGCGCAATGCGGTGTCGTCGTCGTCGAAGCAGATGCGGCGGTGACGCCCAAAGACATGATTCCGAATACCCCGAGCGCAAACGCAGAACTCACGGCAAGGACCGAAATGACCTTTCTCAACATGACCCTTCTCTCTCGTGTCGACGTTTCCCAGAGATGACCACAGCTGACGAGGATGCCGTGCTCGGAGTCTCTCCCCATCCTCATGCCGCCCGAGATGAGACGAGGAGGAACTTGACCACGCACCGAATCCAACGCCGGACGCCCCCCCACTCCGGGCGTTGCCGCGCGAAGAACTCAGACATCCAATGTCGTCATCGTTCAGGAACGAGAAAAGAAACACCCGAGCAGCAGACGGCACGAGTCCCACACAGCTTCACTGATAGTGACGATGCCGTGACGTGCGGAGGCGATGGCGGCGCGCAACGCAGTCTGGGATCGGCGCTGAGCGTTGTCGCGACATCGCCGAGCGATGTTCACGGTGGTGCCGAGGTGGTCGTCGATCATGTCGCGTGTGGACATTTCGCGGTCCGACGCCGTTCGGTACGGAGAGCCGGCGTGTTCGATATGACCGTGCTCGCCAAGACGACACACAGCGGAATACCAGCGTCGGGACGCGCGCGGCCGTCGAATCGAATGTCGCGGAAGAGCGAGACAGGTTCGGCCGCAGAGACGTCCACGTTGCGCCGGTCCCGAAGCGTCGGGATGAACGCAACTGCGCGCGACCCGGTTGTCATCACATCTCAAGTGGACGCGATGATGGGTACATGGAGACGGTGTCGTTTCGGCTGGCGACGGAAAACGACGTTGACCGCCTCGTCGAAATTGTGACAGCCGAACCGGGCGTCGAGGCGATGGCATTGATGGGCAGTGTCGAACTCGCGCTTCGCTACGACGAAGGACTGCTCCGACTGAACCCGATCCCAAACACGTCCAGGGTCACGGTGCTCGCGCTGCGCGCAGGACGAGTTGTCGGCTTCCTGCAATACGAGTACGGCCGGGGCCGTCCCCATTCCCGAGTGGAAGTCGTACGGTTCTTGCTGTCGCTGCTTGGGCCGATAGGTCTTCTGTCCCGCCTGCCGGGTTTGTGGGCACGCACCCGTGTCGACATTCCGATCCCGACGGGTTCGTTCCACATCGCGAACCTCGACGTCGAAGTCGCCGCGCGCGGTCAAGGCATCGGCACCCAGCTCCTCGACCATGCCGAACACGAAGCCAGACGACTCGGCGCGCGACGTATGTCCCTCATCACCCGCACGACGAACTCCACCGCGATCCGTCTCTACGAACGCAACGGTTTCGTCACGACCCGCACCGCGACGCATCCGAGCTACGAACACCACACAGGTCTGTCCGGTCGCATGCTCATGGAGAAAGACCTCTCCAAGCGACCGAAGTAGGCGACCGAAGTAGGCGACCGGCCAGCCAACACCGACGCGACGACTGTTAGCGTGCCGCCTCCGAGGTGCACGAAGGGCGGTAGCTCAACCGGTAGAGCGCCCGGCGTCCAAGCCGGGAAGACGGGGGTTCGAGACCTTCCCGCCCTGCCCGCCGGATGCGCACGTTCGATCAGGCCAGTTGAGCTGCACCGGCGGACAATCGTGTCCGGGCATTCGGTTCGCAGACCACCCATTGCTCGACACGCCGTTCGTGTGCGTCGTGTCGGAGATTGCGTCCGTCGCGACACGTATCGATGACGCGGAGCGGCTCCCGCCAGGGCAGGTCGGGAGCCGCTCTCGCGCGCTGCAAAGGAGAGGTGCAGCTACATGTTGGGACACTTCACCGAGCTGCCCCTGCCGTTCGTGACGCGTCTGACGAGACGGTCGTGATGTCCCAGAACCTCGGGGCGGCGATGAAATCGCCGCGGCGGCGTCGAGGACGTGTTCGTGGCTGCGGGGGCGGCAACGCCACCGCCGCAACGGAGGGCGCCGCAGACCGCGGGTGCCGCCGCGGTGTTGTGGATTGCTCGCATGTTTGGTGACCCTCGAGGTTCGGCTCGCGTGTGCTTGGACACTGCCAATCAACACGTCGGGCCTGAGGCGATGATGAGAACTGTGCAAGAGAGAACGAAGAACACCGAGGCGCGGCACCGGTTTCGTCGACCGCGCGGACATGATGTCGCTTGCCAGTCAGATGGGATCTGGCAGCCGCTGGTTTGCCAGTGGCATGGGACCACCCGTGTTGCCAGTTATGGGACCACCGTGTGGGTCCACTCGTCGCGGCGACGACCAGGTCCGCCACGAAGCTGCGAACCGTATGACGGGTCGGTGGGCGGGTCGCAACCTCGCCGGGATGATCCAACCGGAGGAGCCGACAGTTCCGGCGCCGGTCGGTGCTCTCAACCCAACCGTGCTGCGATCAGCTCGGGCTCGCGGTCGCCGAGAACGTGTTGCCAGGTCCGGGGATCTCCTGATTGATGACCGTCGTCATGGCTTGACAGTTCTGGAAGTCCGGAATCGTGAACGAACCCGTGAACGTCGACGAAGAGCCGAGGCTTGCTTTTCCGCTCATCGTGACGCTGATCGGCGCCACGGTGGTGCGGGAGTCACCGACGAGGTTGACCTTCGGGACCGGAACCGGCAACGGCACCGACGGCGTGTCTGGATACATGGTCACGATGTGGATGTTGAACGTCGACGTTGTCGTGACCTTGAAGTTCGCGAGGTTGACGTGACCAGTGACCGGCTTGGTCGAGACCGTCGCCGACGTCGCGGTCACGAGTCCGACGCCGGCTTCGGACTGAGTGAACGTCACGTTCGGCAGCGCAATGCTGCCCTTGAGTTGGCCAGTGTTGAGGTCAATGGCACCTTGGAAGACGCCGGGCGGCGTCGTCAGGGTCAGATCAGCTTTTTTGATGAAGGTCGTCGCGACGACCTTGTACTTGAAGGTGTACAGCGCATCGCCGGGCGGGAACGCCGACGCGGGCTGCGCGAACAGGGCGACTGGAGCGAGCGCCGTGACAATCACGACGATGCCCGTCAGTGTGCGCTGTGTCCGTTTTCGACATCATGTTCCCCGAACCTTCACGGTGACGGCTTGTCGCGCGCCGACGGCTAGGACAGCTCAGCAATACCCGAGACCGAAGCTGTCGAAACTGCTTGTCGACCCGTTCCATCGACGGCGGTCGGGAGCACGCCATAGCGTTCGACGATCACATGGCCGCGCGGACTTCCACCACTTGCGGACCGGATGAGGCTGTGTGGGGTTCGCGGATGTCAGCATCGCCGGGAACATCGCTCGAAACCTTCGACGTGTCGTCCGACATCAGATTCGACGCTGAACAACGTTCCGAGAACAATGTTCCGAGCCGCGCAACGGTCAACGCGCGGTTGGCAGTCATCGCCTCGCCCAGTTCATACATGAGCTGATTCACACGAGCCGACGCGCGGTGAGCGGCGCCTCGGCGAGTCGCCGCGGGAACCGTTCGGATTGTTCGGCGACCCCGAAGATGCACGACGAGTCGAACGAGCGGAAGTGGCGTGTGGGCCAGACAGACCGCGCGCGACCGTGCGCGACGACAGGCCTGCACGCTCAGCGATCGCGCGTCCCCGCCACCCGTCGTCACCCCGAGGTACCTCACTTCGACACCGTGGGGACGACGCCGCACCGCGACGCAACGCTGGGAGACGTGGAACGAGCGGCGTGAAGGCCAGTTTGTAAACCATGGTTTAGCCGGGTGCCGAGGTGGGTACCGAACCCTGACGTGGCACAAACCACGGGTCCGGGAGATCGACTTTCGGCTACGAGAGGGGAAGTTGGATGAGAAGGATTTACCTTTTGACGATGGTCGTCGCGTTGGTAGCCCCGGTCGCCGTCCTGACCGCCGGGCCTGCCAGCGCGGCTGGCGGGACGACCTGTGGGAAACCGAGCGGCACGATCACGATCTCGCCCGGCCTGACTTCGACGCCGACGGTGCAGACGATCAGCGTCGTTCTGCCGGTGAAGGCCTGCAAGGGCGGCGGTGTCACCGGCGGGACCAGTAAAGGCTCACTCAAGACCGCGGCGATCGACATCTCGACCTTCGCGAACGGCAAGCCGATCACCTTGAACGACACGATCACGTGGAATACGAAGGCGACCACGACCTTCTCCGCGACGACCAACACCAAGATCTCGTCCTCGGGTGCCATCACCGCGACGATCAAGGGCAAGGTCACGAAGGGACTGTTCGTCGGTGGGACCGTCACCGCGACGGTCAATGTGAAACTCGGCCCGTTGGTTCACAACGCGATCAAGAACCTCATCATCACCGGCACGACCGCGTTCGTGATCACCTAGCACGATGCACAAGTAGATCCCAGCGTCTCGGGGTCGGGTATGTACCGACCCCGAGACGTTTTCGCGCCACCCGTTTGTCCAACAGGTGCCGGTTCGGGCAGCACACACGACAACCGAACTCAGCGAACGCGCATCGGGCGCCTTCGTCGTCCCGGTGCATGCTGCGTTCCGTTCAGTTCTGCCATCGGACCGCCAACAGTGCTGTGTCGTCCTCGGTGCCGGCCGCGGTGACACCGTCCACAATCCTCGACAGGAATTCGTCGAGCGGTCCGTCGGCTCCAACGCTCAGGTCTTTCAGTCGTTGCAAGCCAACGTCGAGAGGCTCGCCCCGACGTTCGATCGCCCCGTCGGTGTACAACAACAACGTCGACCCGGGCGGGAACGAAACTTCGACCTGCGCGTATGGTGTCCCGGCGTCGACGCCGACCGGGACGCCGATGTCGGTCGCCACGAACTCGGCGCCGGTCGGCGTGATCAGCAGCGGCTGAGGATGTCCCGCGTTCGCGACCGTGAGCCGACTGCTGGCAACGTCGAGCAGTCCGCACAGGACCGTGGCGAAGTGTCCGTCCCGGGCGACACTGACCAGACCCGACAGTCTCGACAGAATCATGTTCGGGGCGTGGCCCTCCGCGGCGTAGGCGCGTGCCCCGTAACGGAGCGCCGCCATCATGGTGGCGGCCTCCAACCCGCGTCCCGACACGTCGCCGACAACGAACAAGATGTTGCCGCGCTCGAGGCGCACCACGTCGTACCAGTCGCCGCCGATGTCGATACCTGCCACGCCGGCGATGTACCGGGCGGCGCACTCGAGGTTGTCTATCTGCGGGAACGCTTCGGCGAGCAGGCTGTGTTGCAGGGTCTGCGCGACCGAACGTTGCTGCGCGTACAGCCGAGCGTTCTCGCCCGCGAGTCGCTCGGCGTCGAGTCGGCGGCGGGTCAGTCGTTCGACGAGTGACGCGGCACCGAAGGTCAGCAACAGTCCGAGAACGCCCAGCATCCACCACAGCCGTGCGAGCAGCGTTCCACCAAGTTGGGTGTGAGGCGTCAGCACGACAAGCAGCTGCGAGTCGCCGAACGGGACCGTCAGCGACGCGGTCCGGCCGTGCAGCAACGCGCCGCCGGTGCTCGATGCCAACAGGGACCGCGGGTCGGCGGAGCGACCTAAGTACAAGGCGTACCCGAGATCGGCAAACGCCGAGTCCTTGGCGATGGTCGCTTTGCGATCTCGGGGCAGCGCCGTCTCGGCGTAGACCACGAAACGCGGCGTTCGCGACGCCGCCGACAGGGCATAACCCAGCCGACGTTCGGTCGCCCCGAGCAGATTGTTGATCGTGACCGTTCCCCGCCCGGCCGCACGTGCCAGCAACGCTCTGATGTCCGCCGGCGTCTCGGTCGCCAACTCGGGTTGCCCACCGACGACGATGAGCGGTCGAGGCGAAGACGCTTCGGTCGGCCACAGCGAAACCGACGCGAACGATCTGCCGGCCCCGACGATCGGTGCCATGAACTGTCGGAACACGACGGCATCACCGTTCGTCGCTTCGGCGAGGACCGCGGCCGACGCGAGCGGCGTCTGCACGTTCGGGATCGCAGCCGCGGCGACCGCTGCGACCTCAAGAGCCCGTTGACGCAACAGCCGATTCTCGTTGCTGTTGTGCACAGCACGCGCGCCGACGGACAAACCCGCCGTGATCAACACGCCGACCACAACCACGACAACAACGTTCAGATGGGCGACACGACTTCTCGGCCGCGCTGGCGTCTCGACCGCGTTCATGCCCTGAGGCGGACCATCAGCGACCAGGACCGGCGAAGGATCAGCCACGGTGTTGATCGAGACCGATGCGCCCACACTGGCCCCCCGATTGACGTCGCGTTCCTGGACAAACCTGAACTCTCACGCTACTTCAGGCACACCGGCCACCCAACCGGAACGACGTCGTCGCCGGGCGGGCGCACCCGCGATCGCACTGAGCGCGTCGGACGATGCCGGCGCGGGTTTCGTCGGCGGCCGACGCGGGTACCGCTGTGCACATGCGGCACATGGGCTCCACGAGCGCGCTGGTCATCGCGCTGATCGTCACGGCCATGCTTGTCAGCGGCTGTACGGGGGGCTCGACGGGCGACCATGCCGCGCACACCACTGCCTTGACCACCGAACACGAGGCGCTCACCGCTGCGCGCAACCATTCCGCCGCTGCGACGAATGCCGCCGAACAGGCCGATCGCGTCGCCGAGAATCGGGCTCGGCTCGTGGCGGCGCTTCGCCGCCTGTGGCGCCAACGCGCCACCGTCGCTCGAACGGAGCGGAGAACCCGACGACTCGATCGGGAGACTGTCGTCGAAGTGTCCGGGTCTTCGTCGTTCGATATCTGCGCCACGTACAGGTCGCACCGCGGGAACACGGCGCATCGACGAGCACTGCTCGAACGAGCCCTCCAGCGCGACCGGGCCCTCTACTACCTGAATCTGTCCTGTCCGTCGTCATGACCGGCGACGCCAGTCGAACGTTCGAACGATCGGAGCGTCGACCTGGGTTGAGCGGGACCAGGACGCGCGAAACCGATTCTGGTGACGGCGGTCGATCAGATCGCTGCTGGCCAAATCGGACCGGACGCTCGACCAGGGCGAGCGCGACCTCAGGCCGGGCTGTCGCATGCGCGCTCGGAGTGTTCTCTCATGACGGCCAGCGCCTCATCGCATGTGCTGGCGGCCGTCACAGCCAACGCGTGCGTCACGTGAGACTGGCGCGGGTCACTCGGTGCCGATCAAGGCATCGAGTTCGCTGGTGGTGAGCGTGTGAGCGACAACCGCGATGGCGACGCTGTCCAGCTTGGTGTTATGTCCGCGGGCGTAAGCGCGCAGCCGCTCAAACGCCTCGTCCATTCCGATACCGGCGCGTTCGGCGAGGGTGCCTTTGGCCTGTTCGATCACCACTCGACTGTTCAAGGCGTCTTGGAGTTGGGCGGTCAACTGCTGCAGGTTCTTGATCGCCCTGTCTTGCAGCAACGCGATGGTGGCAGCATCCGCGAACGCCTGCGCGACGGTGACGTCCGCTTCGGACAGCGGTCCGGGTTGGGTCATGAACAGGTTGAGGGTCCCGAGCACCGTGTCACGCAACCGCATCGGGAACGCGTGAACCGATCGAAGCCAGCCTCGACCGCCGCGCGCGCGAAGCTGGGCCACGGACTTTCGACGGCCAGATTCGCGTGGACGACCGCCTGACCGGAACGGAACGCGTCGAGGCAGGACCTTGCTTATTTTGGAGCTGGAACAGTTCTAACAGCGTGGCTTCCTCGCTCGACGCGGCAACGACTGACAGGATGCCGCGAACGTCGGCGAGCAAGATCCCTGCCGACGACGCGTCGAGCAGCTCGACGCACCGGCCGCTCATCATGGTCAACAGCTCGATGACATCGAAATCGTCAACGATTGTGTCAGCCAGTTGGAGAACGCCTCGGCGAGTATGCCTTCTCGGGTCGCCCTCCCTACCCCCCATCCCCTGCCAACGGATACTCAGTCGCCGCCCAACCTGGCGAGACACGGTCACCGGGCGTCGTACCGCATCGCCCGAGGCGACGTCCGCACCCGCACGACGCCACAGCGCGCGGGCATCCGCACCCGCGTGCGCCCAGACCGACGCGCAGGGTTGGGTCGTGCGGTCGTGACCCGGCGCCCCCAGAAAATGACGGCGGCCCTGATCGTTCGCGGGAGCGGCCCGGACGCGAGAAGGGCAGCGATGACCATATCCGTCCGGGCCGATCATTCTCCCGCGAACAGTTGATCGGTTTCGACGGTCAACAACTTGATGGATCGTCCGGCACCGAGTGTGACTGCACCGACATTGTGGCCTGTATCTGGCACACCCGGTGCCGTCGACGTGTGTCCCGACCACTGTCGCCGCCCGCATTGGTCGGCCAGGCCGGCCCATCGTCGGCGTCTCGCCGTTGCGGCACGCGCCGCCGAAGGCCTGTCGTTCGCAGCGCACGCGGCGTTCACAACGGATGCATCCTGTCATCGCGACCCGCGTCACCGCTGGTTGGCGCATTGTCTGGTTGGGTACCGATAACTGGGCTGCGTCGGCGCGACCGTGGGGACTTCCCCGTCTCCCACGCGACGGCGCAGCCCACGAGTCGGCCGCCGTTCGATTGCTTTTGGGTGACGACCGTTCGTCGCGTGGCTTGGCAAACGACGAACACGACGCATGTCCCGCCCGTCGGATGGGTACCGATCTGGCGGGTGTCCGGGCTGGTAAGGCCGACGATTCGCCTCGCAGGGAAGGGTGATCGTCTTCCAGCCCGGATGCCTGCTCGCCGCGTCCGATACCAGCCAAGCGCACGACGCTGCTGTGCGCGCATCGAAGGTCCGCCGGCTTTCGAGCGGGTTCGCCGTCGTCCGGCTTCGGACAGGTCTCGTTGTCTGGCCGCGCCGGCGGCTTCGACGTCAGCCGAAGCGAAGCTCCCGACTGAGGACGGCCTGCGCGACGCGTTCGAGTGTCTCGCCGTTGACGAGGGCACGTTCTTTCATCATCCCGAGGGCTTCGTTCACCGTGCAGGTGGCCTGCACACTGACCATGCCGGATGCCTGGTACACGACCGCGCCGTACGGCGCCTTCGAGAGCAGATTTTCGTTGTCCATACCCTCCCATCGTCGGGATCGTCTGGCGCATGAGACCAAGCGCGGTGACGACGGTGGGCGTTCGTGATCATCGGTGGTGGCCGGCTACGGCACCGATGCGAACGCGAGGGCACCGTCCAGGATGGGAGGAACGAAGTATTGGCGCGGGCATGGTCGACGGCAACGCAGCGTGACCTCTCCGTGCGACCGCCTCGGCTCTCATGGGACGAGGCGACGCTGGGGGGCGGTCTCGGCTCGGCCGCCACGCCAAGGCCACTGTTGAACTGCAACCGAACGGCTGGGCGGAGGTCGCTCGGCCAAGGTCGGGCGGCTAGTGTCGATCTTGGCGCGCGAGCGCAAGTGTGGGCGGTGCGGAAGCGCGAGTCGCTTCTGCAAAGGGACCCATGCCGTTCTCACCAACTTCTTTGGTGGTGAGAACGCGCCCGAACGACGGGCGGCGGCGAGCTTCCCGCTCCTTATCATGCACTTCGGTGTACGGGTCAGGTTCGGTCCCTTCACGCTTTGTGGGCCGCTTGGACGCGTTCCGGCTAGAGCGAGCAGCCGTCCGAGGAGCCGAAAAACGAAACGCCGGGCGAACACGTCGGACATGTCGGCGTCAAGGATGTCACCGACGAACGGGTGCCGATGCTCGTGTGTCGCCGACCGGTCCGTCGGTGACACGCGGACGTGACGCGTGTCCGCTCGACGGTCGCGCATGCAGGTCGCCGGTGCCGGGCGATCACGTTCGTCTGCGGGAACGTTCACCGGGACGGGCGAGACATCAAGCCACCCGATATGTGGAACCGTCACCGTCGCTCAGCGCCCCTATTCCGCAGACTGAGCCATGACAAATCACCTCACTGATTGTGATATTTCGCGAACACGTTCATGTGACGTGTGGTCTATAGCCACCTTCTTTCTTCGCCAAGATGCAGACAAACGCCGACGCGGCCGACCACTCATTGAGACCATCCTTTCGGTGTCTTGAGCGATAAAGCCGGTCCGTTCGAGCCTCGCGGTGTTAGCCTATGTTTCTCCAAGTTGATGGATACCCCGCCCGGACCCCGCGGTGTCGGACCGGAGGGATCGTCCTGTGGAGATCGAGCATCAGCTCTCCGATGTGCTCAGCGAGTTCGCTCGGACACTCGTCACTGACTTTCCGATTCAGGCGATCCTCGATCATCTGGTCCTTCGCATCGTGGAGGTGTTGCCGATCACCGCGGCGGGCGTCACGCTGATCTCGCCGGGTGTCGACCCTCGGTATGTTGCCGCTTCGGACGAAGCCGCGTTGCGGTACGAGCGGCTGCAGACCGAGTTGGGCGAGGGACCATGTATCGCGGCGTACAAGACAGGTCGAGCTGTCGCGGTGGCGGACTTGCGCATCGATGATCGATTCCTGAAGTTCGCACGTCGAGCAGTCGAGGAAGGACTCCTCGCGGTGTTCACGTTTCCGCTGCGCCACGGCGATACGCAACTCGGCGCGCTCGACCTGTACCGAGACGTCACCGGCCCGTTGGATGCCGGTGCGATGATGGCTGCCCAGACGTTGGCCGACGTCGCGGCGGCATATCTCCTCAACGCGAAGGCCCGCGCCGACCTACAGGAATCGTCCGATCGTGCGCTCGAAACCTCACTTCATGACGCCTTGACCGGGTTACCGAACCGGACGCTGCTGGTCGAGCGTCTCGACCACGCAATTCTCCGATGTCGTCGGTCCAACAAGATGGTCGCGATCCTGTTTGCCGATCTCGACCGGTTCAAATCAATCAACGACACCTACGGTCATCACGTCGGTGACGAGTTGCTGATCGCGGTCGCGCAGCGGTTGACGGCACTCCTTCGGCCCGGCGATACCGTCGCACGCCTCGGAGGCGACGAGTTCGTCATCTTGTGCGAAGACCTCGACCAGACGTCCCAGGGCGGCGTCCTTGCCGCCCGGATCGGCGAGCAGCTGAGCGAGACGTTTGTGCTGTCCGATGTCGAGGTGCAAATCAGCGCCAGTGTCGGCATCGCGTTCGCCGGTCGAGGAGACTTCGTCTCCGAGCAGATCCTCCAAGTCGCGGACACCGCGATGTACCAAGCCAAACGCAGAGGTGGTGCGCGCTACGCGACCATCGACCGACGGGAGCAACGCCTCGCCGACCAGTCGACCATCCTGAGTCGCGACCTGCGCGGCGCGTTGGCACGAGGGGAACTGCACACCGCGTACCAGCCGATCGTGGCGACGTCGGACGGACGAATCACGGGCGTCGAAGCGTTGCTCCGCTGGACGCACCCGACCCACGGGCTCGTCAGACCGCAAACTGCCGTCGGTCTCGCCGAATGTTCCGGCCTCATCGCCGAAATCGGACGTTGGGTGCTGGAGCGAGCGTGCCTCGACCGCCAACAATGGCCGCGCCACGACCAACCCGACGGCCTCAACATTTCGGTGAACGTCTCAGCCCACCAGCTCATGGCCGCCGACTACGTCGACACCGTCACCGCCGTCCTCGCCGAAACCGACACCGACCCTGGACATCTCACACTCGAGGTCACCGAAAGTGTCTTCCTCCAAAACGAAGAACGCGCGCTGCTCGCGCTCAACGAACTCAAACAGCTCGGCGTCGCACTGGCGCTCGACGACTTCGGAACTGGCTACTGCTCGCTCAGCTATCTCAAACGATTCCCGATCGACGTCGTCAAAATAGACCGGGTGTTCATCTCCGACATCGACCACAACCCGGACAGTCGCCTGATCGTGAACGCCGTGGTGGGCCTCGCCCACGGCCTGCACATGACGGTCGTGGCCGAAGGAGTCGAGTCAGCCGAACAACACAACGAAGTCGCGGCGCTCGGCTGCGACTTCTACCAAGGCTTCTACTTCGCGCGCCCCACATCTGCCGACAACCTCGACACCTACCTCGCCGGCGCCGGCACCGGCAACGTCAACTTCGCCCATCACCACGCCGGCGCCAAGCCGTAACCGGTCGCGTCGCCCGTTCTTCGCGAACGGTCTGACTCGGTGACCGCCGCCACACACCATGCTGTCGGCCACCGACGCCGGTCGGTCTGTCAGCAAATGTGGACGAGCGAGACACGCGCGTAGGTGCCCCAAAGCGTTCGGATTGCCTCGATCCGGTTCGTCGACGGCGCGTCGCCGCGTCGGTCCGTCTCCGCCAGCGCGGCTCCCGCACTCGTCGCGAGACGAAGGCACACGCTTAATTGACCGGGTCTTGACCCCAACCGTGACGTGACGTTCGTACGATCCCGAGTGACGGGCAGCCCCACCGCGACCCGTCGTCCGGTTACGGCCCGCCAGGACCTCCCGTCCGTTGGCGGGCCGTAACGCGTGCTTGGGGTTCCGGCCGCTCAGCCGGCGATGTTCGGGGGATGACACAGCGCGAGGCGTTGCCCGGGTATCAGGCGCGTGACGTGAACAGACCCCAGCCTGCGGCAGGGTCACCTCGCCGGGTGAATGACGGCTCCGGCGAATGGTGACGGCAGTTCGGATTGCTGCACGACACCACGCCACTGCGCATCGGGGACAAGTCGGCTTCCTCGATCGTGAGTTGCACATAGCCGACGTCGGCCTGGGAACCGCATACTGGACAGGAACCTGGGACCGTGAACGATTCGCGTCTCATACCACCATTGTGGATGCTTTCGCCGCAATGTGGGTTGATGCTCGACGCGGGTGCGAGCTGCGCCGCTCGTGGGTTGGCTCTCCCGACACGGGTTCGAGCAGCCATGCGCGGAGACTCGGTTCCGTTCCGTCCGGCATCGACGGCGCGGCGCTGAGCTTGCGCTGACGCAATCCGCGGTGATCGAGAAGTTCGAATGAGAGCCCGGAGCAGCCAGAACCGGGAACGGAAGCGTCGAGTTTGACGATGCGCGGGAGCGCTTCGACGCGGGTACGAACCCGCCTTCGTGGGACCGCCCGGACGGCCCGCGAAACGGTCCGGCGCGTCGCGTCCGGTCGAGTCTGTATCCCGGTCACTTCACGGCGATCGTCTTCGCGCCGGTCAAGCGTGACGCCGGCTCACACGTCGTTGGTTGGCAGCCCGCCGCTCGGCATGACGACCGGATGCAGGGACGTGCAGCCGTAGCTGCACGTCCGCTGTGCATTGTTCTGTCAGGGCGACCCGACGAGCTCAATCCATGAGCCAACCGCCGCGTCGTCACAGTCGTACGGCTCAAGCACAGTTGCAACGTCCGTCATCTCGAGCTCCGCAGGAGCCTCTCGTACTTGTCTGGTCGTCAACCGGCCTATGCCCACTGTTTCCCTTACCCCCACTCGTTTTCCCTGTCCGCCCCACGGACGATGACAGAACAGGCACGGAACGTCTATGGGTCGCTACACCTAGATCCGAGCGTGCAGGCCAGCTGTCTGTTGTCTTTGCTTTCGCCCGACGTGTTCCGCGCAGCCGGAACCTTCCGCAAGCCTGCGGGTCGGGTCGACTGACCGGAGCGGCTCGCCCATCGCTTCGAACGCCTCACCGCAACATGTGCTGACAGGAC
Source organism: Acidimicrobiia bacterium (assembly GCA_052148155.1). Classification (GTDB taxonomy): domain Bacteria; phylum Actinomycetota; class Acidimicrobiia; order IMCC26256; family PALSA-610; genus JBBQER01. The sequence continues at coordinate 10,779 of JBKQIY010000209.1, read as the reverse complement.
GTTCGCAAGACGCGAGTTGTTCGCGGTGATGCGTTTCACCCAACCCGGGCGAGGCGATCTCGCCGAGCCCTGCTGCGGCGCTGCGCGGAACGTCAAGGTGACGATCACCGAGTTTTCGTGTGTCTGACGGAATCGTGTTCGTCTCGTTCGACGACGCCGTCCACGTGATGTCCGCGCTCGCGCCGCGGAACTGTCACGAACTCCGAGGCTGCGGCGCCGACCCAGGCACCGTGAACCAACCAGGACGACGGCAGCTATCGCGAGAAGTGACGCGACGCCCGACAACGCGACCATCGGCTGCGATGCAACACATGTCCGCACGGGCGGCCGGGACGCCGTCGACCGTGTGTCAGGCGTGGGCGGCGCGCAGTGACCCAGCTCGGCGTTCGGCGCGGTCAACCCAGGTGACTGTCGGTCCGTCGAGTCCTGATTGCGACTAGAACGATCGCTCTATTAGAGTGATCGTTCTAGTCCGGCGGCCGATCGTGGAGACGCGATGTACAAAGCAGCGGTTCGTGCGTTGGTCCACCGCTGCATCGACAACCTCAACCGCGGTGACGCGACATTGCTGCTTCGGTTGGCGTCAGCCGATGCCGAACTCGCCTTCCCGGGCGACAACGCCTGGGCTGCGATGTACCGCCCTGTGGTTCAGGGACGTCATCGACACGTCACGCATCGGGGCGTCGCTGAATGCCGCGCGTTCGCCGAGCGGTTCACGGACGCGCAGATACACATCGCGATCGAAGATGTCCTCGTGAATGGACCGCCTTGGAACCTTCGTATTGCGATCCGTGCTCACGACTTCGTCGTGGGTCCAGCCGATGGAGACCTCTACAACAACCGAGTCGTCGCGATCCTCGAAATGCGATGGGGTCGGCTCGTCAGATGGGAGGACTACGAGGACACCGAACGGTTGGCCGCCTGGGACCGCAGGCGCGCAGTCCAGCCGGAGCACCTGTAACAGCAGCTGTGCTCTTCGTCCGTCACCGGCCGGACAGTTCCGATGCGCCGACGCGACGAACCGTCAAGAACGGCGGGCGCGCGCTGGCGGGCGCGCTAGCCGGAATCGTCCTGGTCTCCGAAGACCTCTCGGCCGCCGTTGGCGATCATTCGGTTCAGTTCGTCGTCTGTTGCGGAATGTGCGAGCCGGTAATGCAGGTCCGCCCGACAGACCGCAGCAATCGCGAACAGCGCGCTGAGGAAGAAGGCGCGGTCGTCGTCGGTGCTGGCATCGGCGTTGTCGTGGAGCCGTGTCTCGCATGCCTGCAGCGCGAACGCGACCTGCGGCGTCGTCGCGCTCGCCGGGTCGGGGAAGGCCCAGCCGATCACGGCATCGGCTCCGCGATCACGACCCGACCGTCGACTCGCAGACCGAGATCGGACCCTCGGCGACCATCTCGACGTCGGTCTCGGCGAGGAACCGATTCGCAACACCGCCAGCCGAAGCGGGCGCCCAGACCGGCGGACCCGGCGCCCATCGACGGGATCTGCTGCTGTTGGTCGAGATATCTCAACATGCCTCTCAATACGGCATCTTCGGTGCTTACCTGTGTCCTTTTCTCGATGCTCACTCCCGGCTGCCGCGTCGATCGTCATGCGCAATGGCAGGTGTCACGTGTCAACAGTGACGCACGCCCAGCGATGCCCCTCGACTCGTGCTGGGTTCCGAGACCTGCGGGCGGGCTCAGCGACCGCTCCGGTGTCGGTCATCGCCTCGGGTCGCGACGTCGCGTGTCCGGCCTGAACGCGCGGTCGGCGCAGCCCGGTTGCGAAGCGTCGGTGCCGGCGCTTGAGTACGCGCAGTCTGGGCGGACGAGCACCGCGATCAAAGCACCAGCCGGGAACGCGTGGAGTTGGTCATGAACTCATCGTGTGTTTCGTCGTGGAGATTCATCGTGTGTTTCGTCGTGGAGATGATGAGTCATGTACGTGGGGTTCGGCGTTGAACATTCCGTTCGACAACGGGTTCCCCATCGCAGCGTGCGCACTGCCTTCACGGAATCTGTTCACGATGAAACCCACCGATGTCCGCAGGCGACCGTCGGAGCGTGCCGACAGCCCTAGCCCTCGTCGGTCTCGTCGGACGGATACTCGGCTTCGTCCCGCGCCGCGTCCGCAACCTCGGGAAGGACGTCATCTTGCGGCTGCGCAACATTGATCGGCGCTGTGTCCTGGCCGAGCCTCGGAGGCTGGTTGCGATCATCGCCCATACGCGAAGGCTACGCCCGGGACGATCGCGTGGCGCCTCGTGCCGCGTCTGGTCGGTGGCGTCGGGGGCGGAACGCCACGTGTGAGCACCGCGGGACGCCTCCCGAACGTGTGCCACGAGTTCGCGACACACACCGTTGTCGCCAACGCCCCACCCCGAACGCGGCGACGCGAGCTAGCCCTGCGGGGGGTCGGCGTTTGGGGGGTCGACCTCTATCAGGCTGCTCGCGTCGCGCGGCCTGAACCGTAGACCGGTGACCTTGCGGATCGCTTTCGCTTTCCGTTTCGCGGTCCATCACGCTTCGCGTCCCCTACAACGCGATAAGCGCGGAGGCGTGTGTCGTGGCATCGCGCGATTGGCGACGTCAGCCCGCACCTTCTGTGGCGGCCGACCTGATGACCCGGCGCAGCAACGAGGAAGGCCCGCATGAGACGCTCGAGCGGTCGCTGCACGTTGCCGACGTCGACACCGGGACCGGCGGTGCGGCGCAGATCACTCCGGGCGCAACAGCCGCGAATGCTGCGGAGGGTCGCGCCGATGCACGGGAACGAGTCCGGCCGCTCGACCCGATTCGGACGGACGAAAAGACCAATCGACGAACTGTCCAACCCGCCCCACCCGAAGCGCCCGCGACAACGTCGTGTTGGTCGACAGGCTGATGCGACGCCTCGAACGGGCCTCCTCGCGCACAGATCGCGACGCGAGGTCGTCACTTAACGGGCCGTTGGCGGACACGGCAATAGAAGCTCGTTGTCGGAGGTGGACCACGCGGGTCCGCCGCGCGGGCCGGCCCGGGTATCCGCAGCGACGCTCGACGGGGAAGCCACGCTGAAGAAACGGTCGTCGAGTACGGTCTGCCGATCCGTCAGTCCGCTGGAGCGCGCGACGTCGCCGGGCAGAGCGACCGCGTTCATCGAGGAGCAGCGCATGTCAGCCACGTCTATGTCTGCGCGCTATGCCGGCCGGGTCGCGTTGTCATGTGCGTGCCTCGCCGTGTTCGCAGCTTGTGGTTCATCGGCCAAGCCGTCGGCGACGACGTCCGCGCCGTCCACTTCGTCGTCGGCACCTTCGGCCGCGCTGCCTGCAGGTTGTGTCAACACCGTTCCGCCGAAGACGACCAAGCCCAGCTACCCGTCGCCGCCGCCAATGACGATCGACACTGCAAAAACCTACGTCGCGCACGTCTCGACGACCTGCGGAACGTTCGATATCACCCTCGCGGCGAAGATCGCGCCGATGACCGCGAACAGTTTCGTGTTCCTCGCCCAGCACCACTTTTACGACGGCCTCACCTTCCATCGGCTCGTGCCGGACTTCGTGATCCAGGGCGGCGACCCGAAGGGCGACGGCACCGGCGGACCCGGCTACGAGCTCCCGACCGAGCCGCCCAAGGACGGCTACCAGCAAGGCTCGGTCGCGATGGCGAACGCTGGTGCCGGCACAACCGGCTCCCAGTTCTTCGTCACGGTGAGCGCCGACGGAGCCAAACAGCTCGGCGGTCCGCCGTACCTGTACTCCGACCTCGGCACGGTCACCAACGGTTTCGACGTTATTCAGAAACTCATGACGTTCGCGCCAGCGACCGATGGGCCGCCCACTCGCCCGCTGTACATGTTCAAAGTGACGATCACCGAGTCGTAACCCGTCGCCGGGTTGGTCTGTCGGCGAACGCGGCGACGCGAGCAGTCTGCGGGGGCGGTCTGGGGGGACGACCTCTCGGCCTGCTCGCGTCGCTCAACCCAGAACATAGGTCGGCGTCGCGCGCGTTTGTGGTCAAACGTCTGTCACCAAATCGTCGACAAAGCTTGCCGACTGCATCCGGAAAGAATGCGTACTGCTTGGGGTGCCAGGACCGGCATGACTGCCACTGCCCGTGACCTGGGGCGACGTTCATGTTCGCAAGGGTTCTGGCCCGACCGGCGCGGGAACGAACCGCGACGCGCCGGCCGCTCCGCGTCCCGTCCGGTGAGGACCGTGCGCGCCGGCGCGGCGCGCGCAACCGACGCGACGCAGCCTCGAAGCACGTCACGGGCCAGTGCCCGTCCGCACCAACTTCCGCGGCGGCGAGAACGTCGCCGTGAGATCAGCGACCTGTGAGCCGTCCGCTGGCTTTTCAGCCGTGATGTCCGGACCGTGCGTCTGCGAACGTCGGTGTGGGAACCAACCGACGGGGCGTCGGGCGAGCACCGTTGCTGCGCACGCGGACCTGAGGAACGACGCGGTCCTCGAGTTGCGTGTGGACACTGCCGAGCACGACGGGCATCGACGGCATTGTCGACGGATGGTCGAGCGGTGCACCGTCGGTCCAGTTCGCGTACCCGCACCGACAGGTGCGCCGTCTCGACCGTCGCGGCCGGCCGGCGCTCGGCCGTCTATGCCGATGCCGGCATTAGACGCGGCTTAACGCGTGCAGTGCTGCGACCCGCAACGCCGCTTCGCTCACCGCCGGGTACGCGCCGATCTTTACGAGCACTGCGCCGTTACGGACGTAGATACCGTCATTGACGTTGCCGCTCCGTGTCTCACTTGCTTCGTCACCCAAGTTGGAAACTTGGGTGACGGTCAGCCCGTTCGCGACTCCGGGGATGGGCTGCACCCAACTCGGGTATCCAGCGCGGGCAGCTGCCGGACTAGCGTCAACTTTGACGGTGACCTCCGCGCCGGCCGAGGTTGCGGCCGCATATTTGCAGTACAACGATCCGGGGCCGCCTCCAGCGGAGCGTTTCACCGCAATCCCGACCAGACTCGTCGCCTCCGACGCGGTCAGCAACCGGCACGGGTCGACCTTTTGCGCGACGTCGGTCGGGGTCGTGAGCGGGCCCGAAGTAACAGTTGTCGCAGGTTGGGTCGTCGTCGTCGCCTTGCTCGATCCGGACGAGCACGCCGCGAGCGCCAACGCACACAACCCGGCCAACGCGACCATCGCGGCTTTCGACACCATGTCCTGTCTCCATGTCGCCAAGCTTGTGACGGTCCGCAAGGATAACGGCAGCGATACCCGATTTGGCGCCAACGAAAATCACGGGTGAGTACCCTTGAGAGGTCCCCAGCAACCGACAAGAGGCACCTTGCGGATCAGATGGGCTGCGGTCGCAACGCTCGTAATCACCGCGGCCTGTTCGAGCGCGACGCATCCGACGGTGACCACCGTGCACGTGGACTACGGGGCGAAGTATCTGGCGCTCGTCGCCCCGCTGAACGCCGCAACCGCCGCGCTCGATCGTGTTGCAGCAGGCAAAGCGGTCCCGGCCGACGTACTCCTCGCCGTCGTTCGAACAACCTCGAACTTCGATTCGGCAATCTTGGCCGTGCAATGGCCGGGACCGTCGGCCATGTCGGACGTGCGGGCCCTGACGAACGCCGAGGTGACGCTCAGCAACGACCTCAGCCTCATCAACGCGCAGAACGCGTTGACGGTCAAGGCGTACCGCGACCGGCTCGCCCGCGACAAACAAGCCGCGCACGCGGCAACGAACAGGGTGCGCGCCGACCTCCACCTGCCCGTCGCGACGCCATAGTGAACCGAGAACCGGCAGATCCAGACTCCAACATGTGAGTGCCAGCCCGACGAGCTCGACCGCGCCCAACGCGCGCAGCGGGCCGGGACGCACCTAGGCCGCAGATTCCCGGTCCGTGACCGGAATGCCGGTTCGCGCGCTGCAGCCCCCACCGCGCCGATGCCGGCGCCAACAACGACGACGCGACGCTCGCGTCCGGCATCGTCGAGTCCCGTTCGCTGCAATCCGCTGACGCGTTTCGTGGCCGGGACGCGGCGCGGCGCTCGAACCCGTGTGGCGGCGACGGCCCGTGCGGTGTGAGCGGGCCGATGTCGACACCGACGTCCGACGATCGACTCGGGCGACGGAATAACGACCGGTTCGACGTGTTGTACCTGTTAACGACCCCGGTGCCGATGTATCGGTAGCGGGGTTCGTCGCGCGGCGAGCCGTCGTTGATGGCGGTTGCGGCGATACTGCCGAGTTCGGGCGGTCGCTGCGGACGCGCACGAGAGACGCTGCGTGCAAATACCGCATGCTGGTGTCTCGCGGCTCTGGGACGAATGAGGACGTCGGCCCAGAATCGCCGCGCCGACCGACAACGCGGGACTTCCCGCCGGAAAGGACCGATCACATGAGCGTTGCTGTCGGTATGTCAATCATCGCGGGTGCTGCGATCGGATCGTTCGTGATCCCGCCCCATCATCTGTTCAGAAAAAATGTCGGGCCGCAACCGACTTGGAGTCACTCCGCTGACCAGGCGGCTCGCCCACCCCGATCGGTGTGATGAGACGCTGAGCTCGGGGCGGTTAGTTGTCCCCGCGGTCGATGGTGACTTGGAGCTGCGTGATGTCGCAGCTGACATTGTCGGCCGAGTTGGGCTCGACAATGAAATACAACGTCTGGCCTTTGCGAATGTTGCGGGTGATCGACGGAAGGTCGGTGCCGCCGTTGTTGGAGAGCCTGATCGCCGTGAGCTGCACCGGGCCGAGGTCGACGTAGTACGAGACGCCCGCGCCGCAAAACCCGCCGACTTCGGCGATCGCGTCATGGGAGATCGTGACGGTCCCGTAGAACGGACTGGTCCAAGCGACGACCGGCGCACGGGTTGGTGCGGGAACGACAAACGCGGCGTCCGCCGGGACCTGCCCGGCGCACAACGGCGCCGGCTTATCGATCGTGTTCGCGCCGATCGCGGGCAGCTTGACGCAGTTCGCTGCCGTGCCGTGCCATGCCTTGAGCCCATCAGAGCCGAACGTCGGCGAGTAGCTCGGCAACAGCCCATAGTTGCCGTCGCGCTGCAGCGACTGGCTTTCGCGCAGGCTCCACACCTGATCGCCACCGAGGTAGCTGGGGAACGGATTCAAGTTCGGGTGGGTGCGCAGATCAAGCGCAAGCTTCCACCTCATCAGCGGTTCCGGTTCAGTCGCGCTCCGTGCCCGCACGGCCAGCGAACTTGCGGGCGTCGCCGCGACAAGGACCACCGCAACTGCGATGGCCGCCCCGCGAGCCAGGAAAGCTCTCATGGCATCCACTCCTCAACCAGATCGACGCGGACCTTCGCGCCGGCGTCGCGGAACACGCGTAGAAGTAGTCGTCTGAACGACCGAACGGAAACGCGTGCCGCGGACGACGACGCCCCCGTGCGGCGTCGGCTCGTCACGGTCCGTGTTCCGGACCGGCACCGTCACGCCGAGATGCGGTCGACGCCGGGCCACGCAACCGACACCGATAAGACACGGCGGTCGAGTTGCGCGGACCGACCTGGAGGTCGGGGGGAACTCATCCAGGTCGGTCCGTGCGATGTTGTTGGCCACGGATGCGGGCGCGGCCATGACCGTTGGTCAGTCATCGAAGATGGTCGCTCGCACCGTCGGGCAGTTCGCGGTCGAGGCGGTCTGTGCGGGGGTGCTGGTTGAGCGTCTCGCCGGTGTCGACGAGATGGGAAAGACCAAACGCGCTCAACACCATGACCGCCTGCCGGGACGCCGAACGAATCGTGAGTGTCCGTCCCCGGTCGTCGAGAAACTGTGCGGTCCGGCCGATGACGCGGACCCGATTGGTATCGAGGTACTCGGTACGGAGCAGGTCGACGACAACCGAACCGTCACGATCGGCGATGACGGACGCCAGCGTGTCGACGAACGCCGGGAGGGTCGCGAGATCGCCGACACCGCGAAGCGCGACAACGGTGGTGGAGTCCTCGACCGCGATCGACATGACGGGGCCGCCGGCCGGGCGCGCGTGTCGCGCCAGCTCAGTCAACGTCATCGGTAACCCCCTGGCACGGACGGCAAGAATCCTTGCGCTACCAGGGTCCGGAGCAACGCTCCCGGACGTGCCGTCATCGGCGGCGAAGTCCAACACGGCGAAGGGACTGCAAGCCGCGTTGATCTGACTCTACACCCGTCGTGCGTTCTGCGCTGGTAGGCGCAACGTAGCTCGGTCCCCGAACCTTTCGCGGCATGCACCCCCAGCCAACCGGCCGAACAGACCGAGACACGGCGGCGGCGGACGTTCGACGTGAACATCCCGCCCGCGCCCTCGAGCCGGTCCGCCGACTGAGGACCGCCGAGATGCCGGTCGTCGCGCTGTCGTCGACTCCCGCCGGACGTGCTGAACGTCTTGCGTGATCGGCCATCGTTGATGGTGAGCCGTCGCGCACGATCGGGATGAGGCGCCGCGGTGCGAGGCAGGTTGGACGCGTGTTTCGTGCAGCCCGTCGAGATCGACCGCGACGCCGTATACCCGAGCGGTTGCGGCGGCCGGGACGTCCTGGCCGCGAACACGACGTCTGCGCGATGTCGGTCCGAGCGTGCCTGTTCAGGGAACCGGCGGGGGCCGGGTACCGTCAGAGCCGGTATGAGAACCACTCGAAGGGCACTCGTCTCGGCGGTGAGTGTCGCGACCGCGGTCACGTTCGTTGTCGGCTGCTCGTCGCCGTCTCCGCAAGGTTCGCGTCCGCCGGCACACACGATGACATCCACACCCGTCGTGGCCGAAGAAGCCGCACACCTTCCCCGGCTGGTGTGTCCGACGCGGACCCCGCTACGCGTCGCAGCGCATCAGGTACCGGGAACGTCGTCGACGTTCGTGCCCGGCCATCCGTCCGAGCTGCTCGCCTGCCGGTACTACGGGTTGAACCAGCCGCAACCGGTCGGGACGTTCGCCCGATCCGCGCGTGTTGCGTCTGCCCCGATCGCCGTGGCACTCGACCGGGCGCGGCGCGTCCCGAAAGGCGAGACGTTCAGCTGCCCGGCCGACTTTGCCGAGACGATCGTGTTGCTGTTCGGCTACCCGGACGGGTCGAGGCTGACGGTCACGGCATCGACGGGCGGATGCGGCTTCGCGCACAACGGCGACCTCACCGTCTGGATACCGGGCGCCACGCTCGCACGACTCGAAGCCGTCCTCGGACACGACCACACCTGAGCCCAACGTCGTGCTCCGGCCTGGGTGTGTTCGATCGACGGAACCGTGGTCGGGCAGGCAGGGGTCAGGGTGTCGTCGTCATCGTCGCCCGTCCCGGCACCGGCGGACCGGGTCGCGCATCCGACACACACGCGTGCCGGTTCGGATTCGAGTCCAATGTCGAGGATCGCGTTTCCACTTTGTCGGCTTGGACGATTACTCCTTCGCAGGGATGTCACGGGATCGGGACGCACGCGCGTCTCATACCGTGAACACCCGACCGGTGCGACTGGGTCCTGAGGGGCTCCGAGGGAGGGAACTGGGATGCGCAAAGCTGCAGGACTGTTGTTTGCGATGGGATTGCTGATCCCAGCCGGTGTGCTCGCCGCGGCACCGGCCGGCTCCGCGGTGGCGGGACCGACGTGCAATACGTTCACCGCGTCGGTGACGGTGACCCCGCCGTTACCCAGGTTGGGCGAAAGCCTTTCGGTCATCGCGACGGTCCGTTCGATCGGCAAGATCGGAGGATGCAAGGGCGACGGTGTCTCCTACGCTGCGTTCACCGATTCGTACAAGTATCGGGGGAACTGCACGACGTTTGTGACCGGCAAAGGCGGCGTGACAACTCCTGGCCCGTCGTCGCTGAGTTGGAGTAACGGCAAGGCGTCGGTCGCGACGACCACCGCGGCGCTGGTCAGCAAGGTGGGTGTCACGCCCGTCATTCTGAAAATCACCAGCAAGATCACCAAAGGCCAGTTCGTCGGAACGACTGCGTCGGGCAACGTCAAAGCGACTTCACCGGCCGGCACCTGCAAGACGAGCGGACTCGCCAAAGCGACGCTCACCGGTTCAGGTTCATTCACGTTCAACTAACCGCCGACCTCGCTACATCGACGCCGTCCTGGTTCGGGGCCCCATCCGCTGGTTGGGGCCCCGAAGCCTGTTCCGACGCGTCGTAGTCGCAGTTCGTGCGGCGTCGAATAATCGCGACGTTGTCGCGAAGCACGCCACCGATACGACCTCGGGCGCGCTCGTCACGAACACGTGAGTCCGCCCCGACGAGTTCGCCGGATACCAAACGGGTCGCGTCAGCTGGACGCGCACGTCCGTCGCGCCGGACGGCCCAGACGTTCCGGCCACAGAAGCGTTCGGTGACGTGTTGGCGGCAAGAGCCCTTCGGTGGAGCACCGAACGCGGTCTCGTTCGCTGACGTCGTCATCAGCATTTTTGTCCGTCGTGATGGTCGCGTGATGCGAAGCCGAATTCGGATGTCCGGTGCCGAAATTTGGAGACGCCCCGGCGAGGTGGCTGCCGGGGCGTCTGTTGCGTTGTTGTCGGTCTTCCTTCGGCCGTGCTCGAAGCCGTCGTTATGTTGGCCTCAGCCATTCCGGTCGGAGGCTCGCGCACGTCGCCAGGTCGAGACCGAACCGGTCGTAGCGAGGCGGACTGTCCTGTGCCATCGAGCACCTCCTCTTCGGAGCCGCTACAGCATTGCTCGCGTTCCACGGTACCTCGCCTGTCAAAGTGTTCCGGACGTGGCGGACGGGCACGGTTCCGACGCCAGCCACCGCTTGTCGGGTCGGTCGACGGAACGACCGTGTCCAGCCGGAACGAGTCCACCCGACCCGAAAACGATGGGACAACCTCAGACAACTTTCCGCA
>JBKQIY010000208.1:0-4580 GCA_052148155.1 Acidimicrobiia bacterium | reverse complement strand
AGCCACGGCCCGAACTGGAAGGCCAGGGTGTAGGTGGTGATAGCCGGTCTCCGTTCGGTGGCACGCGGAAGTACCGAACCGGTTCTCCGTACGCACCGCTGTAGACCGCGACCTGTTGCGCGCCGCCGAGCTGACGAGCGATCGTGGTGTACGCGATCGTGACACCGCGGCTGCAACAACTGGGCAGGCTGATCGGCAAGCTGAGGGTCAACGACGGCCGGAAGCCCAGCTGCGCGATATCCATCTGCGGCGGGTATCGCAGCGTGAGCGTCTCGCCATCGGGCATCGTCAGTGGTAGCACGGAAAGCGTGGCGTCACGATGCGTTGGCGGGACGTACCGTCGGTCACCGCAATGGTCCGCACCGCTGAGCGCGATTCACTCCGCCCGGAACAGGAAGTCCCGTAAAACATCACGGCGGCAGCGAGCAAGCCGACCGCGCACCTCGCCGTCAACACACAGATACGACTCTGCACGAACAGGATCGGTTCCGCCGCTCACTTCGAGACACAGCCCGCGACCTCCACGACGACATCTGATCCGGAGCCTCGGCTAACCAGCAGTCGCCCCCGAAAATGCCAGCTGACCTGCGCAAACGGTTTCACCGTTTGTCGTAGCGGTCGGCGTTTTCTCGTTGTCGTGTGCCCATAAATGTGCCATCGCCGCGCCGCGTCATCGATCAAACCACAATCGATGGTGCTCGAGTGTTGAGAGTTCGGCTCTTGGGCGGCGCCGACCGGCCGATTTCGCCCGGCCGTTGCCTGCGCCTTCAAGGGCGCTGGCCATGTCGTATGTCACAGATCGGCTGGTCTCGGTGTTGTAGCGAGTAATGGAGGGCAATCGGCCGTTGAGTGAGGATCGGGAGCTCTTCGCTGAGCTTTACCCGGCGTTGCGGCGATTCGCGTACTTGATCGCCCGTCAGGACGGTGACGATCTCGTTCAGGAGGCGCTCGCCCGGACGTTGGCGGTTCGCTCCCTGTCCACGATCGAGGAGCCGCTCGCGTATCTACGCAAGGCGATGTTGCACATTCACTCGAACCATAAGCGTGCCCGATCGCGGGGAATTCGGGGACGGGTCCGGATCGGGCCGGGCGAGACCTCGACCCGAGACCAGTACCCGTCGGATCTCGCGGACCTCATGCGTGTCTCGGCTCGGGCGCGCGCGGTGTTGTTCTTGACGGTGGTCGAGGGCCTCTCGTACTTCGATGCGGCCGACGTTGTCGGCTGTTCCGAGTCGGCTGCCCGGCAGCTCGCGTCACGTGCAGTGCGTTCGCTTCGCCGAGACCTCGAAGAAGAGTTACCGATGGGAGAGCTGTCGTGACCGAACTTCGCGAACTCCTCGAGCGCTTCTCCGACGTCGGCACTCCACGCGACCCAGACGCAGTCTTCGACAACGCGTACGCGCGGGCGAAGACGCGGCGACGGCAACGACGCGTACGTCGCGTCACTCTCGCGGTCGTCGTGGTGGCAGCGTTGGGTGTGACCTCAGTCATCGCGATCACACGGGCTGGTCCGAACACGCACTTGACGACCGGACCCTCCACAGCCACGACAACACCCTCGACGACAGCGTCGACCGAGCCTGGAGAGGTCACCGCAGCGCAGCTAGCCGGCGGGACTTGGTCGGTGACGCCCGCCGCCCCGATTCCAGGCCGCAGCGGCGCGTCGGTGGTGTGGACCGGACACGAATTACTCGTGTGGGGCGGCGTATCCGGAAAACGGGGAGACGAACTACACGCCGACGGCGCGGCATACAACCCGTCGACAGGCGTCTGGCGGGTCCTGTCGCCGTCTCCGCTTTCTGCGCGCCAGGGCCAAGCTGCGGTCTGGACCGGTCACGAGTTCGTCATCTGGGGCGGCTACGACGACGTTCGAGACGGCCATTTGCATGCGACCGCCAACGGGGCTGCCTACTCGCCGTCGACAAACACATGGCAGATGCTGCCAGCAGCTCCACTCTCCCCACGCGTATACGCCCTCGCAGTCTGGACCGGATCGGAAGTCCTCCTCCTCGGTGGCCGACCGGCCAACGGCACCGCGAGTCTCTCGAACTACGCCGACGCCGCGACCTACGACCCCGCGACCCAACGATGGCAACACGTCGCGCCACCGGAAACCGCGAACAACGATCCCGTCAGCTGGGCAGCTGCCCTGGCGATCGGCGGACACCGCGCACTCGCCTGGTCGCTCTGGTCCAAGCGCCGCTTCATCAGCGCTCAAAGCTCTACGAGCGGCGGCGTCGACCTCTTCACCTACGACGCCGACACCAACTCCTGGACGACCGCGGCGCAATCACCCGACAACGTCGCGGGTGAAACCGAAGGGATCTGGACCGGCATCTACGCGCTCGTGCGCGGCGGACCCGCCACCTGCGACGGATGCTTGCAGCCCGTTATGGGGTTCGAAAACACCGCACGGTACGACCCCGCCACAAACCAATGGACGACCCTCGCGACCGATCCACAATTCGAGGGCAGCCTCGACTCAGCCTGGACCGGTCACGCACTGTTCTCGCTCGCACCGACCGGCAACGCCGACGTCTACGACCCCACAACCGACAGGTGGACGCGACTCCGACGCGCCCCGATCGCGTGCGACCTGGGAAGCGCAACAGTCTGGACCGGCAAAGAAGTACTCACCTACTGTCCCCCTGGCTATCCCAACGCCGCAGACCCGGCACGAGGACTCGTATACACACAACGAAACACAAACCACTGAGGCCCGCGCGTACCACGACGAACCGTTGCCGCAGGTCAAAGCCGACTCGCGGACGTCAGCGAACCTTCACGATCTACAGCGACCGCGCAATAACGCGCGACGGGTCGCACCTGGCGATGCGCAACCCGCGTGGCGAACTCGATGCGCACAAGTGGCCGCGCGTGAAACGCGAGTATCGGACCTCTAACTCTTCCGAGCCTCGTTCGCAGAGCGCCGTACACGTCCGTTCCCGCCACCGGCCTGGGCAACGTGTCCGCTGGCGTTCGTGATCAACCGTTGTTGTCCGACAGTTAGGCCGTAAGTTTGACCGTAAACCATCGGGCATGGGGACACGCGTCGCGTCGAACCGCCGTCGAAGATGGTTCCTGGGTATTCGAGTACGGCGTCACAGCGGGATGGCCAGTTGGCATCGTGCAGCGCGCGTTGTACGGCGTCATCCGTATCGATCGCGTGTTCTGTGCAGCGCGGTCGCACGACCTCGTCGACTTGTTCGGGGTGTGGTGGAACGCGCCTGGCAGATTGCCGACGGGTTTATGTGAGCGTGTCGTTGAACAGGGTTATCAGCTCGGCCCAGTGGCGTTCGGCGGCGGCCTCGTTGTAGACCGGGAAGTCCGTCATGGTCCAGCCGTGCAGCGCCTCGGGATAGATCTCGCAACGGTGATCCACGCCCGCGTCGGTGAGCGCCTGTTCGAGTCGCGCTGCCATCTCGAGCGGGTAGGAGTCGTCGTGGTCAGCGCCGGCGACATAGACCCGAGCGGCGATCCGAGACGCGAGACGGTGCGGGGTGAGATCGGAGTCGGTGGCCAGGTTGCCGCCGTGGAAGCTGGCCGCCGCGGCGATACGCTCGGGATAGGTTCCCGCCGCGGTCAACGACATCGCTCCGCCCATGCAATAGCCGGTCGTGCCCACTCTGGTTCCGGCGACGTCGTCGCGGCTGTCAAGGTAGGCGAGGAAAGCCGCGGTGTCCGCGCCGGCCCGACGATTGTCGGTCGAGGCGAACAGATGGCCGATCGCGCTCCTCACGTCACCGGAGGCGAAGACCTGCTTGGGGTCCAACGCCTCATAGCGGCCGGCCCGGTAGAACAGGTCGGGGACCAGCACGACGTAGCCCTGGTCAGCGAGCCGCTGTCCCATCTCGAAAATCGTCGGTCGGATCCCGAGCCCATCCATGAAGAAGATCACCGCCGGATGCCGGATCGCGTCCGACGGCGTGAACACGTACGCCGGGCACTCGCCATCATGCGTGCGAATCGCAACTTGCTCGTAGCTCATCCTCGTCGCCTCTCCTGTGGGTATCACGATCATGCCGGGAGGTTGGACGGCTCCACCACCTCGGACCGACCTCACGCAAGGTTGACACGACCTGTTGGTGCCGCAAACGCGTGTCTGGTCGGCAATGCCACAATGAGGCGTGTTCAGCGAACTGGACGACATGGTTCGAAGTCGTCCCGTCGACGTGCCCGGCGTCGCCCTCGGCGTGACGATCGGCGACGAGACGCACGTCGTGACCGACGGGGTCACGAACGTCGACCACGCACTCCCTGTCGATTCGGCAACGCTGTTTCAGCTTGGCTCGGTCTCGAAAACGTTCACCGCGACCGCGGCGCTGGCACTTGTCGACCGGGGAGTCCTCTCTCTGGACGGACTCGTCTCGCGCTGGCTCGGCCCAGCGGACCTCGGTGACGTGGCAGACACGCTGACGCTGCGGCACCTTTTGACCCATCGTGGTGGGTGGCAGGGCGACTGGGCCCTCTTCAACGCGCCCCCGACCCGCGACGCCAGTGCGCTCCGAGAACTGATGTCCATGACTCGGCGCGTACCCCGCTATGGGACGCCCGGTGGGCCGTTCAGCTACGACAACTTC
>JBKQIY010000207.1:0-4165 GCA_052148155.1 Acidimicrobiia bacterium | reverse complement strand
TTGCGTACCCGGAAGTAACGGCCACGAGCGCGGGCCTGACCGGACTTGCGGGTGGGTCCTTCGTCGCACCAGATGCGCGCGAGGTACAGCTCGTCGGCCGCGAGTTGCCGGTTGTGTTCGGCGTTGGCGATCGCAGAGTCGAGCAGTTTCAACACGTTGTCGGCCGCGTCCTTCTGGCAGAGCTGCAGCACCCGGATCGCGTCGTCGACTGGAAGTCCGCGCACGAGGTCGAGCACCTGGCGGATCTTGTACGGCGAAACCGGCAGGTAGCGGACGGTCGCGCGCGCGCTGGGGGTATCGATCTCGACGACCATCAGCGACGAACCGACCGTTCCTGACCGGCGTGGTACCGGAATGTGCGCGTGGGTGCGAACTCGCCGAGTTTGTGGCCGACCATGGCTTCGGTGATGTACACCGGTACGTGCTTGCGTCCGTCGTGTACGGCGATGGTGTGGCCGACCATGTCGGGGATCACCGTCGAGCGTCGCGACCATGTCTTGATGACCTTGCGGTCGCCGGCCGCGTTGACCGCGGCGACTTTCTCGGCGAGATGGTCGTCGACGAACGGACCTTTTTTCAGGCTGCGGGGCATCGCCCTACCTCCGTGCGCCGCGCGTACGACGCCGGCGAATGATGAGCTGATCGGAGGATTTGCCCTTCCGACGCGTGCGACCTTCGGGCTGACCCCACGGCGACACCGGATGGCGGCCGCCCGAGCTTTTGCCTTCGCCGCCGCCGAGCGGGTGGTCGACGGGGTTCATGGCAACGCCGCGCGTATGCGGACGCTTGCCTCTCCAACGATTCCGACCAGCTTTGCCGATCGAGATCAGTCCCGCTTCGCTGTTGCCGACGGCACCGACCGTGGCGCGGCAATCGATCGGGACGCGCCGCATCTCAGTCGAGGGCAGGCGCAGCGTCGCGAACACGCCCTCTTTGGCGATCAGTTGGATCGCGGCGCCCGCGCCGCGACCTAGCTTGGCGCCCGCGCCGGGCTTGAGTTCAACGTTGTGCACCGTGGTGCCGACCGGGATGTAGCGCAACGGCAGGGCGTTGCCGACCCTGATCTCAGAGCCTTGGCCGCTTTGCACGACGTCGCCGACGTTGAGTCCGGCGGCGGCGATGATGTAGCGCTTCTCGCCGTCGTAATAGTGCAAGAGCGCGAGACGCGCGTTGCGGTTCGGGTCGTACTCGACCGCGGCAACCTTCGCCGGCACGCCGTCTTTGTTCCGCTTGAAGTCGACGAGGCGGTAACGCTGCTTGTGCCCGCCGCCGCGGTGACGTGACGTCATGCGGCCGTACGAGTTGCGCCCGCCGGTCTTCGGCTTCGGCTTCGTCAGCGACTTCTCGGGCTTCGACTTCGTGACTTCGGAGAAGTCGGAGGCCGATTGGAATCGGCGCCCCGCGCTGGTCGGCTTGCGTTTACGGATCGGCACCGTCAGCTCCCGAAGATATCGATGGACTCGGCGCCGTCGGCGAGCGTGACGATGGCCCGCTTGTTGGTCGCGCGGGTCGCCCACGCGCCCGACGTGCGATTGCGCTTCCGTTTGCCCTTGCGGTTAATCGTGCGCACCTTTTCGACCTTGGTCGCAAACAGCTCCTCGACCGCCTTGCGTATCTCGATCTTGTTGGCGTCGTGCGCGACGAGGAACGTGTACACGTTCCCGTCGAAGGCCGCGTACGACTTTTCCGACACGACGGGGCGGATAATGATGTCGCGGGGATCTTTCACGACACTTGAACCTCGGTCGAGTCGTCGGACGCACCGGCGCGCTCAGACAGACGCGCGATCGTCGCGTCGAGGGACGGCTGCGAGAAGACGATCCAGTCGTTGAGCAGCACGTCGTAGGTGTTCAGCTCCTCGGGAAGCAAGATCTGCACGCGTTCGCCGAGATTCCGTAACGACTTCCACACGGTCTCTTCGGTGCGGAACAGCACCAGCAGCACCCGGGGATTGCGGGCGAAGCCGCCGTGGTTGGTCTTGCGCTTCTCGCCTGCTTTCGGCTCCGTTTCGGCGGCCGGCTTGGGGATGTTGCGCAGGCCGAGCGAAACGAGGAGCTTCACACCCGACTTCGTGCTCGGCTCGGTGATGCCCCAGTCGTCGACGACGACGACCTTGCCCTCACTGGTGCGGTCGGACAGCGCGCTCCGCAACGCGAGGCGAACCATCTTCTTCGGTGTTCGTTGCGAGTAGTCGCGGGGCTGGGGTCCGTGAGCGACACCGCCACCTCGCCACTGCGGCGCGCGGATCGAGCCTTGCCGGGCCCGGCCGGTCCCTTTCTGGCGCCAAGGCTTGGCGCCACCGCCGCGCACCTCGGAGCGAGTTTTCGTGCTGTGCGTTCCGGACCGCTTGGCCGCGAGTTGCGCGGTCACGACCTGGTGCATGACCCCGACGTTCGGCTCGATACCGAAGATCTCGTCGGGCAGTTCGACCGACGCGCCTGCCGCCCCGTCGGCCTGGGTCATGGCGAGCGTGCTCATGCGCGCACCTCGGCTTTGACAGCGCTGCGTACGAACACGAGGCCACCCGATGCGCCGGGGATGGAGCCCTTGATCAACAGGAGGCCGCGTTCGGCGTCGCCCTCGACCACTTCGAGATTGAGCGTGGTGACCCGGGCATTGCCCATCTGCCCGGCCATTTTCATGCCTTTGAACACCCGCGCCGGGGTCGCGCACGCGCCGATCGATCCCGGCGAACGGTGCTTTTTGTGGTTGCCGTGTGATGCGCCCTGACCCGAGAAGTTGTGGCGCTTCATGACGCCGGAGAATCCGCTGCCTTTGCTGATGCCGGTGACGTCGACGCGCTCACCCGCCGCGAACACGTCGGCCGCGATGATCTGGCCGAGTTCGAAGCCGGAAAGATCATCGACCCGCAGTTCGGCCAGGTACCGCTGCGGCGGACCGCCCGCAGCCTTGAGATGACCGAGTTCGGGTTTGTTCAGTCGCGTCGCCTTCGTCTCGCCGAACGCGAGCTGCACTGCCGAGTAACCGTCGCGTTCGGGTGTCCGGAGCTGCACGACGCGACAAGGTCCGGCCTCGATCACGCTGACCGGTATCACCCGGTTCGCATCGTCGAAGACCTGGGTCATGCCGAGCTTGCGGCCCAGGATTCCTTTTTGCGGCATCGTTCGCCCTTGATAAGAGATCGGCTCGAGAGTGTTGACTCACGCGAACGCTCCGCACGGATCATCCCGGCGGAGCGTCGACTCGGTTGTGCCGCGCGGTTCCCCGTCGTTGGGGCCTGCGCGGGCCTCGGTTGGCTTCGCGGACGGCCCGAGGCTGAGGGGCGTCACGCGTGGACCACGCAATCGTGGTCCTCAGAGCCCGGTGATGTTAGCGCCTCGCCCCCGCGGGCGCTACCCGACTCGAGCGCGGCCGGTCCGGGGTGGCCCAACCCACAACGCGATCAGCCCCCGCGCCGCGCCCAAAGCGGCCGTCCCGGCCCTCGGGATCAGGTGCGCCCATCGAATGCGGCACGCCCCCGGCTGCTCGGACGGCTCGTCAAGGGTTCCCCGCGGTCGATCACGCGTCCGGCGATCTCACATCCCCGGATCCGGTCTTTGGCCCGCGACGGGCCTGGACCGCACGACCCGGGCCTCCCGGAGGCGTCGACGCTCGCGACGGCGTTCGTCTCAGTCTTTGGGTCCGATCCGCGTCCGAGGTGTCACTGGCCGCGAGCGGGCCGTGACTCGCCGCAGTTCTCCGGTTCAGACCTGCTTGATTTCGACGTCGACGCCGGCCGGCAGGTCGAGGCGCTGGAGCGAGTCGACGGTCTTGCCGGTGATCTCGACGATGTCGATGAGGCGCTTGTGGATCCGCATCTCGAAGTGCTCGCGGCTGTCCTTGTCGACGTGGGGTGACCGGATGACCGTGTACTTGCGGATCTCGGTCGGCAACGGGACGGGACCGCGGACCTTGGCCTGCGTGCGCAGGACCGTCTCGACGATCTTTTTCGCCGACTGGTCGATGACCTCGTGGTCGTAGGCCTTCAGCCGGATCCGGATCGTCTGCCCTGCGGTTGCTGCCATGGTGACCCGACCCTACTTCATGATCTTGACGACGCGGCCGGAACCGACGGTACGGCCACCCTCACGGATCGCGAACCGTAACCCCTCATCCATCGCGATCGGCTTGCCCAACTCGACCGTCATCTCGGTGTTATCGCCCG
>JBKQIY010000206.1:0-45441 GCA_052148155.1 Acidimicrobiia bacterium | reverse complement strand
CGTTTGGCGCGGCGAATGCGCGCAGCTCGTCGATCGTCGGGACCTGATTGACGTCGCGTGCGACGACGACCGCGACGCCGATCTCGCCCATCACGTCGTCGGCGCGCGGCACGATCGCGAGCGCGGCAATGTCGGGGTGTGTCGACAGCACGCTCTCGACCTCGACTGGATACACGTTGTACCCGCCGCGCACGTACATTTCCTTGCTGCGGCCGACGAGACGGAGTCGGCCGCGATCGTCGATCCAGCCGAGGTCGCCGGTACGGACGAACCCATCGCGAGTGAAGGCCGCTGCGGTCTGTTCGCGGTCGCGCCAGTAGCCGGACATGACGGCAGGGGAGCGCAGGCACACCTCTCCGACCGCACCGGGGGACACCGGTCGGTCGTCGGCGTCGAGTACGGCGAGTTCGACGCCGGAATGGGGCCGGCCGACGCTGACCACAGCGTCTTCTTCCGGATCGTCGAAGGCCGTGCCGAGGCCGATGCCGGCCTCCGTGCACGAGTAGCGCGTCGCGAGCGACGCACCGAATCGGCGGCGTGCCTCCTCGGCCAAGCCCGGCGTGACCGGTCCGCCGCCGGCAATGATGAAGCGCACGCTCGCCAGATCGAATGAGTCGAAGTTGGGTTGGCGGAGCATGAGCGCGAGCTGTGTCGGCACTCCGGCCACTGTGGTCATCTTCTCCCGCGCCAGGAGTTCGAGTGCGTCGGCCGCGCGCCAGCGTTCCATGATGAATGTTGTGCCGCCGCGTTGCAGGCTGCCCGCCAGCTTGGTCATGAATCCGAGATGAGCGAACGAGGTACCGCTGAAGGATCGTCCGCCGGTGTCCCACGCGCCGCCGGTGTCGGTGTGGGTGATGAACGTGAGCTGCCGGTTGCAGTACACAGCGCCTTTGGGCAGCCCGGTGGTGCCGGAGGTGAAGATGATCGCGACCACCCGATCGGGATTTTCAGTGAGTTGCGCAGGAACGTTGCCCTGCACGCGCAGATCACCGAGGACGACACTCGGGTCGTCGATCGTGAACGTCGGCTGGGCGAGGTCGAGCACAGCCGCGCGCTCGCGGGGCGACAGCCGATCGTTGACGCCCGCGGTAATGGCGCCGAGCTTGGCGGCGCCGCAGTAGGCGAGGAGGTATTCGGGTCCAGGTGGCAGAACAAGCGCGACAACACCGCCTTCCCGCACTCCTTCCCGGGCGAGTCCGCCGGCGACCTCGTCCGAGATGCGGTCGACGTCTTGGTAGGACAACGACCAGCCCAGCTCGGTGACATAGGCGATACGATCGGCGAAGCGTCGTGCGGCCTCGGCGACGGTGGTGGGGATCATGAGCGAAGCGTACAAGTCGACGCGCCGCACTCGCGGGGGTGCAGAGGCGGGCGTTCCCCCACACGCGCGGGAGCTACGTGCACAAGGCCGCAAGACCATGCGCCGACTTCTCGACGCGGGGATGCGCGTGTTCGCCGACCGCGGGTTCCACGCCGCCCGCGTCGACGACATCGTGCGGGCGGCGCGCACCTCGCACGGTACGTTCTATCTCTACTTCGTCAACAAAGAAGATCTCTTGCGCGCGCTCGCCACGGAATGCGGGCTCGAGATGAGCGCGCTCGCAGAAACGCTCGGTCCGGTGGCGACAGACTCTGGCGGCTACGCGGAGCTGCGAGCGTTTCTCGGGCGGTTCTTCGCGACCTATCGCCGGTACGGGCCGGTCATCCGCGCGTGGATGGAGGGCCACGTCGAGGACCGCGCGGTGTCGGCACTCGGGGTTCGCTCATTCACCGACATTGCCAACGCGCTGGGCCGGCGGATGCGAGAAGCGGGCGTCGCGAGTGACGACGCATCCGTCTCTGCGCTGATGGCGTTGCTCGAGCGATTCGCGTACTTCCTCGTTTCGCGTCGTCTCGACTTCGACAGCGACGAGATCCTCGACACGGTCACGCACATCGTGCACCGCGGATTCTTCGCGGCCCCGCTCGCAGTGACGGTGTAGACGCCGTTTACGGCGGGAGGAGCTCGCTCGGCGGCACCCAGCTCGGCGGTGGAATATCGAGCGCAGGTTCGCGTAATGCGAGATAGATCGCCTTGCTGGCTCCGAGCACGGGGATCGCGAGGAGCCCGCCGATGAGGCCACCCGCGGCGACGCCGACGAGTGCCGCCACCATCGTCGCCGGCGGCGTGAGGCGTACCGCGCGTCCGATGATCATTGGCTGAAGGACGTGGTTCTCTGTCTGCTGGTAGATGAGGAATACGACGAGGCAGATGACGCCCGTGACGGCGCTTTTCGTCAGTCCGAGCGCGACGAACGGCACCGCGCCGAGGAAGCCGCCGATCTGCGGTATCGGGTTGCAGATCGCGACCCACACCGCGAGCAGCGGCGCGAGTGGAACGCCGAGTCCGAGCGACGTGGTGAGTGTCACGACGCCCGCGAGTGCCGCGAGGAGGAGCGTGCCGGCGATGTACCGTCCGACCACGTTGTAGACGAGCCGGCCGAAACGGTCGGCGTCGGTTCGTCGAGACGTGGGGAGTGCGCGGCGGACGGAACTCACGAGGAACTCGCCGTCGAGCACGAGCGCGATCGCGAGTAGCAGCGTGAGCAGCGCAGCCGCGATTCCGTCGGCGACGGTGCTGGCGGCGTGGGCGATGGGGGTGGTGTTGACGCTCAAACGCTTCGGGAGACCGTGAAGCCAGTCTTCGACCTTCTTCGACGCGTTGGCCGCGCGTAATCGCGGGCCGACGATCGGCAGGTCGCCGAGCTGTTTGACGGTCTTCGGGATCTCCTTATTGAAGTCGCGCACCTGGTTGATGGTCGGAACGGTGACGAGCGTGATCCCCGCGATGAGGATCACGCCCGCGGTCGTGAGCACTGTCGCGGCGGCATATCGACGCTTCCATCCCGTGGCCCGGCGGAGCGCATCGACCAACGGGTTCAGCGCCATCGCGATGAGGCCCGCGATGGCCGTGGCCGCGAGCGTGCGCGGGATCGACCGCACGAGCCACACGGAGATTGCGAGGATCGAGAACGCGACCGCGAGTGGGATCGCCGAGTGTGGATCCAGGTCGACGCGGTTCGTGTCGGCCGGTGCTTCGTCGGAGGGTCCGAAACGGCCGGCGGTCACGCAGATATCGTACGAGCGGTGACCGATGGATCCGGGGCATCCCCCCCGCGCGTGTCATCGGTAGGCGCCGCGCAGGTGCGCGTATCGGTGCGCTCCGCGCTCGCGGTGATGTTCTTGCTCGCGCTGACGGTCTTGATGCTCGAGATCGCGCGCGACTCGGAACGAGTCATTTCGTGGGTACTGGTCGCGGCCGCGCTCGCTGGTCTGGTGTATCCGGTCGTGGAGTTCGGTTCGCGATGGCTTCCCCGTGGTCTGGTGGTGCTGTTCGTCGTGTTGCTCGGCCTCGGCGCGGTCGGCTTCGTCGGCTACCGGCTGGTCAATGACGTGGCTCAGGAGACGCACTCGCTCCAGCGGCTCGCTCCCCGTCGCGCGGCGCAGCTCGAGAAGAACTCCGACCTGTTACGCCAGTTGCAGTTCCGCAAACGCGTGCAAGGTTTCGTCAACGACCTTCCCAAACGGCTAACTGGCGGGTCCGCCACGAAGGTGCTCGAGTCCGCCGCCACGAGAGGCGTCGCGTTCCTCGCGGGTCTGATCCTCACGATCTTCTTCCTGATCTATGGGCCGCGGATCTTCCGGAGCGGCATCGACCAGATCGGCGATCCGATACAACGGCGGCGTGTCGAACGTGTCGTCACCCGGGGCGCACACCGCAGCCTCGAATACGCGCGTATCAAGGTGCTCGAGGCGATCATCGGGGGGCTTATCGCATACGCGGTTGCGCGCGCGGCCGGCGTGCCCGGTCCGGCGGCCCTCGGCGTGTGGTTCGGGCTGTGGACCTTGTTGCCGGTCGCCGGTGTGCTCGTCGGCGCGACGCCGATCGTCTTGTTCGCCGGCGCGGATTCGTTGACGCGCGCGGTCGTCGTGGCGGCGGTCTTCGTTGGTATCGGTGTCGTCGAGTACATGCTGGCGTCAATTGTTGAGCGAGAGACCTTGCACGTCGGGTCGTTCCTGATCGTCTTCGCGGCGTTCGGCGGTCTCGAGCTCGACGGACTGACGGGTGCGCTGTTGGGAGTGCTCGCCGTGGTCGTGCTCGCGGCGGTCTTTGATGAGCTCGGCCGTCCGGATACCGAGGTCGCGGTCGCTATTCCACACCGAGAATGACGGTGCTTGCCGACGAGAACCAGCCGCCCGTGCCGCTCACGCAGCCCAGCGTCGCATTCTCGACCTGGCGGCCGTGGGCCTCGCCGCGGAGCTGACGGACGGCCTCCACGAGCAGGAAAATGCCACGCATGCCGGGATGGCAATGCGACAGGCCTCCGCCGTCGGTGTTGGTTGGGAGGGCACCGTCGAGACGCATCCGTCCGTCGGCCACGAACGGTCCGCCTTCGCCTTTTTTGCAGAAGCCGAGACCTTCGAACGTCTGGAGGACCATCGACGTGAACGCGTCATAGATCTCGCAGACGTCGATCTCTTCGGGTGTCACTCCCGCTCGTTCGAACGCTAACGGTCCGCTCCGCGCCGCGGGCGAATCGGTGAAGTCCGCCCACTCGCTCATCGTTGTGTGCGAGGTCGCCTCACCGGTACCGAGGATCCACACGGGCTTCTTGGCGAGGTCCCGAGCGCGCTCTTCAGTTGTGAGCACGACCGCCCCGCCGCCGTCGCTTCGGATGCAGCAATGAAGTTTGGTGAGCGGATCCGCGATCATCCGTGAGCTCTGTACGTCGTCGATCGTGATCGGCTCGCGGTAGTACGCCTCCGGATTATGCGAGGCGTTCCAGCGGGTCGATACTGCGATCTCGGCGAGTTGTTCGATGGTGGTGCCGTACTCGTACATGTGGCGGCGGGCCGCCATCGCGTACTTCGAGATCAGGGCGTGACCGAACGGCGTGTCGAACTGCACGGGACCGCGGCCGCCGAAGGACAGGTTGGAGCCGCGCCGGCGCGCTTTCAGGTCGGCGCGGACCGTCGAGCCGTACACGAGCATGACGACTTCGACGTGTCCGGCGAGGATCGCGGCGGTGGCGTGCTCGACCATGAACTCCCACGTGGAGCCGCCGACCCCGGTGCCGTCGGCCCAGGTGGGCCGCACACCGAGGTATTCGGCGATCTCGACCGGCGCGAGGAGTCCCATGCCGCTTGAGCCGAACCCGTCGATGTCGTCCTTGGTGAGCCCGGCGTCGGTGATGGCACGCGACGCCGCCTGGTAGTGAAGTTCGTAGGGAGTGTGGGTGTCGACGCGTCCGATGTCGGAGAGCGCGGCGCCGACAATCGCGACTCGTTCCGTTCCCTTCAACGCAGCTTCCATTCGACTCGCTTGCCTGATGCGAAACGTTCTTGACCTTCGGCGATGGACGCTTGGTCGGTGCCCATCGCGACGTACGCATAACCGAGTCGTACCGCTTCTCGTTGCGGCATCTCGCGCGTCGACCAGAGCGCACGCACGGTGCCTTCGATCGCGCGTCGCGGTTGCGACGCAATCATCGCGGCGACTTCATGGGCGCGACGCGCGAGCTCTGGACCGGCGACGATTTCGCTCACCATGCCGATCTGGAACGCCCGGACCGCCGACATTCGCTCGTAGTTTCCGAGCAGCGAGAGGCGCATGATTTCGGGGAACGGCGTGATGCCGGCCATGTGGATCGGCTCGAACGCAGCGCACATTCCGTAGGTGACGTGGGGGTCGAAGAAGGTCGCGTGATCGGCGGCGATGATGAATTCAGTTTCGCCGAGCATGTAGAACGCGCCGCCGCACGCCATGCCATTGACTGCCGCGATGACAGGCTTCCAGAGATCGCACGACTTCGGACCGATGTTGTCGCCGGGATCGTTGAACATGAACGGAGTGCCACCTCCGCCGACCACATCGGCGTCGGTGGTCTCGTTGCGTTGGCCGCCCATCTGTTCCATGCGGTCGATGCCGGTGCAGAACGCCTTGGCCCCGGCGCCGGTGAGCACAATGCAGCGCACGTCGTCGTGACGGCGCAGCGCGCGCCACAGCGTGTGTAGCTCGCGTTGCATGAGCGAGTTGAACGCGTTGTGAACGTCGGGTCGGTTGAGGGTAACCGTCGCGACGCCGTCCGCCTCTTCGTACGCGATGGTTTCGAACTCGGGAATCTGGGCCACGGAAGTCGAGTTGGCGCCGAGCGTTCAGGTGCGACGCTGGGCGTCGATGCCCGGGGCCTCGCTGCCGAACGCGTAGCGGTTGAGGATTCGACCAATGTCGTTCGGGTCCCACTGCTTGGGAGAGCCGTCCTTTTCGGTCGACAGGAATTGTTCGCCCATGGTCCAGCCCTGGTACAACGCGAGGTTGTTGCCGACGAGGCGCAGTACTTGGCCGGTCACGTGGAGCGATTCGTCGGACGCGAGCCACACGACGCCTGGGGCCGAGTTGCCGGGGTTCATCGCCTCGAACTGGGTGTAGTCCTCGGGGTTCTTGACGTCGATCTTCATCGCTTGTGCCACCATGCGCGTGGCTCCGCCCGGACCTATGCAGTTGGCGCGCACGCCGTAACGTTTGAGTTCGAGGCTGGCGATGATGGTCATGGCGGCCACCGCGGCCTTGGCGCCGCCGTAGTTGATCTGGCTGGCCTGGCCTTGAAGTCCGGCGCTCGAGACGGTATTGATGATCGACGCTCGGGGCTGACGGCCTTCCTTCGACTCGTTGCGCCAGTACACCGAGGCATGCTGCATCGTATTGAAGGCGCCGTACATGTGGACTTTGACGACCGCGTCGAAGTCTTCGGGTGTCATCGAGAACATCATGCGGTCTCGCAGGATGCCGGCGTTGTTGACCAGCACGTCGAGACGGCCGAAAGTGTCGATCGCGGTGTCGATGATGTTCTTCGCGCCGTCGAACTCCGTCACGCTGTCGTAGTTGGCGACGGCCTCTCCGCCACCCTTGGTGATGACTTCGACGACCTCGTCGGCTGCCCGTTTGTCGGAGCCTTCGCCTGACACCGACCCGCCGAGGTCGTTGACGACGACCTTGGCGCCGTGGGCGGCGAGCTGCACTGCTTCGCCGCGGCCGACACCGTTGCCCGCTCCGGTGACGATCGCCACCTTGCCGTCGAGCATGCCCATTTGCGCGGTCCCCCTCGGTGAAAGAAAACTGACGTGAGCGTCACCGTAGCGCGAGCGCGAGCGGCGTTGCCAAGGCGGAGAGCCGGCTCGCGCGTCTGCGTCGCGCCGAGGAGAAGATCACCAGCGATGACGGTCGACACGAGTGTGATCGGCAAACCAACCGGCGCGTGGCGTGTCGTGCTCGACCGCGCCGTCCTCGCCAATTTCGCTCATGCGGTGGGCGACGCGAGCCGCGTGTACCAACGTGAAGAGGCCGCGACCGCGACCGGATTGTCCGCCGTTCCCGCCCCGCCGACGTTTACCTTCGCCGCGCCTTATTGGAGCGCGTTCCGCGCCGACATCCAGCCGGCCGACCCGACCCGCGGTGCCGGGAACCCGATGCATTCCATCATGGGTGATTTGTTCGCTCAGGGTGCGCTCGTGCTGCACGGCGAGCAGGAGTTCACCTATCACCGGACGCCCGTCGCGGGTGACGTGCTCGACGGGTTGCAGACCATCACCGACATCTACGAAAAGGAAACCGACCGGGCACGCATGACGTTCGTGGTGATGGAGACCGTGTGGTCCGATGTTGCCACGTCCGAACCGGTCGTGACCGAGCGATTTAACCTCATCGCACGGTTGAAAAGGTAAGGAGCACGATGGGACGTCTCGCGGACAAGGTCGCGATCATCACCGGTGCGGGACAGGGGATCGGCTTCGCGTACGCCGAGCGGTTCCTGGCAGAAGGCGCCAAGGTCGTGGTGGCCGAAATGGTCGAGGACCGCGCCGCCGGCGCGATGGCCGCACTTGAGGGCAAAGGCGACGTCATCTTTGTCAAGACCGACATCTCCGATCCCGAATCGGCGCAGCACTGCGTTGACGAGACGATGAACGCGTTCGGCACCGTCCACATACTCGTGAACAACGCTGCGCTCTACTACGACATCGACAACTTCGACACAAGTTTCGAGTATCTGCAGCGGGTGACCGCGGTCAACCAGCACGGAGCCTGGCTCATGACACGTGCGGCGGCGCCGATGATGGCCAAGCAGCGCTACGGACGTGTGATCAACCAATCGTCCGGCGCCGCGTACGCGTACATGTTCCCTTCTTTCGGCGACGATTTCACGGGCCTGGGCAACTACAGCTACTCGATCACGAAGTGGGGGATCGTCGGCCTCACCAAGTTCATGGCCGCGCAGCTCGGCGCTTGGAACATCACCGTCAATTGCATCGCGCCGGGCGTGACGATGACCGAAGCGACGAAGAAAGTCGTGCCCGACATGTACATCCAAGGCATGACCGCGATGACGGCGATGAAAAGCACCCTTGAACCCGAGGATCTCGCCGGGGCCTGCGTGTTCTTCGCGAGCGACGACGCCAAGTTCGTGACTGGCCAGACGCTCGTCATCGACGGCGGCCTCGCGATGCCTGCCTGATCGCCGGGCGTTTGCGGCCGAGTCGCTATGCCGTGGCCAGGATCTCGCCGTGTAGCACGGCGAACCAGCCGTCAGGGTGGGCGGCCCAACGGCGCCACGCGTCTGCCATCGCGCGCAACTCGTCCCGAGACGCGGCGCCGATCTCGACCGCTTGCGTCGCGATCGCCGACTCGGTGATGCGGTCAGCCCAAAGCTCGCCCCACCATCCGCGATCCTCAAGTGTCGCGAAGCACCACGTCGACGCGCCGGCCTTCACGTCGGTGAAACCGGCGGCGTGGGCCCAACCCAGCAGGTGGCGGCCCGCGTCGGGTTCGCCGTGGTTGGCGCGGGCGACAGTGTCGTACATGGTAAGCCACCTGTCGAGCGCGGGTTCGGTCGGGTACCACGTGAACGCGCGGTAGTCGCCGTCGCGGGCGGCGACGAGCCCACCGGACCTGCACACCCGACGCATCTCGCGTAACGCGCGCACCGGGTCGACCAGGTGTTGGAGCACCTGATGTGCGTGCACCACATCGAACGAGTCATCGTCGAACTCGAACGCGTACACGTCAGCAGTTCTGAACTCGACGTTGGCTGCACCCCGCTTGCGTCGCTCCGCGTCGGCGGCCTCGATCGCGGCGGGCGCGACGTCGATGCCGATGACGTGGGCGGGCGCCACCAGGTTGGCGAAGTCGAGCGTGATCGTGCCCGGGCCGCATCCGACATCGAGGATCGATGTACCCGGGCCGAGGTGCGGTCGGAGATACGAGGCCGAGTTCTCGACGGTTCGCCAACGATGCGAACGCAGTACGGCCTCATGATGGCCGTGGGTATACCGGGCCGGTTGCGAGTCAGGCATCGCGGCCTAGGGTACGGGCCGTGGGCGTCGTCAACATTGGCGGATGGGTCGAAGCCAGATTCGAGCCGGTACTCGACGCATTCGCGGAGAACTTCGATCGTCGCGGCGAAGTTGGAGCGGCGGTCTGCGTGTATCTCGACGGGCACCCGGTCGTCGATTTGTGGGGCGGCGTCGCCGACGCCGCCACCGGACGTCGGTGGGAGTCGGATTCCGTCGTTGTCGTGTATTCCTCGACGAAAGGGGTGACCTCGGTCTGCGCCAATCTGCTCATCGAGCGATGCCTCATCGATCCCGCCGCGCCTGTGGCTCGGTACTGGCCGGAGTTCGCAGCGGGCGGGAAGGCGTCGATCACGGTCGCGCAGGCGATGAGCCACCAAGCGGGTCTCCCGCTCGTCGAGGGCGAGTACACGCTCGGCGAGGCGCTGTCGTGGGACCCGATGGTGCGCGCCCTGGCGGCTCAGACGCCGATCTGGCCGCCGGGCACTCGGCACGGCTATCACATGCGCACGTTCGGGTGGTTGGTCGGCGAGCTTGTGCGCCGGGTCGACGGCCGCACGATCGGCACGTTCTGGCGGGAGGAGATCGCAGAACCTCTCGGCCTCGACTTTTGGATCGGGTTACCGGAGGCGATAGAGCCGCGTGTCGCGAAACTCGTCCCTCCCCGACGCGATCTCGGCGCGTTGTTGGGCCAGTTCGGTGCCGACTTGTTGCTGGCGCGGGTGTTCTCGAACCCTTCTGGCCTGTTCGGTTACAACGAGATGTGGAACACGCCTGCGATACACGCGGCCGAGCTCCCGTCATCGAATGGGATCGGCGACGCGCGCTCGCTCGCTCGGATGTACGCGTCGTGCATCGGCGAGGTCGGCGGCATGCGCACGCTGCAGCCATCGACGGTCGCTGCGGCCACAGTCGAGCAGGCCTGCGGCAAGGACGAAGTGCTCATGACCGACACCTGCTTCGGCCTTGGATTCATGCTCGGCGCGTCGTTCGGTGCTGCGAACCGGCCGAGCGCGTTCGGGCATGCCGGCGCCGGCGGCTCGCTGTCGTTCGCTGATCCCGATGCCGGTCTCGCGTTCGGCTACGTGATGAACGATCTCCGCTTCGACCCCAACGGCGACCCCCGAAGCGAAGAGCTTGTCCGCAAGGTGTACCGGTGCCTTGACGGTTGAGCGCCTCGTGCTTCGGGTGTCGGTCCGGCGTGCGACCTCACCCCGCCGGACCCGGCGGCCGAGGAAGAAAGGAGAGACTTCGAGGGATCAGACGTCGAGATGCATCCGGGTCGCGGGTCCGAATCGAGTCTGAGCCACGCCGTCGGGCACGAAACCCACACGCTCGTAGAACGCAAGCGCGTGGTTGTTGGCGGTGACCTCGATGCGCCGGGCTCCCGCTGAATGTGCGATCGCTTCGGCATCGCGGATCAGCTCGTGCGCGATCCCGCGGCGCGTCCAATCGGGATCGACGAACAGGTCGTCGAGCTCAATGATGTCGTGTGGCAGCTGCCGTGTCGTTACGAATGCAACGACACGGCCATCGTCGACGGCGACGCGAGTGTGGTACTCGTGCACGCACACGGGATCGAATTCCAGTACCTCCGGATGATCGAGCAACGTCGCCCGGTCTCCTTCGTTGTGCAGGGAAGATCGCCGGAACACGTCGCGCAGCTCGGCAACGTCAGCCAGCGCGGCGTCGCGGATCCTGGGCGTCACGTCACCCTCATCGCGGGAGCTGTTCGAACGGAACGTTGCGGTCGAGGCGGGGTTCCTCGGGGAGGCCGAGCACCCGTTCGCCGACGATGTTGCGCTGGATCTCGTCGGTGCCGCCACGGATCGACAGCGACGGAGCCGTGAGAAACAGTGTGTTCCATGGTTCGGCCGCGGTGAGCGCGTCGGCGCCCAGGATACGCAGCGCGAGGTTCGTGTAGTCGCGGAATGTGCGGCTGCCGCGCAGTTTCAAGCCCGAACCTGCGGGGCCGGGTTGTCCAGTTCGGGCCGTGTCCCGCGCGCGCCGGATCGTCATCGCCATCACGCGCAGCTCGATGACGAGTCGGGCCAACGCATCGCGCACCGCAGGATCGGACGCGATGCCGCGCGTCTGCGCGAGCGCGATGAGGCGATCCACGTCGAGGAGGCCGCCGCTCGATCCCGCGGTGGCCGCGCCACGCTCGAACGACAGACACGTCAGCGCGACCCGCCACCCTTCGCCGACTGTTCCAATGCGGTCGGCGTCGGAAAGACGAGCGTCGTCGAGGAACACCTCCGTGAAGTGCGCATCGCCATTCATCTGACGCAGCGGCCGGACGTCGAGGCCAGGTGTGCGCATCTCGAGCCCGAACGCAGTGATTCCCTGGTGTTTCGGTACCGTCGGATCGTGGCGGGCCAGCATCAGCCCGTATTGAGCGTACGCGCCTCGACTGGTCCACACTTTCTGACCGTGCAGGCGCCATTGGTCGCCTTCAGCATGGGCGCGTGTGGCCAGGCCCGCGAGGTCCGACCCGGCGCCCGGCTCCGAGAAAAGTTGGCACCAGATTTCCGTGCCGGCCGCGATCGGTGGGAGCCAGCGTGCACACTGCTCAGGCGTAGCGTGGGCGAGCAGGGTCGGGCCGATCAGCTCGAGTCCCACGAGATAGGGGTACAGGTCAGGCACGTCGAAGTCGGCGAGTTCGCGTCGGACGATGGCGACCTCAGCCGGTGTCGCACCGAGCCCGCCATACTCGCGTGGCCACGCCGGCACCGCGAGTCCACTTCCCGTGAGCGCCTCGAGATACTGGTGCCCCGCGTCGAGGTCATCGTTGCCGGCGCCGAGCACGGACACCGGCCGGTCGGGCCGGCGTGGGCCCAGCCGGGTCGCCAACTCTGCGTGGACCCACGCCCGAAAGCCGGCTTCGCCCTGTTCAGACGTGGTTGTCATCGGGCGCGGTCCGCGCTCAGCTCTGCTCGTAGCGGCGCTTTCTGTACCTTTCCGCTCGCAGTGCGGGGGAGTTCGCGTCGCAGTTCCAGGCGAGAGGGAAGCTTGAAACGGGCTAAGCCCTGTGCGACGAGATGTGCTCGCAATTCCGCCAAGGTCGGTTCGGCGTCGGCGGATGCGACGACGAACGCGCACACTTCTTCGCCCATGACCGGGTCGGGCGAGGCGACGCATGCGGCCTCGATGACGGCCGCATGGGTGACGAGGACAGCTTCGACTTCCTGCGCGGAGATGTTTTCGCCTCCGCGGATGATCACGTCCTTCAAGCGGTCGACGATGGTGAGGTGTTCGCCGCTGAACCGAGCGAGGTCGCCCGTTCGGAACCAGCCGCCAGGTGTGAAGGCCTCGTCGTCGAGGCCAGCGTCGAGGTAGCCGACGAACATCTCGGGTCCGCGCACGAGGAGCTCGCCGGCCGCGCCCGGCTGCACGTCGATGAGCGTTTCGGGGTCGACGATGCGTAGCTCGGCCCGACCGATGAGGCAGCCG
Organism: Acidimicrobiia bacterium; assembly: GCA_052148155.1. Taxonomy (GTDB): domain Bacteria; phylum Actinomycetota; class Acidimicrobiia; order IMCC26256; family PALSA-610; genus JBBQER01. The sequence goes on along the minus strand of JBKQIY010000206.1, from coordinate 32,604 downwards.
TCGGTGGTTGCGTCGCGTTCAGGGTCGTCGCCGAGCCGGCCGGTGGTGAGCGTCGGGTACTCGGTTGAGCCGTATGTGCGCTTGCACCAGCAGCCGAATGCGTGTGCGCCCTCGCGCACCATTGCCGGCGCGACGCCCGCACCGCCCAACGAGAAGAGACGGACCGACGACCGGTCGGCATCTTCGAACATCGGATCGTCGATCATCGTGCGCATGAATATGGGCGTGCTGATCATCACGGCAACGCCCTCGCGCTCGACGACTTCGAGCGCGAGGGCAGCATCCCAGGTGTCCATGAGCACTGCAGTGATCGCCGACGTGACCGGCAGAAGCACACCGTATGTGAGTCCGGCGACGTGCGTGATCGGCATCGGCAGGAGCAGCGATTCGCCAGCGCGCATGTCGTGCGCGGCCGCGATCGTGTCGGCCTCGACGCGCAGGCTCTGGTGGGTGTGTACGACGCCCTTCGGCTCGGAGGTCGTCCCGGACGTCCACAGGATCACCGCCGGGTCGCCGACGCAGACTTCGACGACCGGTGCGGGAACGGTCGACGTGGGCAGTGGTGTGACGCCACGCACTTCGATCACGATTCCCGCGAACCCTGTGTCGCGTACCAGCGCCGGATAGTCGGTGCCCCGGAACTCGTGCGGGACCACGACGACACTCGCCTTGCACTGTCCGAGGATGAATTCGACCTCCCTCGCGCGCAGGTTCGGTGTGATCGGACTGACGACGGCACCGCACCGCCACGCGGCCCAACAGAGCACGACTCCCTCCCACCAGTTGGGAAGTTGCCAGGCGACAACCGTTCCGGGCCGGACGCCGATCTCCCAAAGCGCGCCGGCGAGCGCCGCCGCGGACCTGCGCACGTCGTCGACCGTGAGGCGCGTGTCGCGGTCAACGATCGCGAGGCTTGCGCCATCGACGCGCGCCAATCGATCCAGCAGCGTCTCGTCGGTCCACACCCCGAGCGCGCGCCACCGGGCTTGCACCTCGGGCGGCGCGAAATGCAAGCCGGTCATGACGTGCCGTAGACGGGCGCGGGCGGCGGAGCCTTCGCGAGCAACTCGCGAACCGCTGTGCCGACCTCGGCCGGTTCCCAACGCGCACCACGGTCGACTCGGGGTCCGTGTTGCCACCCGTCGGCCACCGAGATCATGCCGCCTTCGACCTCGAAGACGCGACCGGTCACGGCGCGTGACTCGGCACTGCCGAGCCAGACGACGAGTGGGGAAATGTTGGCAGGATCATTGGGATCGAAGCCGGAGTCGGGGGCTTGCATCTGCTCGCGGAACACGTCTTCGGTCATCCGTGTACGCGCCGCGGGCGCGATCGCATTGGCGGTTACGCCGTAGCGGGTCATCTCCGCGGCTTCTACGAGCGTGAGCGCCGCGATGCCGGCCTTGGCCGCTGCGTACGCGCCTTGGCCGACGGCGCCCATCAGCCCTGCGCCGGACGACGTGTTCACGATCCGAGCGTCGATGTCGGCGCCTCCCTTCGCCTGCGAACGCCACCATTCGGTCGCGTGGCGGGTGGTCGCGAAATGCCCTTTGAGGTGTACGCGAATCACTGCGTCCCACTCGTCTTCGCCGGTGGTGAACACCATGCGGTCGCGCAGGAAGCCCGCGTTGTTTACCAGCACATCGAGCCCACCGAACGTGTCGATCGCGCTCCGGACGAGCCGGCGAGCGCCGTCCCAGTCCGCGATGTCGTCGGTGTTGGCGATCGCTTCGCCGCCCGCCGCGGCGATCTCATCGACCACGAGCTGGGCGGGGCCGTGATCGGCGCCCGTGCCGTCGCGAGCGACGCCGAGATCGTTGACGACGACGCGTCCTCCCTCACGCGCGAATGCCAACGCGTGCTCTCGACCGATGCCGCGCGCGGCTCCGGTGACGATGACGATACGACCATCGCAGATGCCGGACACGTGTTGTGCTCCTTCATGGAAACCGAAGCAGTCACCCTACCGGCGTGCTCGAGCGCCCAGAAGATTCGGCGAGGCCTGGATTCGAGGCGCGCGGCTCCTCCAGGCGCCGAAGAGTTCAACCGAGCGCGGAGGTGTCTTCACTGCGAGACGTCCGGCATACGACGCGACGCGCGTCTGCGATCCGCGCGCGAGACTCGCGCGGTGACGTCGTTTATCTTGAACGTGACGTTCGATTGCGCGGACCCCCAGACACTGGCGCGATTCTGGTCCGAGGTGACCGGCTACCCGATCGCCGAGGAACGCGACGACTACGTGCGGCTGCGGGCCCCTGATCAGCGCGGCGTACGACACATCCTCTTCTTCCAGGTTCCGGAGCCGAAAACGTCGAAGAACCGTGTGCACGTCGATCTTGCGTCGCGGGCGCCCGACGCGGAAATCGAGCGGCTCGTCGCCCTCGGCGCTTCGCTCGTAGACCCAGGAGGGGCGCCGCAATGGCGTACCGGCAACGGAACCCGATGGGTGACGATGTGCGATCCCGAGGGGAACGAGTTCTGCCTGGGCTGAAGCTCCGATAGCGTCGTGGCCCGATCGAACGCATGCGGGACGAACGCACGCACGGTGTGAAAGGAGGATGGGGACCGGACTCGGACCACGAGCACCGCGTCCCTGACGACCAATGACTGACCAGGTGAGCGTGACCCGGGAGATCGCCGCCCCGGTCGAGCAGGTCTGGGCGATGATCTCGGACGTGACTCGGATGGGCGAATGGTCGCCCGAAAACGAGGGCGCCGAGTGGCTCGGCAGCTCCTCAGGCCCGCAACCCGGCGCGAAGTTCCGGGGCACGAACCGCAATGGGAACAAGAAATGGAACACACGTGCGACGATTGTCGACGTGCAGCCAGGCCATCTGCTCTCCTTTCGTGTCACCGCGGCGGGTTTCAAGGTCGCCGAGTGGCGCTACGCGTTCGAGTCGACCGCAACCGGATGCCGGATCACCGAGACCTGGATCGACGAGCGCGGCCGCATCGCGAAAGCGCTCGGCAAGCCGGTGAGCGGCGTCGGGGATCGCGTCGCACACAATCAGGCGGGAATGGCCCAGACCCTCGAACGCCTCAAGGCCGCCGCAGAGTCCGCCAACGGCGCCGGGACCGCCGACTGACGAAGGAGCGGGGAAATGCACCTCGATGCAGGCAAGGTTGCAGTGGTGACGGGCGCGGCGTCCGGGATCGGTTTCGCGTTGGCGGACCGGTTCGCGGCTGCGGGCATGCACGTGGTGCTCGCCGACGTCGACGAGTCGGGCCTGGCCGTTGCGGCTGAACGGATCGGCGCAAGGGGCGTGGACTTCGTCACGGTACGCACCGATGTCAGCAACGAGGCTTCGGTGCTGGCGCTCGCGGCGGCGGCAACCGACCGCTTCGGTGCCGTGCACGTCGTCTGCAACAACGCGGGGGTCGTCTCGCAGTCGGACGCGTGGTTCGGGCCGGTTTCCGCCTGGCAATGGGTGTTCGGCGTCAACCTCTGGGGCGTGATCCACGGCGTACGCGCGTTTCTGCCGGTACTCGCCGCGCAAGGAGAGGGCCATATCGTCAACACCGCGAGCATTGCAGGCCTGCTCCCGGGCTTCGGCGCGGCGTACGACGCCACCAAGCATGCGGTCGTGGCGCTCACCGAAGACCTGTACCTCGCGATGCGTCAGTCAGGACTTGCGATCGGGGTGAGTGTGCTCTGCCCAGGCTGGGTCCGTACCAACATTCTCGACGCTGAGCGCAACTGGCCGGAAGACCTCGGCGAGGAACCGCCGCGCGCGATCGGCTCCGACATCGTGCTTGGCCATGTGCGGCGTGTGATCGACGAGGGCATGCCGCCCGCGGCGGTGGCCGACCTCGTCGCCGACGCGGTCCAATCGGACCGTTTCTGGGTGCTTCCGCATCCCGAGTTCGTCGAGCTCGCGGTGCAGCGGTGGCACGACATTGCCGAAGGTGTCAATCCCAGGATCGACGTGGAGGTGCCGGGGCTTCCCTCGACGGTGCAGATCGCCGAAGAGATCCTCGCGTCGCTTGCACCGCCCACCACCTCATGACGCGCGGTTGGAGCCTGGCGGTCCGTCGTGACGATCTGTCGCGCACAGAGCTGTTCGATAAAACCCTCCCGGAGCCCGGCGACGGCGAGGCTGTGGTGCTCGTTGACCGCGTCGGCGTGACGGCCAACAACGTCACCTACGCGCTGTTGGGCGACGTGATGCACTACTGGGACTTCTTCCCGACCGGGCCGGGCTGGGGGTTGGTGCCCCTATGGGGCTTCGGGGATGTCGTCGCGTCGGCGACCGAGGGCGTGGAAGTCGGCAGTCGCGTCTACGGGTACTTTCCGTCCGCGAGTCACCTCGTGGTGCGGCCCGGCCGCGTCGACGCTCGCGGATTCCGCGACGCGAGTGAACATCGTGCCTCGCTGCCGTCGCCGTACAACAACTACGTTCTCACGACGACTGATGCCGCGTACGAGGCCGGTCGCGAGGACCTGTTGATTCTGTTCCGCCCGCTGTTCTTCACGTCGTTCATGCTGGCCGACCAGCTGGAAGACAACGCGTTCTTCGGCGCGACGGTCCTCGCGATGTCGTCGGCATCGTCCAAAACGGCGTACAGCGCCGCGTTTTTGTTGCAGGGGAAGGGCCCAGAGGTGATCGGACTCACGTCGCCGGGAAACGTCGAGTTTACGCGCCGGCTGGGGTGCTACGACCGAGTCGTGTCGTACGACGCGATTTCGGAGTTGCGCGCCGAGACACCAACCGCGTACCTCGACTTGGCTGGTAGCGCCGAGTTGCGCGCGAACATGTATGCGCACCTCGGCGATCGACTGGTGCGCGACACCGTCGTCGGTGTCACCCATCAAGAGCGAGCAGCGGCGGGGGCGCAACGCGACGCTCGCACGTCCTTCTTCTTTGCGCCTGACCAGATGCGCAAACGCACCGGCGATTGGGGACGCGACGTGCTGGACCAGCGCTTCGCGCAGGCGTGGCATCGGTTCGCACCGACGGCGCAAGGATGGGTCGACGTGGTCGAACACGACGGGCCGGCCGGGCTTCGCGACGTCTGGCTCGAAGTCCTCGCCGGTCGCAGCTCGCCCCGGATCGGTCACGTCGTCGCGTTCTGAGCCTTCCACCTGCGCGCGGCGGCGACCTGTCCCACGACCGCAATGATCGATGACCGCCAACAGGTTTCGCAGTCGGTGCCGCGCGCGACGCAGCGTTCCCTCCGCACACTTCGCGGTCTGCGTTCGGATCACGGAAATCGATCGACACGTTGATGTGCCTGAGCCGCGAGCGCCCGTGAGGTGTGCGGCGACGTCGGGGACCCGACCCGATGTTGGTTGCCATCGCGACGTCGACTGCTTGCGGGTAGAGGTTGCGCAACATCGAGAGGTATTGCCGGTCGGTCAGGGCTTACCGAACCGGCCGGTCCGGCGAGCCGGCAGCGCAGCGCGTTCCGCGCCAACTCTTCGCAGACGATGTCGGTCATGGAGGGGCCGAACTGTCCGACGAGGACGCCCCCGTGATCTGTGGCGCATCCGACCGCGGAGGCCGTCGCGCCTCGCGAAACTGTCTTGGAGCGCTATCGAGCATTCTGACCAAACCGGCTCGACGAGCCGAGCAGCTCGGCCTGGGCGGGTGTGCTCCGTGGCTCACCCAGCGTCCCAGGTTTTGCGTGTCGATGATTCCGGACCGCTACGCGTCGATGATTCCGGACCGCTACGCGTCGATGATTCCGGCCGCGACGAGCGTCTCGCGCGCTTCGTTGATCCCACGGGCATGCCGGGCAACGAAGCCAGCGGCAGCGGCGCCTTCGACATTGATGAGGTTGTCGTCCAGGAACAGGACACGACCAGGAGCTAGGCCGAGCAAGTCGGCGACGCGGTCGAACGACTCCCGATCGGGCTTGACGACTCCGAGCTCGAACGACAAGAACCGGAAGTTGAAGGCATCGAAGATCGGCCATTGCGCGAAATGTTCTTCCCAGTGCAGCGTGTTGGTGTTGCTCAAGCATCCGGTGGGCACAGCCTGACGTACCTGCTGCACGAGGGTGTCGGCACCGGGGAGCAGACCGACGGGCCAGTTCCGGAAGGCGTCGAGGAACGCCTGCGGCTCAACTGACAGGGCCCAGTCGCTGATCACTCCGGCCGCGAAGTCGTCCGCGGTGCAACGCCCTCCCTCGAAGGTGCGCACCCAACGGCACGAGAGCCAGCGCCGCCACAGCTCATCGGCGCTGTCGATACCAGCGAGGGCCATCATGGGAGCGACACCACCGATTTCGACGAGGACGCCTCCGAGGTCAAACAGCACTACGTCGATTGCGCCGGACGCCACCCCCGCGATCGTACTGACCGCGACCCGAACGGTCAGTCCGACGTCAACTCGGCGAGCAGCGGCCGGGCGTAGGCGACGCGACCGGTCAACGAGACCGGATCGCCGCTGCACAACGCAAGGGCGGCTTCGGCCATCACTTCGACCGGTTCCAACGCGTCTTCAGGAACGCCGCGATCGAGGCCGTGGTGCACAACTCCGGGTGTTGGCACAAGTCCCGACGGCGAAAGCGCGTTCACTGCGATGTGGTCGTCGTACATCTCGGCGGCAAGGCCCGATGTGAAACGCTCGAGCGCGGCCTTGCACATGCCGTAGACGGTGCCGCCACGGACACGGCGACTGAAAGGCGGTCCCTCCGGATGGCGTGCGGCGCCCGAGGAGATGTTGAGGATCCAACCTTGCCCGCCCGCACGCATGCCGGGAATGACGAGTTGTGCGAGCTCGAAGGGAGCTCGCACCTGGACCTCAAACATCAACGCGAAGTGGCGGTCCGAAAAGGTGTCGGCGGGCTCGAAGTAGGTGATGGCGGCGTTGTTCACGAGCACATCGATCGCGCCGAGCTCGCGTTGGACCGTCTCCACAAGTGCACGCCGATCTTCGGATCGTGCGAGGTCGGCTGCAACGGCGATCGCGCGGCCACCTGCCTGCTCGATCGCTGACACAGTGGTCGTGATGCTCCCAGGGAACCGATGGTCCCCCTCAGCGACGGTTCGGGCCGAGACGGCGACGGCCGCGCCCTCGGCCGCGAAGCGACGAGCGATCGCTTCGCCGATCCCGCGGCTCGCGCCGGTCACGAGCGCGACCTGACCTTCGAGCTTCACGGGTCGAGCCGCGCTGTCGCATAGCCGGCGAACACCTCGACGCCGTCTTGATTGAGCGTGTGGAGGGACAATTCGACGAGCGGTTCGCTGGCTTCCTCACGAAGAGCGTCGACGGTTGCGACCGTCGTCAGATCGTCGCCGGGGAAGACCTGTGACGTGAAACGGCCGCCGAAGCTGGCGAGCCGGCCGTCGCCGACGAGATCGGTCACCATGCGGCTGGTCATTCCCATCGTCAACATGCCGTGCGCGAAGACGCTCGGATAGCCGGCGACCTGCGTGGCGAACACTTCGTCGCTGTGCAGGGGGTTGTAGTCGCCCGACGCGCCCGCGTACTGCACGATCTGGGTGCGCTTGAGGTCCTTGACGACGATCGCCGAGAAGGTCTGGCCCACTTCGAGGTCGCGTGCAGACAGAGCCATGTCAGGCCTCCACGACGCGTTCGGTGCGAACGCCGACTCCGCGGGCCGTCACGACAAGCTCACCGTGCTCGTCGCGAAATTCTGTGATCGTCTCCGCGAAGACCAGTTTGCCGGCACGGCGGCCCACTTTCTCCCATCGCTCTCCTGGCCGGGTCGTCGCGGTGAGCACGTCGCCGACGCGCAGCGGTCGGTGATACGTGTAGTGCTGCTCGGCGTGCAGACCAGTGCCGCTTCCGCTGCCCCCGCTGGCGCCCGAGGAGCGTTGTACGCCGGTCGGCTCTCGTCCGGAACCGAACCACGGAACGCCGATCTTGGGTCGCAACGGGTACTCGTCGTCGAACTGCGCGCTGGCCTGCACGAACGTCGGCGGCGCGATGATCGCACCCACCTCACTCGCGCGGGCATACGTCTCGTCGAAGTAGACGGGGTTCGGATCGCCGATACTGCGGGCGAACATCATGACGTGTCCGGCCTCGATGGGGAACCGCTCGACTGCCATAGCGTTGAAGGTAACGCTCTCGTCAGCTTTGTGCATCCGCGACGAGCTGGGGCACGAGTTCGCCCAGGCGGGCGGGATCCCATCGGGCGCCCCCGTCGATCCCTGGACCCCGTTCCCATCCCTTCGCGACAGCGATGCGGCCGCCGGCGACAAGGAACACCTGGCCGGTGACGCCGGCCGACGCCGCGCTTGCCAGCCACGTCACGAGGGGCGCGATGTTCTCGGGCGCCCGCTCGTTCCAGCTGTCGGCGGGCGTCGCGGTGGTCGAGCTCGTGAGGTTCTCAGTCATGCGGGTCCGCGCGCCGGGCGCGATGGCGTTGACGGTCACACCGTATCGACCGAGCTCCTTGGCGGCGATGATCGAGAAGGTCGCGATGCCCGACTTCGCGGCGCCGTAATTGGTCTGGCCCGGGTTTGCGAAGAGGCCGGACGTCGACGACGTGTTGATCACGCGCCCGTCGACAGCGTCACCGGCCTTCGAGCGCTCCCGCCAGTGCGCGGCCGCGAAGTGGGTGGGGCCGAACGTGCCTTTCAAGTGCACGCGGATCACCGCGTCCCACTCCTCTTCGGTCATATTCACGAGCATTCGGTCCCGAAGGATGCCCGCGTTGTTGACAACCACGTCGAGCTTGCCGAACGATTCGATCGCGGTGGCGATCAGGGCCTGCGCGCCTGCCCACGTCGAGACATCATCGAGGTTGGCGATTGCCGCACCGCCGTTGCCGCAGATCTCGTCGACAACAGCCTGCGCCGGTCCGTCGTCGGCGCCGGTGCCGTCGACCGCGCCACCGAGATCGTTCACGACCACCTGCGCGCCCTGGCGGGCGAGTTCAAGGGCGTGTGCTCTTCCAATGCCCCGGCCGGCGCCCGTGACGACCGCGACGCGACCGTCGCAAATGCCGCTCATCGTTGTGCCGTTTCCGCGGCTTGCCGGTACGTGGCGCGTAACCGTTCTTTGTAGAGTTTGCCGTTGTCGTGTCGCGGCAGTTGCTCGGTGAAGTCGATGCGGCGAGGGCACTTGAAGCCCGCGAGACGCGAGCGGCAATGCTCGGTGAGCTCGCGGGCAAGCTCGGCTGAGGGCGCGATGCCGACTTGAGGTTCGACGACTGCGAGGACGATCTCACCCCATTCGGGGTCGGGCACGCCGATAACCGCGGCATCGCCGACGGCCGGATGGGCGAGCAGTTCGGCCTCGATCTCCGCAGGATAGATGTTGACACCACCTGAAATGATGAGATTCGCGGAACGGTCGGTGAGGAAAAGGTAGCCGTCGTCATCGAGATATCCGACATCACCGAGGCTGAAATGGTCGCCGCGATAGCTCGCGGCCGTCTTGTCGGGATCTTTGAAGTAGTCGAAACGAGTTGCTGCTGGCGCCTTCAGGTAGACGCTGCCGACAGCATTCGGAGCGCAGTCGCGGCCATCCTCGTCGACCACGCGGATGGTTTCGGGAGGATTGGGTTTGCCGACGGTGCCAGGTTTGCGCAGCCATTCCTCGCTGCTCACCCATGTACCGAGCCCTTCGGTGGCGGCGTAGTACTCGATCAAGACCGGTCCCCACCATTCGATGATCGAACGTTTTAGCCAGGCTGGACACGGCGCCGCCCCGTGCAATACCAGCTGCAACGACGAGACGTCAGCGCGGCCGCGCACGTCGTCTGGTAACGAGAGCAGCCGATGGAACATGGTCGGCACCATGTGCGAGTGGGTGATCCGATGCTCTTCGATCAATCGCAGTGTCTCCGCGGCCGACCAGCTGTCCATCAACACGACACCCACGCCCGCATTGAGGGGACTGGCGAGCGAGAAGGCCAGCGGCGCGGCGTGGTAGAGCGGACCGGTACAGAGGTGCCGCGACTCGCCAGGCGTATAGCCGAAAGGCGAGATGAGGGCGGGTGTGGGCTGCGTCCGGTGGACGCCCTTGGGTCGGCCAGTCGTGCCCGACGTGTACAGCATCGACCGTCCGAGGACGGGATCGACGATGTCGGCGCCGTCCTCTTGAGCGATCATGTCGTCGTAACGCTCGAACCCGTCGATGCTGTCGCCTACAGCCACGAGAACCCGCAAGCCGGGCGTGCGACGTGCGATGTCTCGCGCCGAGTCGGCGAAGCGTGCGTCGGCGACGAGAACGCGCGCTTCGCAATCGTCGACGATGTATGCGGCTTCGTCGGCCGTGAGGTGCCAGTTGATCGTCGTATAACGCAAGCCCGCGCGCTGCGAAGCGGCGATCACCTCTGCGAATTCCGCCCGATTCGGGATCATCAGCGCGATCGCGTCGTCGCCTACGACATTTCGGGCTCGCAGCGCGCGCGTCAGCCGGTTTGCGTTTGTGTTGAGCTCACCAAATGTCCGGTTGCCGTGCTCGGAGATGACCGCGCTGTGGCCGGGCTGACGGGCGGCCCAGACCGCGAGCGTCATGCCGGCCCGTCCCGCCTGCGAAAGGGCTTCGTCGGTCATGGTGACCGCTCCTCAAGGGTGTTGTCCGGTTCTTTGGGGAGGCCAAGGACGCGTTCACCGACGATGTTGCGCTGCACCTGGGCGGTGCCGCCCCAGATCGTGCCCGATCGGCTAGCGAGGAACTCTGTCTGCCACCGATCGAGGACGTAGCCCGCTCCTTCGGGCCGCACGAGTCCGCGGACGCCGCGCAGGTCCATCACCCATTCTGAAATGTCGCGCGCGTACTCCGACCAGAACATCTTGTTGATCGATGCTGCCGGTCCAGGCTCTTTGCTCGCGACGACTTCGGACAGCGTCCGTAAACCCGCGTATCGCATGATTTCAACCCGCGTGAAGGCCCACGCGAGACGTTGCCGGACGCATGGGTCGTCGGCGACGCCGCACCGGCGCACCTCGTCGACGATGCGGTGGAACTGATGCTCGTACTGCACGTGCTGAGTGGTCGCCCTGCCGCCCCGTTCGTTGCCGAGCGTCGTCATCGTGACGCGCCAGCCGTTGTTCAGCCCACCGATCACATTGAACAGCGGCGCGCGCGCTTCAGTGATGAACGTCTCGGTGAAGTTGCTGCTGCCCGTGATTTGGCGAATTGGCCGCAGGTCGAAGCCGTTCGACGACCCGTCGGGTTGTTTCATGGGTACGAGCACGTACGAGATCCCGCGGTGCTTCGGGGCGTCGGGGTCGGTCCGGCACAGGCAGAACATCATGTTCGCCCGATGTGCGCCTGACGTCCATACCTTCTGTCCGGTGACGACGATCTCGTCACCGTCAACGACGCCGCGCGTGTTCAATCCGGCCAGATCGGATCCGGCGTTGGGCTCGGAGAAGCCCTGGCAATAGCGATCCGATCCGTCGACAATGCGCGGCAGGAAGTACGCCTTCTGCTCCTCGGTGCCATGCACGATGATCGACGGTCCGACGAGCCACTCGCCCATCCCCCGCGTCACTCGGGGGATGTCGGCCCGGCCGAACTCGTCGTTCATCACCGCTACTTCGATCCCGGTCAGCCCGCGACCGCCGTAGTCTTTCGGCCAACCGACGCAGAGGAAGCCGGCCTCGTGCAGACGCGCCGCCCACGCGTCGTGTTCGGGTCCGCCGCCGATCAGCTGCGAACGGACGACGTCCGCATCCTCGGGGCGGTTGTTCTGCAACCACTCGCGCACCTCGGCGCGGAACCGGGCGGCATCCGGACCGAGCTCGATCTCCATCGGCATGAGGTTCCCCCTTGGCTGTCGGCCCTACTTCTTCGGTGCGAACTGCAGCAGCTGCCTTCCGTCCGAGAGCGGATGCCATATGCCGAACACGCGCATGCCGACATGCACCTCGTCTGGTGCGCACCGCGACACGTTGCCCATCACGCGTACACCGGCGGCGAGGTCGACGAGCGCGACAACATACGGCCCGTCCGCAGCGTCGCGTCCCGGGCCGGGGAGATGTTGAACACTCGCCGCGTAGACGACACCGTCAGCGCTTGCACCTCGCCAGTCGATTTCGTCGCTCAGGCAGCGCGGACATATGGCGCGTGGGTACCAGAACGGCTGTTCACACCGACGGCACCACGGCAGAACGAGTTCGGATCGTCGCGTCGCTTCCCAGAACGGTGCAACCTCGTCCGAAGGCGGTGGTTCGAGCAGGGTGCTCATCGCGTCGCTCCCGTGCCGAGCACGATCGTTCCCATTGTTGACAGCACGCCACCTGATCCGTGCGCGACTGCGATCTGCGGGTCGGGCACCTGGCGAGGACCGCACTCGCCGCGTAGCTGCCGCACGGCCTCGACAAGCAGAAACATGCCGTACTGTCCAGGATGGGTGTACGACAGCCCGCCGCCGTTCGTGTTCGTCGGCAGCGCACCGCCAGGTCCGAGCTTGCCGTCTTCGACGAACGCGCCGCCTTCGCCTTTGGCGCAGAAGCCGAGATCTTCGAGGTGCAACAGCGCGGTGATCGTGAACGAGTCGTAGCCCATGAGCACATCGACGTCATCCGCCGTGATCCCCGCGTCTTTGAACGCGGCGGGTCCCGAGACCGCGCCGGCGGTGACCGCGAGGTCGGGCATGGTCGTGATCATCGAATGATCGGTGCACGTCGCCGCGCCGAGCACGTACACGGGGGCTTTCGCGAGATCGACCGCGCGTGCGGACGATGTCATCACGAACGCGCCGGCACCGTCGGTCACGAGGCAACAGTCGAGCAGATGGAGAGGCGAGGCCTGCATCGGCGATGCGAGCACGTCGCCGATCGTTATGGCCTCGCGGTATCGCGCGCGCGGGTTCAGCGCTGCCCAGCGCCGAGTGTCGACCGCGATCTGCGCCAGTTGCTCGGACGTCGTGCCGTAGACGGTCATGTGGCGACTCGCGGCGAGGGCGTACGCGCCCATCGGCATCCGCAACCCGTACGGCATCTCCCACTCCAGCATCGGGTTCGGTCCGGGTGGTGGGCCGGCACGACCGCCGCCATGCGTGCGGGCACGATCGCCGCGCGGTGTCGCGGCGTAGACGCCGACCACCACCTCGCACAGCCCCGCACCGATCGCGGCTGCCGCGTGCTCGACGTGGATTTCGTAGCTCGACCCTCCCGTCATGGTCCCGTCGACGAACTTCGGATGAATGCCGAGATATTCGGCGATTCCGGGTGCGGCTCCGCCGTAGCAGATGCCGTCGACATCTTCGACCCCGAGCCCGGCGTCGGCGAGCGCCTCACGCACCATCGTCGCTTCGAGAACCCGGCCGTGGAGGTCGACCACGCCCGTCGGTGAGACGCGGTCCGCAACGCCGACGATCGCGGCAGCGCCACGCAGGGTGTGTTCGCTCACAACGATGCGTCTCGGGAACGGGCTCGCACGGGTGGAGAATAAGCGTTCGGGGGTCGAGCCCATCAAGTCTGGGGGCGGGCTGGTTGGTCCGACGCGCTTAGGGGAGACGCGTCGACGAGCTCTTGGACCTCCCGTTTCCCTACTCGTCGTCGCGCTGTCCCAGGATGTCGTGGCCACTGCCAGGACGACACACCAACGCACGCGTCGATCCTCAGCCTGGTCGAGCCAACGGTGGCGGGCTCGTCCGGCGTGGTCCTCGCCAACTCGGTCGGCTGAGCGTGAAATGAGCCGAGGAGGCCCTAGAACCGACAATTCGGTGCCCGAAGTCACGGAGCACGGTCGTAGTGGAGGCTTCTGGCAAGTCTTCCTCAATCGCGGTCCGGCTTCGTCCGAATGAGTCGATGAATGGCTACAGGCCGACTCCCGCAAGCGCGTTTTGGCCTCGTGCCCGCGTGCGTCTACGCGGGTTGCGGCGCGGTCTGGATGGTCGCGTATGTGACCGGGGTCCTTGGATCGCTCGGCGAGTCGACGTTTGTCCTGTTCACCTTGTCGGCAATGGTCGCGACCCTGATCGGCCTTCGGGTCCATCGACCTCACCGACGGTGGCCGTTCGTGTTGATCCTGTGCGGGTTCGTGTTGTTTGTCGCCGGAGGCGCGGCACGAGAAAGTCTGCACACGCTTGGGAACTTGTCATCGAGCCGGTCGATCATCCCGGACGCGCTCACGATCCCCGGCTACGTGCTGGTAGCGATCGCGTTGTTGGGATTCGCTCGGGCCCGCCGCGGCGGTGGCGCCGATCTCGACTCATTGCTCGACGCGTTGTTGGCCTCTTTGGCATCTCTTGCGTTCGTGTGGGCGTATCTCATCGCCCCGGCCTTGGAACATCATCACGCACCGCTGCGAGTGCGGGTCGTCTTAGCGGTCTATCCGGCCATGTCGGTGTTCTTCGTTGCAGTCGCAATGCAGATCATGTTCGTTGGCGGACGGCAGCGTCCGCTCGCGCAACGCCTGTTACTGCTGGCAATGTCATCGATGCTGCTCGGTGACATCGTGTATACCTTCATCGACGCGCGGGTGGCGTCGCTGCCACCCCGGGTGATCGACCTTCCTTACGCGGTGGCATACCTTGCCTACGGCGCGTGCGTGTTGCATCCGTCCATGCGCGAGCTATGCGAACCAGTACCGCGCACCGAGCACACACCGACGCGCATGCGCCTGCTACTCGTGTCCGTCGCCTTGGGATTGCCTGCCGTTGTCATTCTTTCCAAGAACAGCATGTTGCCGAGTGATCGCATCGGGCTCATCGCGATCACCGCGACGCTGACGTCGGCGGCGATCCTGCGCGTGTTTCGGTCCCTTCGAGCGCATGCCCGATCGGAGGAACGCTTGACCGATCAGGCGACCCACGATGCACTGACCGGACTCCCGAACCGGCTTCTCGTGTTTGAACGACTCGCACAGGCACTCGCGCATCGAGAAGGAACCGATACGTTGCTCGCGCTGCTCTTCCTCGACGTTGATCGATTCAAACTGGTCAACGACAGTCTCGGGCACAGCCTCGGTGATGAACTCCTCGTCGGGGTCGCTCAGCGACTTCGGTCAGCTGCGCCGACAAGCAGCCTTGTCGGCAGGGTAGGAGGCGACGAGTTCGTCGTGATCATGCAAGACGTCACTTCTCTTGAACAGGCGCGAGATACCGCCGAACGCTTACGCGCCTGTTTCGACACTCCATTCCAGATGCGTGACGCTGAGCTGTTCGCGTCCGCAAGTCTTGGAGTTGCAGTGGCCGGACCCGACTCGCCGGCCGATGCTGAGTCGATCTTGCGCGACGCAGACACCGCGATGTATCAGGCGAAGGCTGCGGGCCGCGACGCAGTCGCGATTTTCGACGCCGAAATGCGCGACCGCGCCACGACGCGCGCCAGGCTCGAGGGCGACCTTCACCGAGCACTCGAACATGGCGAGCTGGCGTTGCACTATCAGCCGGTCGTCAGTGTCGCATCCCACGATGTCGTCGGCTTCGAAGCTCTCCTTCGTTGGAACCATCCGCACCTCGGGACCGTGCCGCCGCTCGACTTCATTCCGATTGCCGAGGACACCGGGCTGATCGTGCCCATTGGTGCATGGGTCCTCGAGACTGCATGCGAGCAGCTGGCACAATGGCGCCGCGAGCTGCCGCACGGCGACGCGCTCTTTGTCGCAGTCAATGTTTCGGCTCGTCAGCTCCGCGATCCACTGTTGGTAGACACGATCACCTCGAAAGCCGCACGAGCGCACGTTTCGCCGAGCGATATTCGGCTCGAGCTGACGGAGTCAATGCTCATGGATCAGAGTTCCGGGCCGCGCGAAAAGCTGCGCGCGCTGCGCGATGTCGGTTTTCGGATCTCGATTGACGACTTCGGTACGGGGTATTCGTCGCTCGCGTATCTTCGGACGTTCCAAGTCGATGAAGTGAAGATAGACAAGTCCTTCGTCGACGACCTCGACCGGCCCGACACGGCTGAGGAGTCACTCGTCGCGGCGATTGTCGCGATGGCGAACGCACTCGGGATCTCGACGACTGCCGAAGGTGTCGAGACCCCTCGACAGGCTGAGCGCCTCGCCGTCCTCAGAGTCGACGCGGCGCAGGGCTACGTTTTCTCACGGCCGGCCGCCGCCGATCAGATCCCCGGCGTGGTCGCGCGACTCCGTCAGCTCCGTGCCTCAGAACGGGTAGAGGTCACGGAGTCTTCCTAGCCGACAAGCCACGCGAGCAGCTCGCCGAGTTCTGGTCGCATGACGTCCATCACGCCTCTTTGGCGACAACCTCATCCGCGTCGAGGAACACGCGTGTAAACGCAATCGCGTCGTCCGGTTCGAAAGCCTTACACGTGTAGATGTCCACGCTGAAGAACACGAACGGCTCATCCCACGCGTAAAAGTGTGCGCCCGACGTCTCCCAGTGAATCCAGCCGGCCCAGCCGTAGCGCTCCGACCGGTGGGTGACCGGATCCATCAAGACGGTCATTGCGCACACATCGGACAACCCGCACAGATACTCCACAATCTCGTGCTCGGAGATCCGACGCTGACGCGTCCCCTCGAGCACCAGTCGCTGACGCATGATCGTGGGCGCGAGATCCCGAAATCCTGAAACTGCCGCCCGGCAGGATTGTCGCATCCCGTCAGTCTGTCGTTCCTGTGACTCGCCCGTCAAAATCGGACAAGTCGCCCGTTTCCTCGCAGGTTCCGGATGGAGCGTCCGGCGTTGGGCAGTCAGTGGTCGGGCCGGTGAGGATCGGATCGAGCCTCGCATCGAACGGGCCCGATGTCGGAACCCGGGGCGGTCCGACCGAAGGTGACAGTCGGCCCTCGAGGCGGCATCTCGTCGATTTCGCCGCTCGCTCGTTGACCTTCGCACGTCATCAGCGGCTGGGAGGCCCGCGGTCGGCGCCATACTCAACGGCGGCCGTGCATCGGCGTCGTGAGGTTGGTACCCGGCTGAGTTCCACCGTCGACCTCGGCTCGTGCAGGCCTTCCGGGTCGATGGGTATCGGTTCCGGCGACCTTCGCGGCGCACGATTCGACGTGTTCGCGATTGTGGTCCTCGTCGCGGTGAATCCGAGCCGCACCGCACTGCTCCTCGACACAGCACGCAACTCACGGACAAGCCCGCGCCGATTTCTCGCACCGCGCGGCGGTCGCGGCCCGGTATTCGCAGCCCTGACCATGACTCGGCAGGGCGAGTCGCGAGAACGAGAGGTTTGCTCATCAGTCGCGGTTCGGGAGGTGCGAAGCGTGCGTTATCGCGTCAGCACGCTTCGATTTTTCACGGGTCGGTTGACGGGTTCGATCTCCGTTCTTGGCTGCCGTCATGCCCCGATGCCAGCGTCGGGAGCGTGTCGCTTGAATCGCAAGAGTCCCTTGGTCCCGATCGTCAACGTAGCGAGCGGTGCGGATGCCGACATCCACGCTCGGGGGTGACGCGACGCGCGCGCGGGGCGGGTTCCGGGTACGAGCGGCTCGGCGGAAGTTTCGGCGTCTCGGCGCTGACGAGCGATCTTGATTGTCGGCACGCGACGGCCACGCGGCTGCACAGCGCCGGATGCTCACCGAATAGCGTGCAGTCGGATGGAACGGGTCGATGTGCTGGTCATCGGTGGTGGGATCGTCGGGTTGGCCACGGCGCGAGCGATTGCCCACAGTCATCCCCAGCGATCGGTTGTCGTGGTGGAGAAGGAGGCGACGGTCGGCGCGCATCAAAGCGGCCGGAACTCGGGCGTGATCCACGCAGGTGTGTACTACGCGCCCGGTTCGGAAAAAGCGCGGCTGTGTTCCGCAGGCCGTGTCTCCATGGTGGAGTACTGCCGAGAGCACGGGATCGACCATGCGGTGTGTGGAAAGGTCGTGGTCGCCTCCGACGACGCCGACCGAGGTCGGCTGGCCGAGCTCGAGCGACGCTGTACCGCGAACGGCGTACGCGCCGAGACGATCGGGCCGGAGCGTCTGCGCGAGATCGAACCGCATGTCGCCGGAGTCGCCGCGCTGCACGTGTTCGACACCGGGATCGTCGACTACGCCGACGTGTGCCGATCGCTCGCGGCGGAAATCGAGGAGGCCGGTACCGCGATCCGCCTGGGGTGCGCAGTACGGGCAGGCTCCGACACTGCGTCGGGCCTCGTCGTCGAGACGACCGGTGGCACCTTCGAGGCGCAGCGGGTCGTCACCTGCGCGGGTCTGCATGCAGACGAGGTGGCGCGGGCAGTGAGCGGGCCCGACGGCGCCGGCGACCTGCGAGTGATCGCATTTCGAGGCGAGTATCGGGAGCTCATACCGTCGCGTTCGCACCTGGTTCGGACGCTCGTCTACCCGGTGCCTGATCCACGTTTTCCATTCCTTGGCGTCCATCTCACACGCGGGGTCGACGGTCACGTTCACGCGGGGCCCAACGCGGTGCTTGCGCTTGCGCGCGAGGGCTACGAGTGGCGGCGCGTCGACGCCCGGCATCTGCGAGACACGGTCGCGTTTTCCGGGTTCCGGCGGTTCGCCCGAAACCATTGGCGTTTCGGACTGAGTGAGATGACCCGTTCGCTCAGTCTGCGTCGGTTCACTTCGGCGGTGCGGCATCTTGTACCGGAGATCGAGCGCGCCGATCTTGCTCGAGCGCCTGCGGGCGTTCGAGCCCAGGCCGTGCGCGCCGACGGCGAACTCGTCGACGACTTCGCGTTCCGTTCGGTGGGGCGCGCGCTGCACGTCCTGAACGCGCCGTCGCCGGCGGCGAGCGCGTCGCTCGAGATCGGCGCGGCCATCGCCACCCGGCTCGACCTCGACGCTTGCTGACGGCTCAGATCGGCAATAACTCGTTCGCAGCACCGAGCGTCTCCAGCGAACGCTCCCACGCATCTCTTTCACTGTCAATCATGTGCGGCCAAAGCGGTGCGCTCGGACCGTCGGGCCCGAGGATGCACGGCAGGCTCGCGCAGGTACGGTCGCCGATCCGCACCGATACGGGGATGAGTGCGCCCACTTCGTGGACGAGTGCGTGCACGAGGCCGCTTACCGTGAGACCGATGCCCTGCACGGCGGAGCCCTTGAGGTCACGGACCTCGTACGCTGCGTCCCGTACGTCGCGCTCGATGATCGCGAAGTGAGCCGGCGTGAGGTCGATGCCACGCTGTGCCGCGAACTCCAAGAGCGGCAACGTCCCGACGACGGCAGAGTCGAGCAGGAATACGCACGAATCGCCGTGTTCTCCGACGACCCACGCGTGCACACTTCGGGGGTGCACGCCGCAGTCGCGTGCGATGCGGTCAGTGAGCCGAAGTGTTTCGAGCGCGGTCCCGGAACCCATCACCGCCACGGGCTGGTTGTGCCATCGGCGGGTGAGGTACTCGGTCATGACGTCGACGGGATTCGTGACAACGAGCGCCAGACGCGGCAGGTGGCCCGCCTCGACCGCGGTCGCGATGTCGTCCATGACGACGACGTTCTTCTGCAACATGTCGAGGCGGGTCTCGCCCGGTGTCGTGTGGTGACCGGCGGTGATGACCAGAATGTCCTCGCGTTCGACCTCGTCGAGACCACGGCCGCGTACTTCGATGTGCGCCAGCAACGGTCGGGCGTGCATAAAGTCAAGGGCGAGACCGTGCGCGGCACCGCCGTCCCGGCTGTAGATGGTGACTCGACCAGCAAGACCGCGCATGATCAAAGCGGATGCCGTTGCCACCCCCACGCCACCGGCACCGACGATGCCGACCGCTAACCCAGCCATATCCGCCGCACCCAACTCTCGACGCACGGACCCGTCGCGCAAAGCTTAGAGCGTGGCGGACCACGCGTTTCTCCGTGTCGTTTCGCAGGAGGTTTGAACCGTACGTCGCGCCATCAAGATGTTTGATGTTTCCCATCACGTTCATTCGCAGGCAGCGAACAGCGCGAAGCGATTCGATAGCAAGCCTCCTCTCGGCTGAGGAAGTTGCGCAACTTGGTCGGCCCCAACCGACGACTGCCGTTTTTGCAGCCTGTGTACCTACCGAAATGGCCTGGTCTACCGCGCGTGCACCGGGTCGGCTCCGGCGATTCCTCGGAAACTGTGAAAGGTCATGAGCATCGCGAGCATCGCGCAACCGCGGCCCGGCCGACCGTTGACGCACGCCCACTGCTCGGACGAAGGGCCGTCGACTCGTGTGGCCCTCAGCGCATGTGCACGGCTTGCCAGTGGTGGGTCCAGCCGATGGAAACGATGCCGAGCGCGATCCCGGTCGCGACGGTGACGACCAGGAGAATGATCCGAGTCAGCGCGCCGGGAGTGTGATGCTGTGCGTCGCGCCGCAGGTCGGCGACGACCAGCGCCGGGGTCTCGAGCGCGTGGCCCAACACGTGGACGGTCATCGCTCCGAACCACACGATGAAACTCGCCTTGTGGGCCTGCACGAGCCACGCGGTGCGCCGGTCCGTGAGCAGCGCTCCGATGCCTGTCGCAAGGAGGGCGATGGTGGTGACGACAACGATAGGTCCGAGCATGCGCAAGACCAAGGGCGGCGGCCCTTTGTCCGCATAGGCCGTGTCGCCGCCGTAGTAGCGAACGAATCGGTACCCGGTGCTCGCGATCTTCACGATGACGAACGGAACGAGCACCATCCCCAGGAACACGTGCATCGAGATGAGTGCTCGAACACGAAGCACCGTGATGCCCTCGAGAAACAACAGCACGAATATCACAGCGCCGAATGTTCCCGTGATGCGGGCGTTTCCGGCGACACCTGAGCCTGCTTCTTCGCGCGCCGTCGAAACATCGGTACGAATGGTCAATCCGCTGGGCCTCTCCAACGCGCCCGCGCCTCAAGGACACGGTGCACAGAGCTCGCCACGACCGTTATACGCCGGACAATTGCCTGACGGCGCGAGAACAGATTGAAGAATTCGTAAGAATCGCCTAAGACGCGGTCGTAGAAGGGTCCGTCCAGTCTGTCTGGATGCATTACGCCGATTCCGGGTAAGTCCTGGAACGGGTTCTCACCTCGGTCTTACCCAGGTGAGCTACTAGTTGGCCATGGTCGCGACGGTGCGGACCGAGGGCAGAGACCCCCGGCGCGGGGCGCGACGGCGCACTACAAGACGTTCGGTTCCTCGGCCGTACGGTTGGTGCGCGATGAAGCCGCATCGCGGCGTGTCATGAGCCTGCGGGTTCGCCTGTTGCTCATTGTCTCGGTGACGTTCGCGCTTGTGGTCGTGGGTTGTGTCTTCGCGGCGCACGTCATCGCGAGCCGTCAGTTGCGATCAGCGACCGATCAGTTCCTGATCCAACGGGCTGCGCGTTTCACCCAGGCGCCATCCGGAGCGCTTCCGTCCGACCCCAGCGATGCCTTCGACGGCAACGCCGGAACGGATCCCGATGATCGCGTGCCGCTCGCCGATCCGGATGCCCTGACGCAGATTCTGAGCGCGAACGGCACGGTCACGTCATCGATCCAGGGCCAGCCGACATTTCCGGTTGACGGCCGCGATCTGACGCTCGCAAGGTCGGGTGGCCGGCCACGGTTTCGGGATGCGACGATTCAGGGCACGCCGTTCCGGATCTTGACGGTCGCGCTCCCACGGGGCGGCGCCGCGCAAATCGGCCGCAGCATCGAGAGCGACAATCACCTCCTCGCGACGCTCGACGGACGACTATTGCTGATCGCGGTGGCCGGCACAATGCTCGCCGCGATCCTCGCGTGGCTCATCGCACGTCGGACCGTCCGCCCCATCGAGCAGCTCACCGAGGCCACCACCTATGTCGCACAGACCCAGGACCTGGCCAATCAGATCCCCATCGAACGACGGGATGAGATCGGACGGCTCGCGACAAGCTTCAACACCATGCTGGTCACGTTGCACGACATGGTCGGCGCACTGAACACCTCACGCGAGCAACAGCAGCATCTCGTCATGGATGCGAGCCACGAACTCCGCACCCCATTGACGGCAATCCGTACCAACATCGACGTCCTGATCCGTTCACGCGCGATCAGCGAGAAGGACCGGACGGAGCTGCTCGCAGAGACCGACGTAGAACTCAAAGAGCTCACCGATCTCGTCGCTGAGCTCGTCGAGCTCGCAACCGAGACACGAGTCGCGGAACCCGTCGAACGCGTCGATCTCGGTGACCTCACCGAACAGGTCGTGGCCCGCTATCAACGGCGTAGCCGCCGCGTCATCACGCTCCAGCGGCGCGAGCCCGCCGAAATGGAGGTCCGCACGAACACGATCGACCGTGCCGTTTCGAACCTGATCGACAACGCGCTCAAGTTCAGTCCGTCCGACACGGCCATTGATGTTGTGGTCGAAGGAGCCCGCATACAGGTCTGCGACCGCGGGACCGGCATCAGCACCGAGGAACGGCAGCGCGTCTTCGATCGTTTTTACCGAACCGACAGCGCTCGGACGCGGCCCGGCTCCGGCCTTGGACTCGCAATCGTCAAAGAGATCGCAACGCTCCACAACGGTTCCGTCGCCATCACCGCACGGACGTGAGGCGGCACCATCGCAACCCTCGAGCTCCCCGATCCGACCCTGCCGGTTCGCCCGCGACGCAGATCACCCTTTCCGGACTGACACCCATCACGCTCGTACCCGCGCACGCCGCGCGACGACCTCCCGACACTGGACGAGTGCCGTTGAACACTCAGTCGGAACTGCGGACCGGTCGAGCCCGCATCGGCCGGCAGTTCACGTCTTGGCCGATTCTTCGCGGATCCTCACGCAGCTCTATCCGCGCCGGCCGGTTCGGTGCCGCGTAAGGGAAGGGCTGCCCAGTAAGCGGCGTCGGACTGCGCCTGGCTGAGATCGTGGTTCACAACGAGCAGCTCGAGGACGTGACGCTGGCGGTATTTGGCCAAGGCCAGATGTTCGACCGGGTCATACGCCGACGGTGCTTGGGGCAGACCGGCGAGCATGGCGGCCTCGGCCCAGGAGAGATGGTCGGGATCCGTACCGAAGTAGCCGCGCGCGGCCGCCGTATCGCCCCAAAACCCATGGCCGTAATAGATCGAGTTGAGGTACATGGCGAGGATCTGCGATTTCGAAAACGTCAACGACAGCTTCACGCCGAGCCCGATCTCGTCGATCGTCCCGCCGAGCCCCGCGCCATGGGGGTAGAGCTGTTTGGCGAGTTGCTGGGCGATGGTGCTGCCACCCGGGTCCCCACTCTGGCGAAGCGCCGCGAGTCCGCCGCGTGCAGCTCCGTCGAACACGTTGACGAACACGTTCGAGTAGAAGTGTTCGTCCTCGACCGCGACAACCGCCGCAGCCAGCTTGGTTGGTACCGGAAGGGTGCCGAGCTCTGCATGGTGGGTGCGGACAATCGCGGCCACACGGGCCGGAGCATTCCGGACGCTCGGCAACGTGAGCTCGTAGACGAACCCAGCCGAGCTCACCAACACCGACAGAACCACCGCGACGACAGTCAGTCGGACCAGGCAAGTTCTCGCTCGACGCGACCACCGGCGTCCAGACGGCGGCCACCGATGTCGCGACGCGCTCGCGTCGGGGACGGGCACCTCCTCGCGCACGTCGACGAGCGGCCGCGGTCGACGAAACAAGGCGGTCGCGAATGTCGTGCCCGTTCGAGGCGACGAGAGTTCTCTGCCCATATGACTTCACCCGCGCACTACGCTCGCCCATGCTAGATCGCGTTGCGGACGACGCCCATTCGCGAGGCAGCCAATTCGCTGATCTCAGCTACGGGCCGTACAGAGCCGGACGCTGTGCGCATCATCGGCTCTCGCAGCTACCACCGCGAGGTTCTTGCCCGATTCTTCCAAACCTCGAACCAGGCTCTCACCCGTTCGGCCGACGCTGACCGGTACGGCCCGAACATCCCTCGTCAGCCGCCGGCGCGTGCAATACACGCCCGCGGCGCGGGACTCCGAAGGTTGTCGGTCGTGACCCGGGTGTTCGTGGCCGGCTCGGTCGCCGGCGCCGGCCTGTGCTCGGCGCTCGCGGCGTGGGCTCAGCCCGGGCGTTACTGATGGCCCACGAGTGCGGCCAACGCGACTTGCCTGGCGCGGCGTAGTTGGTGATGAGCTACCGAGTCGTGCTGAGCCGATCGCGTCCGCCGAGATCTTCCGGGAGCGTGTCGGCCCGATCTCTGGGATATCTCATCATTGACCGGACGCCACTCCACACGGGCTCGCAGACCGCATTCGCCGAGCCTCGAGACGTGGTCGACTCTCGCACCGTGTTCGAGTGTCACGCGCGCTCGAACACCGACTCCTCGTGATCGGAGGCGTGCGGGAGCGCGGTTCCGACTATCGCGTGACTCCGGTATGCCCGAGCGAGTACCGGCCAGGTTGCGGCCAAACGCACAGCCCGTGCGGCCCGTTCCCGACGGGGATACGTGCGATGAGCTGGCCCGTGGCTGTCGAGATCGCGTACACCTGCGAGTCATACCGACCCGAGAGCCATAACACGCTGCCGTCGGCGGACACGCCGCCCATGTCTGGAGAGCCGCCAGGAATCGTCCACGTCGCGACGACCGAACGCGTCGCGAAGTCAACGACGCTCACGGTTCCGGCGTCTCGGTTGCTCACGTAGAGCAGCTTGCCGTCCCGGCTTGGGTAAAGCCCGTGCGCACCGTTTCCTGTCGGCAAGAAGCCGACAATGGCGAACGTGTGCGCGTCGATCTCCCACAGTCCGCCGTTCGTCATATCGGCGACGTAGAAGATCGAGCCATCGGGCGAGAGCTTGACGTCTTGCGGTTTGGCGAGCGCGCGAGGGAGGGCGAGCGTCCGTAGCACGCGCTGGTCTTGCACGTCGATCACCACGAGGTCGCCCGAGAATTCGCAGCTCGCGAGCGCGAGAGTGCCATCGGCCGTGAAGTCCATGTGGTCCACACCTCGGCACGGGACCGGCAACGACTTGACGAGCTGCATCGTCTGGGGGTCGCGGAAGTCGAGACGATCGAGTCGCTCAGCGACGACGATCGCGTAGCGGCCGTTGGGCGTGAAGTACAGGTTGTACGGATCGGCCACCGGTATCGGCGGTCCGCTTGGTTCGCCGGTGTTCGGATCAATCGGCGTGAGGCTGTTGCCGCCATCGTTGTCGACGTAGAGCGTCTTCAAGTCCCATGAGGGCGTGACATGCTGAGGAAGGGCGCCGACGGCGAAGTGCTCGACGATCCGCATCGTCGTTTGATCGATCACGTCGACCGTGTTCGACATGCTGTTCGGCACGTACACCAGCGCGCGGGCCGAGCGCGCGACTGGACTCAGCGCGTTTGCCCCGTCGTAGGCGTACACGCCCGCCGACGCCACCGTTGAAGCGACGAGTGTGCTGACCGAATTCAGCGTTCCCGATGCGTTGTGCCCTCCGATGATCCAGACCCGGGCGCCGACGCGCACGACACCCGCGTCCGAACGCGCCGCCAGGAGATGGCCGGCGATACGGATCCGGCGAGCTGGCGGACTGATTCCGACGATCGTGTCGACCGCGTTTTGCGTCGAGTCTCGGCCGCCGACAACCAATACCTCGCCTGCGATCCCGACCGCCGACGCGTGCGAGAGCGCGACGGGGAGATCACCGATTCGCGTCACCGCGGTCGTCGCGGGGTCGAACTCGTAGACCGCGGTCGTCGCAAAAGCGGACGGCGTCGAACCTCCAGCGATCACGACGACGCCATCGACGGAACCAACAGCGGCATAACGGAGCGGGGTGGGTAAGTGCGCCACCACCCGGGCACCGCCAGTCGGCGTAAACGCGACGATCGTGTCGAGCCATGCGGTTCCCGTGTAACCACCCACTACGTACGCGGTGCCGCCGACCACCGCTGCGCTCGAGTCCGACGACGCGGCCGGCAACGTTCCCGCGGCCGCGGCCGCGCCGTGCGCGTCGACGCGCACGATCCCGTCGAGCTGTCCCGCCCCGTCACCCCCGCCGAACACGTAGAGCGCACCGCCGATACCCGCTCCGCCTGCGTCATGAAGCGCGATCGGCAGCTGTCCGATGACCTGGCTGCTCGCCGACGAAACGGCAACGACACTCGCCGTCGATGAATCAGCCGCGTCGATACCACCCGCCAGCCGCACCCCAGTGCCGAAAGCCGCAGCCGCGGGGTCCTGAACCGCTGACGCGAGCGTCGTCAGCGGCGCCTCGGAATACTCGACAGTCGACGACACCACAGCAGCGGGCGACGTGCCCGCAGCCGTCGGCGTCGTCAGTGTCGTTGGACCCAACCGCGTCGGATGACCCGCCGAGGATCCCAAGTTGAGGCGCACGACGACAACGCCCGTCACGACCACCGCCAAGGCCACGCACCCGGTAGCAAGCCGGCGCCGCCGGAACACCGCCGAAGAGGGCGCGGGCTTGGCGCGAATCGGATCAGCCAAGGTCGCAAGATCCGGTCGCCCACGAAACCGATTCTGATGCAGACCTCCGCGCAGGCCGCCCCCCGCAAACTCCGGCACAAGAACGGCCCAACGTGGGAACTACGGCCAAACGCGGTGATATCAGTCCAAGACGGCTGCGCTCAATCGCCGACCGTGATCGTCGTTCCACTCAGCCGGACGATACGCAACGTAGGACAGAACCACTTGCCTCACCGGCAAAGGATTCGGTAAGAGTTTCCGACACAACCAAACCTCTCACCAAACTCTTAACTGCGGTGTCCGTCACTTCGTCACTTTTGTGAACGCGTGGCCTGCGGGTCCAGCGTCGAGCGAGCGGTGCCGTCGGTGGTGGTTGTGGTGCTCGACGTCCTCGCAGAGCTGTTCGAGTCGTAGACGGTTTCAGATGAGGGTGCGGTCGCAGAGGTCGCGACGGACGGTACCAACCATCGTTCTGCGTAGGCGTCCGCGACCGGGTGTCGGGCGTGGCGGATGATGGTGGCGCCGTCGCTTCGGAAGATGCCACATCGCACGCAGGAACGCGCGGTCGTTGGGCTCAAAACGTGGTAGTGAAACTCGGCGTCGCAGGACCGCGAGTCGGTGGTGAGGTACGAGGATCTCGACGTTCTCGGAACGGTTCGTGGCGAATGTGCAGCACCATCACTTCGGCGACCAGACGGTACAAACGAGCTGCGCTGTGATCCTCGCAGCGTCCGGACCGCGGCGCTTACTCCAGCGCGAACCGCAGGTCATCAGCGGGGACGCGTTGTCGGCACGCACACGGTTCGCAGTTCGCCGGTCGCGTGCAGCACGGCGCGGCGATCGGCCGTGAGCCGCGTGCCGGCGAATGCCAAACCTTCGATGGCGGGTCGGTATACGCGCGCGTGAAGGCGGGTGCTGTCCCGCCGACTGCTCGTTACCCGAACCCGCCAGCGCCGAAACCTCCCCGACAGAAAACCTTGGTTTCGCCGTGTGCGGTTGTGTGGTATACCGGCTGCGTCGGTACTGCGACCATGGAAGGAGTCGGGATGTCGATCGGGACACGACGCAGACTTACCGTGTTGGTCGTTGCGCTGTCAGCTCTTGCTCCGGCCGCGCTCTTCGCTCAGCCCGCAGCCGCGTTCCCGCCCGGCGATCCGATCTACATGTTCAAATACAACGTTGCCGCGACAACCGAGATCGCCAAGCTCAACCAGAGCATCTCGCCGCCGCCGGGCATCTTCCAGGGCGGCATCGACCTCGCCACCGGTCAACTCAAGGGCAGCATCGCTCTGCCGCCCGCGACCTTTACCTACCAGGTCGAGGGTCTCGTGCCCGTCACCGCGACGGCAGCGATCGTGCAAGTCAAACCCGTCACTGGCCACGTGAACATCGGGACCTTCAAGGTGACGGCCACCGCGACCTTCAACATTCACATCCTTACCGCGTACGTCTCGACCCCGACGTTACCGACGCTGCCCGTCACCCTGCCCGTCACTCTGCCGTCGATCACGCTTCCGCCCATCACCGTCCCTCCCGTTAACGTGGTCGGCAACTCGTGCGAGACCGCGTCACCGATCAGCGTCACGATGAGCGGTATCGCACATCTCGGATCGGCGTCGAAGTTCACCGGCACGTTCTCAATCCCCGACTTCGCAAACTGCGGACCCGCGACATCCGTGCTGAACCAATTGATTCCCGGCTCCGGAAACACCTTCTCGGCGGTCGCGACGCCCTTCTCCAAACAGCCGACACGTCCCACATCTACAACGACCACCGCCCCGCCCCTGACACTCCCCGTTACACTCCCGACTCTTCCCGTCACGCTTCCGACACTGCCGTCACTCCCGCTCAAGAGCTGAAACCGCGGGTCGCGGGCTGAGTCACTGGGGCACTGCGGCTCGGCAAATCGGAGAGACAGTCCCAGTCCCGCACCACGGACGCTCCGGGACGATGCGGTGCTCGAACGTTGCATCGCCCGGCGTCTGTTGATGTTGCGTCGAAGCTGGGGATGTCGCAGTTGCCGCAGGTCGCGGCGCTCAGGTCCGGTCGCCCGGAGACCCGCAGGCTGAGCGATCTCGCCCCACAGATCGACTGATTGCATCCCGGTAGGTGCGGCTACCTCCAGCGAACGCGACTGAGTCGGTATTCGCGCGGCCTGTAGTGGGGTGTGGCGTCTCTTCGGGCCAGGTCTTGAGCTCGGCTCGGGCTGCGACGCGAAGGGCTCGGTCGCATCCTCCGTTCCGTGGTTTCGGCGGCCGGTTGCGAGGTCGGTGCGCCTCGTTCGATGAAGGCGGTGACGATCAGTCTGGGTTCGGCGGAGAGGTATCCCTGCATGGAGAGGCATGTCTTCGGACCCTGGCCGGGCGCGGGTGTCGGTCGCCGGGGCACGGTCGGTTGGTCGGCGGGCCGGTCTGGGAGCGCTATCTGGGTCTTTAACGGGCGGGTGGGGGTGTCGATAGCAAACGGGTATGGACGTTCGATGTCTGTTGTGGCGATCCGATGACCGGGGCTGAGTACGACGTGGGGTTCGAGCACGCGGTGTTGCGCGAGATGACCGACGTGGTCGCGATCGTCGATGGCGACGGCCGACTCGGGTACGTGAGTGCAGGCGCCGCTGGGGTGTTGGGTTATCTCGATGGCGAGTTGGTCGGGACAGACGCGTTTGACCTGGTTCATCCTGACGATCAGGCCAGTGCGCTTGAGGGTTTCGACTCGACGCTCGGTTTTATCGACTCGAGACCGACGCCGTTGTTGTTGCGGCTGCGACACGCCAACGATACGTGGGTCGCGTGTGAGGTCATCGCGACGAATCATGTCGCGGACGAAGAGCTGCGCGGGTTGTTGCTGTGTATCCGAGACGTTTCGGCGAGTATGCGCACCGAGCAGGCACTGCGCGACAGCGAGGAGCGTTATCGACTGATCGTCGAACTCGCACGGGAGGGGATCTGGGTCATCGACGCGAACGCAGTGACGACGTACGCGAATCGGGCGATGGCGGCGATGCTCGCCACGACGGTCACGGCTCTGATCGGACGGTCGATCTTCGAGTTCATGGACGACGAGGGTCGTCTCGAAACGGTCGCGTATCTCGGGCGGCGCGCAGCCGGGATCGCGGAAGAACACGACTTCCGACTCGTCACGGCCCAGCATCGTTCGCTGTGGACCCGCATGAACACCAGCCCGATCGTTCACCGGGACGGTTCGTATATGGGTGCGATCGCGCTGGTCACTGACGTCACCCGACGCCGTGCGCGTTTGGATCGGCAGAACGCGATCGCTGAGCTGGGGCGATGCGTGTTGAGCGAAACGTCTTTGGAGGTCGTTGTCGAGTCCGCGACGGGCGTGATCGGCCGAATGATACGCGGGAGCGAGTGTCGGATCGTCAGCTCGTTCGATGAGCGCGCAGTCGATGTACCGCCGTCCAGTTCGACGATGGGCATACCCGCAGAGAGTACGGATACGTTCGCTGGGAAACGTCGACCCCGTCTACGAGTTCCGGTCGGCGATCCCCAGAGTCCGTTTGCTCATATCGAAGTCTGGACCGACGGTCCGCCAGAATCCGAAGACGAGGAGTTCATCGAAGGGGTCGCCGGGACCTTATTGTCAGCGATCGTGCGGACGCGTGCCTTGGACGAGATCCGCCACCAGGCGACGCACGACCCGCTCACCGGTTTGCCGAACCGGACACTGTTCAACGACCGGCTCGAACATGCCCTCCGCCGACGAGTGCGAGTCGGTGGCTACGTCGCGGTGATGGTGGTCGACCTCGACGGCTTCAAGAACGTGAACGACAGCCTCGGCCACCTCGCCGGTGACGCACTCCTGATCGCAGTCGCTGACCGTTTTGACGCACACCTGCGCGATTTCGACACGATCGCGCGTCTCGGCGGTGACGAGTTCGCGATCCTGGTTGACGATCTCGACGCTCCCGACCAGGCTGGACTCGTCGCCCAACGGGTGCTCGATGCGCTGCTCGCTCCGCTCCGGCTTCGTGACCGCTGCGTTGCGATCGGAGCCAGCATTGGCATCGCCCTGGCTGACCGTCAAGACATCAAGGCGGATCGGCTCCTCAGCCATGCGGACGCCGCGATGTACCAGGCGAAACGACAGGGAAAGGGCTGTTACCGCGTGTTCGAAACCGCGATGCACACCGCTGCCGTCGACCGAATGAACCTCGAACAGGCACTGCGGACCGCTCTGACCAACAACGCACTTGCCGTGCACTACCAGCCCGTCATCGACACCCGAACTGGCCACGTCACGACGTTCGAAGCGCTCGCGCGTTGGCCACACCCCGAAGGCGCCTTCATACCGCCAGACACCTTCATCCCACTCGCAGAGGACTCCGGCCTCATCATCGATCTCGGCCGCGCCGTGCTGCTCGAAGCCTGCGACCGGGCTCGAGCCTGGCACGCGAGAAACCCTCAGCAACCGCCGAGCATCTCCGTCAACGCCTCGCGACTGCAACTCGCTCACCCAAACTTCATCGAACACGTCACCGACGCGCTCACACGCGCCGACCTCGACCCATCTCTCCTCATCCTTGAAGTCACCGAATCGGTCCTTGCCGGCGAACCCGGCCGCATCATCAACGCCCTCGACGAACTCCGCCGAACCGGGATACGCGTCGCGATCGATGACTTCGGCACCGGCTACTCGTCGTTCGCCGCGCTCGCCGAACTCCCGATCGACATCCTCAAGATCGACAAACGATTCATCGACAACCTCACCCGCAATGACGAAGGCCGAGGAATCGTCAACGCCATTGTGCAACTCGCGCAAACACTCAAACTCGAAACGATCGCCGAAGGCGTCGAATACTCTGCTCAGGCCGAAGCGCTCGCCGAACTCGGATGCACCAACATCCAGGGCTACCTCTACTCACGACCCCTACCCGGCGACCAAACTCACGCCTACCTCGAACACCACAACACGACCGTGGCCCCCATCTTTTCCAAGTACTAAGCGAAGCAGAAAAGCGCAGAGCTCCGGCTCGGTACGGCAGATAGAGCCCCCGACCCACCCTCGTGAGCAGCTCCGACGCACGCTTCGCGGGATCGTCTCGTCGAGTGAAATCGCCCAGACTGCAGCACGGTGTCGCGGTGCACGTCTCGATGACGAAATCGAGGGCATCGACGAGGCGGTGCTGTGGATCCGGTCGCACGGTGGGTTTCACTGGGCAGCGTGTGGCCGTGCTGGACTCGATGCGGCATCATGGCGAGGGGAGTGGGATGGGGGAAGGCCGGTCGATCGCAATGCGTGGCGTCACGATGCTCGCAGTCTCGACGGTTCTGGGCGTCTCGATCGCGGCCACGCCGGTACCGGTTTCGTCGTCGCCGGCCGGTGCTGCCCTCCATGCGACACAACCGGTCGATTTCGTGGTGCCGCTCGGGTATGCGCGCAGACCGCCGGTCTCTGCGACCACAGGAGCGACGATCCCGATGTGGACAGATTCTGTCACTGCATCGCAGAACGGGAAGCGATACCGATACCAGATGGTCGGCCAGAACCCACGGATCCGCTTGAGTGATCCGACGACGACAATCGTCGCGAACATCATCCCGATCGTCGTCACATTTGCCGACGGGGCCACGTTTGACCCGACGAGCACATCGTGCGCGGAGCAGACCACGCCTTTGAACGCGGTGCTGGCCTCACCGATCTTCAACAACACGGTCTTCAGTCCCGGAGGCACAACCGTCGGCGACACCCAGTATCTCGACGCGTTCCAACGCGCAAACTTCTGGACGTATACGAACCCTACCGGGATCAATCCCGCCTACCACATCCTGCTCAGACCGAAGGTCGGAAAGACGATCACCATCAAGGTGCCCGCCGCCGACGGACGAGTCATTTCCCGTCATTTCTGCGCGGCCGCGGAAGTTACGATGGCCTACGCGGTGGCGCAGGGCCTGAAACTGATTCCGACGTTGGTAGCCAAGCCATGGGGTGTGAACCCCACGACGTTCCCGATTTTCTTGCTCCACAACGTCGAGTTCGACACGACGCTCGGTGTGGCCGGAGCAGTCGGGTTTCATGCTGCGATCCCGAATCCGGCGTTTCATGGTGCGACCCAGACCGTGGCCGTCGCGAGTTACCTCGACGCGACGATCGCACCTCACGAAGCCGACATTGCCGTGCTCTCCCACGAAATCGGGGAATGGATAAACGACCCGTTGGGCACGAACGCGACGCCACCGTGGGGCAACGTCGGGCAGGTCAACGGACACTGCCAGGCGAACCTTGAAGTCGGGGACCCCCTGACCGGGACAACCTTTCCGGTCACGCGCGACGGCGTGACCTACCACCCCCAAGAACTCGCCTTCTTCTCCTGGTTCTACGGACCGATCGCATCGACCGGCGTGAACGGTTCGTTCTCCTTCGACGGCACCTTCATACGCCCCGCACCGCTATGCCCACCCGGCGGTCAGTAAATCCCACACCGACCCTCAACGAGTCTGCCCACGGCTGGTCGCTGGGTGTCACTACCTCTTTAG
>JBKQIY010000205.1:0-7455 GCA_052148155.1 Acidimicrobiia bacterium | reverse complement strand
GGCCGGCACGGGGGCCGCCCACCACATCGGACAGGTCGATTTCATTCGCCCGTCGAGGTCGATGAGCCAAATCGGCGGGTAGGCATCACGCGAGTCTCGTCGTGTACCGCCCCGGACCGAACGTGAGAGTTTGGGCGTCGGTGCGACGCGCGGTCACCCGGGCGAATCCGAGATGCGCGCCGTAATCCGAAAGCAAGAGCGCGCCGTCGACGCCTGCCGCGACGGGTACCCCGTCCCAAGCTTGGCTCGCTCGCGAATGGCGAAGCCACAACTCGCG
Organism: Acidimicrobiia bacterium; assembly: GCA_052148155.1. Lineage (GTDB taxonomy): Bacteria > Actinomycetota > Acidimicrobiia > IMCC26256 > PALSA-610 > JBBQER01. Next base: position 7,178 of record JBKQIY010000205.1, on the reverse strand, counting down.
CCCGTCGGCGATCATCTCGGCGTGGGTGACCTCGACGCCCGAGGTTCGTCGCCAGTGGCGCGCCCACCACGCCGCACTGCGGAACGTGCAGTAGTCGGCGCCAAACGGTGCGCGGTCGACGACTTCGTCTGGGAGGTCGTCGGGATCGACCGCGTTTGCCGGCACGACGATGCCGATCCAGCCTCCTGGCCGCACGAACTGGGCGGCATAGGAGAGATAGCGCATGTCGGTCCCGTAGTAGTGATACGAGTCGACGCTCACGAGCGCATCGAAGGACGCGTGCGCGAACGGGAGCGTGTGAGCTTCGACCTCGATCGGGAAGACGCGGTCGCCCACGCCGGCTTCGGTGATGCGGGCGCGGTTTGCTGTCGGCTCGATCCACAGGTCGGCCGCCCACACCTCGACACCGAACTCCCGCGCGAGGAAGATCGACGAGATCGCGGTGCCGCATCCGAGATCGAGGACGCGCATTCCCGGCTCGAGCGCCAACACCTGAGTCAACGCTTCGGTGAGCCACAGCACGTTCGGGCCCATGAGATTTCGGTGCACCCACATCGCGTCATACGCCGACGCACGCGGGTAGCCCGGATGGCGGGTCAGGTCACGAAACGTGGCCGGATCGGCGGGTGTCTCACGTCCGCCGTGGTCGAGGTAGGTCGTCCAAGTCGAAGATTCGTGCGGTTGGCGCTCCAACGTCGCTCCTCGTGTCGTACCGGTTCGAGGGCAGGCCGCGCGTCGTGACGCGCCGCCCAAAAGCTCGGTTGCCCGACCGACGAGACGAGGTGGCGCCCGCTCAGCCCAAGCCGGCGCGGCGCTCGGTCACGACGGCCGGGGCGACGACCGTGATCAGGTTCGACACCAGGACCCCTTTCGACGAGAACCGTCCGCAGCCTGGCACAGCCGCGGGTGTCCGGCCGACGATTTTCCGCTCAGGGAACCGCACCGGCTCATCGCGGGCCTTCACCCCCGTAGACTTGGCCGCCATGGCGCCGGAATTCACCCACCTCGACCCCCTCGGACGGGCCCGGATGGTCGACGTAACGGCCAAGGAACCCAGCCACCGCCGAGCGGTGGCCCGCTGCCGCGTCCATATGGAGGCCGAAACTGCCTCCCGGATCGCCTCCGGTGCGATCAGCAAAGGCGACGTCCTCGCGGTGGCGCGGGTCGCTGGGATCCAAGCGGCCAAGCAGACCCCCCAATTGCTGCCGCTGTGCCATCCGCTGCTGGTCGGGGCGGTGTTAGTGAACTTCCGCCTCGAGGACACCTACGTCGAGGTGGAGGCCAATGTCGACACGGTGGACCGCACCGGGGTGGAGATGGAAGCGCTCACGGCGGCGGCGGTCGCGGCCTTGACGATCTACGACATGTGCAAGTCGGTCGATCGGTCGATGACCATCGGCGATCTGTCGCTGTGGGAGAAGACCGGTGGCCGATCGGGCACCTGGCGACGACCGATTCCCGAAACTGATCCATTTTCGCTCTGATCGCATCATGTGCCCCGAGCGGCGCGCGACGGGCATCCTGCGCGAATGGGACCTCGGCTGGCGTGAAGCGAAGGCGCGCACTAACACTTCAACTCAACACCCATCCGCGTCGGCGATCACTCGACGGTCCACCATCGCACCGTCTCGCATGATTACCTTCGCGCAACGACAGAGGCGGTCGAGAGGTCTTGACGTTGCCGGTCCTGATCATTTTGGCGGTGTTGTGGGCGGTGGTACTCGTGCCCCCGCTCTTGCGCTCTCGAAGTCAGCGCACGGCTGACTCGATTGTCGACTTCAATTACACGCTCGATTTGCTCGGTCGAACCAACGGCAACGTCGAAGGTCCGTACGATTCCGATGGCGCGCCGGACACGCCGACGGTCGCGGACACGGTCGTTCGGCGCGGCGTCGCGCTGCCCTCCGCGGGCCGGATCCGTATGACTCCGCTGCCCGTGACAACGAACGTCGGACCGACCACGACCGCGATACAACGCTCAGCGAAACGGCGGCGCGACGTCCTGCGGGTCCTCGCAGCCGCGATCGCGGTGACGCTGGTCTTGGCGACGGTCGCGCCGATGCCGGCCCTGTGGGCGCTGCAGATCGTGGTCGATGTGGTCATGGGCGCATACCTCGGGCTGTGGGCATGGGCGCGAGGTATTCAGACCGACCGCATCGACAAGGTCCGCTACATGCCGGAACTGCGAGTGCCCGAGCTCGCGCTGCGGCGCAGCGCGTCCTCGTAGCTGCCGCGGTGAGCCGGCGCCAAGAGATCGCCGCGATCGGCGAACGCGTCCGCGAGATCTTCGACGACAAGCACCGCGCTCGCGAAGTGACAATCAGCGCGTCGCGTCACGCGATCCAAGCGTGCGCGTCGTCGATTCGCGCCACGCACCGCGGGGAGTACGACACAGCCGAGCTCTTGGCTGGCGAGGCACGCGACCACGTCGCACGAGCCGACGACGCGCTCGCCGGCCATCCGGACGTTCGCACGAACGGACCCTTGCATGACGCCAAAAAGGAGCTCGCCGAGGCGTGGTGCACACTCGCGCTGGTGCGCGACGACCCGCTGCCCACGCCTGAGGAGATCTTGGTCGACGCCGCCGCGTACTGCAATGGACTCGCCGAAGCCGCCAGCGAGTTGCGCCGTCAGCTGCTCGACCGTTTGCGGGCGGGTGAACTCGTTCGGGCCGAGCAACTGATGACCTCGATGGACGAGATCTACTCGTTGCTGGTCACGATCGACTATCCCGACGCTGTGACCGGAGGTCTCCGACGCACCACCGACGCGTTACGAGCGGTGCTCGAACGTACCCGCGGCGACCTCACAACCTCGATGGTCGCGGCCCGTCTGCAAGCTGCGATCGAATCCCAGACGTCGCTCACCCGAACTACAGGCGCAGCGGCAGATTGACGCGGGCGTCGTCGTCGCCAGCCAACAAGGCGTCGAGGCCGTCGGCAGATGTCGGGCGAGCGAAGTAGAAGCCCTGGCAGGAGTCGCAGTCGAGCGCCGCGACCTCGTTGTACTGCTCGACCGACTCGACCCCTTCGGCCACGACGGTCATACACAGACCGTGGGCCAACGCAACAACCGCGCTCACGATGATGCGGCTGTCGGGATTGCGATCGAGATCCGAAATGAAGACCCGGTCGATCTTCACGACGTCGACCGGAAACTGTTTGAGGTAACTCAACGACGAGTAGCCGGTCCCAAAGTCATCGAGTGCGAGCATGACACCCAGCTGCTTGAGCTGGTTCAACGCGACGAGCGCCCGTTCGCTGTCTTGGAGGAACACGCTCTCCGTCACCTCGAGGGTCACGGTCGGCGGATCGGTGTGGGTATCAGACAGCACGGCGGCGACCGTCGCGGGAAAGTCGACACCCATGAGCTGATGCGCGGAGACATTCACCGAGATGTCGAGCCCGTCGTTTCCGTCGACGTGTGGCCAAAGCTGGCGGTCGAGGCAGGCCCGCTCGAGCACCCAACGTCCGATTTCGGTGATCAGGCCAGAGCGTTCGGCCAGTGGGACGGCGGTTTGCGGCGCGACGATGCCGTGGATCGGGTGCGTCCACCGCAACAGGGCCTCGACCCCGGTGATGTGTCCGCTTGCAGTGGAAACGATCGGTTGGTAGTCGGTGCGCAGCTCACCTCGGGACAACGCGCCGCGCAGGTCGCGATTCAAGGCGGCGCGGTGGTTGGCGATCCGCTGCTCGCGCAGATCGACCGTCGCGTGTCGAGCGCCCCCTTTGCGCTTGGCCTGATACATCGCAGTGTCGGCAACCTGGAGGGCCTCTTCCGACGCATTGTTGCCACGGCCGGCGAACGCGATACCGACGCTGGCGCTCACCTGCACCTCAACGTCGGTGAGGAAGAACGTTTGCGCCAGCGCGGCGCCGATCCGGGCGGCGAGCGGTCCGCCTTGCGATGTGTCGTCGAGGTCTTCGCACACGACGACGAACTCGTCGCCGCCGAGGCGCGCCAGCGTGTCGCCCGCGCGGAGCTGAGCACTCAATCGGTCGGCGACGGCGATGAGCAACTCGTCGCCGACATGATGACCGTACGTGTCGTTGATCGACTTGAAGTGATCCAGGTCGGCGAACAGGATCGCAACAACTTTTCCCGACCGCTGGCATCGCATGATTGCGTGGTCGAGACGCTGAACGAGAAGCGTCCGATTCGGTAGACCTGTCAACGAGTCGTGCAGCGAACTCTCGCGTGCGCGCTCGGAGGAGTCGCGCAGCTCGGCGCGTGCCTGCGCATTGAGGAGGTAGGCCGCGGCCACGTCGGCCAACGTTTGCGCGGCCATCATCGCTCCCGCGTCCAACGGCCCGGCGACGTCGCGATACATGTCGAGCGCGCCGAGTTGGCTGTCACCACCACGCAGCGGAAATGTGAACACCGCGATGAGGCCTTCAGTGACCGCACGCGGCGCGAAGGTCGGGAAACGATCGTCGATCCGCAAATCGGGCACCGCGACTGCCTTGCCCGTTTCGTACGCGGCAAGGCACGGTCCTTCGCCCAGTTCGGTCTGCAGTTGCTCGAAGCGAAATGCCGCCTCGTTCGATGCGGACACGTACCGAGGATTGGCACCGGGCGCGATGAGCGTCACGCCTGCCGCGGTGATGGGCAGCACGTCGACGATCCGAGCAACGAGGTGATCCAGGATCGCCTGAATCGGAAAGTCGGTGACGAGCGTCCGTGCGAACTCGCTCAGAAGATCTGCGAGTTGCCGATCGAACTCCATATGTACGCCTTCCGCTGACACACGAGATGCCGCGGGGACCGGGCGGAGTTCAGTTCTATGCAAACAAGTATATCCGGCTATCGAGCGCCAATCGACACCACACTCAAGATCCGTGATGTGGTTCTAACGTTGTGTACCGAGATCGTGGCTGGTCCCAGTCGTGCCGCCCTTCGCTCCGCCGAATGCATCGACGGCCGACGCTCCGCTCGCGACATCGCGTGCCACATCGGCGAGCCGGAGGTTGTGGCTCCGCGCGTGATGACGGAGTCGTTGGAACGCCTCGTCGGTATCGATTCCCGCCCTTTCGGCGATCACACCTTTGGCTTGCTCGATCACGATGCGACTGTTGAGCGCTTCGTTGAGTTGTTCGTTCACGAGGTGAGCCTGGAGTCCAACCCGGTGCTGCAGAATCGCGATCGTGGCGACATCGGCCAAGGCCTGCGCCGCGAGCACGTCTTGTTCGTCGAGCATTCCGGTGTCGGCCCGGAACAGGTTGAGCGCGCCGATGATCGCGCCTCGCAGACGCATCGGCAACGCGTGCGCTGATTGAAAGCCGGATTCAAGGGCCACCGGCGCGAACCGGGGCCAACGGTCGCGGGTCGAGGCCAGGTTCTCATTCATGATCAGCGCGCCGTCGCGGTAGCAGTCGACACACGGGCCTTCGTCGGATTGCAGTTCGAACAGCTCCACGACTCGCATCGCCTCACTCGAGGAGGCGATGACGCGCAGATCGCCCTCCGCAGACACCAACATGATGCCGGCAGCTGACACGTCGAGCACCTCAACGCATCGATCGGACAGCAACGTCAGCAGGTCAACCACGTCGAAGTCGTCCACGAGGGTGTCGGCCAACTCGACCAGCGTGCGGATAAACAGGGGCTCGTTCCGCATCGTCAACCTCCCGTCCTTATCTGTCGGGCCCCGCCCACAATAAGTCGGACTCCGTGTCGAACAAAATGGCGGGCCGGCACGGAGGTCGCATCGGTCGAGACTCTTCGGTCGTTCTTCAAGAGCGAGCACCTCGGTCTTTGTCATAGTCATCGAAGCGCAAGCGTCGGGCGACGACGTCTTTCGCCACCTCGTCGACAAGGCAATTCTTGCGAAACGCATATGCCCGCATTCGGACGAGAGCCTGACCGATACTCACGCCGAGTTGGACCGAGACCATGCCCGATGCCTGGTGCACGACGGAACGTAAGTTGGCGCCGGCCTCCAACTCGACGGCGACGGTGCCGGCAGACGCCTCAGCCTGCATGGCAAGCACCGCGCGCGCCGCGACGCCGGCCATCACAAGCGAGTCGGCATGTTGGTCGTGCGTCAGTTCGCCGGGCCGATCCCGATAAAGATTGAGTGCGCCCAGTCGGACGACCCCGACTTGTACCGGAAATCCGAACACGGCGCGGACTCCAGCGTTCACCGCCGGTGGTGAAAAGGCGAGCCAACGGGCCGAGTCGGGATCGGCGAGGTCCGGCTCAAGCACCGGTCGGTCCTGTACATACGCGTCGATGCACGGACCCTCCCCGAGGGTGAACTGCAGGTCCTCGACAAGCGCGCTCACCTCGTTACTCGAGCACAGTGATCCGCCGGGAACGTCACCCGTCATCAGCATGATCCCCGCGCCGCTCATCTCGGTGGCGTCCGCTGCGACGTCGCACAACCGTCCGCCGTCCGACCCCGCCGGCGACCCGAAAAGCGCGAGAATCCGCAATAGGCGCTCCCCGGGCATGACGGGCGCTCCTCGCTCCGAGGTGCGCAACCGGGGTCCGGGGCAACGCAGATGGCTTGTGGATACCAGCAGGCCCGCAGGGCGGGACCAGATCTGCTCACGATATCTCGCCCGACGCTCGATGAGGTTCCCTCTGCTCGGACGACACCTGACCGAGACATGGACCACCTGCAGGACACCGTCGCCGACTGGTCGGCCGCCACCAGGGCGCGGCTTGCTCGCCGGAGCGCCCCGGCAGCACAAATGCGAACCGACCCGGGCGCCGGGCGATCGCGATGACCGCCATCGAGATCGCGCTCGACCCGACCACGGGGATCGACACCGCTTAGGCCGGCGGGAAGGCAGCTTTCCCCGAAAGCGGTATCCAAGTTGGTGACGACGGCATCTTCATCGAGTTGCGCGGCTGCCCTCGCTGAACCACCGGACACCCGATCGCATCGTCAGCGAACACCGCCGGCGTTGGCTCCGTCTCGAGCCGCGAGACAGCCTGACCGTCTTGACCAATCGTTACCCGGCGGGCAGCCAACCCGACGTCTGTGCCCACGAAATGGCGCCACGGTGAGGTGCGCGTCCGCACACGAAACTGACAACCGACCGTTGACGGCGACTTCGAGGCCGCAAGTCGCCGGACAGTAAACTGCGCGGTCTTCCGGGGGTGTAGCTCAGTCCGGTAGAGCGCTACGTTCGCAACGTAGAAGTCGTGGGTTCAAGTCCCATCACCTCCAC
>JBKQIY010000204.1:0-5883 GCA_052148155.1 Acidimicrobiia bacterium | reverse complement strand
CTGACAGTGGAATCGGGCCACGCGCCGATCCTCGCAAGGTCCGAACTGGACCGCTCACACCAACGCGTAACGCCTCTGCACGGTCGGACGAGTATTCGGTCCACAGGTGCGCGTCGAGCAATGTTCGAGTTCGAGACCGTTAATGATCGGCGACTTCGGCTCTGAGGGCTGAGATGACGGTGACCGGACGGTCGCGGCCCGGCCAGCCGTCGGTTGTCCGCTCCTGGGTGCTCTGCCACGTGACCACGGCATCGGAGGTGTCGACCCCGTATCCGATCTCGGACTCGTCATACGGGTACATCTCGGCCGCCCACCGTTCGAAGTGGGGCGAGCCGTCGAGGATCTCCGCGCAAACAGGGTTGTAGTAGACGAAGTAGACGTGCTCGACGTCCGACTCGAGCGCCCGTTCCAGGTTGTGCACCAGCTGTTGGAGCAACTCGCAGCCCATCGCGTGGTACACGAACACGACCAGTCTCCCGGCCGGGAAGCGCATCTCCACGGCGTTGCCGACCACGACGTCGAACCGGGCCGACCCGTCCGCACCGAGGGCATTGCTGAAGTTGGCGATGGCGACGGCAGCCAAGTCGGCCGACAGCTCCCAGCCCACGATGCGGGCGAACGGAAACTGGCTGGCGACCATCATGGGCCGACCCTTTCCGCAGCCGATGTCCAAGAAGGTGGAGTCCGCCGGGTCAGGGATGCGCTCGATCGACCTCTGCACGATGCTCGGTTGGGACGCGAGATAGAAGTTGATCTTGCCTGCCAGGGCGGGGTCGATATTCATCGTCGTCGGATCGACGAAGCCGCCGGCATCAATGCCCATCTCGCGATCGAAGGGGTGCTGACGCCGGTAGCCGGCGTACAGCCTCCTCACGATCGGTATCCGTCCGAGTATCCGGCGGACTGCAGGCTTGTTAGCGGCGATGTACAGACGGTTGGGCACGGTTCCGACTGAGCTTTCAGGTTCCCTGCGGTCGTCTTGAGACGAAGCGCTCTCGTCGCAGCTTTGCGGCGGTCGCCGCCTGAGCGTATGCGCTGTAGTAGGCGCGGGATCGACGTTTCGATCCGGTGATGACGAACTCCTGTTGGACCTCAAGGTTCTCGGACCATCGAAGCTTGGCGACGTCGGGGCCGGTCGACAGGTTGAAGACTGTCTTGTGCGCTTCGATCGCGGCTTGTATCGCCGCGACCTGGATCGTGGTAATCGGGCTGTAGCCCCACCACTTCGGGTCGAGTCCTGAGATGCTCTGATACGCGACTGCCTTCGTGTGGAGTACCGCGAGCGCGGCGATGACTTCGCCGTCGACGCGCAATCGGTGAATCGCTGCTCCGTCGACAGTGGCGAGGTCGGTGACGGCATTCTTGAAGAAATCACTGTCTGCGCGGTTGCCCAGCACGTCCGCGTGTTGAACGGTCCAGTCCAGCTCCGATCGCAAATGGTGGAGGCGAATCAGGTCGTCGAGCGCGTCGGTGAGGTCATCAGTGCCGACCGTTTGTTCGACGGTCCAGGATCGGTCTTCGCGGCTGAGACGATTCCGTCCTCGTCGAATGGATTCACGTACATTGCGCTTCAATCCTGCGTAGGTCTCTTGCCATGTGTCGGCGAGGGGTAGGACGACGCATGGCCGGCTCAATCGGTGTGCGACGAAACCGTTTGTGGAATTGGGAAGCCATTGTGGCTCGAACCAGCCCTGGGCGCTGGACAGTGGGAAGACTGTCCAGTCCCAGTTCGGTATTTCGTGCAGAGCGGTCACGATTGCTCGCAGGGTGGAGCGCTGATTGGCGGCGGGGTCGGTGACGATCGCCGGGAGTTCGGTGAGGCGGGCGTGCGCGCCTGACCCGAATGGTTCAAGTTTGGTCGCGCCGACGAGTGGTCCGAGTGTGAGTCGGTGACGCCACATGGGAGCGATGCCGACGAGTCGTTCGCCGTTCCAGGCGGCGATCGTGATGGTGTCGGCCTGTGGTACGAAGTGTCGGGCCCAGGCGAGTTGCCATTTGGGGGCGGCAAAGGGATTCTGATTGCATGCTCGTTGGACCAAATCGGTCCAGGCGTCTTCGTGTTCGAGGAGCTCGGCCCAGTTCAGTATTTCGGTGTGCAAGAGAACCCCGTCAGGAACTGCGACACTCAGTTGAATGGTACTCACTGTTTGTCGTCGTGCGGTTGGGCGGTGCTGCGAGTTGTGATCACCGGAGCAGTTGTTCGGAATGGGACGCATGCGTCTGCTAGTAACGGTTGAGGCTATGTACCGGTTATGGGGCTGAATACCAGGTCATCGAAGTAGGCGGCTCCGGTGTTATTGGCCGATTTGGCGAAGACCTCGAGGGTCGCGGCGTTGGACGGAGCGACGGCGTGGACGACGAGATGGTCCCAACCGGTTGTCCCGGCCGGCAGCATGGCGGATTCGGCTTTTCCGATGTATCGACCGTTCGCGTCGAAGAACGAGAGAGCGAGTTGGGTTCGGCCGGTCGAGTTGATGCCCTTCGCCCATCCCGAAAGCTGATATTCGTGCCCGGCGCTGGCGCGATTGTCGATTGGGCTGATGTAGAACGCGGGATCGCCGCTGTTGTTCGAGCGGCTGTGCGCGATTTCGGCGGACGCGGTGCCCGAGTGAACAATCCGGGTCGATCGACCGAACGTTGCGAGGCTCGGATCGAACCGTTCCCATCCGGCGGGCAGGCCAGCGGCAGCGAACTCGAATCCGCCGTTGATGGCGAACGGGTAAGTCTGGCCGGTGCCGAAGAACGTGGTGACGACCGCCGCCGAGGGCTTGGGCGACCCGTCGGTTCGGAAGAGGCCGTAGGCATATTCGAGTGGATCTTGCGCCGTGTTTGACAGCGGGATCGCCGCCGGCGTGAAGTCGTTGAGGGTCCAGATTCCTGCCGGTGGGAGGCCCAACACGGCCGTTGCGTTTTCCACTGCTCGAAGATAACGAGCCTGGAATGCTTCTTGGATTGCGGTTCCCCCGGGATCGCCGCCGGGATAGGCAATGGACGCCCGGCCGGTCTCACCGATGTACAGCGGTGCCGGCGCGACGATCGCTTTGGCGGCTGCGAGCTCGGCATACACGCCGTCGGCGTTGCCTCCGCCGTAGTAGTGGTAGTCGTATACCGTCGGCGGCGTCGATATCAGTTCGGTTCTCAGCTTGGCGAGACCCGCAAGTCCGGCTTGTCCCGAAGTCGATACCGTCACCGGCACGCCGGGGAAGTCAGCCTCGACGACCGGCAACATCGTTCGAGTCCAGTTCATGGCGGCGGAATTGTCGGGATCGATTTCGTTTTTGAGCTCGATGAGCACGATGCGCCGATCGTCAGGAACGGCGCGGGCGATGGCGTTCGTCCACTGCTTCGAGCCGGCGAGGTCGGACCATGAGTCCCACCAGTCGAACAACGTCAGTTGCACTCGGAGTCCATGGTCGGCGGCGATGCCGACCGCGGCTATGAGGCGAGCGACCATCGTCGACGTCGGTTGTGGATACCCGAACGTCCAGGCCGGGATCACGAGCCGGACCGCATTCGCATGGAGCGCGGCGATGCGGCCGAAGTCGCGCTCGAGGTCCGCCGGTCGCCATTCGGTCCACATCAACGTCCACCCGTGCGTCGCCGGAAAGTAGCTCACGAGCTTGATTCCGGCCATCGGGTTCGGCGCTTGTTGGGCGGGCTGACCAGCCGACGACATCGCCGCGGAAGCCTGTTGCACGTTGGTGTGTTGTTCGACGGCAGCGCCGGCTGTTCCGGCCGCGAGTGACATCGTGACCGCGACGAGCAACGTCACGCATCGGCTTGTCGCGCGCTGTCGGTTCAAGGGTGACCTCGCGGTACGACGACCGGCGCGCGACATCGACGGACGGCATGCCCGCATGCAGAATTCTCGGCCGGCGGCTGGTCGCCGTGATCGTGGCGATCGAGCGTCACGCGACACGTCCGCGTACGGCTCAGCTACAGAGTTCGAGAAACACACGTTCGATCCGGTCGGTGACGGCGCCGGCAAAGAACTGCGGCGCGCGAGCGGCTCCAGCGGCACCCATTTTGGCGCAGCGGTCGGGATCAGCTAGCAGTGACACGATGGCCGCCCGTAGCGCGGCGACGTGGCCGGGTGGGACGAGGAGTCCGGTCTCGCCGTCGACGACGATGTCGGCCAATCCGCCCGTCGCCGATGCGATCACCGGCTTGGCGCAAGCCATCGCCTCGATGGCGACCTGGCCGAACGGTTCGGGCCACACCGACGGCACGACGCCGATCGATGCTCCCGCCCATGCCGACATGACCTGCTCGTGGGGGACGTCTTCTGTCATGAAGAATCGGGGTGGCAGGTCCGTCGGTGTGTCCACTCGTCGGGCACCGAGCGCGACGACATCGACGTCGAGGCCAGCAGTCGCGGCAATCAGTTGCGGGAGCCCCTTGTGCCCGCCGAGTGCGCCGACGAATAGGACGTATCCGTCGTTCGCGGGCAGAAACGCCGGACGGCAACTCGCGACATCGTTCGTTACGTCGTCGGGCACGAACGTCGAGATGATGTCCGTCGGGACCCCGTCGAGGCCGACAGCACTTTCTCGCGCCACGGCCGATGAGATCGCGATGAATCGATCAACGCGGTGATGGAGTCGGCGGGAAAGCCTCAAGCCGATCGGCAGCACGAATCCCTTCGCGGCGCCGATGTGCGCCGTCGTGCAGCCGACACATTTTGACAGTGCCGGCCCGCTGCAATCGTCGCGCTCGTAGTATTGCAACGTCTTCTTCGCGCACACGAGGCCGTAATCGCTCAAGGTGACGACGACCTTGGACCGCTGCGTCGCTGGGAGCGCGAGTGCCGAGTACAAGATCCAGCTCATGACGTGAATGATGTCGGGCTCTTCGAGCTCGATCACACGCCTGAGGTCGCGCATCACTCCCGGGTCGGGGAAGGTCGGGTGGAAATTCCGCGTCGGGTCTTCGTAGAAACGCTCGAGGGCGCGGTTCCAGCCTCGCAGCCGATGTACTCGGATCGGCCCATCGAAGTCGCTGACTGGAAGGCCGGGACGGGCGAGCGTCGCGACTGAGCAGGCGTGTCCGCGCGCGGCGAGTTCCTTTCCGAGTATTGCGACGTGGCGCTCGAGTCCGCCGATTACCGGCGGATAGAAATCAGTGAGCTGAAGGATCCGCACGGCTGTCTACTGCTCCTGCATCGCGGTCGCTGTCGGTCGTTCGGACCCCGGAGAGATTGGGACAGTCCGGTCGACGAACCTGCGGGTCCTGCACGTTCGGGTTACCAGCGTGCCTGCGACCACCGCAGCGCCGAGTGATTGCGCGATCAGCCAGGCGAGGCCGGCTCCGGCGATCCCCAGATGCGGAAGCAGGACCCATGCGAGCAGCGCCGTGGAGGCAGCGATGAGCCAGTTCAGCCCAGCGGCTGCGGCAAAGTTTCGGCGCACGCGCAGCACCGCCACCGCCACGTTCGTGATCGCATCTGGTATCGAGGACACCACCAGGATCAGCAGCAATACGCGCCCGTGGGACTCGTAGAGATGTCCGAAGACGCTGAGGATGCGGCCACCCTCGAACACAAAAAACACGATTGCCGGTGCGAGCACCAGGAAGATGACGCGAACGGCGCGACGAGCGGTGTGCACGAGCTGCGCTTCGGCATGGGAACCTTCGGCGAACAACGATGCCGCCACCGACGGTGAGACGAGAAAGAACAGACCGCAGACCATCCACGTGACATAAAAGTAGGCGTTCTCCTGGACCTGCAAGCGCGCGACAACGAGGAGCGGAAGGACGTACATGGGTGCCATCAAACCCAGGTTCGTGAGATGGTGTCCGACCATCGATCGCCACAGCTGTGTGAGTTCCGCTCGGGCACCGACGAACACTGGACGCCAACCACGTCCGGCTCTGGTCAGTAGG
>JBKQIY010000203.1:0-4422 GCA_052148155.1 Acidimicrobiia bacterium | reverse complement strand
GGCCGGGAGACGAAAGACCCGGGATTGCTTGCCTTGGGTGAGCGCGAGGCAGCGGGGAAATTGTCCAACAGCCCGTTGGACAATTGCCCTGCAAGGGTGTTGAACATCAATTGTGCAACAGCCTGCTGCACAAATTCCCTGGGGACGACACAACATCGCCCTGCTCACCAAGCTCAAGGACCACGAGATCCGTCTCACCGACTAGTGTCCTGAGTCAGGTCACCGCGAGTAGCTCCCACTCGTCGGGGACGCCCTTCAGGCTGTGTATCCCGCGACTAGCGAATGTGTAGTCCGATCCGGCGACCAGGTCCTTGACGGTGCGGGAGGCGAGCAGCTCTCCAGAGTCGGCGAGCGCCGCGACGCGGGCGGCGATGTGGACCCCGATCCCCGCAACGTCCTCGCCGCGAAGCTCGATTTCACCCGTGTGCACGCCCGCCCGGATCGCGATCCCCGCATCCGCCAGCGTGCAGCGCAGCGCATCGGCGCAGCGAAGCCCGCGCGCCGGCGCGTCGAAGGTGGCGAGCACGCCGTCACCGGTCCCCTTCACCAGGCGCCCGTCCCATTCCGAGACGGTGCTGCGCGAGATCGTGTCGTGACGATCGAGCACCTCCCGCCACGTCCTGTCACCGAGAGCCGCCGCGCGGGCAGTCGAATCGACGATGTCGGTGAACAGCACGGTGGCGAGCACCCGCTCACTGCGCTTCGGGGTCGAGCGATGCCCGGTCAGGAACTCCTCCGCCAACGACACCATCACCTCGAAGTCACCCCACTGGGGTGCGTGGGTGTCTCCGTCCAGCTCCACCATCCGCGCACCGGGGATATGCTCGGCGAGATAGCGGCCCGCTGACACGGGCACGAGGCGATCGTCGCTGCGATGCACCACGAGCGTCGGGCACTGAATCGAGCCGAGGACGGGGCGCAGGTCCATCTCCCGGATCCAGCGCCACGCCGCGAGCAGCCCTCCCGGGGTCGTGCTCTGACGCTCATAGCGATTCATCCAACGCAAGAAGTCGGGATCGCCGGCCTTGCTCGGCGCGATCACCTCAACGCTGAAGGTCTCCGGCGTTCCCCATTTCTCGGCCCAAACGGGCATCACCGCGTCGCCGAGAGCGGGATCGATATGCGCAAACGTGCCGTACAGCAGCAGGTGACTCACGCGCTCGGGATATGTGGCGGCGAACATCGCGGCCGTCGTACCTCCCTCCGAGATCCCGCCCAGCGCGACGCGATCCACGCCGGCCGCATCCAGCACCGCCGTCAGATCCCCGAGCCGATCATCGAGAGTCGGAACGCCCGAGTCGCGATCTGAGACCCCCTGGCCGCGCTTGTCGTAATGAACCATCCGCGTGAACGACGCGAGCTCCATCAGCCATCGCCGAGACTCAGGGTCCTCCCACAACTCCTCGACGTTCGACACGATCCCCGGCAGGCCGACGAAGGTCACCTCGCCCTCGCCGAAGACCTGGTAGGCGATATGCACCTCGCCATTGCGCGCATACCGCGTCTCGGGCACCCACGTCGACGAGTCCGGCACCGCAGCCATTCGCACAAGATACGCGCCCAAGCATCGCGGACGCAGCGCGAGAGTGGGATTCTCGCTCGCGAGCAGCGCGAGGGATGAACGCTCGGAGCCGATCGCGGACCGGCCGCGCCAGCTTCGGCGCGGCCGCGGTCTCAGGCTGTGACGCGAACCCGCGGTTCTCAGTCGCCGATGAACGCGGCGGGCAGTTCCCTGCCGGGGACTTCGTCGGGCTCATAGATCTTCGGGTCGCCCGGATACGCCACGCTCCAGTCGTGCGCGGAGTACCAGTCGAAGCGGTTGAGCAGCACCGGCTTGGCCGCGTCCGGCATCGCGTCCGGCCCCAAGAAGCGCTGATGCTGCCTCCAGCTCACCCAGGCGTCATAGACCCCCTGCATCGAGGCCGGTACCGCGCCTGGCTGGTCATCAGGCCCGCCCGTCGTTGTCGTTGTGGCCGGCGTCGTTGTCGTTGTCGTTGTCGCCGGCGTGGTTGTCGTTGTCGCTGGTGTCGTCGTCGCCGGCGTCGTGGTCGCCATCGAGGGGAAGCCCGCGACCCCTAGCGTCAGCGGGATTTCGTTGGTAGCGGCGGTGAACGGTTCGAAGTTCGGCCTTTCGGTGAAGGCCCCGTACATCGGTTCGGCGGCGTAGTCCTCCTGGTTCATCGGCTGGACCCCGAGGATCTGCTCGACCGTGCGCACCACGTTGAGCTGCGTCTCATATTCGCCCTGCACCCCACCCTTCGCGTACGGGCTGATCACGAACGCCGGCCCGCGGTGCCCGTCGACGTGGTCGACTCCGTTCTGCGTGTCGTCCTCGACGCCGAAGATCGCCGAGCTCTTCCACACCTTGCTGTGGGAGATCGTTTCCACGATCCTCCCGAACGCGAGGTCGTTGTCGGCCACCTGAGCCACCGGGTCCGGCGCACCGCCGGTGTGGTCGTCGGGCAGCCAGATCAGCGTCAGGTCGGGAACGGCGCCCGAGCCTTCCTCGTGTTCGAATTCGCCCTTCCAGATGTCGTAGCGGTACTGGTCGGGAATTTCGAGGTCGAACCTCGGGTAGGCGGGATCGGTGATTGCGTTCAGCGACGGGATGTCCGAGGAGGTCTTGTATTCGGTGGTCGGGATCGGCAGCGGCCCGCTCTGCTTTCCTTCGAGGATCTGCGAGTCTTCGTACCATTCCTTCCAGTCGCCGCCAGTGCCAGACCCGGTGGTGGTGATGTACCTGTTGTACTCGCCGAAGTCCTTGACGCTCTGCCCCGCCTTCTGCGCCGCGTTCCACAGGAACCCGTCGCGCTGGTAGGCGAGCGCGTCGCCGCCTTCGGCGGGATAGGAGCGGTAGAACGCTCCGAACTCCTTTTCGACGTAGTCGTTGGCCTCGGCCTGCACGATCCAGTTGTGCCCGTCGGCCGACAATGTGCCCTCGTCGTAGAAGTTGTCGAGGTCGCCGAAGCGCTTGGCGAGCGCGTGCGCGTTGGGCGTGATCTTCTGGCCGAACTGCGCCAGTTCGGGGTCGCTGTTGCCCTCACCGAGGTCGCCTAGCACCTGGTCGTAGGTTCGGTTCTCTTTGACGATTACAAATACGTGCTTGATCGGCGAATGACCTCCGATCTGCCTCGGGATCACACCCGGCACCGTGTCGCCCGCACCGCTGTTGATCTGAGGGACATGGCTCCAGTCGTTGTCGGTGAAGACGGCGCTGGTGTATTTCGCCAGTTCACCTTCGGCCGGCATCTTGAATGTTGTCACCGTGCCGGTGTCGTCGTAGGTGTTGTAGCCCTTCGCGCATTCGGGAGCCGGCGAGGTTTCCGTGCCCTTGCAGATCTTCGCCTGGGGGCCGCGGTCGCCGATGCCCCTGTCGTTGGTGACGACGATCTCCCCGCTTCCGAGCGCCGGGTCGGGCTGCACTGCGACCGGGTACCAGTCGGTCGGCAGCAGACCCTCGAACTGGAGTGGTTGCGCCGGGTTTGAATGCCCTCCTCCAAAGCCCCCGTGTCCGAAGCCCCCGTGCCTCCCGCTCGTGAGACCGCTGTACTTGTAGACGGCAATCGCGTTGTCGCGGCCGATGCTGACGAGCACGTGCTCGGGGTCGGGCATCGTGATCGCGTTCGCGTAGCTGCCCACGCCGGCGCCCGGCAGCGGGTTGGTGCTCGCCGTCTGCACGACCGTGTTGGTTTTAGTGTCGATCACCGAGATGCTGTCGTCGTTGGAGTTGGCGACGAGCAGCGCTCCCGCGCTCTGATACAGCGCGGTCGGCTCGAGCCCCACGGGGATTTCCTGCACCTGCTTGCCCGTCGCCAGGTTGACGACCGACACCGTGCCGGTCGTGGCGGCGCCCGTGACGGGGCTGGAGACGATCGGTGTTCCGTCGGAGAGGTTGGTGGTGTCGCCAGCCCGGGCGGGACGGCCGCCCTCGTTGGAGACATAGGCGGTGTTGCCGTCGAGAACCACCTGGCGCGGCGCGTTGCCGACGGGGATTTCTTTTTCAACCTCATTTGTCGAGGTGTTGATCACGCCGAGCGCGTTGGACCCGTTGAAGGCCACGTAGAGCTTGCTACCGTCGGAGGAGAGCGCCATGCCCGAGGGCTCGGCTTCGCCGGGATGGGTCGCCGCGGTGCTGTATTCTGGCGCCGGGCCGTTCGCGGCCTTCGGCATCGTGATGATCGTCTTTTCCGACACCATGCCCGTTTCCGGATCGACTGTGAACTTGGCGATGTCGCCCGTCTGCGGGACCCAGATCGTTTTTCCGTCCGGCGAGTAGAGCGGCCCGTCGGCCGCGACCTCTTCGCCGGGTTCGCCGGCCCCTGGGTCGAGGGTGTTGGGATAGCCGCCTTCTTCCTGCACGATCTTCCCGGTCTTGAGGTCGAAGATCGTGAGGTAGCCCGTGAACTCGTTCCAGGTCAGCGC
>JBKQIY010000202.1:0-15231 GCA_052148155.1 Acidimicrobiia bacterium | reverse complement strand
TCAACGCCACCAACATCTATTGGGCCAACACCGGCAACGGCACGATCAGTGAAGCGAACCTCGACGGCAGCGACCCGACGACCTTGATTACCGGCGTGTCCACACCATCTGGATTGGTGGTCGACGCCAACTACATCTACTGGGCCAACCAGACCGGCAACGAGTGCATCGGTCGGGCGGACCTCGACGGCTCGAACGTCACCCCGTGCTTCATCAACTCCTCCAATACCGGATACGGGCCGATCGGACTGGCGGTCAACGCCAACTACATCTACTGGACCACCGGATACTTCGACACGATCGGTCGAGCAAACCTCAACGGGACAAGCCCCGTCCAGAACTTCATCGTGCCAGCCGGTAGCCCGGGCTCGGACGCCTTGACCGGGCTGGCGGTCAACTCCAGCTACATCTACTGGGCCGACGAAACCACCGACACGATCAGTCGGGCAAACATCGCCGACGGGAGCGGCATCGTTTCTCCGTTCATCAGCGGCACAAATTCGGGCGGGGTCGTTCTCGACGCCAGCGCCACCTACATCTACTGGGCGAACGTCGGGTCGGGCACGATCGGTCGGGCGAACATCGACGGGAGCGGCGCCAACCCGTCGTTCATTGGGGGCGCGAGTTCCCCGGTCGGCGTGTGGGTCAACACCGACTACATCTACTGGGCGAACTCCGGAAGCTCCACGATCGGTCGAGCCAACCTCATAGACGTGCCCGACGCGCCGACGATCGGAACCGCGACGGCGGGCCCGGGCTCGGGATCTGTCAGCTTCACCTTTACCGGCAACGACAACGGCAGCCCGATCATTTCGTACACCGCGACGTGTACGTCCACTGGTGGCGCCACCGGCACCGCGTCGGGACCGTCGAGTCCGATCGTGGTTTCCGGACTGACGAACGGCGCGCCGTACACGTGCACGGTGACCGCAACGAACAGCTACGGCACGAGCGGGCCGTCGGCGCCTTCGAACATGTTTACGCCCGTGGCGGTCCCAGGCGCGCCGACGATCGGTCCCGGCACGGCGGCCGGTGTGGGTTCGGCGGTCGTGAGTTTCACGCCACCGGCAAGCAACGGCGGCAGTCTCATCATGAGCTACACGGCGACATGTTTCTCACTCGACGGTGAGCCGACCGTGATGGCGTCGGGTTCGGGATCTCCGATCACCGTGACCGGGCTCGTCGCCGGGACGCCGTATCAGTGTTCGGTGACCGCGACGAACGCGGTCGGGACCGGTCCGCCGTCGGGTCTGTCGAACATGTTCGGGTTGCCGGGCGCGGCGCACTGCACGACGGTCCCGTCGGCGCCGTTGGCGTTGTCGCAGGCGCCGGGGAACGGCTCGGCCGTGGTGAGTTGGGCGCCACCCCTCACCGGTGCGAGCTGTATCGCCGGGTATGTGGTCACCCCGTACCTGGGTACGACCGCGCAGCTGCCTGTCTTGATCCCGGGCCAGGGAACAACCACCGTCGTCAGCGGCCTGACCAACGGCTTGACCTACACGTTCACGGTCACGGCCGAGAACGGCCCCGCGGAAGGTCCGCCGTCAACGATGTCGGGCCCGGTCTTGGCCGGCGCACCGTCCGCCGCGACGGCATTGCACGTCACGAAGGTTTCGAACACTGCGCTCAAGATCAGCTTCCGGGTGCCCGCCAACAACGGTGCGCCGATCACCAAGTACTCGGCAACATGCAAGTCGACGAATGGCGGCGTGGCCAAGACGACATCCGCCAAAGCCGAGCCGCTCACCGTGACCGGTCTCAGCAGCGGCAAGGCCTACACGTGCACAGTCAAGGCCAGCAACAGCCGTGGTACTGGGCCGGCATCCCGGGCGTCCGCAACCATCAAGGCCTGAGAGCCAGAGCACGTCACGACCTGCCGCCGACCCCAATAACGGCGGCGGGTCGTGACTTGACATGATCGAGCTACGACCTGAAAACGGGTGACCTGCGCCACACGGTGCGCTCCCGCCGTTCCGACGTGACGGCTCCCCACCGCCGACCTCGTGTTCTCCCGACACGACGGTGGGCTCCACTTCATCGACTACACGCTCGACGAGCTCGAGGTGCGCGACTGCCGGCTTCGCTTCGAGCTACTCAACCGTCACGACACGGCGCACCGAACACTCATGCCGACGAGCGGCGACGCGCTCGTGGTGGCGCCGCCGATGTCGATTTCTCCGAGCCGCCACACTTCGACACGTTGACGGCGTTCGCGTCGGGGCAACATGCGCGCGGGCACCTGCACCGCGGTAACAATCCCGGCGACGATCCGATCTGACCAACAAACAACCGGTCTCGGGTCGAATCAGGACGACGACCCGCCAGCGCGAAGCGCATCACCTCTCGCGCCCGCGCATCGCTCGGGATCATGATGACGGCAGATGCCCCGTCGCCACGGGAACCGTGGAGATGTGTGACGACACCATGACCGGCTCGGGGGCAGAACCGTTCCGGGCATCCCCCAGCGACGCGATCGAGTCCCACCTGCGGCGGTGAAGCACGACGCGTCGCAGGAAGGCTCGTGACGTTCGCTTATGCCCTCACTGGCGCTGACGTTGCCGACGCTGGACTGCTCCCCAGACCGTTGGCCGCAACCACCGCGCAGGTATAGGTCTTGCCTGGCGTGAGTCGCTTCACCTGAATCGGACTGGTTCTGCCCAAGGTGGTCCTCGGCGCGCCTCCGTTCGACGACCGACACCTCACCGCGTACCCGTTGATCGCAAGACCATTGCTTGCCGGAGCGCTGAACGCGACCGTGAGGGCGTCGCGGGCGACTCTCGACGCCGAGATCACGCTCGGCGCCGCCGGCGCGCCAATGATGATCGGGCTCGTCGACACTGACGCCGGACCCACACCCCCGCCGTTGGCGGCGGCGACCGTGACCGTCACCGACGCACCGTCGGTCAGACCGTAGATGACGGTGGTCGTGAAGGGACCGAGGACCTCAAGCGGCGTACCCGATCCGGATGGCGTCACTACATATCCCTGGATGCAACCCGGAGGATTGGAAATGACGGGCGCCCAGCTCACCGTCGCGGACATCTCTCCCGGTGCGACCGACAGGCCCGTCGGTGCGGTCAGCGCCGCGACACAGCCTGGTCCACTCACCCCGGTCATGCTCACGCCCGCCGGGTTCGAACAGGGACTGGTAACCCCGCCGACGGTCTCGTCGACTTGGCACGAGATCGTCTGGCTAGGCAGATTCGTGATCCCGGTGACCAGGATCGGGCTCGACGTGCCCATCACGACCGGCAGCGCGACAGGCAGCCCGCCCGGCAGCGTCGTCGTACACGTCGCCGCGAAAATCGCGTCCGCTTGACCGTCGCCGGTGAAGTAGACGTTCACCGAGTTCACGCTCGCGACCGTGACCGAAACGCCCGTTGGCGCAGGCGGTGTCGTCGCCGACGCCGGAGACGCCGCCAGGGCGAGCACTGCGGCGGCGAGCACGGCCACGCTCGCGGACAGCGCCAACGTTTTTCTGAACGTGTGGCTCATGGTCCTCCTCGAAACGCTGCGATTTGCCGTCAACGTCCGCCATGACCATCCGACAGCCTTGCTCGGACTTTACGAAGGCTTGACGTCCTCGACAAGGTGCAACTGCAGGGTGGTACAAGACCCCAAAGTTCTGGAACAAACTATCTACAACCGTCGATAGGGGACTGTTCGGATTCGGTGGATCTGGGTCTGGAGATCTGCCCTCGCAGGTCCGCTCGATCGTTGCTGCGCCCAGCACGAAGCCATGCCACCGTTCGCCGTCGAACCGTCGCGAACGCGCCCGACCGTGCACGCCGGTGGATCTGGTCGCTCATTCGTCCACGGGGGCCAGCGTTGTGAATCCAGGGCAGCTCACGAGCGGCTCCCCGTTGCATGCCGGTCCGACGAGCACGATCCAAGAGACCGGTATCCCGCGCGCCGTCGACGGCGTGGGCTACGAGGCTGGTGCGGGAGGTGGCGGTATCGCCAACCCGAGGTGCGTCAGGATGTTCTCGATCGCTGCGTCTTGTGCCATGAGGTGGGCTTGGATCTCGAGCGCTTCGTGGAGCACCGCTTCGGCGTCTTTGTACGTGTCGGCAGCCCGTTTGTCGGACGCGGTGCTTTGTATGTTCTGACCGACGATGATGATCGAGAGCAACACGAGCTGCAGGAATGTTTGTGCGATCCAGGAGATGATCGCCGCGGTGCCCGATTTCAAGGCGTCGGGCAAGCTGATCAACGCGATCGCCGCGAACGCGTACGCGCACCACATGGTGCCGACGCCCGACGTGATCTTGACGGCGAGCCATGAGTTGAGCCGGGCGGCGGGCGTCGCGGTCGGCATCTGGTCGGCGACGGTGACCGGCCCGCTTGCCTCGCGTTCTTTGATGCGCGGATGCGGAATGTGTTCGTAGAGTGTCACGGCCGCGAAGCCTACGATCGGACCGAACGACCCTCGGCGATCGTCGATGCACTCGACGGGACGCGTCGGCGGTCACACCGACGTATGCGTCACCGCCGCGGTCTTCGAAACGTTGTCACTCACGACCTCCCGCGCGCGCAGCACCCACCCTGTTGGGTGTTGGTCAACGACGCGACAGGTCGCGGTGCGCGATCGTGCCTGCGTTCACGTGGTTGATGCGCTCGTGCTGCTGATCGTCACCGCGCTGGACAAGGCTGACTGGGGTCCGAGTCCGACGGAGTTACGGGCTGCGACTTTGAACCGGTAGGTCTTCTTGGCTGTCAGTCCGGTGACGACTTCGGTTGTTGCGCTCGATCTGAATGTCCGGGCTGGAAGGGCGGTGGTCTTGAGGTAGGGCGTGACCACGTATCCGATGATCGCCGAACCGCCGTTGCATGACGGTGCGAGCCAATGCACCACGGCCTCATTTTTTCGCGGCGAAGCCGAGACCGTCCTGGGCGCGCACGGCGCGGTCGCGGCCGCGCCGATCTCGATCTCGCGGATACGGGAGTTGACGGAGTCGGCGATGTACACATTGCCGTGCGCATCGAGCGCGACGTCTGTCGGAGAGTACAGCTGGGCCTCGGTCGCGAGGATGTGATCGCCGTTGTAGGCGCCGGTACCGTCGCCGGCGATGGTGTAGATGTCGCCGCGCGTCCACGTGCACGGACCGGCGCAGCCGGCGAGCGGATAGCCCGGATTCGATGCCGATACCGCGACGACTCGCACGCGCGCGTTTTCGGTGTCGGCGATGTACAGGTTCCCTTCGGAGTCGAAGGCGACACCTGTCGGCGAGTTCAGTTCGGCAGTGGTAGCCGGGATGTAGTCGCCGTTGAAGCCGCTGAAGCCGTCGCCGGCGACGGTGAAGATGTCGCCGAGCGTCCAGGTGCACGGACCGGTGCAGCCGGCGAGCGGATAACCCGGATTCGATGCCGAGACCGCAACGACGCGCACACGCTCGTTGCCGGTGTCAGCGATCAGGAGGTTGCCGTGATGATCGACGGTCACGCGTTCGGGAGAAAACAGGTACGCGTCGGTCGCGTACCCGCCGTCGCCGTTGTAGCGGGAGACGCTCGTGCCGTTCCCGGCGACGGTGTAGATGTCGCCGACCGTCCAGTGCGGGACCGGATAGCCGGGGTTCGTCGCGGAAACCGCGACGACCCGGACACGTTCGTTCAGTGAATCGGTGATGACCGGGTTTCCGGCGTGGTCGACCACGACGTCGGTTGGGGCAAACAGCTGGGCGGAGGTAGCGGGAATGTTGTCGCCGTTGTAGCCGCCGAGACCATGTCCGGCAATGATGTAGATGTTTCCGACTGTCCACGCACACGGTGCGGTCGAAAAACATCCGGCGAGGGGATAGCCCGGGTTCGACGCCGACACGGCGACCACCCGCACACGATTGTTGACTGAGTCGGCGATCAGGACGTTGCCGTGCGCGTCGACCGTCAGCCCCTGCGGCTGATCGAGCGTGGCACTCACCGCGGGGATGCCGTCACCGTGTTCGCCGACGCCGCCCGTGCCTGCAATGGTTGAGATGTCACCCGACGCCGCCGCGGCTGGTTGTTCCAGCGTGACGATCGCAGCAGGTGCGATCAGCGCTACCGCCGCGACGAACGCGATCGCCTGTCGCCGACGTGCACTGCACCGAACCTCTTCGTGGCGGCCCCCTCGCACCCGACCCCGTAGAGAAGAAAACGGATTCAGCATGTCGCCCCCCGTTCAAAGGATCCCGGACGAAACGGTAACCCTCGCGACTCTGCAACGGAACCCCCACGCCCGCACCGCTCGTTGCGTATGAGCGCCGATCGACAACCTCGCTGGTCGGTGTGCGTCACGAAGATGTTTCTCAACCCCTCGAGACACTCACAGCCCACGAACAACATGCGGAACACCGGAGACGAGGCCTGGTTTTCGACCTTCCGTGCTGCTCGCATCGACGACGGTTCGGCGTTGAAGACGGCCTGGTTCGTCGGGGTGAACCGAGACTCAGCTCCGCACGCCTGGTCCAGGTCCGACGTTGGTATGCGCAGACATGCTGGACGGCACCGAACCTGGCGGACATCTGCGGTGGCGACCACCGACATGTTCGGGCTCGACTCGGTGTGGGCGACGCGACGCGGACAAAGCCGCCGTCAGTGAGGAGCTCGACCTCCTCGACGGCCGGGCCGACGCACACCCGCCTCGCGAGAAAGGTATATGGAGACACGATCGATTCGAGGAATCTCGTTCGTCCCCGAAGGCGTCGAGCTCTGTTTTCGTGACGCTTCGACCGTTACAGAGACCAAAGTGCGGCCAGTTCCGACACCGCGCGCTCAAGGCCATCTACTGCGTCGACTTCCGGTATTTGAGTGTCGGCCTCGTCGCTGTCGTCTTGGCAGGAGAGACGGCTGCGCCCTTTCGAGGCGGGCACAAGTTCGGGGTGTCGTGCGAGATATCGACGGACGCTGCCGTAGACGGCTTGACGACTGATTCCGACCGCTTCGCCGTACGACTCGTACGTGATTCCACCGACACAGCAGGCCTTGTAGCGTAAGCGGCCGAGGCTCTCGTCGACATGGTCGCCCTGTCTGACGACATTGCGTTGTCGTCGTTGAAGGTCGCGGTCATGTTCGACTGTCGCCGAGCTCGGCCCCCTACGGTTGGTCATGGCCCCCCAACCCCTTACGACGGGTTCCCCACAAGACTTCCGATGACATTGTGGCGCAAATAGTGGTGACGTACGACACGCCATCACGAGCGACAACACCCACAATCGATCTCGCCTATCCGGCACAAAGGTTGAAAAGGCGAATTGTGATAGGTCTTTTATCGGCAGACAGAGCGTCCGGATAAAGCCAAGATCAACACCAACCGACTGCCGGGAGGCACGAGCGAGACGCACGCCGTCAGCCTGGACCGTCACCACGCCGTGCGCAGGCGCGACCTTCGTGGTTGATCCCAGCCGACGACCTCGATGCCCTCCCGCACGGGAACCGGAGGGGGACTTCGGGCGACGAGGCCACATGGGAGCTGATGAGCCGGTGAGTTCGTCAGGGAGTGCGGGCGACGGGACCGCGGAACACGTTTTTCTCGCGCCCAACAGATCTCGACGCCCGCCAGGCCAGGCTTCGAGAAATCGCCAGATCGCGCTTGCGGTTCCTGGTCCGGTCAGTCCTGCTGCTTGTCGCGTTTGCGCGTGTTCAGGACCGCCGTAGCATTGTCTTGTGGCGCAAGGGAGTTACGGCTATCATGTGACGCATGGTAGACGGTGAGCGTCGACGCACAGAGTTGCTGCGCGGGGTGCTCGACCTGTGCCTGTTGGCTGTGATGGAAGATGGGCCTGCGTACGGCTACGAGATGACGAAGCGGTTGCGGGCGCGCGGGCTGTCGATCGTCGGGGAGGGTTCGATCTACCCGCTGCTCGGCCGTTTGGAGCGCGAAGGTCTGGTCGAGACCTATCGGGCCGCCAGCAATGGTGGACCGCCGCGGAAGTACTACCGCGCGTCGAGCGCGGGCCAGATCGCCCTCGCGGCTGGGGTGTCCGAGTGGCGCGCCGCACGCGACGCGCTCGACGCCGTGCTCGGTCCGGTCGAGGCGGAGGTGAGCGCGTGAACGAATTCGTCGAAGAGTGCCGACGCGAATGGGCCAGGCTGCACGTCCCCGACCCGATCGCCAACGAGATGGCAGCGGACCTCGAAGCCGACCTGAAAGAAGCCGAGGCCGAGGGGGCTTCGCCAGAAGAGGTACTGGGGAGCGGCGCGTTCGATCCCCGTTCGTTCGCAGCCTCGTGGGCAGCCGAACGAGGCGTCGCCCAACCGCCCGAACCTCCCCAAACCCAGCCGCTGCCGCCGCCGACGACGACGACGACGACGAGACCCCGCCGGCACCTGGGCGTGCTCGCCGTCCTCGCGGGATCAGTCGCGGCCGGAGTTGTCGTCTTCATCGGTGCTGCGCTCGTGGTCGGCGGCGTCCGCTCGTCGCGGGCCGTCGCCGGTCCGGTCATCGGGCCCGTCCCGTTCCCACCGTTCCCGAGAATGCGGGTCGGGCCCGTCACCGTGCGCGTCGCTTCTCAGGGCCCGATCGGAGCGATCGGAGTGCTCATCCTGGCCGTCCTCCTCGTCGGAATCATCGGGCTGACCCTGACGGTGGCCTTCTGGCGACCATGGAACAACGGGGGCCGCTGGTCACATCCACACCACGACCAGACCCCAGAAGGCCACTACTCCTAGGGGCACGCGGGCCGCTTGCCATGACCACATCGACGAAGCGCGCGCTCCCCAACGTCGTGTTGCAGCACCCCGCGCCGTGATGTTTGGGGCGCCGTGATTGTTTGGGGTCGTGATCCAGAACCCGGGTATGTCGTCGGTCCGTACGGTCTGTGGCGCACCGCACACGATCGGTGTTCTCGACTGTCGAAGTCGCCTGCCCTTCGACGGGCCCTGACGCTTGCGGCGAGATCTCAGGGTTGAGTGCGGGAAGTTCCTGATGGTGAAAACGACAGGGAAGGCGGACGCTAAACCTCATGAAACGTGAGATTTGTGGGCCACTGAAGCTCGACCGGTCGATGCTGGTCGAAGCCGCCGGTCGGTGGGTGCGATGAGCACGACCGCGGTTACTGACATTGCAGAAGAGCGACCGGCGGACACTCGCTGGGCGGTCGAGACGCACGGGTTGACGAAACGGTTCGGGGACAACGTCGCGGTGAATGACGTGGAGCTCCTCGTCCCGCGGGGTTGCGCGTTCGGCTATCTCGGACCCAACGGTGCCGGGAAGACCACGCTGATCCGCGTCCTGTTGGGACTCACGCACGCAGATGCCGGCACAATGTCGCTGCTCGGAATTCCCGTCCCCCAACATCGCGACATGGCTTTGGCGCGTGTAGGTGCCATCGTTGACGAGCCCCGGTTCCATGCCCATCTGACCGGACGGCAGAACTTGCAGATCCTCGCCGCGGCGCGTGAACCCGCGGCGCGGGACCGGATCGGGCCGGCACTCGAGCGGGTCAGCATGGCACACCGCGCCGATGACCGAGTCGCGAAGTACTCGATGGGCATGCGTCAACGTCTTGGTGTCGCCGCCTGTCTGCTCGGCGACCCCCAGCTGTTGATCCTGGACGAGCCGATGAACGGACTCGACCCGGCCGGCATGCACGAGATGCGCGACATGATCTTGTCGTTGGTGGCCGAGGACCGCACCGTGGTGTTGTCGTCGCATCTGCTCGACGAAGTCGAACGGACCTGCGACGCCGTCGCCATCGTCGACCAGGGACGGATCATCCGCCAAGGGCCGATCGCGCAACTGTTGTCGGGCGCATCGCTGGAACTGCAGGTCGAATGTTCCGAGCCCGACCGTGCCCGCATCCTGCTCGAACGCACCACGATCGGCGCGCACATCGACGTACGCCCGGACGGGTTACAGATGACCCTGCCGGCGGGCACCTCAGGTGACGTCATCGCCGAGGTCGCCCGCGTGCTCGTCGAAGGCGGCATTTCCTTGTACCGCCTGCAACCGGTGCAGGCGTCACTCGAATCGTGGTTCTTGCAAGTCACGAGCCGACTCGGAGAAACGCAATGACCATCACACCCGACACGAGCACCACCGCGGCCATCGGGACGTCCGTTGGAGGATCGGTTGACCGGCGAGGGTCGTGGATACCGACCGGCGGGATGATCGCGACCCGCTTTATGGAGCTGCGCAAACGACGCGGACTCATGATCGCACTCGTCGGGGTCACGATCGGTCTCCCGACACTCTTTCTTGTCATCCGGCTGCTGCTGCATGCCTTCGACCCGCATTCCTACGGGCCGGCCGGCGGCTACGACATCTTCAACCATCTCGTCGTCATTGTTCTGTACGTGTTCGGCTTCGTCGTCGCCGCCACGTTGGGTTGCACTGCGGGATCGGTCGATCTCACCGAAGGGATGTTCCGCCACCTCGTCGTCACTGGCCGCTCCCGACTCGCGCTGTATTTCGCCCGGATCCCCGCCGGGCTCGCCATCATCGGGCCGTTGGTCGCGATCGGCTTCGCGATCGTCTGCGGGGTATGCGTGTTCGCGGCGCCGACCTCACTCAACTACAACGGCGCCAACGTCCCCGCACGTCTGTCCCTCCCCGCGCTCGAGACCTGGGCGGCTAACCATGCCGATGAGGTCGTGTGCAACTTCCCCTACAACGGACCGCCTCCCGCGGACGCGCCTTGCGCCAACGGCCCCGTCGGCGGCCCCGCCGGACAGAACAGCAGCGGACCCTCGGGATCCGGTACGCCCGGACACCTTGTGCCCGCGGACGTCACAGCCAAGGCCATCCAGGTCGCCCAGCAGGACTATGCCGACTACTCCAGATTTTTCCTCGCTCCGTCGACGTCGCTTATGGTCAAAACCGGGCTGTGGCTCGAACTCGAAGCGCTCATCGGCTTTGTCGTCGGGCTCGGGCTCGGTGCGCTCCTCGGCCAACGGACCGTCGCAGTCGTCATGATGATCGTCCTCGAGATCATCCTGACGCCGATCTTCTCCCGAGCGAACATCCCCCACTTCATCAACCTGCAACGGGCCGTGGTCGGACTCGCCACCGCCCACCTCGAACCTGGCGGACTGTCCGTCAGAATCTTCGGAGGGGACGGCCCAGCGCCCCCACATGCAGCGTCCATCCTTGTACCGGAAACGACGTTCGTCGCGGTGTGCGTCATCATCGCCTGGCTCGTCGGCTGGACCATCCTCGGAGCCTGGCGGATGAACACGCGGGACGCGTAACCCAAACAGTCGTCGACCTTCTCAGCGCGCGAACGCTTCGAGGTCCGTCCGTCTCACCACGGCCGTTCCTGGCGCGACACGCGACAGCTGCGGCGTACCGGGACACTTCGGGGAGGCGTCGTGGCCAGGTGCCCGTGCAGGGTTGGGAGGCAGCGCCGTCGAGGTCGATGCCGTACAGGGCACCGTTGACGTGAGCGGCCGCGTCAGCCGGACAGAACGCGGCGGCGCTTTCGTCGTGGTCGATGTATTCGGCGTTGCAGCAGCCTCGTTCGCCTGGATGAACCAGTACTCGGTTCTATGTGACGTCGGTCCAACGTCATGGTGGTCCAGCAGGAGGCGAGCCCGTTCCCAGTGGGCGAAGGCCGTCCGACAGCACCGGGATCTTGGAACGGATCTCGATGAACCCCCGCCGCGGGGGCGTGGAATGGTCAGACAGTTACGGGCGAGATTCGTCTCGACGGCCGCACGCATATGTGCAGGGCCGCACGCTTCTTGCGTGTAGTGCCCGCCAGCGGCGACGTCGAGAACCAGTGGCCTTGGGAGACGGCGCAGTATCGAGCGATTCGGTTGGCATGTTGCGACGCTCACCACGCGGTGTTCGTTCCGATCGACACGCCCGTCGTTTGGAGCGTCGATGCGGATGAACCGTTATCTGGGTCGAGCCGCGGGGGTTTTGTGGAACGGCCTGCCGCACGGGTCGTCCGGGTTCGGCTAGGTGGTGGCGGGTGGCGACCAGATCTGCACGCCGTTGGCGTCGAGCGCGCTGCCGGCGACGGTTCCGGTGGCGGCGGCGGTCGCGTTCACGCACACGTTCGCGAACGACGGTGCACTCACACCGTGTTCACGGAATGTTGTCGTGTTGGCGGTGACGTCGATGACAGTCTGGGTGCTGTTGCGGCCCATGACCGTAAACGTCCCTGACATCGCGGCGACACCACACGCGGTCGTCGCGGTGGACCCGTTCACGGAGATCACCATCCCGAACGCCGTCGACGGCGGCGTTGCTGGCGGCGACCAGATCTTGACGGCGGTCGCCTGGAGTGCACCGTCCGAGGTCGCGCCTTGCGCGCCGGCGGTTCCGTTGACGCACACGTTCTCGAAGGAGGGTGCACTTACACCCCGCTCAGTGAACGTTGTCGCGCCGGTCGCGCCGGCGGTGACGTTGATGACTGTCTGCGTACTGCTGCTGTTGTTGTTGTGGCCTCGGTGGCGTTGGTGGCCTTGTTGGCCGATGACGGTGAACGTTCCCGACATGTCGGCCACGCCACATGCGCCGGCGGTTGTCGAGCCGTTCACGGAGATGACCATCCCGAACGCGCTGTAACCGGTCGTTGGTGGCTTCGGCGACCAGATCGTCACGTTCGTCGCTTGTAACGCGCCGCTGGCGGTGGTGCCGGTCGCGCCGACCATTTCGCCGACGCACACATTCAGGAACGACGGTGTGCTCACATCGTGTTCGGTGAACGCCGTGGTCATCGCAGTCACAGCAACGGTCGTCTGCGAAGCGTTGCGGCCTTGGTGTCCGGTCACCGTGAACGTCCCCGACGCGTTGGCCGCGCCGCACGCGGTCGTCGCGGTCGAGCCGTTCACCGAGCCGACCAGCCCGAACGCGACCGCCGGGGGCGGAGGCGGTGCGGGCGACCAGATCGTGACGTTCGTGGCTTGCAACGCCCCTGCGGAGGTGGTGCCGGTCGCGCCGACCATTTCGCCGACGCACACATTCAGGAACGACGGTCCGCTCACATCGGGTTCGGTGAACGCTGTCGTCGTCGCGGTCACGTCAACGGTTGTCTGCGAGCTGTTGCGGCCTTCGCGTCCGGTCACCGTGAACGTCCCCGACGCGTTGGCCGCGCCGCACGCGGTCGTCGCGGTCGACCCGTTCACCGAGGCGACCAGCCCGAACGCGACCGGGGTGGGTAGCGGTGTCGGCGACCAGATCATCACGTTGGTTGCCTGCACCGCACCGCCGGACGTGGCGCCGGTCGCGTCGGCCATCTCGCCGACGCAGACATTCTGGAACGTCGGCGCGGTCAAACCCCAGCCGGAGAACGTCGTCGTCGGTGCGGTCACGTCAACGGTCGTCTGCGAGCTGCTGCGGCCGTAACCGGTCAGGGTGAACGTCCCCGACGCTCCGGCCACACCGCACGCGGTCGTCGCGGTCGACCCGTTCACCGAGCCCACGAGCCCGAGCCCCAAACCGCCGAGGGACCCGCCAGCTCCGGCCGCACCGATCCCGGCAACGCAAGACCCGAGGGCGAGCACGACCACTGCAACAACCCGCGAGCTCCGCACCACAGACCCCCCAAGACCGGACATATCGGATCGAACGCTGCCCGAGACGCTAACGACCCAAACCTGCCCAAACAACGGGCGGACGGTCACGAATGTGTCCGCACGCAGGAATCGTCGGTTCCGGCCGAACGCGAGCATGTCGGGAGAGAGGACCGGACGGGGGCATCAGACGGGATGACGAACAGCGGGATCGAGTCGTGCGCTTTGGCGGTATGAGTCGAGCCGTGCGATTAGGCGTCCTCGGTCCCCTTGAACACTTCGGCACGGTGACGGACCAAGACCGCCCGCAATCGCGCCCAGCGGTGCCTGAACCAGGTCGGCCAGCCCACAAGGAAGTCCGGCAGGTGGCGCCGGGATGTGCGCAGAGCGCGTTCCGAGCGTGCCCGGAGATGTCGACCTTGGTCATGGCGTCGGCGTGCAGACGGCGGCAGCAAATCCGGTCGGGTAGCACTGACCCGGTCGTAGACCGCGCGGAAGTGCCAGGTACGCAAGGCGCGAGCGTCAAGTTCTCTGACTTTGCGCTCGGTACAGAAACGCTCCACGGAGCGAACCTCGTTGTGTATCACGGCATCGGCGTCGATCCGATTCCGAACTCGGCGCAGGGGAAGTCGCTCGAGTCGCCACTCGAACAACTCCTTCGTCCCGACCGGGAGCCGGGCAAAGTCTGGGAGTTCTGGCCCCACCCGACCATCCTGCCACCATCGTTCCCATGGTTCGCGACACGATTGCGGCGCTCATCCGCGGTCCTACCTGGCGGCAGGCGGACCCGATGATCGGCAAGAGCGCATGGCGGTGGTGCCTGACGGGGAAGACGGCAGGTGTTGTCGTGTCGGGCCGTCACCGTTGTCTGCAGGGTCTGCGGCTACCAGGTACCGGTGCAGGGCTGGTAGGTCGCGCCGTCGAGGTTGATGTCGTACAGGGCACCGTTGAGGTGGGCGGTCGCGTCGAGGGTGCAGAACGCGCTCGTGCTTTCGCCGTCGTCGATGTATTCGGCGTTGAAGACAGCTTTGTTCGCGTGGGTGAACCAATATTCGGTTCCACACTCGAGGTCGAGGTTGCATTCCTCGGTGAGCGCCCAGTCGAAGTACGGCTCGAGCTGTTCGGTCTGGCCGACGTCGTTTTTCAATCCGACCGACAGGCCAAGACTGTGGGCCTCGGTCGCGATCCATTCGTTGTAGGTGAGTTGGTCTTGGGCGGCGAGCGGAAAACCGGTCGAGTTCGTGTAGCCGTCGACGTTGTCGGGTTCGATGGCGTCGAAACCTTTGGCTACGCACATCTGCATCCGTGCGGTCATGATCGGTTCGAGGACGCTCAGCTGGCGGATGTCGAGCCAGTATTCGCCTGGGAAGCCGCTCACGGCTGAGCCCTGCACGGTGGACGGGAACGAACCGTAATCGGAACGCCAGTTTTCGGCTGCCCCGACGTTGATGTAGCAGATGACTTTTGCTCCCTGGGCGTGGAGGGCGGCGACCTCGGCCGCCGACGTGTCGAACCCGTCGACGTCGTAGACCTGCACGTTTTGATTGATGATCGTGCCCTGGAGCTGCCAGTACCACGAGATGGGAGCTGCCGCTGTCGGCGTCCAGTATGTCGGTGCTGGTGTCGTCGTTGTTGGCGGCGTCGTCGATGTCGTTGTCGCTGTGGTCGTTGGCGATGTAATGGTTGGCGGTGCGGGCGCCTCGACCGACGGGACACATAGCTCGTTGTCGCCGGCGACTTTCACTGCGCCGATGCCGAACGGGTTTTTGTCGTAGGCGATCCGCGCGGTCTTGG
>JBKQIY010000201.1:0-86089 GCA_052148155.1 Acidimicrobiia bacterium | reverse complement strand
CCGGCGCGCTCCTTTGGCACGGGTCTTGGAGGTGGAGCATGCGTCGCGCTGTGTTCGTCAGTGGACCAACCAGTGATCATGTCCAGGACGTACCAATGTCACAAACGCGCTCGGGATGAACGCTCGCAGGGTGCTCAACGGCCCAGCGCAGAACGTTACGGTCACAGTTGTGGAACAGGAAGCAGAGCCGAGGACGGGATCTGCGACGGGGTTCTGGCCGAGCCATTCTGCGTCGAAGACTTCGCTCGGTGCGTCTGCGATCTCGGAACGTAATGGACGATCCGGGAATGATTGCAGCCTGACCTGATACGAGGCGCCAAGCCGTCGTGTCACGGCACGCAGCAGCACCCCGGCGCCCGAGCGTGCGACCACGATCGGTGCCGTGACCGCGATGACATCTGCGCTGCGACGACGGCGCAGTCGTCGGCGCTCGTGTCGTCGCTCGCAAGGTCGGCGGTGTGGGTGTGGTGGCCGAGGCCGACGAGATGTGCACAGAGCAGTTTGCAGCCTTCTGTCGACTGGCTTGTGCCATGCAGCAAGACAATGTCGGCCGTTCAGCGCGATCCCTTCGGTCAGGTTTCGCGACGAGAGGTGAGACTGCTGACGAACGTGACGGCGCTCTTGACATCCGGTGCACTATGGTCAAGGCGGAGTAGTTCATCTCGCCTACGTGCGTATGCCCAGTCCTCGCGGCCGCACGTTGCCCAGAGGGTCCGATACGCCGGGCCCGCAGTTTACGCGAAGTGTCGAGTCCGATTCGACGTGCGGCATGCCGTGGCGGTCGCACGCGCCAGCTGAAACCGATCCCTGGTGACCGGTATGGCAGAGCGAAGTCAGCTGCTCGTGAGATGACCGATACGGAATGTGTCCGTGCAACGCAACCGGTGGCACGCGTCGTACGCCGTGTTGCGCGTGGTGTCCCGATTTCGGCTACAAGCAACCAAGGGGCCTGGAATGCCGCGCTCGCTTTGGTGTCGACATTGAGGTCGACCCGGGTTTGCAGGACAGTTCGGCGTCGTTGCGCGCTCGATCGTCATGTTGTGCAGCGGAGCGGTAGCCGCGCGGCGACGGGCTTCGCGGCGCTGGCATCCGCTCTGTCCGGGACGGCGTTGACCGACACCGACACCGCAACCGGCAGTCTGAGCGTCGAACAGACGATCGCAACGCGCTTGGGTCTGAGCATCCTCGTCGTGAGCGGGAGCGCGTGGGATTCGATGACCGCAGCCACGATCACAGACGGAGAGGGTCTGTGCACTCGAGCCGACTCTTGACGGTCGACCCGTGATCCCGCACTGCGAGTTTGGTCAGGACTGGAAATTCTGTCTTCGATGGGTCCGCGGACGACACGCGCAGACATACGGCGATCTCGAATGAATCGAGGACCGTCCACTGACGTCGAATTGACGAACTTCATTGCTCTCGCCCGGCGCATGAGCATCCCAACCGACGAGGCGATTCGACCGTCCGCCGACCTCGGAATCCGAATGCGCCCGACGAGTGACCACCTCGGCGACCGATGCACAACTGCTTCCATGACGAACGGTGAGCCGTCGCGAATCCCAGGCCGAAGTTGCGGTTCACGCCACAACACAGCGGCCAGGTACAAATGCTGAGCCACTACGACGTCCTCGGTGTCGAGCCAACGGCGGATATGGATGCGATCAGACGCGCCTGGCGCGTCAAGGTTCGCCTGCTGCATCCAGACAAGCACCGAGGGGCTCCCGACGACGTGTTGGCCGAAGCCGAAAAGGAGA
The DNA here is from genome assembly GCA_052148155.1 of Acidimicrobiia bacterium. Lineage (GTDB taxonomy): Bacteria > Actinomycetota > Acidimicrobiia > IMCC26256 > PALSA-610 > JBBQER01. The sequence goes on along the minus strand of JBKQIY010000201.1, from coordinate 84,335 downwards.
CACTCCAAGTCAATCGAGCGTGGGACACGCTCGGAAATGTTGCAAAGCGCCGCGGGTATGACGTGCACCTCGCAGATCGTCGCGAAGGCGACGATCGAAACGGACCACGTCACGATCGGAGCAAGCCGCCCGAACACGGCAAGGAATCTGACCTCGGCGTATCCGTCGCCTGTTCGGTCTGCAAAACGACACAGCGCGTCCCGAGAACGACCGGCCGATTCGATTGCGCAAACTGCAAGATGGCATGGGAGTTCGCGAAGTGCGACGCATGTAACCGAATCCTCCAGGTTGCAGAGCACCGAAGAACTTGGCGATGCGCGAGTTGCGGACGGCAACAGACGTCGTCTTGGGCGGGCGGGACACGGCTCATCTTCTGTGTTCGCTGCAAGTCGTCCACGGCGGCGAAAGCAGGTCTCTCTCGATTCAAATGTGCGCGATGCGGACTCGAGCATTTCCGATGCCGCGGCTGCGGTGAGTACTCAACCTTCGCAACCCCACGAGGACGAGGTTCGCGTTGCGTCAGGTGCAGCCGGATCGATCGACGATCACCGCACAACTCGATTGACTTCGCGAAGCAGCTGTCGTTCCTCTTCTCGGCCGCCTGTTGCCTGGGGCTCGGCATCCTCTTGGTTGCACGCATGATCTCCTAATGGGTCGGTCGCCGCGCTCCCCCGCCGGCGCGCCGTTCTGGGTGGCGCGACGGAGGTTCACGTCTCCCCAAGGCTTCTCGCATGTCTGGTGCAGGCACGACCGCCGTTTTTTCGAACCGCCAACGCGGCGACCGACGACCGTCGACGCCAGACGCCGCCGTTTCGTTGCCTCGAGCGATTCGTCTTGGGCTGAAAGGCGCGGCACGGAGGGGCTCGCCTCCGGTCGCTCCGAGCGATGAAGTCTGGGAAGCACAGACGAGGAGGTCGACGCGATCGCCTCGGTCGGTCGGTCGGCGAACAGGTCTCGGAACTCACGAGCGTGTTCGCCGACCTTGCGACGCGCATAAATCGAAATCGCAGCCACCAGCAGTCGACACGGTCGGTCACTACGCTACGGATGCATCGTTAGACGTCTTTGCCGCGGGCCGGGCGCAGCGATTCTTCGAACGTTCCAGTCGCAGCGTCGACGAAATCGTGTTGGCGCCAAGCTTCGTACGCAATGACGCTCACCGCATTCGCGAGATTCAGACTCCGGTTGGACGGACGCATCGGAATGCGCAGGCGACAGTCGTTCGGGAACTCTGCGAGGAGCCTCTCGCCGAGACCGGTGGCCTCGCAGCCGAATACGACGACATCGCCCGCGCGATAGTCGACGTCGTCGTAACGTCGGTGAGGAACGCGAGTCGTTGTGGCAAACCAGCGTCGGTCCGGCGTGAGCGCGACCCGGCAGTCTGTCCACGTGTCCCAGATCTGCGTGTCGGCGACCTCGTGATAGTCGAGCCCACCGCGACGCAACGCAGCATCGTCCAAGGTGAATCCGAGCGGTCGGACGACGTGAAGGCGAGCGCCGACGTTTGCGCACAGTCGGATGATGTTGCCCGTGTTCGTGGCGATCTGTGGCTCAACGAGAACGATTTCGAGCATCGGCTCATTGTGCCGTATGGCCGTTGTCGGTTTCTGATGTCAAAGCGACGGTCCGCGACGGACAACTGAGGCGCGAAGAAGCGGTCCCCCGCCTCGAGGCACATGATCGCTTCTGGCTCGCTGTAGGTGGACATTCGACGTGGCTCGCGGGCAAGCGGCTTTCTTGAACGTCGTAGATCGGTTCGCCGATTCGGATTGACGACGCCGCGTGGGTCTCGTCGAGCTGAGCCTGTTCGGAGGTCGCAGCGACAATCGTCCAGATCCTCGATCGTGGTCCAGGCGAATCGTCGTCGTCGTCGTCGTCGTCGTCGTCGGCGGTGTGAGATTCAGTCGTACGACTCGCCCTTGCGATTCCTGTACGGTCGACGTCAGCGTACGGACCGAGCGACGATGCGCCTTCGCGCGGTCGCGCCTTGGCGACTGCCACCGTCGAGCGAGGCACCAGAACGTCAAATGTCTGCGCCGACCATGTCTGTGGGAACGATGTTGGTGGTGCGGGTTTCCTGAGATTGCTTGGCGGCCCTGCACCTGTTGGACTGGGCGCTTGTGAACGATCACGACTCGGTGCGATATATGGGAGCGGCGCGCTGGGGCTGGCGTCTGGGCGCGTGCTTGGCGATGGCGGCGTGCGCGGCCACGGTCGTGTCCGGCGCGCCAGCGGGCGCCGGGAGCCAACGCGTACGTCCGACCCGGGTTCGGGATCGAACAAGCGTTGTCCGTCACCTCAGCGGTTCGCCGGCCGGCACGCATGTGATTGTCCAGGGTCGCAGCCCGTTCGTCTCTACCGGCCTCCCGGTACAGGTCGGCGACGCGGTCACAATCAACGCGAGCGGATACGTCCACTTCGGCGGCCCGCCGATTACCCACCTCGACCCGGCCGGCATCCCGTGGGGATCCAAGTGCTCGGCTATCGCCAAGGGCCAGGCCCGCAGCTCGCGTTGGCCGGCCCCAGGGCTTGCGTGCTGGTCGCTGATCGGACGCATCGGCACCGGTTCACCGTTCGAGATCGGAGCCAACGCGGTCGTTCACGCTCACCGGGCCGGCGACCTCTTCTTCGGAGTCAACGACAACTACCTGCCCGACAATTCAGGACAGTTCTCGGTCATTGTCACCCTGTCTGCCCCCACCACCAAGGCACCGTCGACGTCGACGATCCCGCCTGTGACGACCGGGAAGCACCGTTCCAGCGCGTCGGTCCTCGCGATCGTCGCGGCGGTCGTGGCGCTCTTCCTGGCAGCCGGCATCTGGGTGCTCATGGCGCGCCGGCGCCGCAGAAAGCGGACGGTGAACGAGCCTGCAGTTGTGGCGGCGACCGAGATCCCCGAAGCTCCGACCATCGACAGCCCGATCAGCGAAGTGGCGCCGGTCGAGGAGACGATCGCGCCGCTTGCGGTCTTCGCGCCGCCCGAGGCCGACTCGATCGACGTGAACATCTTCGAGGTCGAGTTCTCGAATGGCTTGACGTTACGCGTCGGCTACAACCACTTTCCCGACGGCACCGAGTTGCGCTGGGGGGTCACACAAAGTCGTGCCCCGGCTGCCAGCGGCATGTTCATCACCAGAGGCGGAGGAAGCACCAACCACGTCGAGACCGTTCCGCTCGGCGTCAAGCTCGCGGGGCGCGACACCCATCCCGACGGTGCCGATGTGCAGTTCGACTGGTCGATCAACGGTGTCCCATTCCGGTACTCCGTGCGACGAGACCCCAACTGCTGAGGCCTGGACATTGATCTGGTGGGCTGCCGAACGGTCCCACCAAGACATCTCAGGTCGTGGCGACCTAGAGTGGGTCTGGCCTGTCGTGATCGATTCGGACCCTTCGATCGTCAGCTCGGGTCTCAGCGCATCCGAACTCGCAGTGAACATCCAGACCGACGGCTCGCACTGTCGGCTGTCTTCGAAGGTCACCTGCGTTGACGTTCGCCGGCGACACCGCTGCGGGCGTTGTGACCCGTCAACGGCTTGGCGGCATGCGGTTCGCGCGCTCAGTCGTCGGCGTCGGCACCCGTACGGAGGGTTGCGTTTCCGATCGCGTGACGCAGGATCTTTACCGCGACCGCAGACGCCCGAAAAAGGGCGGCCTCTTCTCGTTTCTGCGTTGATTCCGGCTCTCGGGTTTTGAATGGGCAGTGCCGGTCCGGATCCGTGGTGACGGTCGGTTGGGCCAATCGTTCCGTCGCTCCGTCGTCTGTGGCGCGAAACAAACGACCGTGAAGCGGTAGCCGCGAACGTCGAAGGAGGCGTGGTGGCGATGAACAACAAGCGACGAGCCGTCCGAGTCATCCGCCGCGATGAGTGCGAGATTCGGTCAATGCACAAGTTGTTGCTTCGATCACGCTCGATTCGAGCGGGGTCTTCCGCCCGGTTCAGTGCTCGACCGGAATCCGAGTTCCGGTGGGACCCGACGATGCTTCGACGGGGATTCGGACCTCGAGAATCCCGTCGTGATAGCTGGCATTGACGTCCGCCTCTTTCGCGTTGATCGGCAGCGCGACGGCTCGGAAGAAGCTGCCGTATCTGAACTCACTCCGGTAGCCGCCGTTGGTCTCGCGCTCCCCACGCTCGGCTCGCTGGGCGCGGATCTCGAGCACGTGGTCCCGAACCTGAAGGTCGAGGTCTTGGTCAGGATCGATACCGGGAATCTCCGCTCGAACCACGAAGTCACGGTTCTCGCGGAACTCTTCGACGCGCAAGACCTGCTCAGCGTTCCGCATCGAGGCGACCACGGGCCAGTCCAACCATTCCAGCCAGCGACGCGGCAAGAAATCCGCCAGCGCGTCGCCGCACGCCCCCGATCCTTCGAGCCGGTCGGTCATCCCGTACCTCCGTTAGGTGCTTGGACGAACGAATGTCGAGACGCACCCGCTGCGCTTTCCGAACGGAAAAGCCGGGCCGTTGTCCGATCCGCATCCTCCTCGGCGCCGACGACATGAACCTTATCTCGGGATCGCTGCCATGTTTTGTCGGACGTTTACACTGACCTGACAGTTATGTCGTGTACGCGTCCCCTTCCGGTCGTCGGGAGCGCCCCTGTCCGCGGCGATTCCGCTGTCATCTCGCGCCGCGTTCACGCCACGGTCGGGTGGACAGCCGTTGAGGTCTCACGTGTTCGAACTGGAAGATCGCCGGTCGAAATCATCAGCGGGCCTGCCTCGCGGGCTTGTGCGCATTGATGCCCAAGGCGTCGTGCACGCGTCCGGTAGCCGCCCGCGTTCGCGGCAAGCGTCGGGTCAGAATCACGGCATGCGAGCCGACGGGCTAGGCGGAAGGTCCGAGTCGGGAGTGGGCCACCTGCTCGTGGTGGCTCTTGTCCTCGTTCTGGCGATCGTGGCGATCGTCGCACTTTCCGACCACACGCGGACATCGACCCCGAAGCGAACTGGATTGCGGACATCGTCTCCAGTGACGCCGGGCACGACGCGGCCCATCGACGCCGAGGCGGTCGCGCGAATGGTCGGACCGGCAGTGGTCGACCTGCAAGTCTCGCTCGGCGGCGGCGGACATACGTCGGCAGCGGGCATGGTGCTGACGCCGGGGGGCGAGGTGGTCACGAACAATCAGTCGATCGCGCAGGCGACGGCGATCGCGGCGCGAGTTTCCGGCACCGGGCGTACCTACGCCGCGACGGTCGTCGGATATGACGTCACTGCAGACGTCGCGGTGCTCGCCCTCGCAGGGGCATCTGGGCTTGCGACCATCGAACCGGCGGACGCATCTGCACTCGCCGACGGCGAGTCTGTCGTGTCGGTCGGGAGCGTCGCCCGCGTCAACGATGCGCCGATTCCCCTGTCGGGTACGGTGACCGCGCTGGACCAACGGGTTCAAGCTGGCGCCGAGATGCTCCACGACATGGCCGAGATCGACGTGTCGAGCCCGGCCAGCGATTCCGGCGGCCCAATCGCTGACGCCTCTGGGAAGGTGGTGGCGATGACCGCGGCCGCTGGCGGAAGCCGCGGTCAGGTACGGACAGGCAACGACGTGACGTTCGCGATACCCATCGACGGTGTACTCGCCGTTGTCGATCGTGTCGATGCCGACGAGAGCAACAATGGTGTGCACGTCGGTCCGACCGCCGCGTTGGGCATCGCAGTCCGGCCGACCTCGCCCGACGGCGGTGCGGGCGCCTACGTCGTGAGCGTTCAGCGCGACGGGCCCGCAGCACGAGCCGGCATCGCCCCGAACACGATCGTCGTCTCGATCAACGATACGACGATCCCAACAACCGGCGTTCTTGAGGAGACGTTGGACCAATACCGTCCTGGCGATGTTGTCAGCGTGGGCTGGATCGGTCGAGACGGGCTGTACCGCGCGAAAAATGTCCGGCTCGGATCGGGATCGCCGGCTTGACGATCACCGGTCCAGTGTTGGTCGCCTGCTGCCCGCGTCTTGTCGACCGTGCCCGCAGGTCGCCGCAGGCCGAGCGCACCGCGAGGTCACCGCTCATTCCGTGGTACGCGCGTCGATGTCGAGCGTCCCGCGTCCGAACTTGGCCGCCAGGAAGAGGCCGTTCGCGATCAGTTTGTTGCTATCCGCGCGGTTCACGTTCTCGGCGATCTCGTCGATCTGTTTCGCCAGCACGTCGAGTTGCTCCGAGAGCAGCGCGAGCGGCGTCTTGCCGTCTGCGACGACGTGATGGTCGGCGTAACCACGAGGGAGGTCGAGATACGCCTGGACCGCAGTCGGAAGGTAGTCGGTCGCGCACTGCACGAGCACGTACTGCCCGGGCGACCCTGCGCCCAGCACCCCAGCTCGGGGCAGGACCTCGCTGATCGTCGTTGCAATCGCGGTGATCTTGCATCCGATCGCGTTCGGCACGTGCCTGAGCACGCGACGCTGCATCTGTTCGAGGCTTCGTCGCACATCCTCAGGGTCGTGGCCTGCGACCACGTTCACGCGTCGGCGCGCGGGCGCGACGATGGCGCCGACCGCGTACAGGGGCGGCGCCAGCGCCAGGCCGACTGGAGGCGCGAGCACGCCGGCGAGCGCGAGTGCCGGGCCGGTGATCGCCAGGGCGCAGCCCGTTATGTGCTTGGTCGACGTCGCGAAGCGTGCGAAGCGACCGACCCGCCCACTCGCAGCCCTCGTCACCTCGAATGCCGATACCGCTCGGGCTGGACGTCAGGGCGCGGCGAGTCGATCGCGACCAGCGTGTCGATCATACTGATAATCGATGTCCTGGCACGCGCCGCAGCGACGCCTACATCGACCGCGAACGCAGCGAATCCGGCGTCGCTCGGTGCCCGAATCATGTTTGATCGCCTGGGATTTGCAGCTCTTCGGGCCGGTCAGGCCCGCCGGCCCGCGGCGCATCAGCGTCACGGACGCGTGCCAGGTAGGTCTGTGACTGCTCCACCTGCGCACTCAATTTGTCGATCGTCGTCTGCATTGAATTCAATGCCTGAACCTTGAACGTGTCGATCGCGTTCATCGCCTGATAGATGTTTGTGAACGCGGCCTCGAGCTTGTCGATGCCGATGGTCGAAGACGCAGCTTGTTCGTTGATCGCGACGCTCTGACTTGCGAGCAGCTTCGCGGTCGACTCGATCATGTTTGACGTCGTGACGTTCAACGCCGTGACCTGGCTCAGGACGAGCTTCTGGTTCGCGAGCGCCTGTGCGACGATCACGGCAGTGCGCAGCGCGGAAATGGTTGTCGTCGTCGCACGGTCGACGCCCTTGATCAACTCGATGTTGTTCTTCCGTACGAGATCGATCGCCAGGTAGCCCTGGATCGACACTGCCAGCTGCGTCACCAGATCCTGATGCTTCTGCCGGACATAGAACAGCACGTCCTCCTTGAGGGTCTTGGCTCGTTCGGCATCGGATACCTCGATCTCGGCGATCTTCACTGTCAGAGATGCGTCGATGTGCTGCACGACATACACATACTGGGATAGCCGCTGCATGGTCTCCCAAAGATGCACCTTCTCTTGCTCAAGCGCAGCATTGTCCTTACGCAGCTCGTCCTGACCTTGGTACAGCGAATTCAAGATCGCGTTGATATGCGTTTGTGCGCTCTCGTAGCGGTGGAAATAGTCGCGCAGCTTGTCACCGAAGGGAACAATGCCAAGCAGTTTGCGCACGCCCGAAGCCTTCGCAGGATCGAGGCTCTCGATCGTGTTTCGAAGGTCGAGCAGCGTCTGCGAGACCTGGGAGCTCGCGTCGAAACCCCGTTTCGACATCGTGCGTACGGGCGTGTCGAGCAGTCGGCTGCTGACGGCGGCGGCCGCGCGCATATCCGCGTCTCCGATCGTGCGAATGCTCTCAGCCTTCTTCGCGAACTCAGGCGAGCGTGCGTCGATCGTCACGATTCCTGCGACGTAGTCCTGCACCATCCGCTCCAAGCCGGGAAGCGCGGCTTGGTCGAGCGGCACCATGGTCGACGCTGCCGCGGGCGCGACCGTCCCGACCGGCTCTGGCGGCTGGAGGATCAAATCGGTGCTGGGCGCGGGAGGCTCGAGCGTCGGCTCCGCGGCCGGTCCGTTCGTCGCTGGCTGGTCCGTGGTCATTGGGCCCCGATCGTTAGCGTCCCGTGGCCGGCGCGGGAACGTTGAGCAATTCGTTCGATGTCGACGGCCCCGGGCCGGGACCGAGCGACACGTGTAACGCCGCGTCGATCGTGGTCATCAGGGCGTCAAGGATGGGAGACGTGGGCGGCTCGATGACGTCGAGCGGCTGGGGTGCGAGTTTGGCCAGGTCGTTGTGCTTCACGAACGTGTCGATTGCTGCGGGCTTCGACACGATACGGAACCCATGCTCGACCGCGAGCTGCTGGAGGCTCGGATCATCAGTGAGCAATCGTCCGACAGTGTCGCCGGAGGCGGAAAGCGGAACCAGGGTGAACTTCGACAGCACGTCTGGAACGGGATACATCAACACCATGTTCGGGCGAATGCCGCCGCCGTCGGCGGCGCGCGCCACGAACTGCGCCTCGGAGATCATGAGCATCGGTATCGCGCCCTGTCCCGCGGAGAGATACTCATCGAAAAGCGCCTCCGTCGACTGCTCGGTGTAGCGCTGGTCCAAGAAGACGGGACTCACACGGTTCACAACTCCGTCCACGCTCGTCGGACTCTCGAGCACCTGGTTCTTGTTGGCCACGTAGCTCACGATCGCGGCGTACATCGCCGCGGTGTTCGACGCCGTCTGGTCGGTTGACGTGATCAGGACAGGTTTCGTGGCCGGGTAGGCGGTATTCCCTGGCAGTTCGTTCCAGCTCACGTGGTTCCCGACGAGATCGAGGTAGCGGCGCATATCAATCGTCCACCAGCCGCCGTGTTCGCGTGCGACATTGGCACGTGCCAGGACCTTGGCGACATCCGTGAACGTCGCCACCGCCATCGGCGAGTAAAACGGCACATAGGTCGTCGTGATACGGCGCCCCGCGAGCAGCTGCCCAACCGTTGAGGTTTCGGGGGTGAACGCAAAGTTGTATTTCGACCCGTCGGCCAACGTCGCAATTTGACCGCTGCCCGCCACGACAGCCTGCACGTCGATCCCCTGTTTGGCGAACGCCGCTTTCACCCGAGGATCGGCGAAGAAGTCCTTGCTTTCCGAACCGATGACGCCGCGAACGACCAGCAGAGGCTTCTTCGACGAGCTCGCGGCCCATTTGACGACCGTGCCGATGACCACCACAGCCAGTAGTGAGGTAACCACGATGCTGATCGCTTTTCGCACTCCACCGCCCCAATAAGTGAGCCGTGCAACACGAATCCTAGGCGACCTCCTCGGTATCCCGGTCCCGCGAGCGGTTGCGAATCGGATCGCCACGATGGCAGGAACAGCCCCGCGCGCACCGCGAAGTCACTCGATCGGCGAAACCGACAGACGGCGAGATCGACCAGTGCTTGCAAAGAGGCTTGCGAACCGCCGCCTTCTTGCTTGTGGCCTTCACGGAATCACACCCCGTCAGCACGGATCGCGCACATACCGACCGAATGGTTGTGTCGGTTCCGACGCCGGAGGCCAGAGCTGTCCATTCCATTCCATTCCATTCCATTCCATTCCACGACTCGACTGTCGGTGGTCAACACGTCGCCGGCCGCGTGGTCACCCACCCGCTCAAGGCGGTTGCGCCGCTCAGCGACCACGATGTAATTGACCCTCCGGTACGCGACGATCGCGTCGTTGCGTTCGCGGACTGCAAGAGACGTTCGAAGGGACGTGTTCGCGAACCGACGGCGCGCAGCGGTGTGGGGCGCTAACGCGGCCGGATGTGGCGCTTGCGTGCCTCGTTGCCTCAGGTCTGCCGACAGCCATGCTCGAGGATGTTTGGAACCTCCGCGCTGGCCAGGAGATACCGAGACAGTGATCAATCCCATCAGGCCTCACTGCGCGTTCCTGGGTGGGTGAATCCTGTAGCGAACTCCGTTGATCGCCCCCCGAACGGTCCGTCAGCGGTCGCCGCCGTTCGACACGCAACGCGGCGGCGGGACAAAAATTGCGACGGTCTGGCCCCTGGACACCACGTCCTCATCGGGCGGACCGGCCACGTCCGCGTCGCGGCAAACATCGAGGTTGCCGGCCGATCGCGATGCTTGGAGCACCGCGACGCCGACCCGACCACCGACCGCAACGACACCCCGGCCGGCATCTGGTGATCGGTCCTGTCGGGTTCGACGTCAGCGACGCGGGTTTGCGTCGGCCGCTTCGTTCGACCCAGGCGACGAGGCAACGTTTGCGAACAAGACGCAGCATCGGTCGCTCGACCTTCTCGGCCCGGAATCGGCTCGGCTCGCACGTTCGCACCCCCCGAACGCGCCCGGATAACGCTGCAACGTCCAAGCCTTGTCCGCCCAGTTCCCCAAAGCGTGGCCGCGTGCACGGCGAGCTCGCGACCGATCGCAGCGATCACGCGCTCCGACTCGCCGCACCATCCTTCCTGAAGTCCTTCCGTCACGTCCTGATCGAACTTGCGGCGTTTCGGATATGGCATCTCTCACGAGGCCATGCCTCCACGAAACGAGGCGATTCCAGCGCCTGTGAGGCGCGTGTTGTAGCACTCGTGTTGTGAGGTGCGTGTTGCGGGCGCTTGTTGGTGTCGGGTCCCGCCGCTCGATCGGTTCAGCAATGTGCGCGAAGCGCTGGCCTAGGTTGAATCGTGTCAGTAGCGTTCTAAACATGCGGAAACGCTCAGCGGGGTGGACGGTGGCAGCAGCCCTGTTGTGCTCGTTGATCCTGGCACCGGTCGTTCCCGTTGGCGCCGCCACGAAGCTGCCGTGCATACCCGGTCCGGGCGCTGACCTCGAACATTGCAACCTCGCCGGGCTCAACCTCGCCGGCAAGGATTTCCGAGTCGCAGACCTGACCGGCGCGAACCTGACCGGCGCCAACCTGACCGGAGCCGATCTCATCGGCACCGTCCTCTCCGAGGCGACGCTAACCAACGCCAAGCTTGCCAAGGCCACCCTCCAGGCTGCCGTGTCGGGCAGGGTCATCGGGCCAGCCGCATCGCTCCCGGCGAACTGGCAGCTCGTCAACGGCTACCTCATCGGTCCCGGCGCCGACCTCAGGGGCGCGCAGCTCAACGGTGCGAAGCTCACCGGTGCCGACCTCAATCGTGCCGACCTCACGAGTGCAGCGTTCACCGGTGCCAACCTGACCGACAGCAACCTCAACCGCGCCAACCTGACGAGTGCGACCCTCACCGGTGCCGAACTCAGCGGCGTCATCTCTGGCGGAGTCCTCGGAGCACCAGCCCTGATGCCGACGAGCTGGCTGCTCGTCGAGGGCTACCTCGTCGGTGCCGGCGCCAACCTCACGAGCGCGGCCCTGACCGACGCCAACCTCACGAACGCCAACCTGACCGGCGCCATCCTGACCGGCGCCATCCTGACCGGCGCCAAATCGGGCGGCATCACCGGGACGCCAGCGTCGCTGCCGACAAATTGGCTACTCGTCGGCGGCTACCTCGTCGGGCCCGACGCCAATCTCAAAAACGCCAACCTGACCGGCGCCAACCTGACCGGCGCCACCCTGACCGGCGTTATTCTCGCCGGAGCGACCCTTCACGGCGCCTCGTCAGGCGGCATAAGCGGGAAGCCGGCTTCGCTGCCGACGGGCTGGCGGCTGGTCAACGGCTATCTCGTCGGTCCGGCCGCCAACCTCGTAAACGCCAACCTCGCCAACGCCAACCTCAACATCCTCTCCCTCGTCGGCGCCGTCCTCACGAACGCCACCCTCGCCGGCGCAAACCTCACCCAATCCAATCTCACCGCCGCCAACCTCACCGGCACGACCCTCGCAGGCTCCACTCTCACCGGTGTGTTGTCAGGTGGCATCACCGGTGAGCCCGTCTCGTTGCCGGCGACCTGGCAACTCGTCGACGGTTTCCTCATCGGTCCTGGCGCCAACCTCGACGGTGCCGACCTTGCCGGAATAACTCTCTCCGGGGCGGATCTCTCCGGGGCGAATCTCTCCGCTACGAACGTTTCCGGCGCCGACCTTTCCGGCGCACTTCTGACCGGCACCACCCTGACTCGCGCCACCCTGACTGGCGCGAACCTGACCGGCGCGACACTCGCGAACGCCACTGTGACCGGCGCCACGCTCACGAACGCCACCCTGACCGGCATTTCCTCGGGCGGTATCGCCGGGACGCCGGCCGCGTTGCCGACGAACTGGCTCCTGGTCAGCGGTTACCTCATCGGACCCGCCGCGAACCTCGCCAGCGCGAACCTTGCCGGCGCCAACCTCACGACTTCCGAGCTGACGGGCGCGACGCTCACCGACGCCACCCTGACCGGCACCGATTTCGCCGGCGCCAACCTCACGAGTTCCGACCTGACGGACGCCAACCTCAGCGGCGCGACCCTGAGCAACGCGACGCTCACCAGCGCCACGCTCGACGGTGCGAACCTCGCGGGCGCCACGCTCGCGAACGCCAGCATCGACGGCGCCACTCTCACTGGCGCCACCCTGACCGGGGTTTCCTCAGGCGGTATCGCCGGGACGCCGGCCGCGTTGCCGACAAACTGGCAGCTGGTCAACGGCTACCTCATCGGACCGGCCACAAACCTCGCAGCCGCCAACCTTTCCGGCGCCAATCTCAAAAGTTCCGACCTGGCGGGCGCAACGCTTAGCGGCGCCAATCTCACCGACGCTGCCGTGAACGGCTCCGATCTCGCCGGCGCCGCCCTCCCCGGCGCGACCCTGACCGGCGCCGATTTCACCGGCGCCGATATGAGCGGATCCAACCTGACGGGCGCCGACCTGACGGGCGCGACGCTCACCAACGCCACGCTCGCCAACGCCACACTTGCCAACGTCACCTGGAGCAACACGACCTGCCCCGACGGGACCGATAGTGACGCCGACGGCAACACCTGCGTCAACAACCTGACCTTCGGCTGATAGATCGTCGAGGAGTCACCGAGGCGCTCAGCCGCCGCTCGACTCGCACCTGACGCCGACCGCAACTCCGACGTTTACGGGCAAGGTGCGCGCCGCAACCGCGGCCATCGTCGTCTGCGTCGCATCGCACGGAAGCCTCGACCACGCTCGATCGTCACGAGCACACACTGACGATTCCGCGACGGACGGTCATGCCGAAGATCCGGATACGCCGACTGTCGAGCGAGCACATGCGCGCGCCCGCGACGCGATCCTGGCGCGTCCACAGCGAAGCGGTCAGGCGAAGACACAACCTCTTAAAGGTCGGTCAACTGCGCCCGGGAATCACCGGCACTGGAGGAATCGTCAAGACAGCCTTGCAGGTCGGGCCCTGCTGGAACACCTTGGCCCCCCCGAAGGTGTTGCCCGTGATCTGCGTACCGCAGTCGTAGTCCAGCTCGACGGCCGGCACCTTGGCAGAGACTGGCTGCGTATTTCCTGATACGAGCACGCCGTTCGTGTCGACAAAGCGAATCGGACGCTGGTCCGAGATCGTGTCGCTGGTGTTGTTCTCCACGATCCAATTCTCGCGGTGCTCGCCCGTCGGTGGCACGTCATCAAGCGTCAACGCATGTCCGTGCAGCCGGTTTCCCGAGATGACGATCCCGTTCACGGGCCCCAGGCCGTGCGAGGCGACGAAAAGCAACCGACCCGAGCCCACAGAATTATTCAAGATATAGACGTCCGAAACGCTCTGGTTCGGCCCATTCGGTTCGAGGTCGATTGTGCCGCGTCGGATCTGGGAGAAGGTATTGCGTTCGATGATGACGCCCGTCGCCGCGACGAGCGAGATGCCTTGACGTCCGTTCTTCACGAACGTCGAATCGTGAATCCACACGTCTGTCGACGGAATCCCTGCGTAGCGGGCGACGTATACGAAGTCTCCGTACACGTCGGTTACCGTCACGTGAGAAAGTTCGATTCCGGCAACTCCCTCGATCCGAAAGCCGTGCTGCTTCGCGAGCGCGGGGTTGTACGCGTTGTTGGCGAGGCCAGCGTAAGGATTCGCGCCGCGCACCGTGAGGTTGCGGAAGATGATCCCGCCCCCGCCCGAGATCCACCACAGGGAACGTTCGAGTGTCCCGCGTGTCGTCGCGAAAAATGTGGAGTTCTCGCCGTCGAAGGTGAGTGTCTTATCCGTGACGAAGAGCGTTCCCTCAACGCGGTAGTTCCCGTTGGGATGGAAGCGCACGTCCGAACCATTGTCGACCTGGTCTATGAACGACTGCAGCGCGTTGGTGACGTCTGTTGTTCCGGTGTAATCGATGCTGTTCGGTACGTACACGACCGGTTGGGTCGACATGAGCTCGGCGCGCCCGCCCGCACCGCGATCCAGGCCCCGGCTGTTTTGTGCACTCTCACCGTTCGCCGCACTGGCGCACGCCGTGGCGACCACGAGAATCGCGGCCAAAAGCAAGGCCTGGTTGCGGGTCCGGCCCCATCGGGGCGAAGCGGTGACCGTTGGCACGCGATCGCGCCGATCGGCGGCGTCGCTGCCCCCGGATGCTCCCGGCAGCTGTTGCCGAGGCATCAGCCACCACCCCCCTCATGGTTCGCGTCGGGCCCGTCTTCGCACTGCTCGTCGCAAACGTCGCGATCTGTACATTATTGGACCGAATCCGTTGACGCGCAATCGCTGAACGCGCCGGGTCCAATCATCGACTCGCGAACGGCTGCTCGCAGCGCCAGCACGGCCGTTGGTTGTGTGAGTAATCGTTCGCGCACGAGAAAAGAAACGCAGAACCAGAATCTTGCGGTCGTGGGTCTCCCGCCGCTGCTCTGACCCGCGAGCTGCGGGCGTTTGGCGGCGAGACGTCGGTCACGGACGTCGACCGCACCGCGTCACTGAGCCGCCCGCGCCGACGTCCGCGAAATGGGCGGCTGCCCAGGCGGAGGCGACGCTGTTGTCGGCAGCGACCGAGTCCGCCCTCGCGCTCACCGAGGTGCTCGCGTCGCGCTGCTGTTGTTGTTGAGCTCGATGTAGGCGATTGTGGCAGGACGTGTTCAACGAACGGCACGAGAGCGAGGTGCCGATGCAAGGCGTACGTCGATGCTGTCGAGCATGGGGAGGGGATGATGCGTTCAGCTTTGACGAAGACGTCTCGGGGCGCTGCGCGTCGGCAAGTCGCTTACCGCTCGCGATTCGGGTCCGAGGTGCGGGCGAAGGTCCTTCCCGGCGAGCTGTCCGACGGCCAGGACCGTCATGCGAGCCTTCGGCGGTGACGCCGCGGATCGCGTCGAATTCGGTCAGCGAGCGGCGCCGTGAGACGCGCCGCTCGGGCCTGGCGGCGACGACCGCTCAGCGTTGCTGGCCGGCCCTGTGACTCCCCTGAGTCCGTGCGATCGACGAACGCGATCAGAAGTGGTAGAGCCGCGCCGCGTTTCCCGCGAGGATCAAGTGCCTCTCATCGGATGAAACGCCCGACATCGATGCTTGGATGGTGCGCCAGGAGTAAGGCCAGTCGGTACTGATGTGCGGGTAGTCGCTCGACCACAAGATCCGTTCGACGCCTATGTCGCCGCGCACGCGCAGGCCGAAGGAGTCGGTCATGTAACCAAAATGGAAATGGTCCGCGATGTATTCGCTTGGAAGTTTGCGCAGACCGAACCTGCTCACAGGATCAAGACGGTGAAAGTTGTTGTCGATCTGTTCCTTGACGTAGGGGACCCACCCGAAGTCGACCTCCGCGAACACCACGTTCAGCTGCGGAAAACGATCGAACACGCCTGCCATCACGAACTCGATCATGCGGTTGGGTGCGTCGAAGAAGCGTCCGTAGCCAGGCAGATGCGAGCGGTGCGCGGCCGGCATCTGCTGCACCAACGACACATGAATCCCAACGGGGACGTTTCGCTCGGCGAGCGCACCCCACACTCGATCGTCGTCGGGCTCGATCGAAAGGGTCCCGTTCGGGTAACAGCCCATGACGATGCCGCGCATCCCGGGCAGATCGAGGACGCGGTCGATCTCCGCGACGCTCTCGCCGACACCACCACGGTTCGGCAGGATCGCCAAGCCACCGAATCGATCGGGTGCATGCGAGACGAACTCGCAGATCCAATCGTTGTACGCCTTCACCATCGCAAGGTGATATTCCGTGTCGGCGTTCGCGATGATCGCGGCCGACAGCCGCGGGGTTGGGTACAACACTTCGGCGTCGACGCCGTCGCGGTCCATCTCCTCGAGACGGGCCGCAGGCTCGTAGCCTCCGGCGCGGATGTCTTCGAATCTGACCCAGCCTTTCATGTCCTCGGGGGCCAGGCCCGCGCAGGCGTTCATCCCGAAATTGATGGGATCGCTGACCCCTTCGATGACCCACGCGTCGCCCTCGTCGAACCGTTCGATTCGCGGCGCCCGGTCGCGTAGCGCAGCGGGAACCCGATCGCGCCACAGATCCGGCGGCTCGTTCACGTGGCTGTCGGCAGAGATGAGCTGATACGCGCCAGACCTTCGAGTTAGCGCCGGCGTTCGCGTTTGCGTGGAGACGCTCACGAAACCTCGATTCCGCCGCCCGCGGACGACTGTTCACAAGGACTACAACGAAAGCGAGGTTTGTGTCCAACGGCGGGTCCTCGATCGGCGGATGAAACCGCGCCGCGCGGAGCTATGCCGACGGCGCCCGATGACCTCGCGTCCCCAAGCTGAGGAGCCTGGCGGTCAGGTGACCCCCTCGCACGCCGCAGCAGCCTTCGGTCGCGGGTTCAACCATGGCGCGAGCCCTGCGCGAACGGGGCCGCCGTTTCCGAAGCTGCACTTTTTGCGGGTTGGCAGCCTGCCGCGGGCTGGTAGCTTCCGACTGCAGCGCGTCCTGCGAAGGCTCCGCGGGCTCCCCGAAATGTGGGCGACCCTTGTCGAGAGTGCAGCCTTTTGCGATCCATCATTGCCGGCCGGCGCCGGGCCAGCGTCTTCGCCATCAGCATCACGCCGTTCGATGTCGGCGGCCGCATCGATGAGGCCGGCTTTCGCAAACACTTGCGGAGAATGGTCGCGGCGGGCATCGGCGTCTACGTCGGCGGGGGTGGCAGTGGAGAGGGCTTCGTCCTCACGCCAGTGGAGCGTCGCCGGATCCTCGAGATCGCTGCGGAGGAGCTAGACGGCAACGTCCCGTTCCGGTCGATGGGAGTCGAGACACGATCCGCGGAAGAGATGATCGAATATTTGCGGGTTGCGCAATCGGTCGGCGTCGACGCGGCACAGATCTACTCGCTCGATCTCGGCCACGGCCATCTCCCAACTCAGGACGAGATCCTCGAGTATCTGATCGACGTGCTCTCGGCCAGCTCGGTTCCATCGGTGCTCTCGACCCATCAATCGGTCGGCTATCGGCTCTCGGTCGAGTCGATCGCGCACGTCGTCGACCGATTCGACCACGTCGTCGGCGTGAACAGCAGCCATGGAGATCTCGCGTATCTCACCGCCATCATCGACGCGGTCGGCGACAAGGTGGACGTACATGTCGGCGGTCCGCTGCAGGCATTGACCGCCCTCGGACTGGGCGCGAACGGCTTCTTAAGCTCGGAGGCCAACCTTGCGCCCCATCTGTGCAACTCAGTCATCACCGCGTACGAGCTGGGAACCGGCAACGAATTGTTTCTCGCGTTCGGTCGGCTCGCTCGCCTGTCGATGGCGCTGTACGGCCGCGGCGGGATCCGAGCGACGAAAGCGGTGTTGAACCGCCTGGGCCTACCCGGTGGCTACCCCCGTCGACCTCAGCTTCCTATCGCTGAAGCGACAGTCGACGGGCTCATGACCATCATCGAGGATCTGCGACTCAGAGACCTCGAAGGCTGGTGAGCTTCGCGGCGAAGCCCGACCTACCATTCGAGCCGTACCTTCGTCGACGACGACCGACGCGACAAGACCCAGTCTCGCCGTCGGCGCGCGAGATCTCCGACCCGTCGTATGCCGCGGCGGTGGCGCAGCGAGTCTGAGCCGCCTCGACGCTCGCGCGTCTCGGTCGGGACACACGCGCTCAGGGCCGCTCCGAGTCGATGGGAGAAGCCAGTTCGTGGCTCGTCGTCTCGGCGGAGAGCGGGCTTGCGTCCCCGCGTAGATCAGAGAACACTTCACGCAGACTCGTGTGGTGCGGGAGCAAACATTCGGTCCGGACCGCTTTGCGTACGCGCCGTCGGACGCACGTTCAGTCGGCTGCATCGCTGGATGGACCAGGCGGAGCGGGGATGGTGATGAATGCGCGCGCTAGAGCCGCGGGATCCCGTTCGACAGGGTGGATCGCGTTCGTCGTGGCGGGCGCATATGTCAACGGAGGCTCGTGTGCGTTGAAGACGAGCCGAATCGATGCCGCGGTGTTGGCGCGGTGAGCAACTTGGACCGAGTCTGGACGCCAGGCACACAGCGGCGAGGCCTGACCCGTTGGGCTCTTCGTCGCAGGGCGGCGCCGACGGTGGTGTGCGTCGGCGACTCCATTACCCGGGGAACGTCTGGCCGCCCAGGTCATTGCCCGACGATGGTCGGCTGGGTCGAGCAGTTGGCGCAGGCGGTTGCGAATACGCCAGGACAACCAGCGAGCGGCGGTTTTCGTGGGTTGTGGCGACATGACGAGTGGGAGCGAACTGGCGAATGGGCCCAGACGGCCCGGGCTGACCCGTTCGACGTCGGGCCGTTTCGACAGGCCTTGTTCAGTTCGGGTTCCTCGCCCGACATCCTGACCTGGAACAAGCCGAGCGCGATGACCGTGCGCGCGTTCGATCTGTATTGGTTTCAGATGTCAGGCGTCGGCGACTGGCAATATCGTGTCGACGACGGCGAATGGCACAGCAGTGGAGCCTGCGTCGCACTCGCGGACAACCGACTTCACAAGCTCTGTATCGCCGAAGAAGTCTCGGCGCGGGTTGCGATCAGAGGATTTGACGGTGCACGTCCTTGCATAGCCCCGATCGCGGGGATCAGCACCTACGCCGAGTCTTCGCCCGACAGACGTGCAGTGGTCCACAACCTCGGATGCCCCGCTGCTCGGTTGGCGATGTTCTGTCGATCATCGGCCGGAGATCCGCTTGTCCTGCTCGATGACCTGCGACCTGATCTTGTGACAGTGCTGTTCTCGAATGATGTGCTGTTGGAGGACCCTGCACGTTTCGGCCAGGAACTCAGAACCCTGATCCAACGTGTTCGCATGTACGCCGACGTGCTGATCATCGCCCCGTACGAGCAGCGCAGTGATCGCCGAGTCGGCGACGCGATTACGCACAGCGACTCGGACGTGGTTCGATCGTTGTCGGCCTCGTTTCGATTGGCCGACGTGGGACGGCGCGTGTCAGGAACCAATATTCCTGAGCACACGACAATTGTTTCTGTGACGTCGTCCGGGTCCGTGCGCCTCTCGCGCGCCGCGACGGGTGCGTGTGATCTCGGAGAGCTGACGATCGAGGTACGGGGCGACTCCGCAATGCAAGCGCGCTACAGGATGACGTCTGAGGACGTCGCGTTCTCAACCGGTTGTGCGTTCCTCGACCTGTACGCGGAGTGGGGACATGGCACCGAAGCCGGTTGGGATGCAGCGCAGGCGCGCGGCTTCATGGCCGACGACCTTCACCCATCGCAGCTCGGTCATGATGACATTGGGCGACGCGTCGCAGCGATCCTGGGCAATGCTGCCACCGGCCTCGAAGAACTCGCGCAGGGCGAGACGATTGGTCGGGCACGGCCCCACTACCCTCGTGCGGATGCGTGATGGCGACGAAAATGTGCACTGGGGCAGGTGGCAATACTGGAAGAGGGCCGCATCGCCGGGACGAGAAAGTCACGATCAGTTCCTGAAGCGAATGCTCTGGCTCGGAACACTGTACGAGCGGCTCTCGTTTCCGCTGACAGTGCTGATCCTGTTTACAAATCGGCGCTTCCACCCCAAGTACGAAATGAGCTGGCGGAAGAAATTGGCGCTCGGTCTGCGAATGTACCGGAACTGGCGACAGGTTCGAACCGGCATCTCATACAAAGCTCACCTGGCCATGGCCGCCAAGCTGTTGGAGCTACCCCCCGCAGTTGCGGGCGTGGTCGTCGAGTGCGGATGCTGGAAGGGAGGCACGACAACGAATCTCAGCGTCATCTGCGACATCGTCGGACGTGATCTCATCGTCTACGACTCGTTCGAAGGACTTCCAGCGCCGGAACCACTCGACAACCTGAAACCCGAAGTCGAAGGAACCTTCCGAGGTGATCTCGAGGTTGTGCAAAACAACGTCCGTCGGTACGGCGTCATCGAACGTTGCCAGTTCCGCAAAGGCTGGTTCAAAGACACACTTCCCAAACACAGTGAGCCGATCGCGCTGTGTTTCATCGACGTCGATCTGAAGTCGAGCATGCACGACTGCATCGTCAACCTCTGGCCCCACCTCGCCGACCAGGGCTACGTGTTTTTCGACGAGTACACCGACCTCCAAAACTGCGCTCTGTTCTTCTCCGAACGTTTCTGGCGCGAACATTTCGACACCAGCCCGCCCGGCCTGATGGGCGCAGGGACCGGCGTCGGCGTCGGTCAGTATTACCTCGGACCGTGGCGCGCCTCGCCTCTGATTCAACGCCCCACGAGCCTCGCCTATACCCGCAAAGATTTCAACGCGCTCTGGGACTACCTGCCGACCGCCCCGGCGCAGGACGCGCGTGAACCGATGTCGAAGCCGGCCACTCCGTGACAGTCATGCGCGGACTCCCTGGTCGAGGACCGGCCCGAACATGAACTGGATGAGTTCGTTGCTCGCGTAGATGCGTTCGCCTGAAAGCTTCCCGGCCACACCGAAGGTCAAGATGCCGATGATGTCATGGCGGCTGCTGGTGCCGTCGGCGTTGTCGAGACGCAAGGTGTACTCCTGGAGCACGCCTTCATCCCCCAGCCACTCGGAGCGAAGCGCGTATCCGGTGATGCGAGGATAACAGTTCACGAAAAAATGTTCGTAGTACTGCCGGGCGACGTCGCGGCCGCGCAAAGCGATGCCAATGGGTTGGAGCTCGTAGGTCGGGTTCTCATCGAGCGTTGCCATCGTGGCCTCGATGTCCATCGCGCCTTCTGCGGCGGCGTGGGCGAGGGCAAGAGCAATCATTGCGTCGCGGTCGGTGTTTGCCATGGCGCGGCCTCCGGCATACGAGCACGGTTGCGCGGCCGTGCGTTGCGAACGCTCTTGAACGCCCACGATCGACCAGCTTCTTCGGTCCATCGTGAAACGAACGGCCGGCTGAGGTTGGTCAATATTGGCCGACGGCGCGCCTTCACACCTCTCCGTTGTTTACCTCGGTTCGTCCCCGCCGTCCGCCTGCCGCCAGAGCAGCGCAGTCGCCGAGTCGACGCTCGCAACAAGTCGGGCTTTCTCCGAAGCGGTGAACGGTCCCATCTCCTGACCGACCGGAGAGTAACGCACGAAAAATCTTGGCTGGTCAATATCGTTGGCCCGACGAGTCTTCTCATGCGCGGGCTCGGTGGTGACCGGGGAGCTGCTGGCGAATGACGGCGGTCTTGCCCAATGCGATGCCTGTTCGCCCGCACCGCGAACGATCGTTCGCGGCGAAGCGGAGCCCGCAAGTGTGAAGGTTTCGTGAGCCGCCGTCGGCGCAGCGCGGGGCGCCGCGAAGCTCGCGGGTGTGAAGGTTTCTCGAGCCGCCGTCGGCGCAGCGCGCGGCGCTACCGGTACGTGATGGGGGCGGCGCTCATGAGAGACGACTCTGACCGATCGGAACTCGGACGGGCGTGCGAGCCAGGCCACCATCGCGACCCCGCTCAGGACCGAGACAACGCCAACAATGACGATCGACATGTCAGACATCGTGAGCCACTTTGCCTCCGGCCACATGTCGGCTGATCGTCGCTGTTCGCTGGGCAACTGACGATCCCCGACCCCCGGTGAGATTGTTGGCCTCGGAGTGACGATTCCGCAACCTCTCGTCATCCAACAGGGCGCCGGCTTGGGCTCTGGCGACCCGTTCGAGCCGCATGATCTTGTCCGACATCGATCCTCCAGCCTTGTCGCGTGGTTCATGGCCCGCCGTCGGGATGACGGCGCGCCACAATCCCGTGCACAAGATGTCGAGAACCGGGCCGTCTCGGTCGGGACGCGATCCCCGAGCGCGGGGCGGTCGTTCTGGTCGTCCCCGACACGCCTGGTCGTCGGGGCGGCAGATCCGGCGCGAGGCTGGTGCGGCAGCGCGCAGCTCAGCCGAAGCCAACGACCGAGGTCAACGCTGGTCACAGAGTTCAGTTCGTCGGCTCAAATTCATACGAGACGTTCAGCTGTGCAACCTTGAGTTCAGGCGTAGTTTCTGTCGAATCTCCAAGAACAGCGCTCCACCGATGTCCCGAGTCTTTCGATCTCGTCAGGTCCTCGTCACCATTGTCTCGTTGATCGCCGCAGGGTTGTCGGTCGCGGTGTGGGTTCCGACGAGGTCCGCCGGGGCTGCGGAACCCATCGCCGCCAACTCCAGGACTTCACCACAGTCCGTGGCTGGTCCCGACCCTCCAACCATCGGTCGTGCAACCGCGGGGAATGGATCAGCAACCGTGACTTTTGCGCCGGGCTCTGACGGTGGGATCACGGTCGTGCAATACACCGCGACCTGCGCGTCGTCTGACGGCGGACCGCAGGGTACGGCGACCAGCTTCGAGTTCGTGGGTCCGATCGTCGTGTACGGCCTGACAAACAGCAAGACCTACTGGTGCACGGTCAACGCCACAACCGCGCAGGGCCAGAGCGCGCCCTCGGCCGCATCGAACCTCGTGACCGTCGGTGCGCCGGGTCGGCCGACCAAGCCCGGAGTGTCTCGCATCGGCGCCGGTCATCTCAAAGTGTCGTTCACCAACCCGGCCAGCAACGGTGCCCCCATCACCAGGTTCAAAGCCGTCTGTAGGTCAGCGAACGGGGGCATATCGCGAGGCAAGACCGACGCCGCAAGCCCACTCGGCGTCAAAAGGCTTACGTCCGGCAAGATCTACACGTGTACCGTCACCGCGACGAACAGCCGCGGCACAGGGCCGGCCTCGACCGCATCCAAAGCCGTGCGTGCATGACCGGCCCGATCGGCGGAGGTGACGGCGTGCACACGAACCATGCGGTGAACCTTTGCAACGGCCGTGGCCGCGAGAACGGCCCCCCGCCGCATCCGCCATCGATGATCGAAGCGCCACAATACGAACGGGTAGGCGTCGGCGGCCGTCTCGACGAAGAGCGGATCGCCGATCTGTACGAAAGGCGAGGTGTGCACGCCGCCCCGTCATCCGCTGCGATATGTCCGTTTTATGACGGTGAACTCTGCTCTTTCAGCGTTTCTGTCCGGTCGACCACCGCGAGATTGCACCTTGTCGGCACGCAAACTCATAGAAGACTCGTAGAGGGTTGTCGGCTGCTCTCGCTGGCGTCTCCATCGATCGTGCGGTCCTGTTGTGCTTCGTGGTGTGGTGTGTTGTTTTCGGTAGCGGCTTAAACGCCGAGCGCGTCAGCGCTGTGAGAATCTCTGTCGTCCCCGACGCTCCGCGGAGCGTCCAGCGCAGAGTGGGTCTTTGGCCGACGACGAGGGTCGATTGAACGAGCGATGAGGATCGTGATGGGTACGTCGAGTTCGCGGTCACGGCTGTCCGGCTTGCGGGCGTGGTCGTGTGGTGCGGTCCTCGTCGGTGCCGCGTTGAGCGGCGGATCGGCAGGTGCGGCGAGCGCGACGGTGCCGGGAGCGCCGACGATCACGTCGGTCACTGCGGTTGGGTTGAACAGTCTCGTTGTCGCGTTTAAAGGTCCTGCCAGTAACGGCGGCGCGCGGATCGCGAGTTACCGGGCCGTGTGCACATCGAGGGACGGCGGACTCTCCGGTGCGCACAACGCTACGCACTCACCAGTCGGGGTGCGGAGCCTGACCGCGAGCAAGACCTACACCTGCACTGCGACCGCGACCAACGCCGTCGGTACCGGGCCGGCGTCCGCAACGTCTTCACCGGTCGTCGTACGGCCGAGCGCGCCGGCCGCGCCGACGATCACGTCAGTGAAGGCCGTCGAGTTACGGAGCGTCCTGGTCGCGTTCACCAAACCCGCCGACGATGGCGGCGCGCCGATCACGAACTATCGAGCTACGTGCAGCTCAACTAGCGGAGGGGCGACCCGCTCCCAAGAGGAAGCGGCGTCGCCAATCATCGTGGGCGGGCTGACCGCGGCTGAAACCTACCGGTGCATCGTCGCCGCAGACAACCGCGTCGGTTTGGGTCAGCCCTCGCTGCCATCGTCCGCGGTCGTCGCGCGTCCGACCGCTCCGGGAGCACCGACGATCACGTCCGTGAAGGCCCTCGGGTTACGCAGCATCTCGGTCGCGTTCACGGCACCCGACAATAACGGCGGCGCATCGATCACGCACTACCTCGTCGACTGCACATCCCGCAACGGTGGAGTGAGCCGCGACCGTGACGCCCCCCAGTCACCAATCCGAGTGGCCGGCCTGACCGCGGGCAAGACGTATACGTGCACGGTCGCCGCCAGCAACGACGTCCGTCTCGGACCCGCTTCCCCACCGTCAAAACCGGTCGTCCCCCGCGCTCCCTAGAAGGCCGGCACCAGAACCCGTGCGGCCGCGTCGACGTGCCCACATCTACCGAACGATGACGCGCGCGCCCGCAGCGCGATGAACGCGAATGATGAAACGCTGCGACGTCGGGTCGTTCTCACCGGTCCCGAACGGAACACGGTCGCGGCGGACGTCCTCCACGAACCCGTCACCTTCAGCGGGCCGACGCGGGCGTGCCGTTCGATCAGTTACGTCGTGCGACGATGCTCGCCGAACGTGGGGATGGCGGTCCGGTGCCGCGGCTGTTGGTCGCAGTGACGGAGCACGTGTAGGTCTTGCCTGGCGTGAGCGCATCGACGTTGATCGGGCTGGCCTTGGTGGAATTGATGCTGGTTGTGCCGCCGTTCTGTGATGTGCAAGTCGCGGTGTAGTGAGTGATCGCCGCGCCGTTGTTCGGCGGGGAGTTGAAGCTGACTTTCAGCGACCCCAACGCCGTTGTCGCGACGGTCGGTTTGGCGGGCGGTCCCGGAACTCCGATGGTGACAGCGTTACTCGGCTGCGATCGTGCACTGGTCCCGGCCACGTTGATCGCCGCGACCGTGAACCGGTAGGTCTTGTCGACTGTCAGCCCGACGATGACTCCGGTCCTTGCGGTCGAAGCGAATCTTCGGGCCGGAAGCGTGATCGATCCGAGGTCGGGAGTCGCGAGGTAGTTGGTGATGGCCGAGCCCCCGCTACACGAAGGAGCCGACCAGCGCACCACGGCCTCGTCTTTGATTGGCGTCGCGGAGACCGATCTCGGCGCACATGGCGCGGTGACGGCGATGCCGATCTGCACCTCACGCACTCGGGAGTTGAAGGAGTCAGCGACGTAGAAGTTGCCTTTGGTGTCGATCGCAACGCCCGACGGGAAGTCGAGCTGCGCGCTTGTAGCAAGGATCCCGTCGCCGTTGTAGCTGCCAGTGCCGTCGCCCGCGATCGTGTAGATGTCGCCGACCGTCCAGCGGCAGCTGCCGATACAGCCGCCGAGCAGGTAACCAGGATTTGACGACGACACAGCTATAACCCGGACGCGATGGTTGCTGTTGTCGGCGATGATCGGATTGTGGTGGCCGTCAACCGTTACACCCGAGGGTTCGTTGACTTCGGTGGCGGCGGCGCGGAACCCGTCGCTGGTGTAGCTACCCGTGCCGTTGCCGGCGACGGTGTAGATGTCGCCAACAGTCCAGCTCGGGACGGCATAGCCCGGATTCGAGAACGACACCGCCACGATCCGCACGCGGTTGTTGTCACGGTCGGCGATGAGCACGTTCTCGTCGCCGTCGACCGCGACGCCCGCCGGGAAACTGAGCGCGGCGCCGGTGGCGGCGATCCCGTCGCCGTCGTAGCTCGGTGCGCCGTCCCCCGCGATCGTGTAAATGTTGCCGGCAGCCCACCTGCAAGTGCCAGTACAACCGGCGAGCAGGTAACCCGGATTCGAAGTTGAGACGGCAACCACTCGCACGCGAGCGTTGCCCGAGTCGGCGATGAGCAGGTCGCCACCGCGATCGACCGTCACGTCCCTCGGGTCGAACAGCGGGGCGACCGTGGCGAGGACTCCGTCGCCGCTGTACTTGACCGTACCGGGCCCGTTGCCGGCGACGGTATAGATGTCGCCGACAGTCCAGCTGGGTACGGGATAACCCGGATTCGACGTCGATACTGCCACTACCCGCACCCGTTGGTTGTCACTATCGGCGATCACCGGGTTGCCGTGGGCGTCGACGGCGATCCCGGCGGGGAAATTGAGCGTGGCGTCCGTCGCGGGTATCCCGTCACCGTTATAACCGGCAGGTCCGGTTCCGGCGATCGTATAAACGTCGCCGACCATCCACACACAGATGTCGGTACATCCGCCCAGGAGGTAGCCGGGATTCGACGTCGATACCGCCAAGACGCGGACGCGATTGTTGTTGGTGTCCGCGATGAGCGGGTTACCGTGCGCGTCGATGGTCACTCCTTGCGGGTCGTAGACCCTGGCGCTGGTCGCGGCGACGCCGTCGCCGAGGTAGCCGATCGCTCCGGTCCCGGCGATCGTGGAAATGTCACCCGCTGAGGCGGCCGCAGATCGCGCGAGCACCGCGATCGCCGAGGGGGTGACGAGAGCAATGACGGACATACATACGATCGACCGACGCGCGAGTACGCGTTCGAAACGGTCTTGCCACGCGCGACCCACCAGCGCACTTGACATCGTCCGCCCCTCATTCCGTCAAACCCACCACACCTTCGAACAACACCACAATCGACGACGACGTGCCAGGCGACGCTGCGTCCGGCACGCGCTCAGAATCAAGGCGTCGTTCAAGTATTCGCCGCGAGGGTTACCACACGCAACCCAGCCGTCGCTCAGAATCTCATGCCCGGACAGCACGTTCGCACAATGAAAAGGCACCTCTCGAACGGACACATCCGCGCGGTCGCCACACAACTGGACTGCGAGGCTCAGGCACAACTCCACCAACGAGCGCCTGGATGCTCCCAAACACAGAGCGACCGGATGCCACGACTCCGCCGCCACAGTTGGCTTCGATCACAAGGCCGATCTCCGATGCGATTGCACCTCCGCACCAGCTCAGACCAGGGCGATAAAGCAGGCCGTGTTGAATCCCAGTGAGTCGCAGAGTTGCGATCCAAACCTGTCGCGTCGGAATCGTGGAGCCGCCCGCGGGCTAACGCAGGATCGATATCGATGTCGGGGCGGGCAGGATCGTGTTCGCGGGTGTGAACTGCGTCGAGGCAGTGCTCCAGTCCATGACGCCATGGTCGCCGACGACGGGAGGACGGGGGCTCCCGCCGATGATGACGACATCGCCGACCTGACTGAACTCGAAGAACGCGAGCGAGTTGGTGGGGCTGATGTTTACGCAACCGTGCGAGACGTTGGTGTGACCTTGACTGGCGACCGACCACGGCGCCGAGTGGACGTATTCGCCGCTGTCGGAGATGTGCACGTCGTTGTAGACGAGTTCGTCGTAGCCGTCAGGCGAGTCCACCGGTACGCCGTTGGTCGCGGAGTCCATCCGCACGACGCTGGCCTTGTCGAGCACGATGTGCGTCCCGTCCATCGTGGGATCGGTTGGCTTGCCTCCACTGACCGGGTAGGTCGCGACGATCCGTCCGTTGTCAGTGACGGTCATCAGGTCGGTCACGAGATTCACGAATGACACGTGCGCGTCGCCGACCGCGAAATGGGTGGTTCCTTGGCCACCGCCCCACATTCCAGTTCCAGCGTCCCAACCGCTCAGGTCCCACGAGACGGTCACCTGTTCCTGCGCCGGCCAGAATCCATCTGGACGGAAATGCAACTCGTCGTCACTGAACCAGTGCCAACCGCCCAGTACCGGTTGCGACTCGGTTACCTCAAGATGGTTCAACACATCGGATTGCGCGGCCGGGGTCGAGATCAACTGGTCGAAATGGAACACGATGGGCTGGCCGACGCCGACAATCAACCCGCTCGAGGGGAACACCGACGCGCTCACGAACGTCGCGGGAATGAGCGTGCCGAACGTCGACGTCAACTCGGTACGCGCATGGGCCGACCCAGTCGCGGTGACGAACACGCGATAGGTCGTGCCGTACGCGAGTGTTGCGACCGACCGCCACTGCCTTCCCGACGCTGCGAGCATGCCCGCGACCGGTTCGCCGCCCTCCGACAAGACACGAACGGTCTCGAGTCGTCCGATCGTCGTATCGACCGCGACCGGAGCGTCGGGTGCGACGTTGACCGCGCCATCTGGCGGAGATATGCGAATTGCAGACGTGAGCTCACGTGTCGCAGTCGCGCGACTCGGGCCATGCGGAACGACGCTATGCACGACCTCGGTCCTCACCAGCTTCGCCCGTCCCGAGCGCGACGCACCGACCGCGATCGCGGTGACACCCAGGCAGCATGCGACCACCAAGCCCGTCACCATCACTCCGCGCGACCAATGGGACGCCACGCCGCAACCTCACCGGTACTCCGCCAGGACGGGTCGACCGTCACCAATATACGCCGCGCGAGTACTCCGGGTGCCGACATGATGGCATCGCCGAGCGCATGGGGCGGCGGTCGACGTGAGCGGTCCCCCGAGTACGGTCCGACTCCTCAGCCGACGACGCCTAGACCTCTGGAGCATTGTCGGAAACGGGTTGCCGCGCGAGGGCATCGAGAACGCGAAGGGGCGCGCCGTTGGACGGCATCGTCGGCGTGTCGGCGGCTTGGCCCATCGACCATGACGAACCTGAGTGTCGTGCTCCGCCCGGCCATTCCGGTGCACGTCG
Organism: Acidimicrobiia bacterium; assembly: GCA_052148155.1. Classification (GTDB taxonomy): domain Bacteria; phylum Actinomycetota; class Acidimicrobiia; order IMCC26256; family PALSA-610; genus JBBQER01. Next base: position 55,572 of record JBKQIY010000201.1, on the reverse strand, counting down.
TTGCGGCCGACGGGTCCTACCAGGATCGTGTTCCTCCATTTCTGTGGGCCCGTAGGACGTACGCTGTGAACTGACACGCCGCGGGTTGAGCATTTCGTCACTGGTCGTCCGCAGACGCGCGCGGCCGCGGACGGGTACCTCCCCAAGCCGCGCGCTCCTGACGCGAGAGCGCGGTCGACGGTGGCGTCGAGGTCGTCAACCTTCCTTCGAGGCGAAGCATCGTGTCTAACTGCTTGCCTGCTCCGGCCACGACGGTGGCCGATAGTTCTCCTGGGCCTCGAACGACAACTCGGTTCCGCCCGCAGGGTCGCGTACGAGGATCCCGTGCGACTGTCGGCGTCACGTCCCACCCCGCAACTGACCGGAGAAGGCAGCCATCGCATCGACGTCACGGTCGATGCAACGGTCGCTTTGCGTATGGCACGGCGCGACTCATAACGATGCGTATGCCAACGCTGCTGGTCCCGGCCATGGTGGTCATCGAAGCGGCGTCCAGCACAAAATGGGGTCGACTCCGCGTGTCTTCGTTCGAGCACTCCCGAGTGGCGATATAGCCCCATCTGCACTACCCGCCCGTGTTCGCCCGGACCGTCGCAGGCACGTCGGACCACATGTCGCCGGTTTGGGAAACGAACGATCGCGACGAGGCCCGTGCTCGGTGGATGGCCGAATGACTGATCTCGATCTACGGTGGGCCCATGCGGTTTAACCACATGGAGCTCACCTTCGCCCGCGGTACGTTGACGGACGCGTTCCGGGAGGAGGTGGACGCCTTCTACGGATCCGTGTTCGGCTGGAACGCAACCGACACGGACGTTGTCGGCCAGCGCTGCCACATCCTGCTCCCGGACGCCGACCAGTTCATCTTGTTGGCCGAGAGCGGCAAGCCACTCAGCTCACCTGGGTTCGATCACCTCGGGCTACTCCAAGACACCCGAGCCGAGGTCGACGATCTTCTGGAGGCCTGCAAGCGCTACCGGGACAAGGACGACCGCGTCCAGATTCAGGAGTACGACGACCTGGTGTACCCGCAGCTCACGGTGCACGCGTTCTACGTGAGGTACTTGCTGCCGATCTACTTCGACGTTCAGTCGATGGAGCATGTCTAGCCGAGTCACAGACGCGCGGTCCCGAGCCGGACCCGAAGGACCTAGACGAGACGCTCGTCCACCCAAACCCCGCAGCGGTGACCAACTCGCCATCAGGACCACACTGGCTCGAGAATCGACGCGGGTGTCACACTGCCCGAACTGCCCGTCGCGATATCCCATCACACGCCGAACGGTGACACGACCGCCGCGGGAACGCTGAATCCGTAGCCGGTTCGCGGACGTTTCGCACGTTGCCGGTCGACACGATGCGCGCAACTCCGCGCCGCGGTCGAGGCGTACCTGCCTAAACGGCTGACACCGTCGACAGTCCCAACCGTCAGTGATTACCTCTGAGTGAGACCCAACCCGTCGATCCGTCCCCGTAGGTCCGGTGACAACTCTCCGAACGCCTCGGCTTCCAGACATTGTGCGAGTTCCGTCTGGTTCTTGACCCCGAGGACGACGGTATCGACGCCCGCCATGTCCAGCGCATATCGGTGCGCGAGCAGCGCCGGGTCCATTCCGAGCTCGACGGACAGTGCTCGGAACGGCGCAGCCCGTTGGTAGTCGACGGCATCAGGATGGTTGGCTTTGACGACTCGGTCGAACTCGGTCGTCAACGCGCCGGCTTGCACCGGTCGAATACCCATCACGCCGACATCGTATGCGTTCGCCGCGGCGATGACGGCACGCGGCCGCGGCGCATCCGAGTATCGCCGGATACCGCCGGGCGAGTCGAGCAGATTAGTGATCGCCTGAACGACGTGTGGTTTCATGTCGTGCTGCAGCGCCTTGAGGATGGTTCCCGGTACACCGACACCGGTGATACCCCAGGCGCCGATGCGTCCACGGCGCGTCAAGTCTTCGAATGCCGGGACGACTTCGTCGACGTATTGGCTCCACGGCGTCGCGAAGCTGGCGCGCTGATCGTTCCCGTGCGCGTAGACAGTGTCGTCTTCGCAGATGTTGCTGTGCAGAAAGTAGATGTCGGCAACTTCGATGCGCATGACATCGAGGCTCGCGTTGAGCGACTCCTCCAGCCTCGACGCGACCGTCCCAACCCGCGCTGTCCCCAGCTGGCATTTGGTGGTGACACGAACGCCGACGGGCAAAACCCCCTGGAATGCCGAGCCGATGACCTCCTCGCACGCGCCGTACATCGGGGCGGTATCGAGCAAGTTGATGCCGGCAGTCACTGCCGCACGGACCGTTGCGACGGCTTCCTCCTGGCTCGTCGTTCCCCACACCTGTCCGAGCCCACCCCCGCCCAGGGTTAAGCGACTGATATCTGCAAACGAGCCGAGGGTTGAATACCGCATTGTCTGAACGTCTCCCGAGAGGGGCGCGTACGGCGCACGTCGACCACACCGTTTTTAGGGAACCGAACGCTACCGAGCCGGCGCTCGAGACGCCGACCCGCGTTCCGGCCCAGAAAATCCTCCAACGCTTCCGTAGAAACGGGAACGTCGACCCGAGCAGTGCCCCGAGGTCAGCCGATCCGGAGATGAGGACGCGGAAACTGGGACGTGACGGTCAGTCGGGACCGAGAAGATCCCATCGGTTGCCGGCGATGTCTCGGAAGACTGCGACGCGGCCGTAAGACTCGACGCGTGGCAGCGTCAAGAACTCGACGTCGGCGGACAACATCCGTTCGTAGGCACTGTCGAAGTCGTCGACGCGCATGAAGAAAGCGACGCGGCCTGCGACCTGGTTCCCGACCGCAGCTGACTGGCGCGCTCCGTCCGCACGTGCGAGCAGCAGTCCTGTCTCAGCACCGGGTGGCCGAACGACAACCCAGCGCTTCAGCCGTCCATCGTTGGTGACCGACGGGGTATCTTCAACCAGCTCGAACCCGACCTTGTCGACGAAAAATTCGATTGCTGTGTCGTAGTCGTCGACGACGACTGAGACGAGATCGATCCGCATGGCCACGGACAGTACGACGCGGAGCTCGCGTCGGCGCTCAAAGATCCAGGCGGCCATGTCGCGCGGGTCCGTTCATGTGCTGGTGGACTCACAGCATGACTTCTGGCCCGGCGCTCGTGCGCGGTCCCATCGGACCGGCAGGCGACAATGGAGCCCCTACACACGAAACCGGCGAGGCGATCGAGTTCCTTTCCCGACTCGTGGCGATGGCCGCCAGTGACCGGGCCGGGTTACTCCGCGGGCGCCATCAGGGCATCTCAGCTGATGGCGATCCGCGTTTAGTGGCCGATGCGGTACAGCGCGCGGGCGTTGTCTCCGAGGAACAGTCGCCGCGACGACTCGTCGAAGGCGTTGGCGAGCACGTCGAGATCCGAGATGTAATCGGGCGTGTGGTCGGCGTGCGGAAAGTCCGACGCCCACATGAACCGGTCCGCGCCGAACCGCTCCGCGAGTGCGGGGATGGTCCGCTCGTCGGGATCGCATGAGATCCACACCCGCTCGCGGAAGTAGTCACTCGGCTTGTGTTTCAACGGCACTCGCGTCCCGATGAACGTGTGACCGTAGACCGCGTCGATGCGGTCAAGCCAGTAGCCGATCCATCCACCGCCCGACTCGAGAACCACGACATTGAGCCGCGGAAACTTGTCGAATACGCCGTAGTCGAACAGCGTCGTGAATTGCTGGCGGACTCCATCGGATGCGGTGACCGACGCGAGCAACCGCAACTGCTTCACGTGATCCCACGATCCCATGCGCGCGCCTTTAGTCCATTGTGGTTCGAAGGTCGGATGGATCGCGAATGGCAGGTCGAGATCTTGGGCGGCCGCAAACACTGGATCGTTGTCGGGATGGCCGAGCGGTCGGGCGTCATGGGTGAACGGTGCGACGAACGCGGCGCGTGCGCCTTCGCTCGCGGCGCGTTCCAGCTCGCGCGCCGCGGCAACCGGATCGCTCAACGAGAGATGCGCGGTTGGAATCAGCCGCGGGCTGTCTGAACAGAACTCGCAGATCCAACGGTTGTAGGCGCGGGTATACGCCTGGCTCAGTTCCGAGTCGTCGAGTTCGGCCTCCCACAACAACCCGATCGTCGTGTACAACACCACGGCGTCGATGCCTTCGGCATCGAGCACCTTGATGCGCTCTGCGGGGTCCGTGCTGCCGAACGGCGCTTCGCCGAGGTAGGTCCGCTGCGGATCCAGCTGCATCGAGCGGAGGTCGGGATCGCCCATCGCGCCGAGCGTCGATGGGAACCCCCGACGGCTCATCTTCGACCGGACGCCGCCGATCTCGAGCTCCTCGAGGCCGTTCTCGTCGGTGACGAGCCGCAGCGCCCGCTCCCGGTACTTCGGCTCCAGGTACGTCTCCCAGAGATCGGGCGACTCGAGGACGTGGCCGTCTGCGTCGACCGCCCCCGCGAACGACAGCCGCTTGGTGACATGCATGGGCTTCGGCATGCTCGCGAACGTACGTTGTGTGCGCCCGCTCGGCCAGATCAGTTTAGGAGTGACAGTGGACTTCGAGGTTCCGCCCGGTATCCAGTCGACGCTCGAGGCGCTCGACGTATTCATCGAACGCGAGATCAGGCCGTTGGAACAAGCCGACGACAACATTCGATTCTTCGACTACCGGCGTGAGTACGCGCGCACCGACTTCGACCATGGCGGAGTCCCTCGGCGTGAGTGGGAGGAGCTGCTGGCCGAGATGCGCCGCCGCGCGGACGCGGCTGGATGGCTTCGCCACGCCCTCCCGGAGGAATACGGCGGTCACGACGCGAGCAACCTGGAGATGGCGATCATCCGCGAGCACTTGGCAACGAAAGGGCTCGGGCTGCACAACGATCTGCAGAACGAGAGCTCGATCGTCGGCAACTTCCCGACGGTGCTCATGATGCGCGACTTCGGTACCGACGAGCAGCGCTCGGAGTGGATGCCGGGCTTCCTCGACGGCACGCGCCGGCTCGCGTTCGGGCTTACCGAGCCGAATCACGGCTCCGACGCGACGTATCTCGAGACGACAGCCGTTCACGACGGCGACGAATGGGTAATCAACGGCGCGAAGCGGTTCAACTCGGGACTGCACCATGCGACGCACGACATCGTGTTCGCGCGCACGTCGGGCGAACCGGGTTCGCCGCTCGGCATCTCTGCGTTCCTCGTGCCGACCGACTCGGAGGGTTTCAGCGTCGACTTCTTCTGGTGGACCTTCAACATGCCGACTGATCACGCAGAAGTGACGCTGCGCAATGTGCGCGTGCCTGCCTCTGCCGTGTTCGGAAACATCGACCACGGACTCGAGCTCGCGCAACATTTCGTGCACGAGAACCGGATCCGGCAAGCAGCGTCATCGCTCGGTGCCGGACAGTTCTGCATCAATGAAGCTGTGGATTACGCGAACGGTCGCTGCACCTGGGAAAAGCCACTCGCGCGGAACCAGGCGATCCAGTTCCCACTCGTCGAGTTGCACACCGAAGCCGCCATGCTGCGCCAGTTGATCCGGTTTACGGCATGGTCACTCGATCGTCGAGACCACATGGAAGTTACCCACCTAGTCGCAATGTGTAACTACCGGGCCAACCGCTTCGCATGCGACGCAGCCGACCGCGCGATGCAAACATGCGGCGGCGTCGGCTACAGCCGCCACATGCCGTTCGAACACATCTACCGTCACCATCGCCGATACCGAATCACCGAAGGCTCCGAAGAGATCCAGATGCGCAAAGTGGGCCAGGAACTGTTCGGCATCCTTCCCGGCCGAGCGAGCCGCGCCACGGTCACCTGATTTCCAGCGACACAGTCTGAGGAGTGGCACGTTCGCCGTCAGCGGCAGGTCGTGGCGTGCGCGGGCGTTCGCTCCGTCGGTGCGGTGTCCTGCCCGCGGTGCGTGTCAGGGTCCCGCAGTTCCGCCAATAAGAGCTGTCGAGACTATTCGCCGGCATAGTTCCCACTTCGCGTGCCTTGTGCGTACTCGGGCGGGGCTTCAGGTCTGTAATCCCAGAGTCCATTGAAGTCCTTGCGGGTGTAGGCGACGCTGGTTGGACGTTGGATCGGCGGGGATGCTGACGGGCCGCGCCACGGACCAAGGAAATACTGTCCGACGCCCACGCCGGTCCCGGTGCCCATAAGGCCGGGTGGGTTGGCGTCGATGTATTCGTGCCAGAAGCGTTCGGAGAAGAAGAGGGCGCAATTGTGGAGGTGGACGTACTCGTCGAAGAAGACGTATCCCTGATCGGTGAGGTGCGGCCAGAGATTGACGATGCAGTCGTGCATGCTGGATTTCAGGTCGACGTCGATAAAGCAGAGCACGATCGGCTCACTGTGTTTGGGAAGTGTGTCTTTGAACCAGCCTTTGCGGAACTGGCAACGTTCGATGACGCCGTACCTGCGAATGTTCTCCTGCACGACTTCGAGATCACCTCGGAAGGCGCCTTTGATCTCGGGCTTCATGTTGTCAGCAGGTTCGGGGGCGGGAAGTCCTTCGAAGGAGTCGTACACGATGAGCTCGCGTCCGACGATGTCGCAGATGATGCTGAGGTTCGTGGTGGTGCCGCCGAGCCAGCATCCGCACTCCACAACGGCGCCGCGGACCGCGGGAGGGATTTCCAGCAGTTTGGCGGCGATTGCGAGGTGGGCCTTGTAGGAGATGCCCGTCTGGACGCGTCGCCAGTTGCGGTAGATGCGAATACCGAGCGCCGCTTTCCTACGCCATGTCATCCCGTACTTCGGGTGGAAGCGGCGATTCGAGAACAACATGAATACCGCTAAGGGAAGCGACACCCGCTCGTAGCGGATCCCGAGCCAAACCCGACGCTTCACCGATCGCGTGTTGCGTTCGTGCGCGGTTGACTTACGCCACTTCGATGGTTGATACCAAGTCCTTGGGGCTTTCTCAGCGTCGCGCTTCACTCGCGCGAGGCTAGCGGCGCCCGATGAGGCGAAAGGTTCGCCACACACTCGGTCTCAGCGCGGGCCGACACGAAGCATCGCTTTGACACGGGTCGCGATGTCGTCATGACCCAACTGCGAGGGGTGAAGCGCGTCAGCCATGAAACCATGCGCGTTCGCAGCGTCCCAACCAGTTCCTGCGATCCCAGCCCACGCATCGTACAAGTCGAGGAGTGCACAACCTGTCGCCCGCGCGACCTCCGCGGTGATCGTCCGGTGAGCAGATTGTTGCGCAGGTGTCCGACGCCGTCCGATGGTCAACTCTCCAAGCTTGCTCGACCCGGTCGCGGTATAGGACATCGTCGCTGACTGCGCCGACAATACGCCGGCAATGCTGGCCCTGTTCGGAATGTTCGTACCAGCGACCGCGCGCGACACATCGGCCGGCCCGAACGATGCCGTGGGCGAGCGCAGCACATTCGATCCTCCGACGGTGATCGCGTCATCGACGCGACGAAGTGAGCGCTGCTCGAAGGGGCTGATGAGGAGAACGTCGGCGTAGTCACTGGCTCGGTCAACGAGTAGCCGAAGTTGGGAGCCAAATCTCGCGGGCATTTCGAACATCGCGTCGTTCGAGAAGAGGACGGTCATGAGATCGGGCCGCAGGTCGTCAAGGAACGCGAGCGGATCTCCAGTCGAGGTTCGACAGAATCCGGTCAGCCAGTTACCTGGGCAGCCAAGATTGTGGACCACTGTTGCGCTCGAGACCGGCAGTTTGGCAAACGTACTGATCCCGGCAATCGGGGCAATGCAACCGCCGGCATTGTCGTGTCCCCGGATCTCGACCCGACTGGTGACTGCCTCGGCAACCAACAGCCGGTGCAGCCGGTTGTCCACTGGTTCCGAACGAGCTCCGCTGTCTCGCCATGCGCCACCGTCGACGCGGTAGTGCCAGTCGCCAGTACCTGTCATGTGAAACCAGTAGAGATCGAAGCCAGCGACGTCCATCCAATCCGGCTTCGTCCACCTGAGGCCGTCGGCCGACGATCCCGAGCTGAAGTATCCGTACCCGAATGGTGCGACATCGAACAGCTCGGTCGGTGGCGTCCGCGTCCACGAACCAGTTCGGGTCCACTCGTCGCTCCGCCACAGACCGCGGAATCCGCCACCTGCCAGCCCGGTTCCATCCGCGAGCGCAGATCGCAACTGGTCGACCCAACCAACGACGCCGAGCAAAGGTTTCGCACGTCCCGCAGCTCCGTAGGTGATCGAATCGCCGACGCAAACCACCTTGCGAGATAAACCGTCTCGACGATCCCAACGTACGAGACCGGACCGGTCTCGGCCCCCCTCCGAATCCATGCCATCCCAACCGCTCACACGCGTAGACCACCTCGCAGTGACGTCGTAACGCCTTTGTCCTCAGCAAAGGCTAGGAGGACGCGGGTCGGAAGGAATCGATCTCCGGCACCGTCGCGTCGTGGCTTTCACCGCCGGTGCCACTCGGGTGCGTGGCACTTGCTCGCGAGGGCTATGTCGATCGTCGTGGCCGCGGATTCGCGGGGTGCGCGGGGAGCTCTGTTGGTTAGAAAAGAACGCGCGCAACTGGCCTCGGATGTCGATATGGCGGGTTTCTCGGCAGGCGCAGGGTCAGGCTTTGCTCAGTCGAGTTGCTGAGTTCGACGAAGTCGTGTTGAGCGCCGTCAGGGGTTCTGGGGCAGTGTGGGCGTGATTGATCGGCTGTCCCGGTGCGGCTGGTCGGTCGTGAAAGAAGCCGAGCACGAGGACGATGTGGCGCACGAACAGAGTTCGCAATGCCGCCCGTTGAGTCCGAACGCGATGATGAACCTCGCCGCTCGACGCCCGCAGTGGTTCGCCATGCCTTCAACCGTCAGTCGTAGGCCTGAGCGGTCGCCCAACGTAGACAAGGGCACAACGGTGTCAGGATGGTCGCCGTGGAGACGGAACCTCGAGACGTCGGCACCTCCGGGTCGGGAAAAAGAGACGAATGTCACGTTCTGTGACGGAAATCGCTCGCCGATATTGACGCAGCGTGACGGATGGTCATGTCCGTCGCATCGAGTCATATCGGGAGTGGACGATGAAGGCAGGACGGGTTCGCCGGATTGCGGTGGTCGGGGCGGTGGGCGTCACCCTGATCGCGGGTTCCCTGATCGCGACGAGTGGTGTTGCGGTCGCGCGAACGTCGTTGCCAGCGACCTGTTCGGCGACCCGTGATGACCCCTGGCCGGCGTGGGTGCAGGGTCGACCGGCGGTCGTCGCTCCGCAGACTCACGGTGGCGTCTACCTCTGGCACGATTACTTCGGTTGGCATATTCGAGTTACGCATTACACGGCAACTGCAGGAACGTTCAGCGTCAGGGTTACGACGCCCGGTGCGTTCGTCGGTATCCGGCCGACGCGGTTGGGAACGCGCCACTCGTTCTTGTTGTCAGCAGCCCGACACGACATCACGTTCGCGTTCAGCAACTCCCGTGGCGTCAGTGGCCTCAACTTCTTCACACGTTGCGCGCCGTCGATCACGTTCGACTTCGCTTCTAGTGGAAGCACGGTACCGTCGACCATGGTGACCGTCGGCCACGACGGGACGAATTCGTCGACCGACCCCTTCACCGTTACACGGTCGACCACACCCGGCGGCTCGACGACGACGGACCCGACAACTACTACCGCTACGTCCACGACGACGACGACGACGACGACGTTGGCGGCGTAGTAGCGGCACTCGCGCAAAGGTGACCGGGCGAGACAACGAGACGCGCTCGCGCCGGACCGCTCTTCTCGAGCGTGCGTGCAGGCCGGGTCGCGTCGCGGCGGGCTCGTATGCGCGAGCGACGTCTCAGAAGGCACTTCGGAGCGGCCTCGATCTGCGCTTTTCACTATCGGGGGACCGGTTGAGTACCGTCGTCGGCATGACACCGGAGGAGATCGCCGACCTCGTGCACCTGCGCCGGGCGCGCGACCTCGTGGACCGCGACTACGCGCAACGCCTTTGTGTCCCGACCATGGCGCGTGCCGCGCTTATGTCGCCCGCGCACTTCTCGCGCAAGTTCCGTGCGGCGTATGGCGAGACGCCCTACTCCTATCTCATGACGCGACGGATCGAGCGCGCGAAGGCTCTTCTGCGTCAAGGGATGTCCGTCACCGACACCTGCGTCGCCGTCGGTTGCACGTCGCTCGGCTCGTTCAGTTCGCGCTTCACTGAGATTGTCGGCGAGACGCCGTCGCAGTACCGCGCGCGTGACTACCGCGACCACGAGGTCGTTCCGTCGTGCGTGAGTATGGTCGCGACGCGACCGCGGCGCACCAGGGTCACCGTATAGCTGCTGCCGACCTGCGCCGGCGGTTGGCTCCGAATGGGGCGGTGCCGGACGCCGGACCCGCTGCGGCACCGAGCAGGATCGGAGAAGCACACGACGGGTTGGTGCTCCTACAGTCGTTGCATGGCAATCACCGTCTCCGCAATGTTCATCCCTGTCCACGACCCCGACGACGCGCTCGGCTTCTACCGCGACGCGCTCGGCCTCGAGGTCCGACAGGACGTTGCCTCCGACGGCTTCCGGTGGGTCACCGTCGGCGCCCCGGGCCAGGACGTCGGCATCGTCCTGTTCCACCCGCATAGAGGTCGTTCGCAGACCGAAGGCGACGCTCTCCTGTCGCTCGTAACGCAGGGGTCGCTGCAGGCTGCGATCTTCCGGTCTGACGACCTCGACCTTACGTTCGAGAAGGTCCGGGCGTCGGGCGCCGAGGTCCTCCAGGAGCCGGCCTCCCAGCCCTGGGGCGCGCGCGACTGCGCGTTCCGCGACCCCTCCGGCAACCTCGTGCGCATCGCGCAGGCCTGACCGTCGTCCGCTCCGGAGTACCGAGCAAAGAGCACGCCAAGATCAAGCGCGTTCCGGCCAGCTTGTTCCGCGCCGACGTCTAAACCTGCTACGCGATAAATCCGTACTCGCTCTCATCACATAGGACGCGCACACAGGGCGGACGAAACGAGTTGTAACCAGAGTCAGCCGTGCGAAAAGTCGGTGTTTGCGTTAGAACGGCGCCCCCCGCGCAGGTTTCCACGAAGAGGAACGTCGACGATGTGCGCGTCGCCAATCACGCTCCCCGAACACGCGCCCACGGGGCCTCCCAGTACCGGACGGTGAGACGCACGCCTGGAAAGATTGCTCGGTACTCGTCAAGATGTTCGCCGACGTGTCAGTGAGGCGAGAGATAATGCGCATTGCGGGGAGGTGGCGTATCGTCGAGATGGATCTGTGGGATCGGGATGCGATCGACTTGGTCGGTCCTGCCTTCATCGAGTTCGGCAAGGATGACTCGGGCTGCTTCCGTTTTATCGCCGTTGAAGGATGGATGGACTGCCGCAAGACAACCCGTGAAGGCCGGCCGGCTGTCGAGTTTTCGTGGGATGGCAGCGATGAGGGCGATGCCGCAAGCGGGCGTGGCTGGGCGTCGCTGCAGGAAGACGGGTCGCTCGTTGGTCACATTTACTTCCACTTCGGGGACGATTCCGGGTGGCGCGCCGTACTCACCGACAATGCGTCGAAGCTGGAGCGAGAGGTCCGCTGACACGCGCGCCGAATCGGCGACTGTCTCGGCAGCCAAGGTCGCTCGTAGCCCATCTCCGCCTCACCAATCCCGTATGGGGTTGCCAGCGGACGAATCGCCGCCGTGGAACTCAACGCCCATTCGGCGGGTACGCGCGCTCGGCCGGGCCCTGGCGACTCACCGCCGCCACGATTACCATCGCCTCGTTCCGAGTCACGGACTGGCCGTACTGCACCCGAGGAGGCACGGTGATCGGAGTAAATGTCACGTTCGACTACCAAGGCGACTTCGATCGCGCTCGCGTAACCAAGGTGGCCGAAAACGCCCGCGCCATGTTCGAAGGCATGCCGAGCCTGCGCTTCAAGTTCTTCACACTCGACGAGAAACAGCAGCGAGCCACAAACTTCTACGTCTGGGAGTCGCAAGACGCCGCAGAACGGTTCTTCTCAGAGGAGTTGCGCGACCGGGTGACCGATCTCTACGGAGTAGCGCCAACCATCGACTTCGTCGAAATCGCCCAGATCGTCGACAACTCCGGTTCATAGCGAGACGGCCGACTTCGGCCGCTCACTCCAACCTTGCGAACCTGAGGCCCGGCGCGCATTGCGCAGACCAGCACACAACGAAACAGCGGACAGTCCCATAAATCCAGCCACCCACCGCCAGGAACGGCCCCAGCGTTCGCGAACCTGTCCCGCACCCGGCATCCGTCGCAAGCGCGCACCTCGCGTTGTGGCGGTATCACCGACGACGCCTAGATTCGCCGGTCTCGTCGATTAACTGATACAACTCGACATGCGAAGCGGCCCGGCCGCGTTGCCGTAACGTGATGGTGTGCGTGTGTCCGATCCCGTGACGTTCGTGCGTCGCGCAACGAGTACGACGGTACGGGGCCTGTTCCGAGCACCCGCGGTTGGCACGCCGACCGCGCCCGGCGACGCTGGCTTGTTCGGTCCGGACAGTGTCACCTGGCGCGTGCATTCGCACCTCTCGGTACTGGTTGGTGGTATCCGTGCGCTGCTCGTGCAGACGCTGCATCCGCTCGCGATGGCGGGCGTGGCGCAGCACTCGCAGTACCGCACTGATCCGCTCGGCCGTCTCGGGCGCACCGCAGCATTTATCACAACAACCACCTACGGGACCACCGCCGACGCCGACAACGCGATCGCCGCGGTGCACGGCATCCACGACCGCGTGAGTGGGGAGGCTTCGGATGGGCGGGCCTACGCAGCGAACTGTCCGGAACTGCTCGCGTGGGTGCATCACGTCGAAGTGCAAAGCTTCCTGCTCGCCTACCAGCGGATCGGGCCCGGGCTCCGATCCGACGATGCCGACCGTTACGTCGCCGAAATGGCCCAACTCGGCGCACGGCTCGGTGTACGCGAATCGCTCACCTCGGCCGCAGAACTGCACGACTGGATCCGCTACCACCCCGAGCAACGCGCAACACCTGAGGCTCGCACCGCGGTCCGCTTCCTGACGTGGCCGGCGCTCCCGATCGCCGCGCGAGGCCCTTACGCGATCCTGCTCGCCGGGGCGATCAGTCTCATCCCACTCCGCCAGCGACTCACGCTCGGCCTCCTGATACCCGGACCGGTCACGGGCCGAGTCGTGTCCGAACCCGCAGCCCGGGCACTCATCGACGCACTCGGCTGGACGCTCGGACCATCCCCCGCACTCCAACACGCACACGCCCGCCTCGACCCGTGACCCTCCCTGCCAAACCACCAAACGACCGTCCTCGTGCGACGACCTATAGCGCGTGACGAATCTTGCGACCGGGCCCGAACGGCGATGGCGCGTCATCCAACCCTTTCTTGCACTTCGGTCGCGCGCGGACGCTGCGCTGCGGAGAATGCAGCGGTCAGTGTGGCCCAGGCTCAGTAACTTCACCACGGCGAACACCATGTCGACGAGGAGGTCGCTGTGAGCGCCTGGAAGATACGGCCGGTTCGAAGCGACGAATTTGATCCGTGGGCCCGCCTATTTCGAGGGTACGCGGACTTCTACGGGTGGCCCACGAACGACGAGCACCAGCGCAGAGTCTGGCAATGGATCCACGACGACCGTAGCGTCGAGGCACTCGTCGCGGTACCGGTCGACGACAGAGGCAACGAGATCGACGAACCGCAAGGCCTCGCGCACCTACGCGAATGGGTGCGTCCCCTTCGCGGCGTGGTGTGCGGCTACCTGGATGACCTCTTCGTCGAGCCGGCAACTCGAGGTACTGGAGTCGTCGACGCGCTCCTCGCGGAGATCAACCGCATCGCGACCGAACGCGACTGGGCGATCGTCCGCTGGACCACCGCTGACGACAATTACCGGGCACGATCGGTATATGACCACGTCGCCACCCGCACGACCTGGATCACCTACGACATGACCCCCGAACATCATGACGCCCCAGCCCAGACGTGACGTGCCCTCGAACGCGGGTCGAACCACGCGATCTGGGATCGCCGGGTATCGGTCGTCTTGGGATCAGTCGCCGATGGGTGTCGGAGCCGTCGCAGTGCGAGCCCGCATGATTTGGTCGGCCGCGACGTCGACGTCTATTAGCTTCCGTCGACAGGTCAAGGCGCCTGCGGGCCCTGCGTCATGTCGACATCGAGTCATGTCAGGCGCGTGCATATCGTTCGAACCGTAGCGAACGCGTCGCGCGAGTATTGGCTCGCGTCGTCGAGTTGTCGCTGGTACTCGACGTGGAAGTGCTTGGTTGGACCGGCCGGTGCGCACGCGCCGGGTGTTGAGCACGATCGATCGTTTGAGCGCGTGACGTCTTCATCGGGGATGGTGCAGGACGTGGGCAACCCGATTGGCCGTGTCCCGGCTCGGTGATCGGTGATGACGGGAGGTGCCTCAGCGTCCATCGTGTTGCGTGATGAGTGCTTGCAGCGCGGTGACGTGACGGTTGAACGCGTTGCGCCCGGTTCGTGTGAGCTTCGCGGAGGTGCGTGGCAGCTTGCCGACGAAGCGTTTGCGGATAGTGATGTAACCCGCGTCGGCGAGAGTGGTGAGTTGTTTCGACAGCGCGGAATCCGACAGTTCAAGTCGGTCACGAATGAACTTGAAGTCCGCCCACTCGGTCGCCGCGAGCAGCGCGACGATCGAAAGACGAGTCGGCGGGTGGATCAGCTCATCGAATTCGGCCGGGATCATGCTCAGTCCGACGTACCGTGATCCAACATGGTGCGTCGCAGCCTGCGGTTGAGTGCCGGTCCGCCGGCCAGGATTGCGAGCGCCGCGCCTCCAGACGCGATCGTCGCCGGGTGCGTGACGTGCGCGGCGCGCAGACCGAACGCGAGGGCAAGCGTTCCGCCGACGAGCAGCCACACGAAGGCCACGATGCTGACCGCAGCCGCCGATCCGAGCAGGTCGCGGTGCACGCGCGCGCCTCGGTACCAGCCGAACACGAGCCATGCCGACGCGCCGGCGACGACCAACACGAACAGGGTCACGCCGAGACCGACGGCAACCGCCCGGTGCGAATCAACTGCCGCGGATAGGCCGATCATCGACCCGGCGACCAAACACCAGTACCACAATGGGATGCGCACGGCGTTGATCACCTGCCGTTGACGTTGGCGGATCTCCGCCAACGCATCCACCGCGTCGTTCGGTTGCATACTCGCCGTCATTGCGAGATCGATTTACAGGCCACGCATCCAACCTTACGGTAGTACTTGCCTATCTGGCAAGTACTTTCCAGCACTGCGTGCTCGCGCACGTTCGGTGCTGATCGACCGCAGCTCCACGAACGACGCCCCCTAAAGAGGGGTGCACACGCCCGGTCCGGTAAGTGGCGGGGTTCGCGAAGCGGCGATCGACTGCGATCGCGACCGTCTCGCTGCCGACGTAAACGGGCATCGCCGGCTCACCGCGGCGAGCGTCGTCCTGGGATCTTTGTCCTGGAGCGCTCTGATGACATGCGCCGGCTCATTCTGATCTGAGGGTGAGGGCCGGTCGGGTGTGTGCGGCGGTGCGGGCAGGGAGGAAAGCGACGAGGTTGATGAGGGCGATGGTGGCGGGGATGACGAGGGCGAGCGCGAGCGTCGGAGTCGTGGAGGTGTTCGTAACGCCGAGGTTGTTCGCGATGAGTCGCCATGCGAGTCGGCCGGCGACGAGTCCGGTTGGAAGTCCGATGAGGAGTCCGATAGCGGCGAGGGTGGTGGCTTGCCAGGCGATAGTGATGCGGACTTGTCGGCGTTTGAAACCGAGGGTTTTGAGGAGCGCGAGTTCGCGGCGGCGTCGACGGACCGAGGTGATGACGGCGTGACCGACCGCGATGAGCGCGAGGGCGGCGAGAAGGATGGCGAGGGTGGTGGGGAGCCAGTCGATTTGGTGGATACGGTCGATTTCGACTGGGAGTGACGGCACGCTGGCTGGGCTGAGGTCGGGGTTGGTTGCGATCCAGTGTTCGACGGCGGCCCGGTTGGCATTTGGGGTGAAGTCGCCGAGGAGGTAGCGGCTGAAATTGTTCGGATCGAACAAAGGTGCGAAACCCGAGCCGGTGAACGCGGCGCCGTCAGCGAGGGGCTGTATTTGGCCGATCGCAGGGAACACAGCTTGTCCGACGATGAGGTACTCGTGTTTGGTGTGGGGGCCGGAGGCTTGGACGGTGTCGCCGATGTGTTTGCCGAGGGTTCGCAGGGTTGTTGATCCGAGCGCAACTTCGAGCGGGGTGGCGGGCGCTCGGCCGGCGATGATTTCCGGTTCGATCGTGCCGCGTAGCGAGGTGAAGCTCCAGCCGGTCGTTTCATGTCCGTCAAGTTCGATGTTGTCCGTTTCCTCACATACGGAGACAAGGGCACCAACGCCTGGCTCTTTGAGCAGGCCGTAGTCGGAGCGGATACACGAGTTCGGCGACGCGGAGGTGTTGTCGGGCGCCGAGAAGTTCCAGGTCCATCCGTATAAGCGCGGGGTCGTGACGAGGTGGTTGAGGCTGGACGCGAACACGAACACTGCAGTGACGCCGAAGACACCCAGCACCGCGCCGACGAACGCGGATCGGACCGGGACCGCGGTGCGTCCGCGTCCCCGTTCGAGTGCCATGCGGAGCCCGTTCGTGGCCGTTGGCGGCAGGCCGGCCTGTGCCGCGATAGTTGAGGTACGTCGACTGATCGGCGCGTCCGCGTCAACGGCAGCGGCCTGGGCGTTGCGAAAGGTCGCGACGAACGCGATCACGAGGACCGCCACGGCGAGCGCGACGAATCCGAGAGCAAGGACTGGCCAGTCGAGACGCACGCCCGGATCAGGTTCGGCGATCCGAGCGATACCGATCGGGAACAACCCCGACGCGGCCGCGGCCGCGACGACCGCGACCAGCGCCCCACCAAGCCCGACGAGGAACGCTCGGGGTGCGCTGATCGCCCGACGCTGGAAACGGGTCATACCTAGCGCACGTAACGTTTCCTGATCGAAACTCGGCAGCGCGATCTCGCGGGTCAACACGATCCCGATCGCCACCGCGCCTGCCACGGCGACAACGCCGGCGAGGATCCACAACGCGATCGTGAGCACATCGATCGCGTCTTGCGCGCCACCAGCCTCTGTCGCCGGGTTCGTCACTGACAAGTTGGGCGACGGTCCGAAGATCCGTAACGCCGCCGCTTTGATCTGGGGAATGTCAGGAAGGCCGTTGCGGGTACGGGCCCGGATGGTCCACCCGGGGAAACCGCCCATGCGGCCTGAGTAGGCGCGGTAGAACGCCGGTGTCAGGATCGTGATCCCGCCCGTCGCACCCCGACGGCCCAGATCGAACGGCCGTCGGACCAGCCCAACGATCCGCAGCGAAACACGCGGTCCCGCCGGAGCACCAAGATTGCCGCCCCGCAACGCGACCGCGATCTGTTTGGGCGTGAACGAAGCGACATCGAGATGATCGCCGATCCCGAGGTGTATCTGCGCCGCGACGCTCTCGTCGATCGCGACCTCATCGACCGCCGCCGGGCTCGCGGCACGTCCGGCGATCACCCGCGCACGATCGACCACCGTGCCGACCTGCGTGTTCGGTTCGGCAACGATCGTCAGATTCGGTGCCTTCGGGTCGAGCACATAGATCCCGCTCGCGAGCCCGAAACTGGCGACCTCCGGTATCCGCCCGAACGCGCGTAACTGCGCAGCGGTGACTGTCGGGACCTGCAGCTGGACGGTCGCGGCACGGCTCGACGAGTTAAACCGAGCTAGCGCAGTGCTGGTACGGCGCGCACCAGCAGCCGTCGCGAGCACGATCGCGCCTACCGCGCCAACCAACAACACCAGCGCGACGACAGTGCGCCAACGACGCCGGATCTCTCGCCCGGCCAAGCTCCACACGGCGCGCACGTCAGCCGTCCACGTGCGGATCGATCACGCGCGCGGCCGATGCGGTCCAGTCGCACCGCAACACAGCTTCTCCCCGACCACGTCCCTATTCGACCCCGGGACGACCGTCCTCGACAAGGTGGACCAGCACCCCAATCTCAGGGGTGGTAGCCCCCAACCTCAGACCGGTCGTTCCGCTCGTCCAGAGGTTCTTGCCAACGTCTGCGTGCGAACAACTGCGCTGCATTGCGGTGCGGGTCGGGGACAGCGCGCAGCGAAGGGTCTCGTCGTGTCCGCGGTATCGGCACTCGACGTCGTTGATGACGGCGTGCACCTCCTCATCGGGGCGCCCCAATCGATGGCTCCCGTCCGGTCTTCGATGTAGCCGTCGAGCGACGCGATAGCCGAGTAAGTCAACTTCATTGACCACTCGATAGTCGATGAACGCGACGAACGGCAATACCTGCCCTCCGGCGCCGGGTGACGCCGACAGCACACTGCAGACGAAGGTTGTCCTCGAGATGGGCGTGCGGGAACGGAGCTCATTCGAACGAGCGAGTTCCGACCGGCTGCCTCTTCGGTGACGGTCTCGCCACCGAAGGAACTGGCTCAGTGAGTTTCCTGTCCTCGAACAGTTCGATGTTGTCGTGCTCCACGCTGTGGCCCCAACCGAAGTCTTGGCCGGGTCGCCCTTGCGGACAACTACCCCCGCGAACGCCATCCACTGGTTGCGTCGCCAAGCGCGGACCCGCCGCATCTACCCTCCCTCGGTGGAGGGAGGTGCAACGATGTTTCGCCAGGTTGTTGTGTATTAGTGGGCTGAAGGAGTTTCACCCGCGGCAAAGCAGGCATTTCGGGACGCGCTCGATGCACTTCGAGCGATACCCGAACTGCTCGCCATGACCTGCGGCGACGATGCTGGTCACTTCGGTGACAACTTCGACTTCGTGGTGGTGGCGGACTTCGCCGACTTCGCGGCCGCCCGCCGCTACGTCGTCCATCCACTTCATCAGGCTTATGTCCGTGATCACGCAAGCAAGACCATCGGGCAGCGCATCATCGTGCAGCACGATTGGGACGGTCCGGACGCTTCGTAGCAGGACACCGTCAAGCCACTCGGCCCTTGAGACAGAACCAACCGTTGCCTTCGAGTCGGACCAAGTGCTTCAAACGCGAGCCACCAAGTCCGGCTCCGATGGTGGCCCAGTACGCCGGGACCGCAACGCGATGACGTCGGATTCAGGGATGGCTCGAGTTGATGGGTCGACAGGCGCGAGTGTCTCGGCCATCACGAAGAGAGCACCAGCGGCCGAGGTGACCGTCCGTCAACGTGTCTGGGTGGTTGGGCGTAGGACGAGGAGTTGGTCGCCGGGCTGGAGCGTGGGGTCGTTGTTGACACCCATCATGACTTGGTCGCCGTGCACGACGGCGAGGACGAGTTCTTGACGGTCGCGTCGCGCTTGGCTGAGCCGCAGACCGGAGAGGTTGCTTGGGAGGTCGATCTCGCTGAGTTGGTAGCGGTCGGAGTTGACCATGTTGCGCATCAAGGCAGCCGCGTGGGGAGCGAAGAGGCTTTTTGCGATCACGTGGCCGACGAGCTCCTCCGCAGACACCGCCTGGTCGACTCCGAGGTCGCCCATGGCTCGCGCGACGTGGGCGGAGTTCGCGACCGCAGTAATCGGAAGCGTCGGTGCGAGGTGACGTAACAAAACTGCGGTGACCAGTGTGTCGCCCTCGTCGGTCATTGCGACAAGCGCCCGGAGCGCATGGCCTTCCAGGGACCGTGTCACGACCTCTTCAGACGTCGGATCTCCCGAAATGATGTGGATGCCTTTGGGGAGTTCGTCTTGGTCGGCGTTGTCGGCGACGACAAGGACGTGCAGACCGCCAGTTGACAGTTCCCGCGCGACGGACGGGACGATGGTGTGATTCCCGTAGATCGCGACGTAGGCCTGATCAGGCAACAGTCGGTGTTCGAGTCCGAGCAGGATCGTCTTGAGTCGAAGTGACGTGATCGTCGCCGTCACGGTCGCGAACGCCCCGGCGAACAGTGGGATCGCGGTGAGCATCTCGATGACCGCGATGACCCGTCCGGGTGTGTTGTGTGGTGTCACGTCGCCGTAACCCACCGTGGTCGCGGTCACGACCGCCCAGTACAAGCCGGTACCGACGCCGACATGTTCGACGACTCCGAACGCCACCCCGCCACCAACGATCGCGCCGACAGCCATAGCCAACAGCACATAGATCTGATGGCGTCGCACACCCTGAAGGAACGTCAAAACAAACAGCATCCGCCCATTCCAGCCGCTCCCGCCGAGCCCGAACCAAATGCGCCACGCGCACAACCCTGCCGGACGTCAATCCGGCTAGCTCCCCCACTGCTCGGCTCGAATGACTAACGCAGGCCGTGGCACCCCGCCAGCGCCGCATCCGACCGGCCCCAGACGCGCCGACTCGAATGCCGACCGCGTACCGACGACCTTGGCGCGCTCGCCGCTGGGCGGCCCAGCAGACCAGAAACGTGCATCCCGTATTTGTCGGCCACCCACTGTTTCCGAACGACCTGCCGGGAAGGTGGGACACGGCGTGTGCGCCGGACGAAAGCCAGTCGAGGTTTCCGAACACTTGAGGCGCGGCAGAGTGTCGTAGATCTGGCGAGCGGCCGCTGGCTGCGCGCGTTTTCTTTCGGTGATCCCAGACCGATGCGACGATGCTTGACCTCGTTGGTGCTCGCTCACACGAAGGTCGCTACTACAGGGCGTTTGCATCACGACTGTGTCGATGCAGGTGAAGCGGTCGTGGTGGTCGGCGACGTCAGGCGCTGGTGGGTAACGACGACCGGGTCGTAGCGGTCATCGAGATCATTCGCGTGGAGACCCCACCCTTTTTCGAGGGCAAACTTCGTGTCGTCTATATCGATGCCGACCACGATGCAATCGGGGCCGCCCAACCGCGCGAGTTCGAAGCTGACCTCGCCGCCACCGCATCCAAGGTCGACACAGCGCATGCCCGGACTGAATCCGACTCGTACGAGCAGCGCTGACGCGTCGGGCTGCCGATCGCGTGCGAGGAGTTTGAGCCGCTCGTAGCCCCGCAGGCCACCGCGGATCACACACCGCGCCACCTTCGGGATCGTACCGTCGAGCGTACGCCACACCCCACCGCCAACCTCGGTGTCACCCGGTGCCGGCTGGGCCGATCAAGCGGAAGCGCTCGGCAGCAGCGTGTCCTAGTCACCAAGCGATCGCAGGAATCGTCGTTGACGACCTCGGCGGAGAGATTGCCGCGTTTCCTTTTGCTGGCTTGGACGATGACAGGGGTGAGGCAGCCGTGTGGGCTGGGTCAAGCGCGGCTGTTCGGGCCGGGCATCGGAAACGTCGAGCCAACCCGGGAACCGCGGATCGGCTTCGACCGATGAGAGGGGTCTGCATGAAGAAGGCTTGGGTATTTGGGATGGCCGTCGCGTTGATGGCTCCGATGGCGGTTCTGACTGCGGGGACGGCCGGGGCGGCGACGCCAGCATCCTGCACAAAAGCGGTCAATACCTCCAATCTCAAGACCGGTAAGGCGACGAGCGTGCTGTCGGGCTGTACGCACGGGCCAGCCACCGGCGCGACATCGGTGTCGAACTTCAAGAACCTCAGCGGCATCACGACCACGGTGACGTGGAACACAAAGGGCGGCACGAACGGCCCGTTCAAAGTGGCGGAAAAGGGCGGTCCGGCGAAAAACACCTGCAAGAGCGAGACAGTCAAGGGCAAGTCGGTGAAGGACAGCCTGATCGTCAGCACCGGGTCGGTCACCTCCGGTACCGGCAAGGCCGTGTCCCTGAAGGGCACGACGTTCTCCGAGGACCTTTGCGTGACGCAGGCCGACGCGACCTACCTCGAACCGGGTACCAAGGTCACGATCTGATCGCCTTCGTTTACGGCTGAACGCGCGCGCGGCCCCGGACTTGGTTCCGGGGCCGCGCGCTGCGCCAGCCCTGATGTGGCGACCAGGCGCCCCGTATCGTTGCCGTGTCGCCTCGCGGGCGTCGCGGCGAACCGCAGCGGGCGTTCTACCGCAACCAGTTCGGGCTGATGTTCCCTGGCGTTGTCCACGAGGTCGAGCTGTGGGTGCCCGAAGTCGCCAGTGCTGTCGATCCCAGCTCAGACGCCCGGGATATGTCATGAGCCTGTAGGGCGGGACGAGCAAGGGCGAACGCACCCGGATCAAGACCCGCATCGCGAACCGCGATGGCCGCATAGGCCGCACAGGCCGCACAGGCCGCGATCGAGGGGCGCTTCTCGGAGGACGACCACGGTACGGCCACCTGGCCGCGCAGACGCCGGCCCGCGTCCCGACTCATCGAAAGGTCCGCGATCCGTCAGCGGCTCCATCGACTCGAACCCGACTCGAGCGCCGCAGGTGTCGCACGATGGATCTTCACGACATTGTCGCCACGCTCGCCCAAGCGGTCCCAACGACAAGCGAGCCCTCTACGACGAGCTCGGCGTCAACCTCAACGCCCGGCCAGGAAGATCTAGGACGGGTCGATTGCGTGTTTGCTCGTAGCGACGAACGTCGATTGGGTCGCGACAGGGTAGGAACTGGACGAGTTGGCCGAGGTGATTGCAGCTCGAATGAACCTACGGCCGAACGCGTAGAGGACTGACCTGTGGCGCGCCGAACCGTGGGCGTCGATTGAGTTCGATGGACCAACGCCGCCCGGCGTTGCACCGGAGCGAATCGGAAGAGGCGCCCGCGACGACTCCGTCGTTCGAGACTCTCAGGTCGGTTCACGCGAGAGCGCACTCGGCGAAAGTGAGTGCCGTCGGGCCTGTTTGTCCTTGACGAACGTTCTGGTGGCTTCGTCGGCGCAGGCACATATTCGTTGTCGCGACCTCTTTGGTGTCACCGCCGGCGCCGGCGCCGACGTCAACGATGCCCGAGTGTCCGAACACGTTTCCGGCACCCACACACCGCTGGTTGATCCTCAACCTCGCCACTCGAACAAGTGCGCGACGCCTACCGCTTCGAGCTGTGCTCGCATCCGTTTCGGCGCGCGGACTAACTCGATGCGTGCCCCCCGATGCTGTGCGGTGCGTGTCAGGCTGACGAGCATTCCGACGACACCGTCGTTGACTGGCGCGCTGACGTCGACGGTGGAACAGTTCAGCCGCACGACCGGGTCGCCATGTTCGATGGCCGATTGGGTTTGGGTCGTGAACTCGCGGCGCTCGTCGACGTCGAGTTCCCCGGTAAGACGCAGTATTCCTTGCTCGACTGCTGCGTTCATCTCGTCACACCCCATTTACGGCGACACGCGCTCATGCGCACGTACCTTCAATCGGCCAGGTTTCGGTGCAATCCAGCCGCTCCCCTGATTGCGGTTCTCACCAGAGGACATGAGGGGTCCGGACTTTTGAGCGTCCACCAACCGGCTCGTCAGGCCACGGTGGCGATGCAAGGACCGATGACCACGACGTGGCCGTCGAAGGCCGGACGGGTACTGATCAGGGTGAACCAGGTGCTTCGGTGGGCCGTAGTCGTGTTGGTTCTGACAGTCGTTCGTTCTGGAGGCATGACATGCGACGTTCGCTGATTGCAGTGGGGATGGTGGCGTTAGGGGCTACGGCCGCTCTCGGCGTGATCGCGGTCGCGGCCGGGAGCGCCCCGGCGCCGCAGACCGTGACGATCTCTGCCTCAAAGTGTCCAGGAACAGCGAGTGCTGCTACAAAGCCGCCACTTTGACGGTTGAGCCGTCGACGAAAGTGGTGTGGAAGAACACGACCCAGGCGCCGCACACGGTCTCGCGGTGCACGGTCGGCGCGTGCGGTGTCTCAGGCGGGACCGGCAAGGACCCGAAGTTCGATACTCCGACGATAAACCCAGGCAAGACGTTCGCGTTCACGTTCCATGACGCGGGCACCTACCCCTACTACTGCATGGTGCGCGGGTACGCAGTCATGCACGGCATCATTACCGTTCGTTGAAAGTCAGCGTGGACGACGTCGGAGATGACCGATCATCCGACGGCACTCTCGAACCGTCTCACAAACCTCGACGAGCGAGATGCGGAGTGACTAGACCGAATGGACGTCGCGCCTGTGGCGCTTCGAGTTTCACCACTCACACTGCGATCAGGCTTTCACGGCATCCGAGGGCGCCGATGGTGGGCCTGTACCTCTCCGGTTGGTCGCCTGTACCGTGCAAGTGTAGATCTGGCCGGCTGAAACGTTCTTGACGCCGAGAGGGCTCGCGGCTCCGGTTTTGCCTCGACTGATGCCGTGTGCAGATCTGCAGACCGCCTTGAAGCTTGTGATCGGAGCGCCATTGTCCGAAGGGGCGCGGAACGAGACCTTCAAATGTGCGGCGCCGATGAGGGTCACGCTTGGCGCCGCCGGTTCAGCCGGCGCGCCGACGATGACGGCGGCGGACGGGACAGAAGCCGCACTCGTACCTTCTGCGTCTGTCGCGGACACGGTGCACTCGTACGCCTTGTTGGTATCGACACCAGTCACGGTGATCGGCGCCGCGGTCGCTCCAGAATGGATGGCGCTCCGCGTCCTGCCGCCGTTCCTCGACATACACGTCGCGGTGAAGTTCGTGATCGCCGAGCCGTTGTTCGCGCCGGCCGTGTACGACACCGTTAACGAGCCCGAGCCAGTCACTGTCGATTCGGACACCGCCTTTACCCCGGTGGGCGCGGCCGGAATCTTCGTTGTCGACGGCACCGTCGTCGTCGTGGTCGTCGGCACCGTCGTCGTGGTGGTCGTAGTCGAGGCGACGACTACGACGAAGAACCCGTTCACACCTTGTCCGGTGACCTCGCGGGCAGCGGTATCTCCGATGAAGGTGTACACGGGAGCGCCGTTGTAGGTGACCTGATCGGTGCCGTTCGACTGCAATGCCGCACCGACCGTCCCGGTCACACCGGCTCCACCGGTTGGCGTCGTCCCGGCCGGAACCGTCAACGCTGGCCACACTGAGAGACACGATGGGGTGCAAGTGCTGAGCCCGTTGTGGTCGGTGTCGAGGGTGTAAAGCGCTCTGCCGGCGTTGGTGATCAAGATCTTTCCGTAGGTGGCATTGGTGGCAACCTGCACGACCGGAGTGGCACTCAACAACACGCCGATATTGGAACCCGACGCATTCGTCGAGGCGTCAATACTTGCGCTCCACCCCAAGATCGTCGCCCCCAAAGCCAAGGCGCTGAGTCCACTCAGGGCGATGATCCGGCGCTGCCAGTGGCGCGAACGGCGCGGGCCTTCCGGGTCGCGACTCGCTGCTTCCCGTTCGTGTGTCGTGGTCATCGTCGTTGGCCTCCGCGGTCCGAGAACTACTGGGGCCTACGTAGCAAGCCCGCGGGTGGTTCACTCGGAACGCCGTGCGGGTGTTCAACGGCACGATTGGGGTGGCCTAAACGCGTGACGACCCGCCATGAGGACGGAACGTGGCGGGTCGTCACAGCGGCCGGTCTGCATCCCGGCCCGGCAGTGACGCGTCGGAGTCCGAGGGTGTAGCTGGCGCGACTGCGAGCGCCCGGACGCGTACTTCCCGCCGCGGGACAACCGGGGACGTGTTACGGCCAGTGATTGTTGCGCACCAACCTGCCCGTATGTTGAGGAGTGCCAGAGGAGAGCAAAGAAGGTGCGATGATCCCGACGCTGCCCAAATCGAGGTGGAGTGGGGCAGCGTCGGAACGGCATTGTCTCGGGCGACCGCGACGATCCAGCCGTCGTTTCGACCCCAGTTGAGCGCGGTCGGATTGAACCGCACACTGCACTCTTCGTGCTCACGCTGCAGAATGTCCTTCGCGTGAGTGAGCGGGGATTCGAAGTTGGTTGCACCGCCGTCGGAGTGCCAGACGTTGTAACACCGGCCAGGCTTCGTCGACTAACCGCACCGACGTCACCGGTTCGCGTCCGAAGGGTGTGATCATTGCGTGTACGCGACGGTCAACCAGTGACGACTCTGCCTGATGTCGACCACGGCAGCTAACCGAGCGGTGTTCACTTCGTCGCCGATTCGACCGAGCGCCAACGGCACGTGGATCTGACGGTTCGTTCGATGCGTCAGGGTGGCAGTCTGGTGGCCGCGTCGTTCGCGGCCGGCGATCCCGCCCACTGTTGTGGGTTATCGGTGGATCGTTACGACGCGCACGACGTGCAGGAGATGTTCTGCCCACACTCTGTGCTCGTCAACAACGAACGCGAAGAACGCCCGACTTGGCGATGGTGTCGTGCAGCCCTTCATCTGGGTCGTTCTCCGACACTCAAAACGGCACCTCTCGCTAATCGCCCGCTGGCGTGTTCTGTTAGAAGGCGCCGATCCCGTTGGGGGTTCCGAGTCCGGTGGGTCCGTCGTAACCGGGTCCGGCGGTGCAGTAGTAAGTGACCATGCAGGTCCCGTCGCTGCCTGTGGTGACGTCGTTCAGTCCCGCCGTATGTGCGTAGGCGTATCCGGGTGCTGGGTTGTTCGCGGCGAGCGCGTACGCGGACGCGATGATCGGTGTTGCGACACTGGTGCCCCCGAAGACGAGCCAGCCCGACTCCTGGTATGAGTCGTAGGTCGCGACCCCGGTGTTCGGGTCCGCGATGGCCGAGACATCATTGACCGTACGGTTCGGGCAGCCCGTGTCGGTCTGCCAGGTGGGCTTGTTCTCATACGCCGAACAGCCACTCCCGGTGCCGCTCCACGCCGTTTCGGACCAGCCGCGGGCGTTCGTCGCGCGGGTGAGGCTCGTACCGCCGATGGCGGTGACGTACGGCGAGGCTGCGGGCCAGCCGACTCCGTACCCGGAGTCTCCCGCGGCGGCGGTGATCGGAATGTTGTGATGGAAGTAGCTGTCGTAGGACGTTTCGCCCATGAACTCGCCGGACGACCAACTGTTCGAGATGACGGTCGCGCCGAGCGTCGCTGCTTCGTTCTCAGCGGTCAGCAGGTCGCCCAGATTGTTGGAGTTCGCCTCGACCAACAGAATGTGGCAGTTCGGACATGCAGCCGAAACCATGTCTACGTCGAGGGAGATCTCCGTCGACCATCCCTGGTTCGACGACGGGTAACTGGTGGTACCGAGTTCGTTGACCTTTCGGAAACAGCCATTCGCGGTCGTACACGCAGCCAGTCCGTACGCGGCGCGGTAGACACCCAGGTCTGATTCGGCGTTCGGATCGTTATACGCGTCGACGATCGCGACCGTCTGTCCAGTACCGGATGTCGTCGACGGCAACGCGTAGGCCGCCTGCAGATCGCATGGCGTATAACCGGGATGCGTCGTCGTGCAAGACGTTAGCCCGACCGATGTGGTCGACGTCGAACTTCCAGCCACCGTCGTCGAAGTCGTGGAGGTCGTCGATGTCGTCGAGGTGGTCGATGATGTGGTCGTCGATGATGTGGTCGTTGTCGCAGGAACTGTCGTAGTCGTGGTCCCGCGGCGCCGACGGTCGGGTCGCACGAATGCGTCCGCCGCGACCGCATCCGGGTTCAGGACCTGCACCGCCGCGCAACGCGCCTGCGCACCCGAGACCTGTCCGCACACTGCGCGAGTTTGGATCGGCACCCACGACGGCCCGCCCGAATGCGCTGACGCACCCCCTGCGGTGCCGACCAGCACCGCAGCGCCGACCGCCAGCACCACCGCCACGGTGGCGACCCGTACTCTGCGCGACCTCGAAACCGACATCGATCACCCCACAAGCCAGAAGAACCCGTCCGGGTCCTATCGGCCGGTCCTGCGTCCACTTTGAGCGTCTGGCGTGATCCTCCCGGCCTGGAACTGTCACGCTTTCCCGTAAGGACCTTGTCGTGTACGGAAAGCGCGAGCCCGGAGGCCCTCTTCCGTACGGGAACGGGGCTGATGCGCAGGTTCGGGTGTTTGGGACCCACGCCGGGTACGGATCTGTGATGGCTCGTCCTCATCGGTCCGAACGATTGGTGTCGGATCTGCTCGACCACACACCACGGGTTCACACGGGCGCGAAGGTCGCGCGTCGTTCGGCGCTGGTGTGTTCGTCCAGTGCTCTCGGTCTACGAGGACACGAGGGGGCGCAAGTGCAGCTTCAGTGTCGATGTCGTCGAGCCACCATGTGCGCTTGAGGTACCCAAGGACGACCCGGTCGTGCAGGCCCTGCCCGAGGAACGCCTGGGTTGCGATGACGGGAGCGACATCGCGGTTTACGCTTATTGCGTCGGCGTCCGAGCGTTGCGACAAGGTCTCGGGCGGAGCC
This sequence comes from Acidimicrobiia bacterium, assembly GCA_052148155.1. Classification (GTDB taxonomy): domain Bacteria; phylum Actinomycetota; class Acidimicrobiia; order IMCC26256; family PALSA-610; genus JBBQER01. The sequence continues at coordinate 27,582 of JBKQIY010000201.1, read as the reverse complement.
GTGTTCGCGGCGGCCCGCGAATGAAACGAGCGCGACTTCGAGCAGTGCGATAACTGTCGCGGTTACCGGTGACTCCTGCTGCCGAGCGCGGGCCCTTGAACCCAACTCGCCCGGTTCCTCGGTGGTAGGGGCTGGCGTACGCACTGTCCGAGGTCAGGCGCGCTTCGTTGACTTCTTCTCGGCGGGACGTCCGACCTTTTTCGTTGTTCCGGACGCGAGCGGCGTGAGCCTTCACGAGGTTCTGTGCCAGCTTGGCGCGCCGCGGGCGACGTCGGCAGAATCTCACTTTCGAACGCGCAAGCTGGCTTCGTCACGCCGGCGCGAGTGCGGGCCGCTCTACGAAATGCCGACACCGTCGCGACGGGACACGCGGGCCGCATCAGATCGTTGACGGCCCGGTGGTAGCCCGATGACGGCGTGAGCCGACGAAGTCGTACCGCCGACGCGCAAAGCGCGGTTGGGCAGCCGTTGCGCCTTCGCACGCGATCGATCAGGACACATCCCCTCCCGCGTGGGGGTGCCGACGGTTCGCGCCGGTGCCACAGGCCTGGTTTGGGCTCGGGCATCTCGGTAGCCTCGACACTGTGGCGACACGACGAGTCGGATGCCTGGTATTCGCGGTCCTTGCCGTCGTGGTCATGCTGGGGTCATCTGTACCGGTGGGTGCGGACACCTCGTGTGGCCATCCCCGCCCCGGCGCTGACCTCGCGGGATGCAACCTGGCCGGCGCCAATCTGAGTCATGTCGATCTGACGCACGTTGATCTGACGCACGCGAACCTGACTAACGCCAACCTCGCCGAGACGACCCTCGATCACGCTGACCTGACCGGCGCGACCCTCACTGGAGCCAACTTCGCGGACGCCACGCTCACCGACGCCACGCTGACCGACGCGAGGCTCACGGGAGCGACCTTGACCGGCGCCGCCCTGAAGGGTGTTTCATCGGGCGGGATTCACGGCATGCCGGCGTCGTTGCCGACCTTTTGGCTGTTGGTCAGCGGCTATTTGGTCGGTCCCCATGTCGACCTGACCGGCGCCGACCTGACGGGCGCCGACCTGAACGGCGCCGACCTGACGGGCGCCAGCCTTGCGGGCATTCATCTGGGCGGCGCGACACTGACGGGGGTCGCGTCGGGAAAGCTCACTGGGACGCCGGCTGCACTGCCGACCCGTTGGCGACTCGCACGCGGCTATCTCATTGGTCCGGGCGCCAACCTCGCCGACGCCAATCTCAAAGGTATTGAACTGACCCGCGCAGACCTGGCGGGCTGTGACCTGCGCGGCGCAGACTTCGCCGGCGCGAACTTCGAAGGTGTCATGTCAGGCAAGATCACCGGCATGCCGGCCCAATTGCCGGTCCGATGGCTGTTGGTCGACGGCTATCTCATCGGTTCTCGCGCCGACCTCACCGCAGCGGACCTGACCGGCGCGAACCTCACTGGCGCGTCGTTCACTGGCGCGACACTCAGCGGCGCGACGCTGACCGGCGCGACGTTGAACGGCGTGTCATCGGGCTTGATTACGGGAACGCCTGCCTCGTTGCCGACCGGCTGGCAGTTCGCCAACGGCTATCTGATCGGTCCCGGCGCGAACCTCAAAGACGCCAACCTCACGAACGTCGACCTCACCGGCGCCAACCTCACCGCCGCGAACCTCACCAATGCCACGCTGACCGATACCACCCTCACCAACATCTTGTCCGGCGGCATCATCGGGACTCCGGCAACGCTACCGACCGGCTGGCAGCTCATTGACGGCTACCTCATCGGTCCGGCCGCGAACCTCACCGGCGCCAACCTTCGCACTGCCGACCTCACCGACGTCACACTCTCCGGCGCGGACCTGACCGGCGCCATCTTGAACGGTGCCGACCTCGAAGGCGCCGACCTCGACAGCGCCACACTCGATAGTGCCAGCCTCACCGGCGCCACCCTCACCGGCGTGACATCAGGCAGCATCACCGGAACACCGACCGCGCTACCCACCAACTGGCAGCTCATCGATGGCTATCTCATCGGTCCCGGCGCCAACCTGAACGGCGCCATCCTCAACAGCGGCCTTGACCTCACCGGCGCCGACTTTGACGCCGCCAACCTCACCGGCGCCGACCTCACCGGCGCTGACCTCACCGGGGACACGCTCATCGGTGCCACCCTCACAAACACGACCCTCGACGGCACCACTCTGACCGGAACCAACCTCAGCGACGTTACGTCCGGTGGCATCACCGGAACACCGACCGCGCTCCCGACCGCGTGGCGGCTCCGAAACGGTTATCTCATCGGTCCCGCCGCCGACCTCAACGGCGCCAACTTTGTCGGCGTCACCCTGAACGGCTCCAACTTCGTCGGCGCCACCCTGACCGGAGCCAACTTCACCGGCGCGAGCCTGAACGGCTCCAACCTCACCGGCGCGAACTTCTCCAACGCCAACCTCACCAACGCCACCTTCACGAACGCGACGCTCACGAACGCGACCTGGGCCAACACCATCTGCCCCGACGGGACCAATAGCAACGGCGACGGCAGCACCTGCGAACACAACCTGAAGTTCGGCTGACCGGTCGCGCGGGAACAGGACGACGTACACGACGACGCCGACGTTGGCGATGCTGACGATCACGTGGAATTCGAAGGCGACCTTGACGATTGCGCGCGAGCTGCACGACGAAGCGACCGAGACCACGTTCACGGGCACAGTCTGCGCCGGCCCGTTCGAGGGTTGCACGAAACTGGCAGCACGATCTACACCCTTCCGCAACGCCGTGTACCGCGATGGGGCCGTCGATGCCACCGACGTGCAACTCACGCCCCCGGTCCGCCCTTGAGTCAACTCGGGTGTTCGGTCAAGGCCCCGCCGCATGCGTATGACGGGACCTCACCGCCGTGCTCGGGCATCTCGCATTGAGTCGAGGTCCAACGCTCAAGCCCGTCACCGGGCTCGACGCGGGCACGTCTCGCTTGGGATGACGTTTACCTGGTCGTTCAGCGCTCAAACCAACGCATGCGCGACCGAGAGGTCGACGATTAGCACTGCGCTGGAGAGCAAGCGGCCACTTGGGCTACTTACCGGATCGCCGTCTGGACTGCTACACAATTTCTGCGTGTGGGAATCGTACGCTTGGCATGCGGCGAGTTGGACGCTATGGGAACTGACCGCACCGGCAACTGCGGTCCGATCGATGATCTCGACCGGCTGGGAAGTTGCCTTCTCCGATCGGGGAACGGCGACGATGTGATAGCGCCGGATGCGCCTCGAACGTTTCGTGAGGCATGTTTGTGGCGTCGGGCAGGTTGCCTTTCCGGCGTACACTGGTACCAGAAGCCATGGAGGGCAGGTAGGCGTGGACGTGACGGCGAGGCTCCTCGATCACCTGCCCGAACCGCAGCGTGTTTCGCCGCCGCCAGCGCCGCCGGTTGTCGAGAGTTCGTCGACCACGCGGGGCCAGGTCGTGGTTTGTGTTATCAGCTTCGGCGGTGCGTGCCTGATGTTGTACGGCAACGCGCAGAACTCCAACCGCGGGGCCGGACCGATCGCATCGATCGTTGGCACCGCAATCGTCTCGACGTTTGTGGCGCTCGTTTTGGTCGCCGCCGCGGTTCACTCGGTGCGAGACAAAGCAGCCGACCGACACCTCATCCGGCGTTTCGAGGTTCACTGCTCGACCTGCGAGACGAGCCTTCCGGAGGGCTACCGTCGCGAAGGAGAGACCGAGGCACTCGCCAGAGTGTTGAAGAAACACGAAGACGAAGCGCACCCTCCCTACGATCCGACGATCCGCAAAGTTCTCGAAGTCCGAATCGCCCTCGTGAACGCCGGAACCCTTGCCTTACCAACCATGATCAGGCGGTACCGGCTCACGGCTTTGTCGGATTGAGCCACAAATTGGGCGACCCGCTCACCAGGGCCCTGCCGTCCCTTGGGTACATCGCGATCACGCTTGGGGTTCGCGGCTGGCGAAGCGGCCATCCCGCCCCGGCCGCATTGGCGTGTGGTGCTGGGCACTGCCATCGGCATCGCGATCTGGACGATTGACCGGGTCGCCGAGGCGACGTCTAAACCGGGCGATTGGCATGTCCTTCAGACCGTACGGCGGGTTGGGATGGCCGATGCGTTGGTCTGCTACTGGCGAGAGCGCAGGCCCAGAGGCAGTCTGTTCGGTCATGGCCACGCCAGCAGCGGTGCTCCTCGATGTCTACCAAACGGTATTGCGGGTCGATTTCGGGCGCGTCGAACGCACGCTTGCTGAGGTGGCGGATGTTCCGTTGCGCTCCTTCGCTGAGGCGCTCGGAACCGTCGCTCCCGCGGTGACGATCGGCGCTCTCACCATGGCTGATGCCCTCGACCGTGCGCTTCGATCATGTGGCGCGAAGCGTTCGCCGTCGGTTATCGCCGATCTCGTGAGCGTCGACGGTCGGAGTTTGTTTGACGCGGCGACCGTCTACGATGACCTCGTACCGTTCCTCGCGACGCTCAGATCGCTCGGGGTCCGCGTGGCGTTCGTCTCCAATTGCGCCGAGAATACTCGCCCGCTCCTTGATCGACTCGGCCTCACCGAACTTGTCGATGCATTGATTCTGTCGTGCGAGGTCGGCGCAGCGAAGCCTTCGGCGGCGATGTTCGAGCGTGCGCTGAGCGTGCTCGAGGTCGAGCCATCGCGGGCACTACTGGTTGACGACCAGTCGGAATATTGCGACGCCGCTACCGCATTTGGCTTGAGCGCGATTCGGATTGCCCGCGGCGACTCCTGCGACGACCAGTCAGCTGACGATCTACTTATCCGTTTCTCGACGTACTCCTGCCGAGCCTTGTGCGCCGCTCGAACGACAATTCATAACTTCTGCGGTGCGCTTTGGTGCGTCCCAACCACCAGAGCAAACGTCAGACACAGCACCTGGCGATGACGTTGGGTTTGCGCCGGCGCGCAAACTTGACGTCTAGGGCAACAAGTCGCGTCGCATGACGGCATCGTCGCGTAGGTGTTCTTTGCGGAGCACGTAGGTCCATCCGCACCGTTCGTAGAACGGCCCAGCTTCGCCCGTGCGGAGCCACAGTTCTGCCAGGCCGAACGTGCGCGCCCGTACTTCGACCGCTCGCACCAGCGCGCGTCCGACGCCGAGGTTGCGGGCTGTCCCAATCACGACCATGCCGGAAAGCCACGGGCCACGGTCGGAGTACCGGCCGTCGAGGTCGTCGTCGCACACTGACAGGCAACCGACTGGTTCATCATCGAGATGGGCAACGAGCGTGAACGGAACGCGATCGTGCTGCGTTCGGCCGCGAACGCGACGACGCCATTCGTCGAGGTTGGCATTGTCGTACTCATGGTTCCACTCGCGCCAGTGCCAGCCGACCACGACATCGACGAGGGCCGAGTCGGCACGGAGCAGTTCGATCCGCGGGTGCATGAGCACATACTCGCACCAGGTTGACCAGCAGGCGGCTTCTTAACCCGGGAGCCGAGGTTGAATACGCTGACCGGGAGAGGGGCGCATAGATGCGCCGAAACCTCGTATCTGATCGACGAAGGCGCGTGCGGAGATCTCAGGGCGCGCGACGATCCCGGGCATCTCGATCGGTAGATCAGTTGTCCAGCCTCCCTGAGACCAGGGGATTGGTGATCCGTTGGTGCGAGACTGGGGTTGTGAGCGACTTCTACTGCGAGCAGGTACTAAACGGTCGTCTCGAAGTTGATGTCGTCCACGAAGACGAACACGTTCTCGCCTACCACCACACGCGGCCGTTCTTCAGCGATGTGCACATTGTCGTCGTCCCAAAGGTGCACGTCTCGTCGTTGCTCGATCCTGCCGCCGAGCCACTGCTCCCGCACCTGTTTGGTGTCGTACGGTCGGTCGCCGCGGAGGTTCTCGCCGAATACGGTGCCGCGCGAGTACTCACAAATCTGGGGGATTACCAGGATTCGAAGCATCTCCACTGGCATGTGTACGCCGGTGCTGAGATCGCCGAGCCGACGGAGCGACTACCGGGGCGCGGCAGTCGCCGCGTGTTTCCGGCCCGGTGAACCGTGGTTGGCTTGTTCGGCGTCACAGTCGGCCTCGGCGCTCCCCCCTTCGCTGAAGAGTTGGTGGCACGTGGTGGCACCGATATGGAATCGCAACGAAGAGTCAATCGCTAATGACGGCCGGCCCAACTCGGCGTACCCGCATTCTTCTAAGAATGGTCAACCTCGCGTGCGAGCTATGCCGGCCTTCTTCAACACATCCCCGGACACGCCGGCGTCACGCCATGCGCTCCATCGGATCCCACGCTTGTCGCTGAACCGTCCGGCTACTTTCACGAACGCCGCTTCCAGACCCTTGACGTCCGTGGCGGTCGCCGTGCTTGCCTGTACGAGCCTGGCCTGGAGATCGCGGACTTCCTGAGCTGCCAGCACCTTGTCGACGCCGGTCGCCGTCTTGGCGCGTGACCGGGCCTGCACGAGACGTTGCTCCAGGACCGCTTTCGAGACCTTCCTTCCCCTCTTCTTGGGGACGTTGATCGCCGCCAAATAGGCGTCGACGGTCGCGCTCATGGATCGGCCTTCGGCGAGCGCCTTCTTGTGCGCAGCGCTCATCGTTCGCGTCGCCGTCTTCTTCGCGGCAGGACGTCGGGTGGCCTTCTTCGAGGTCCTGCGAGAGGTCGTTCTGGCAGTGGGCATCTGGATTCCTATTCATCGAGGTGTCGGCAGCGAACGGGCAGGGTAGCGATTCCGAATTGGGACCCACGAACGGAACCGAAACTTGTACCTTACGTTTACACAGGACATACCCGATTTCACCCGCAGTCAATCGCCTCTCGACGTCGCTAAGAACCCGGTCTCCGCTACGTCGTGTCCGCTCCCGTCAGGACACCCGGAGACGATCTCCTGGTGAGGTTGTCTTCACCAACCGCGACCGTTGACTTCGAGATGACCGTCGACACGGCGCACGCTTCTCGTACGTCGGAACGATGCTCAGGTGACAGACTTCAACGATAGACGTTGGTCATTCGGGCTGCCCCGGCCGCCTGACCCGTCACAGAGGCCTCACGCGACGCTGAAGTGGATCGTGGTCGTCGCGGCAATCGTCATCGGTGTGGTCGTCGGGTCGTACCTGCTCATAGACCAGCTCGGCATCAGCATCTTCTGTTCGTACGCGACCAGAGGAGCGGATTGTTTCACCGTCACCAGTACCCGGTGAACCTTCGGTCAACTGCCGACAACGTCCGATTGTTGATGGCTCACGTCGGGACTGACGGCAACCCGGCGTGGACGAGACGACGAGCCCATGAACACGCCACCCCACTCCAGCGTCCGACGAAGCGTTATCGGTCGCCGCTTCCAGAGTGCCCGGCATGTGGTGCCAAGGACCTCGCACCACATCTCGTCGACAGCGAAGTGACCTTCCTCTGCGCGCAGTGCGAAGCGTTCTGGCAGTCGCCACTCGCACGTTCCGACGCGTGCGACGATCAACGTCGCCTCGGTGAGCTCCACGGCTCCCGGTCGGCTGTTTGGCCGCTGAGTGTCGTGCGGACTTCTCAGCTTGACCGGTCGCCTACTTGACGGCGGCTTTCGGGATCCTGGTTCATCTGTCGACGGCGAGCGCACAACACGGTCGCGAATGCGCCGCGCGAGCACATCGGACGGTGCGTCTGCGCACGGCGACGACGGCTGGAAACGGACGCATCGCCGATCGGGACGAACAGCGCTACGACGTCGACACCGCCGGCCTCGCCGTGCGCGACAAATCAATCGCGTGCGTATCCGAATCGAAGGCTCCGACCTGCCGGGAAGCGAGTGCGGTCCAGGACCAGACTTCCCAGACGGTCACCACAACATCCACGTGGCAGTGCAAGGCCGCAAAGGGCAAACAGATCTCTACGGCCTCGTCCGCGCCGACGCGAAGACGGTGTCCTGGGACCTCGACTGCACGATCGTGTCGCCGCAACCCCCAGCCGATCTGCGGGGACCCACGATCCACGGCGCACCGCGACGACGATTCATCTACCTCCCTTGGGGTGTTGTCGACGACAGCGGAACGTTCACGATGTTCCGTCGTGCGAAACTCTTGTTCGATGCGGTTCCGCCAACCGTGATGGCACACGCCATCGAAAAGGGTGGCCTGGTCGGTCAGCTTGGACTCACCGACGACCACGGCTGGCCATTGTGCGCCGCGGTCAGGCCACCCCGAATCCTGTGGACGGCGACGACGGCTGCGTGACAGCTCCCGACGCGAGTCAGGGTCCGGCGTTGGCGAGCGCCGCCTAGTCCGCGATGCAAAACGCGGTGAAACCATGTTCTTCGTAGCCCGGAGCACTCGGACCGACCTCGACCACCCGCCGTCTCCGTTCGTCCTGTGTCATCACCTGGTTCCCCACCCAGACCGCGCCGACTGGTATGACGCAGCCTGCGAAGGCCGCCGACATCCCGAGCGCGACGGAGAACCAGAAGATCTTCGTCCGACGCCCATGCCTGAACGCCGCAGCCGGGATGATCGCGAGACGTACAACGACGTAGAGGGTCAGCCACTCCACCAGAACGTTCCAGATGATCTGGAAGGGATTGCCGAACCGCGCAATCAGATGCACGCTCGAAGTGTCGCGCAGCCGGTTCCGGCTGGCTGCCGCAGCGATCACGTTCACCTGTTGTACAGCGCGGTGGTGAGTGTGACGAGGATCGGTCTCGTCACTTGGCCTGCGAAGTTGTTGTTGATGAAGGCCTCGATCGCGTTGAGAAGGCCTCGGCGGTTCTCGGAGGTCATCATCTGCGTGCCCGAGTAGGAGAGCATCAGTTTCCGATATTCCTGAGCTGTGTAGGTGTGGTTCCAGTCGTAGCTGCGTGTCTCGACGTCTGCGAATCGGTCATCGTCGAGCAGTCGGCGACGAATCGCCGGTACGACTGCATTCCGCTCAGGAACAGGAGGGCCCGTGTGCGCTTCTCCGAAGTTCGCGTAGATTGGTTGGGCCGCAGCGAAGAAGCCCTCATCGTCCGGCGAACTCACCTGGTTGAGATCGACAACTGCCAACACGCCGCCGGGCTTGAGCATGTGCGCTGGTCGGTCAAGCTGCGCCTTCGGTGAGATCCAGTGGTAGGCGGTCGCCGAGAACACGGCGTCCACACTTTGGGTAGAGATCTCGACTTCTTCGAAGTCGTCAACGGTCACGATCAAGCGCTCGGATCGCACAACCTCAACGAGCTTGGCCGCCATGGAAGGCCCCAGTTCGACAGCATGAACCGTCGCGCCGTACCGGAGCAGGTCCTTCGTCGCCTGACCGGTCCCCGGACCAACCTCAACCACGAATGGATCTCTTGGCAGCAGTCCGAACAAATCAACGAACAGCGCTGCGGGATATCCTGGTCGAATCTCGTCATACACTTCCGCCGCGTTGTCGAACGACCGGCGCGGATCTGTCGGGACCTCAGCCATCAACCCAGTATCGTCGTCGCACCCTTCCGGCCCGTCCAACGAGGGCTGGGCACCGTTCCGAGCGGCGTTGAAAACCGTCCTGGCGTGCACATTCTCAACTCCCCGTCGTGTGGCGACGAAGTCGACGTCCTGTCCGGGTCACACATCGTTGTCCCAATAGCCCTCGGCGGAAGGTGCCCGCAGGAATCAGCATCGACGGCAAGTCGGTTCATCGATGCAATCGTGACCTGGCACGATCGACGGCGTAGCGAACTCTCCGCCAACTGCGGCCGTCGATCACCGCGGGCATCAGGGCACTCATCTTCCCTTTTGAGCGCGAGACGCGGTGCCATAGAGACAGATCCATTGTTCCGCCATCGACGATAAGGGTGTTCCGAAGCGTTCCGTCGGAAGACGATGGAGGCGTTCCACGGACTGTTCTGTGTGCGGAGTGCTCATTCGGTGCCCGAGAGCCGGTTCACATCGGTGCAGACTTGTGGCATGACCACGCTCAACGGCCAGGACGAAGCGGAGCCTGTTGCAGCGATCGACGGCGGTCCCGGGGCGGATGAGACCGGGAGGACACCGCGCTGGCTTCGGTCGTTCCGATCGGTGGTGCGGCCGATCGCGGTCGAGGAACCTGAGCCGACGAGGCGTTGGCTGAGGCTCCTGCCGTTCACGTTGGTGATCGTGTCGTGCGTCTTCAGCCTGGTGGTGTTGCGCAGCGAGACCACGCCGGCCAACAACTTGAACGACAGCGCCTTCCATCTCGAGATGGTGCGCTGGGCCGATCACCAGATCGGTGAGGGCAAGGTGCCGCTCGACGGATGGTTCCCGAACCTCGCGCTCGGATCCTCGTTCTTTCATCACTACCAGAGCCTGCCGTACACGTTGACCGCGTACGCGGCGCGCATCACCGGGCTCGGCGATACCACCACCTACCTGTGGATCTTGTATCTGATGCTCGCGCTGTGGCCGATCTCGGTGTACCTCGGCGCGCGGCTGCTCAGCTTGGAACGATGGCCCGCGGCCGCCGCGGCCTTGGTCTCCCCGCTCATCGTCAGCGCCAGCGGCTACGGATACGAGCACAGCAGCTACACGTGGCAGGGCCTCGGTGTATTCACGCAGCTGTGGGGGATGTGGCTGTTGCCACTTGCGTGGGGGCTCACCTACCGGGCGGTCACGAAGGGCAGCAAGTGGTACGCGCCGGCCGCGCTTGTGCTCGCGCTCACGATCGCGACGCACCTCATGACCGGCTATCTCGCGGTGCTCACTATCGGCGTGTGGGTGCTGTTGCGGCGTCATGGCTTCTTACGGCGCGTCGGCCGCGCCGCGGTCGTCGCGGTCGGTGGGCTTGCGACTGCCGCGTGGGTGCTCGTTCCGCTGCTCGCGGATCGCAACTATTCGGCGCAGACACAGTTCTACAAAGGCACGTTCTACGACGACTCGTACGGCGCCGGCAAGATTCTGCGCTGGTTGTTCACCGGCGAAATGTTCGACTATCACCGCTTCCCGATCTTCTCGTTGCTCGTCGCGGTCGGCTTCGTCGTATGCGTCATACGCGCCCAACACGCCGAGGCGGCGCGGGCCGTGCTCGGCGCGTGGACGCTCAGTCTGTTCCTCTACTTCGGTCGGGCGACCTGGGGTGTCCGTTCGGTCGTCAACCTTCTGCCCGGCAACGGCGACCTCCAGATGCACCGGTTCATGATCGGCGTTGACCTCGCGAGCATTTTCATCGCCGGGTTCGGTCTCGTCGCTGTCGCGCGGTTCACCGCCTTTGTCGTCAGTCGCCTACTGGCGCGAGTTCGCCGCATGCGGCTACGAATCACGATCGTGTGGTCGGCCGTGGCCGCGGTGATGTTGGGCATGCTCGCCCCCGCCTGGTCGCAGGTGGGCCACTACGACCTGCGCGACGGCACGCTTATCTCCTACCAACGCGCCTCGGAGACACAGGACGGCGGCGACTTCAAATCGCTGGTGCTCGAGGCGGAGCGGCTCGGCGGCGGTCGGATCTACGCCGGCCTGCGCGCCGAGATTTGGGCGAACGAATACCGCATCGGGAACGTGCAGGCGTTCGCGGAGCTAGAGAACTACGACGCCGACGCGATCGGCTACCCGTTCCGCACCGTGCAATCATTATCGACCGACGTGGATGCGAGCTTCGGGGACACGAACCCGGCGCAGTATCAGATCCTCAACATCAAGTACATGGTCCTGCCCGCGGGCGTCGCGCCTCCGGTGCCGGCGAAGCTCATCGGTTCCGCCGGCCGGCACCGGCTCTACGAGGTGAACACGTCGGGCTACTTCCAGATGATCGACGTGATGGGGTCGATCGACGAGAACCGAACCGACGTGAACAGCGCCTCGTACACGTTCCGATACTCGGAACTCGCGTCGGACAACATCTATCCGGCGGTCGCCTTCAACGGCGCCCCGTCCGCCCCCCAAACCTCGCCCGGCTCCACGCCGCCGCCCGGCGCACCCGGCACCGTGCTCGAACAAGACAGTAGCAACGCGGTGAACGGCTCGTTCACGGCGACCGTGCACGCCAACCGAACCGCGGCCGTGCTGCTCAAAGAGTCGTTCGATCCACGCTGGCACGTCACGGTCGACGGGATCACCGAAAAGCCGGTCATGATCGCCCCAAGCTTCGTCGGCGTCGAAGTGCCGGCGGGAACGCACACGATCGCGTTCCAATACAAGCCCTACCCCGACTACCCGATCCTTGTGACCGTTGGCCTGGTGACCCTCGCGGCGCTCCTGATCTGGCCGCGCCGCAAGTATCTCTCGTCCCGACTCCACCTATCGCGATCGCGCGGACAGTCCGAGCCGGCCACACCTATGGACGGTAAAACGGCGTCTCCTGCTGCCCGGTAGACCGTGGAGATCCTCGCCGCTCGCCGATCCGTTCCAGCCCTGACCTGACAGTGGTATTCGCTGACCCACTGACCGTCGTGTTCCTGCGACCAGATCACAAACGCCGCGACACACGTCGACGCCACCAACAAACGCGGGGCCGTTTGCGATTGTTGCCTGCCCGCTGACGGCTGGCGCTCATCGGGTGCTTCCGTGGCGGCTCCGAGGTCCGGCACGAGCGGCGCCCCGCCAATAACGGTCGAGACGGAAGCAGGCTCGTTGTAGTGCGGCGAAGACAACCCGAAGCTGTCAACATACGGTCTGCTCGGCCTTAGGGGTTCGTTGACGGCTGGTGACCGGGTACCCGAAGTTCACGCCGCGACAACTCCAGCTCCTCGTCTGTGGTCGTCACAACCAACGGGCGGACCGTAGAAGACGGTGAACAGGTACCGCATGCGCCGGCTGGTGCAAGCGATGAAGTCGGCATCGAACGTGTGCGACGTCAATGCACACGACGCGCCACATGAAATTGGGGCTTCAGTCGTGGCCCTGGTTGATCGCGGCGACCGTCGGTGCCGGCAGTCCGTCCATTGCCTCGATGATGCGTCGGGCGATCGGGGCTGCGGTCTGCGCGCCGTAGCCGGCCTGCTCGACCACGACGACCGCGACGTACTTCGGGTTCTCGGCGGTGCCGCCGAACATCGCCACGAACAGCGACGTGTCGCCCTTGCCGGCGACCTGCGCGGTGCCGGTCTTTCCAGCGACCGGATACTGCGCCAGCGGAAATCCTTGGAATGCCTGGTACGCGGTACCTTCGGCGGGCGGACCCTGGTTCACCGCGCCCTCGAAACCCGCGAGCATCGCCGCGCGCGTCGTGGGGTCGAGGTCGATCTGTCGGATCGCTTTCGGTGCGATGGTCTGCACCTGCTTGCCCTGCGCGTTCACGACCTTTTCCTCGATTTGCGGTTGCCAGAGCGTGCCGCCATTGGCGAACGCGGCGTACGCGTTGGCGAGCTGCAACGGCGTGACGTCGATGTCCTGTCCGACCGCCGGGTAGATGTCGTCGAACGGGTACCAGATGCTGTGCGACAACTGCGCGGCCTTGGTCTTGTAGTTGTCGTCGGCGAACGCCTTCACCCATGCCGGGTCCTGCACCAGACCGGCCTGCTCGTCGAGCTCGAAGCCGGTCGCGGCACCGAAGCCGAGTTCCCGTGCCTCGGTCTGGAGCCCGAGCCCGCTCCGGGTGCCACCAGCCTTCCAGACGTCCCAGAAGTCGTTGCCGACGGTGTAGAAGTAGGCGTCGCTCGACACGGTCAGCGCCTGTTGGAGATCGACGGTCCCGAACGGCTCGCTGTTCGCGTTGGTGTAGGTCGTGCCGTCGAGGGACACCGAACCGGTGTCGTTGAACGGCTCGCTAACGCTGCGGATCCCGTACTTCGTCATCGCGAGCGCCGTCACGAGCTTAAACGTCGAGCCGGGCGCATACTGGCCTTCGGTCGCGCGATTCAACCATGGTTGGTTGCTCGTCGGGTTGTTTAGGACGTCGTAGTCGGCAGTGCTGATACCGCCCACCCACCAACCGGGCGGGTAGGTCGGGTAGCTGGCGTCGGCGACGACCGCGCCCGTGTCGGCGTTGAGCACGATAGCGGCGCCGGCCGGGGCTTTCAGCGTTGCGTAGCGATCTTTGACGTTGACGTTCTGCAGCAGGCGCGCGGAAAGAATGCCTTCCTCGAGCGACGTCTCCGCCGCGCGTTGCACGCTCGCATTGATCGTCAAGTACACGTTGTCGCCGACCGATCCGGGATCGACCGATACCGGTGAACCGACTTGTTGGCCGGAAGGATCGACTTCGATTGTCTCGCGGCGCGGCGTGCCGCGCAGCACCGATTCGAACGCGGCCTCGGCACCCGCTTGCCCGACGTCGTCGCCGGGCTGATATCCGCGTGTCTTCAGCGTCTCTAACTCCGTCGCGTCGACTTCACCGACGTAACCAAGCAGCTGCGCCGCGTCCTCACCGCTGTCGAGCGCCGGGTAGGCGCGCACCGTGAGCTCGACCACGTGCACACCGGGATAGTCCTCCTGGTCCTGAAGGATCGCGAGCCGATCGGGCTGGGACACGTCGAACGCGACGACCGCAGGCTCGAGCGGCGACTGCCGGTCGCTCGTGTACTGCGACTCAAGGGACGCCACCGGAAGCTTGAGCTGCTCGGCAAGTTGGCCGAGCACACGAGCCGCGGTGGACTTCGACAGGTTCCGATCGAGAGTGACCGCCCACGACGCCGTGTCCTTCACGAGCACCTCATCGGTGCTGTCCAAGATCTCGCCGCGCGGATTGTCGGTCTGGATCACACGGGTGCTGTCGACGACGGCCTGCACCTTGAGACTGTCGTCGGGACCTGACTGCAAGAACCACAGCCGCGCGAGCAGCGTGCTGAACAGCACGACGACGACGACGCCGACGATGCTGACTCGAACGCGACTGTTATCACTCATGCGGAGTACGTGACATGCGAAGGAGGTGGCCTGTGAAGAAGATGCGTGCGTGGCAACCACCGGTGCGCCAGGCGACGCGTACTCGAACGGAGCTCAACCTATCCGGCTGAACCGGTCGCGGACACAGCGACCCCGCCAAACGCGGCCGCGATCCCCTCCATTACCGCGAGCGACCCGAAACCGGCGCCGTCGCAGTCGATCGTGAACGCGACGAGAGCCTGAGAGAGGAGCGCGGTGATAGGAAGCCGCGAGGCCGTGACGTCGTCAGCACGCACAACAGGACGCCAGTCAGCTCCGTGGGCAGGGATGCGCGGCGGTCCATCCTGTCCTTTTCTTCGAGACCGCCGCCGGTGACGCTGCGATCGGCAGGTCCGTAGCTGATCGGCTAGTGCGGGAACTCGAGGTCGAGTCGGTCGACGACCGCCACAAGACGACTGCGGAGCGCCGCGACCGTGTCGCTCCTCACCCGCGCCGACCACGCAATCTCGACATCGGCCACTATCGACGCCCACACCTCGCGCGCGCTGGTGCGTGAAGTCGTCAGGCGCACCCGCCGCGATGAGTCGCCAACCGTGTCGACGGCGACCCAAGCATGCCGACGAGCCTTCTTCAACGCCTGGCGGATGGTCCTCGTCGACAACCGCGCAAGGACCGGGACGTCTCGTGTCGGTACGTCCCCGGGATCGATCACGCGGAGGACGCCGAACCACATCGGCACAGACGGTAAGGCGCCAGTGCCCGCGCCAGCCCGCACAAAGCCGCCCGTGAGGTCAGCGAGAGAACGGGCTAGCAGCGCCGACAATGGACGCACCGTCACTGCCCACAACGTAGATGCATGTTCTTCCGCTGCACAGATGTTCGAGCGGCACCTCGCTGTGGAACCGGGTCCGCTGGATGACGCTTCGGTTCCGAGAGCACGCTGACGACCCGAACCTCGACTCGGCCGGGCGTCGAGACCACCGAAGACCCCACGGAAACCAACCATCCCCAAGGGGATCGTCAGCGAAGGGCGATCACAAGCCTCGCGCCAAGGTGATCGCCGTGGTGAGCGAGCGCCGCAGGGGTCGATCTCGAGTCGCCATGAAAGACTGGTCGCGTGGCGATGCACGATGTTCGGTACACGCGATGCAATGGCGGAGACATTGCACTGGCGATCCCCGGTGAGGGATGTCGGGCCGCTGTTTTCGTACCGCGATTGACGGGACATCTCGACAAGGCGGTCCTCGGAGTAGTCGCGATGGGTCTGTGTCTCGTCGGCGCCGTCCTCGGCAGCGGCGTCCCGGCGAGCGCGGCCACGACCGCGGCGGTCCCGGTCAAGTACCAGACCGAATACGACCAGACCAGGTCCGACCTCGATGCCTACGCCCGCACGATCGATGCCATGCCGAGCTACTCCTCGAAACCGACGAGCAGCCACTTCGGGTTCGTCGAGCTCCTCGACGCAAACGGAAACCGGCAGAGCGCGTTGCTGAAGCCGACTGCAATGACCGGCGTCGATCAGAGCCTCGACGCCTTCAAGCGTCTCGGCGTGGGCGGTGTCGTGATCGGCGTCAAGCTTCCGCTGCTGCTCCCGCAGTACACCTCGCAAGCGAGCCAGTACGCCCGGTTTTTCGCGAACGTCGCCAAGGCAGCTCGCGCCCGCGGCTTCGTGATCGATGTCGAGCTCGGCGCGCTGTTCTGCGGCACGGTATACGCGGACTGCTCGTACACATACCCGACGTCAGTTGCCGGCTGGGCGTCACTCATCGCGCAGCAGGCACGCACTGTCATCGACACCATGCACCCCGACTACCTCGACCTGATCTCCGAACCGAACACCGAGGCAATCCTCACGAAAATCACGGACTTGCAGACGATCGACGGATTCCGCTCCTTCGTCTCCGACGCGTTGACCGATATCGGCGGACACGGTACGACGAAGCTGATGGCCGGCGCGGCGTCGTGGTTCCCCGCGAGCTACGACCAGGCGATCATCCGTTCCGGAATCGACGGGCTCATTACGCACATCTACCCCGCCACCGCGGAAACCGCCGCGAACCTCGTGGCCACGAGCCGCGTCGCGCACGACGCCGGCAAACCGATCATCGCGGACGAAGTATGGCTATACAAAGGGCAGACCACCGCCTCGGGATCGGTCCAGGCGTCGAACGAGCAGGGCGCGCTGAACTGCTTCTCGTTCTGGCAGCCACTCGACGTGCAGTTCATCCGTGCGACGCGAGAATGGGCACAAAAGACAGGGAGCCCGCTGATGTCAGGCTTCTGGTCGTGGGAAGCCTTCGCGTACACCCCCTGGACACCGCTGCTCGACGCGCAGCCGTCCCAACAGATCCAATCGAAGAACTACACGGCCGCGCAGACCGCGCTCACCGCCGGCCTATTCACCGCGACCGGCTTCGCCATCGTCGGCAAATAACCAACGGCGCCACACCGAGCTCCGCCGGCCGCCGGACCGGTTGTCACGACGAGGAGGGTCCTACTCCGACGTCGCTTCGCGATAGTGCGGCTCGTGCTGTCGCAGTCGGTGAATGGTGAAGGCTCCTTCGCAGGTCGGCGTCGACTACACACGAGAACTCCGGACGTCCGCAGAGACGTAGCAGAGCATCCGGCGTGCGCGATTCAGACGCTCGCCACACCCGCGATCCGTCCAGAGACGAGAGATTCCCGTCGCGGTCATCGACACGTTGTCACGGACCGCGCCGCGCGTCGCGTCGTACGTCGTGCGTTGCTCTGGTTGCTTGAGACGCAGGTCGATCGACGACGCGGCGCATAGCCGCCCGCGACTCCTCACCCTTGTCGGCTCGATCGGGCTGCGGTGAGGAGTGGAGCGACAGGGCGATCGAACTGGAACCTACCGAATCGCCGTGCGGGCGGACCGCACCCGGAGCGTTCCCGCCGGGAGTGATGCCGGGAGTCGTTCCGGGAGCGATACCACAGACAGATCGGCGGGCGACGAGCGCGAGCGGATGGACGGAGCCTGATGGCGATACCCGACGTATCCCCGCCCGGTGACAGGCGTCGGGCGAATTCATCGACTTGCAACGTTCTCGATCTCGACACGTCTCAAGCCCGCCGTAAGAAGAAGGTCAGTATTCCCGGTCCGCCCTCACAGGCTGCTCTGGAGGACGAGCTGACCATGTGGGACGACTACGAGAGCCCGGGATGTTGGGACGAGTTGCTTGTCGACGGGCATGCGCGCCCGGCCTGTGAAGGAGTGGTGCGGTATCTCGTGTCCCTCGGCGACGACCTCGGCGGACGGCAGGAGGCTGCTGATCTCGCCATCCGATCGATGGGGATCACGTTCACTGTGTACTCGGATGCTGCCAACATCGACCGGGCCTGGCCTTTCGACGTGATTCCGCGTGTGATCTCGACCCAGGAGTGGGCGGGCATCTCCGCCGGGCTTATCCAGCGCCTCACTGCTCTCAACCTGTTCATCGGCGATCTGTATGGTCCCGCCAAAGTCGTGGCCGATGGCGTGTTCCCCGCTGAGGTGCTGGCTTCATCGGTGAACTACCGGCCCGAATGCGAAGGGGTGCAACCGCCGCAGGGTGTGTGGGCGCACATCTGCGGCAGCGATCTTGTCCGAGACGCGGACGGGACTATGTACGTCCTCGAGGACAACCTGCGTGTTCCGTCCGGCGTCTCCTACATGCTCGAGAACCGCCAGGTCACGAAGCGCGTGTTCGCCGACCTGTTCCGCGATCTCGACATTCATCCGGTTGACAGCTACCCGAACAAGCTGGCCGCTCTCCTCGCCGCCCTGTCACCCCGGCCCGACGAGACTCCCGTGGTTGCGGTACTCACTCCGGGCATCTTCAACTCGGCCTACTTCGAACACGCTTCGCTGGCTCAGCAGATGGGCGCGCACCTGGTGGAGGGCAAGGACCTCGTCGTCGACGGCGACGACTGCGTCTATCTGCGCACCGTCGACGGCCTCGTGCGCGTCGACGTCGTATACCGGCGCGTCGACGACCTGTTCCTCGACCCCGAAGTATTCAGGTCGGACTCCGCCCTCGGAGTTCGCGGGTTGATGCGGGCGTGGCGTGCCGGCAACGTCGCGCTCGCCAACGCTCCGGGGGTCGGCGTGGCCGACGACAAAGTCGTGTACTCGTTCGTGCCGGCCCTCATCCGCTACTACCTGGATGAGGAGGCCTTGATCCCCAATGTTCCTACCTGGCTGTGCGCCACTAAGGCGGATCGCAGTCACGTGCTGTCGCGTCTCGACGAGATGGTCGTGAAACCGGCCGACGGCTCGGGCGGTTACGGCGTCTTCGTCGGCTCGACGGCGACGAAAGAAATGAAAGACGAAGTGCGGCGGCGGATCGAGGCGAACCCTCGGAGCTACATCGCCCAGCCGATCATCCGCCTCTCCACGGCACCGACCCTTTGCGACGGGCGCATCGTGCCCCGCCACCTCGATCTCCGCCCGTTCATCCTCTCCGGGGATCAGCCATACGTGACGCAGGGTGGACTGACCCGCGTCGCCCTCAACGAAGGGTCGCTCGTTGTCAACAGCTCCCAGGGCGGGGGCAGCAAAGACACGTGGGTCATCGATCCCACGGTCGTACCTACCGAACGTCAGTCCCAATCTTGAAACAGGGGGAGACCATGCTGCTGTCACGGGTCGCCGAGTCGGTCTACTGGGCTGGGCGCTACCTGGAGCGCGCCGAGTCCACGGCTCGCCTGGTGCACGTCCACACCGAGCTCTTCTTGGACCTGCCGAAAGCCGCGGGGATCACGTGGGCGCCGCTCTTGGCGTTGTCGGGCAACGGCGAGGCGTTCCGCGACCGGCACCACGAACTGAGCGAGGAGCAGGTCGTCGACTTCCTCGCGATGGGAGCCGACCATGAGGGCGCGATCGTCGAGTCGATCGCGCGGGCTCACGCCAACCTGCGGGTCACGCAAGCGATCCTGCCAATCGAGGCGTGGGAAGTGCTGAACCAGCTCCACTCCTGGGCTAACCAGACGCGCCATCAAGCCGTCGACCGCCGTACTCGTTTGGCGTGGACGAACCGGTTGATCCGCGAGTGTCAACTGCTCTCGGGGTTGCTCGAAGGAACCATGAGTCACGACGACGCGTACGCGTTCCTCGAGATCGGACGTGACCTCGAGCGCGCCGACATGACGACCCGGATTCTCGATATCCAGGCCGGCATCCTGCTCGGCCAGCGCGACGGCGCGTACGCAGACCTGACGTGGATGGGCGTGCTGCGTTCCCTCAGCGCCCACCAAATGTTCCGGCGCACCATCGGTGCGACCGTCTCGGGCCCGGCGGCACTTCGGTTCTTGCTGCGCGATCAGCAACTGCCCCGCTCGGTCGAGCGTTGCCTCATCGAGATCTCGCGTGCCTTGCTCGAGTTGAGCCGGCACCACCAGCCGATGGCGGCGTGCGCGGCGATTCAGCAGCTCCTCGAGCGCACCGACCTCGACTCGGCCGGCGAGGGACCCTCGGCCACTGCGCTGCACGAGTACGCCAACCGACTTCAAGACGGTTTCGCTGCGCTGCACGAGCTGCTCGTCGCCACCTACTTCCAGATGAAACCGTCGACCTCGACAGTGCTCTTGTCGGTGTGAGTATTCGAGTCGCGCTCGAGCACCGAATGGCGTACCGCTTCGACCGGTCGGTGAAGCTCTCACCCCACGTCGTGCGGTTGCGGCCAGCGTCTCATTGCCGCACTCCCGTCCTCGCGTACTCGCTCACGGTCACACCGGTCGCGCACTTCGTCAACTGGCAGCAGGACCCATTCGGCAACCACCTGGCCCGCCTTGTGTTCCCGGAACCCACCTGCGAGCTCACGGTCACGGTCGATCTCGTCGCCGACCTCGCGGTGATCAATCCGTTCGACTTCTTCGTCGAGGATTCCGCGGCGCGCTTCCCCTTCGCGTATGACGACATGTTGCGGCAGGACCTCGCGCCGTACCTGTCCGACGACGAGCCCGGACCGCAGGTTGCACGATGGCTCGCGCAGTGGTCTCGCGTTTCAGGGTCACCACGATCCGGCGGTCCGGCCATCATCGACTTCCTCGTGGAACTCAACCAACGCGTGTTCCGCTCGGTCGCCTACACGACGCGCATGGAACCGGGTGTGCAGACCCCCGACGAAACACTCCAGAAGGCCATCGGATCCTGCCGCGACAGCGCGTGGCTACTGGTGCAGATCCTGCGCAGCTTGGGCCTCGCGGCGCGGTTCGTATCGGGATACCTCGTGCAACTGCGCCCCGACGAAGTGTCCCGCGACGGTCCGCCAGGACCGACCGTCGACTTCACGGACCTGCACGCATGGGCAGAGACGTACGTGCCCGGCGCAGGATGGATCGGTCTCGATCCGACCTCGGGTCTCCTTGCCGGCGAGGGCCACCTCCCCCTCGTGTGCGCGCCGCATCCGACGACCGCGGCGCCGATCTCCGGCACAACCGACCCGTGCCAAGTGACGTTCGAGCACTCGAACACTGTGCGCCGACTCGACGGGCCGCCCCGCGTCACCTTGCCGTATTCCGACCAGCAGTGGACGCAGATCGACGCCCTCGGCGATGAGGTCGACAAGGCATTGGCCGCCGGCGATGTTCGCCTCACCCTCGGAGGCGAGCCCACGTTCGTCGCCGTCGACAACATGGAGGCCGATGAGTGGACGACGACCGCGGACGGCGCCGACAAACGGGCACGCGGCGAAGCGCTCGCCCGCCGTTTGCTCGACCGTTTCGCGCCGGGCGGCCTCCTCCACTACGGGCAGGGCAAGTGGTATCCGGGTGAACCACTCCCCCGCTGGCAGATCGCGCTCCTGTGGCGCGCCGACGGCGAACCGCTCTGGAACGACCGGTCGCTTCTTGCGGAGGGCGTGTACGCGCACGACGCGCGCGTCGACCTCGTTGCATCCGATGACGCCGAGGCACTCGTGCGTTCGATCGCGGCCGCGCTCGGAATGCCCGACGATTGTTGCATCCCGGGTTACGAGGATCCGCTGAATCGTCTGCTGTTGGAGGCCAGCCTGCCAGGCGGCGAACCGCCGGCCTTCGATCTCGATCCGAGCGATCCGTCACTCGCGCGTAGTGACGCGCGCCTCAACGCGATCGAGGCGCTCGACCACGAAGGTCGCGGCGATCCCGTCGGTTGGGTGATTCCGCTCCACGCAGTGCTCGACGCGCGAGCCGATGACCGACCAGGTTGGGCGACCACGCGTTGGACGCTGCGCCGAGGCCACCTCGCGCTCATCCCGGGCGACTCACCGATGGGCGCGCGCCTGCCGCTCGAAGCTCTCACCTGGCAGCCGCCGCCAGCGTCCGAGCCCGATCCCAGCTCGTTCGACGAGCACTCCGCCCTACCGGATCAGAAGTCTACCGCCGCGCGCCGGCGCGCCAAAGCCAAGGAGGTCGAGCCAGAGAAGTTGCCGCGCAGCGCGCTCTGCGTCGAAGCGCGCGACGGCAACCTCTTCGTGTTCATGCCTCCAATCCAACACGTGAAACACGCCGTCGATCTCCTTGGTGTCGTCGAAGAGGCGGCGGCCGCGCTCGGTCGGCCGATCGTGGTCGAGGGTTACCTCCCGCCGATCGACCCGCGCCTTGTTCGCCTCGCAATCACTCCCGATCCCGGTGTCCTCGAGGTCAACGTTCATCCCGCATCGTCGTGGCAGGAGCTCGTCGACATCACCACGGGCGTGCACGCCGACGCCGGCGCCGCCCGCCTCGGCACCGAGACGTTCCACCTCGACGGGACGCACGCCGGAACGGGCGGCGGCAATCACTTGACCCTCGGCGGCCCGACGCCGGCCGACAGCCCCCTCCTGCGCCGGCCCGAACTGCTCCGCAGCATCATCACCTATTGGCAGCACCATCCGGCGCTCTCTTATCTCTTCTCCGGGCGATTCGTCGGACCCACGAGCCAGGCTCCGCGCGTCGACGAGGCGCGTCACGAGAGCTTGTACGAGCTTGAGATCGCGTTCGCCGAGCTCGAACGGCGAACCACGCCAACCGGTGGCACCGCGCCGCCATGGCTCGTCGACCGCTTGTTCCGTCACCTTCTCGTCGATGTCACGGGCAGCACGCATCGGGCCGAATTGTGCATCGACAAGCTGTTCAGCCCGGATTCGGAGCGGGGCCGGCTCGGCCTGCTCGAGCTGCGCGGATTCGAGATGCCACCGCATCCCCGAATGGCGCTCGTGCAAGCGCTGCTTGTGCGCGCGCTCGTCGCGCGTTTCTCGGCAGAGTCGTACACCGGGCCACTCGTGCGGTGGGGTACCGAACTGCACGACCGCTTCCTGCTCCCGTTCTACGCCGCGGCCGACATCGCAGAGGTCGTGAGTGACCTCAACCGTCACGGATTCGACTTCGACGTCGCGTGGCTGGCGCCGTTCTTCGAGTTTCGCTTCCCGCGCATCGGTGAGGTCGACGTCGACAACGTCACCGTTGAGTTGCGCAACGCAATTGAACCCTGGTCGGTGCTCGGTGAGGAGGTCACGTCGACCGGAAGTTCGCGCTACGTCGACTCGTCGGTCGAGCGCCTCCAAGTGAAGGTCGACGGCCTCATCCTCGAACGCCATATCGTCGCGTGCAACGGCGTGCGCGTCCCGCTGCACTCGACTGGTACGCGCGGCGGTTACGTCGCGGGTGTTCGCTACAAGGCCTGGAATCCGCCCTCGGGTTTGCACCCGACGATTGGGATCCATTCGCCACTCGTCTTCGACATCGTCGACCGCTGGAACGGCCGTTCTCTTGGCGGCTGCACGTATTACGTGACGCATCCCGGTGGGCGCACCTATGACCGGTTCCCTGTCAATGCCAACGAAGCGGAGGCCAGGCGCGCCAGTCGCTTCGCGGCCGAAGGACATACTCCCGGGCCGATCGACATCAGCGCGCTCCTCGGTGGGGGCGCCGCGTTCGGCGGCATCGGGAACGACAGTTTGGAGTACCCTCGGACGCTCGATCTGCGGCGCGCCCCGTACCCTCGGGGCTACCCCGGACCTCGGGCGAGCTGACGACACAATCGAGCGCAGGCCATTTCATGACGATCAGCTCGATGCCCGACCTCCTGTCGTCGTACCGCCCGGTGCCTGGCGTGTACGACGAGATGCTCTCCGCCGATGGCGTGATGCGCGAGCACTGGGCGCACGCCGCGCGAGTCATCGACGACCTCGGCCTCGACGAGCTCCTGGAGCGCCGTTCCAAGGCTCGGCGCCTCCTCGACGACGACGGCGTCACCTACAACATCTACCGCGACGACTCGCTCGCGTCGACGTCAATGCCGGCGTACGCGGCGCCGTGGGGCCTCGATCCGGTTCCTGTGCTGCTCGCGAGCGAAGAGTGGGCCGCGATCGAGCTCGGCGTCATCCAACGCGCCGAGCTGCTCAACCTCGTACTGACCGATCTCTACGGACCGCGCCAGTTACTGCGGCGCGGGCTAATCCCAGCCGAGCTCATCCTCGGCCACCCCGGCTTCCTGCGCCAGTGCGATCAGATCCGCGTCCCCGGCAGCCAGCAACTGATCACCACGGCTGTCGACCTCGCGCGCGACTCGGGCGGCCGTTGCACCGTGTTGGCAGACCAAACGCAGGCCCCGTCAGGCGCGGGCTACGCGCTCGAAAATCGGGTCGTCGTCTCGCGCGTCTTCCCGAGCTTGTATCGCGATTCGCGAGTACACCGGCTCGCCCCGTTTTTCCGAACGCTGAGATCCTCGCTCGAAGACGTCGCACCGCGCGGTACCGACGAACCCCGCATCGTGTTGCTCAGCCCCGGACCGTGGAGCGAGACCGCGTTCGAGCACGCGTACCTCGCGTCGTATCTCGGCTATCCGCTCGTTGAAGGCACCGACCTCACCGTGCGCGACGGACACGTGTGGCTGCGTTCCCTCGGCCGGCTCGAACGCGTCGACGTCATCCTCCGCCGGACCGACGCATGGTTCTGTGACCCGCTTGAGTTGCGCCCCGACTCCAAGCTAGGCGTGCCCGGCCTCGTCGACGCCGCGCGAGTCGGTGGCGTTTCCGTCGTCAATACTTTGGGGAGCGGCGTGCTCGAAAACCCAGGACTCGCGCCATACCTTCCCAAGTTGGCCGAGCACCTGCTCGGCGAGCAGCTGCTCTTGCCGTCGGTCCCCACGTGGTGGTGCGGCGACGAGGACGGCCGCCGGCATGTGCTTGCGCACCTCGACGACTTGGTCATCAAGCCGATCTCGCGCGGGCTCGGGCCGACCTCCGTGTTCCCATGGGAGCTCGCCCGCGAAGGGCGCGACGACCTCCGCCGGCGGATCGAGTCCTACCCGGCGGGTTGGGTCGGTCAGGAGCCCCTCGACCTCGCCTCGGCGCCGACGTTGACGGCGAACGGGCTCGAGGCCCGCCGGACCGTTCTGCGCGCGTTTGCCGTCGCTCGGAACGACTCCTACTCCGCGATGCCCGGTGGTTTGACACGCGTTGCCGGGTCGGATGGCAGCGCAGGACACGGCCCGGCCGCGCGAGCCGGTGTGCGCGTCTCGAATCAAGCCGGGGCCATCAGCAAGGACACCTGGGTGCTCGCCGCGGAGCCCGAGAAGCTGTCGGGGTTTTGGCTGGCGACCGGTCCGGCAGTTGCCGCGGTCGATCCGGAAGCCTCGATGTCGTCGCGCGCCGCCGAGAACCTCTTTTGGCTGGGTCGCTACGCCGAGCGTGCCGAAACAATGGCGAGGCTCGTCCGGGCCGCGCACGACCGCCGAGATTTCCAGCGGCAGCCCTCGAATCCCGCCGGCACCGAATGCTTGGAGGTGTTGCTCGGTGCGATCACCCGTGTCAGCTCCACCTACCCCGGATTCGTGGGTGATGGAGGAGCGGCGAGGGTAGCCGCTCCCGGCGCCGAACTGTTCGCCCTCGTGGTCGACGACGAGCGGCGCGGCACGCTCGCCCACGCAGTCAAACATCTACTGAGCGCGGCCCGCGCGGTACGCGACCAGCTCTCGACGGATACGTGGCTCGTCGTCGCCAGCCTCGACCGTGAGATACGTGATCTCCGAACGTCGGATCCTGAGCACCCGATGATCGCGCAACACACGCTGGGCCGGATCATGCAGAGCCTGCTCGCGCTTTCCGGCCTCGCAGGCGAGAGCATGGTGCGCGACCCGGGGTGGCGGTTCATGGACGCCGGCCGGCGCATCGAACGTGCATTGCAGCTCGCCGCGCTGTTGCGAACGACGGTCACCGCCGAGCGAAGCACCGCCACCGACAGTCTCCTCGTCGAGTCGGTACTCATCGCGGTCGAGAGCATCATCACGTACCGACGGCGCTACCGGTCGCACGCGCAACTGCAAACCCTTCTCGATCTCCTCGTGTTCGACGGCGACAACCCGCGCTCGGTTGCCTACCAACTCGACCAACTCGCCGTCGACGTACGGCTCATCCCGCGCCTCGATCGTGGGCCGCGCCTCAGCGAGGCCCAACGATTGGTGTTGGAGACCTCGACCGCACTCGGTCTTGCCGAGTCGGCGCAGCTTGCACGCACGCAAGGAGACGGCATCCGAAGCGACCTCGACGAGTTCCTCACCAACATCTTGGAGTTGCTCTCCCGCACCGCCGACGCCATCGACCGGGACCACTTCGTCCACCAGTTGCCGCAGCACTCGTTGGTCTCGTCGTGACGTATCGCGTGGTGCACCGCACCGAGTACAGCTACGAGTCGGAGGTCACCTCTAGCTACGGCGAGCTGTACGTGCTCCCGCGCGACGCTCTGGGCCAGGTCTGCCGGTCGAGCTCGGTTCGCATCGAGCCCGAGCCGCACGACTATCGGGAGCGCGTCGACTTCTTCGGGAACCGCGCCGCGTATTTCGCCGTGCTCGAACCCCATACCCGCCTCACGGTGACGGCTGAAAGCTTCGTCGACGTCAACCGGCCCGGCTCACTTCTGCTGCCGGTCGACCAAGCATGGGAAACGATTCGGGACCGCGTTCATCTCGACCCCGCCGAAGACGCCTACGAAGCGCGTGGGTTCGTCCTGCGTTCGCCCAAAGTCGATGTTTCGCTCGAGGTCGTGGCGTACGCGGCGCCGTCATTCCCCGCCGGGCGAACCCTGACCGAAGCGCTCGTCGACCTCACTGCACGAATACATGACGACTTCACCTACGAGCCGGGTTCTACCTCGGTGCGCACGACGCTCACCGAGCTGCTCGAATGCCGCAAGGGGGTCTGCCAGGACTTCGCCCACTTGGCCGTCGGGTGTTTGCGGTCGGTCGGACTCGCCGGCCGTTACGTGAGCGGCTATCTGGAGACGGTCCCTCCGCCGGGGAAAGCGCGCCTCGTGGGCGCCGATGTTTCTCACGCCTGGGCGTCCGTGTTCGTTCCGGACGCAGGCTGGGTAGACCTCGACCCGACGAACAATCGTTTTGTCTCGGATCGCTACGTCACCAACGCGATTGGACGCGATTACGGCGACGTGTCGCCACTGAAAGGCGTGATCTACACGGAGAGCATGAAGAACGAACTCCAGGTTTCCGTCGATGTCGTCCCGCTGGAGGCGCCCGGCTGATGCGCGTTCGGGTTGGTTGCGAATTTTGTTACGACGTCTTCGGCGCGACGCCTACGGTCTGGCAAGTGCGGCCGCGTGCCGATGCGGCGCAGCGGCTGACCAGCGAGACATGGAACGCCGAGCCGCCGCTCCCGCGGAGCTCGTATCACGACTCTTACGGCAACGTCTGCGATCGCATGACATTGCCCCCGGGCGCCTCACTCGTGCGCTACGACGCGCAGGTGGAGGTTTCCGGCGCCTTCGACGATGTCGACAGGAGCGCGCGAGAGGTTCCGGTCGAGCTACTCCCCGACGAGACGATGGTCTTCTTGTTGCCGAGCCGGTTCTGCTTGTCCGACTCGCTGCGCGACCGGGCCTGGGAGCTTTTCGGAGAG
>JBKQIY010000200.1:0-9276 GCA_052148155.1 Acidimicrobiia bacterium | reverse complement strand
ACGGCGGCAAACGCGATGCCCAGCGCGTTGCGGCCGAGCTGACGGTCCGAGGCCAGACCCGTACCGGTGGTCGGACTGTCGCTCACCCAAGCCGGACCAACAGCGAGTCGGGCGTGCCGCTCGATCGGGTAACGGTCGCGTCGAACCCCGAGTTTCTACGAGAGGGCGCCGCGGTGCGCGACTTCCTCAACCCCGACCGGATCGTCATCGGCTGCGACGATCCCAGTGCCGCCGGCCGCATCTCCGACCTGTACGCCGCGGTGCGTGCCCCGGTGCTCGTGACCGACCCGGCGTCAGCCGAGATGATCAAGTACGCGTCGAACGCATTCCTCGCGACGAGGATCTCCTTCATCAATGCCGTCGCGAACCTGTGTGAAGCGGTCGACGCCGACGTTCGTGAGGTCGCGCTCGGCATGGGCTACGACAGGCGTATCGGCTTCGAGTTCCTGTATCCCGGACCGGGCTACGGCGGGTCGTGTTTCCCGAAGGACATCGCCGCGCTGCGTCATATCGCGACCGAGGCCGGGTACGACTTCGGATTGCTCGGCGCGGTCCAGAACGTCAACCGCGTCCAGCACGACAGAATCGTGGAGAAAATCGCTCGCGCCTCCGGAGGAGACGTCGACTCCCTGCGGGTCGCGTTCTGGGGACTGACCTTCAAGGCCGATACCGACGACCTGCGTGACTCACCGGCTCTGGTGATCGCCCAGAAGCTTCTCGAGCAAGGAGCCAAGGTGCGCGCGTACGACCCGGCCGTGCCGGCCGACAGCGACAAGGTGTCGCAGTTGGAGGTGTCGGCCGACCCCTACGAGGCCTGCGAGGGCGCGCAAGTACTCGCGGTGCTCACGGAGTGGGACGAATTCCGCTGGCTCGATTTCGATCGCGTGCGTGGGCTGATGGCCACTCCGGCGGTCGTCGATGCCCGCAATCTCCTCGACCCGGCCATGTTGCGGCGCATGGGCTTCACCTACGCTGGTATCGGTCGCTGATGGCCCGGATCGTAGTGACCGGCGGCGCCGGTTTCGTCGGCTCGCATCTGTGCGACGCGTTGATCGCGCGCGGCGACGAAGTGGTCGCGCTCGACAATCTCGTCACCGGCCGGCGCGAGAATCTCGCGTACCTCGACGACGAGCCTGGTTTCGAGTTCATTGAGTGTGACGTATCGGTCCAGACGCCCGTGACCGCTCCGGTCGACGCGGTCATGCACTTCGCGAGCCCCGCGAGCCCGCCCGACTACCTTTCGCTCCCGTTCGAGACGCTCGACGTCGGGTCGCTCGGCACGCGCAACTGCCTTGAGCTCGCCCGTGCGAACGGCTCTCGCTTCTTGCTCGCGTCGACCAGCGAGATCTATGGCGAGCCGCGCGAGCATCCGCAGCGCGAGACCTACTGGGGCAACGTGAATCCGGTCGGGCCCCGCGCGGTGTACGACGAAGCCAAGCGTTTCGCCGAGACGCTAACGATGACCTACCACCGCGAGCTCGGACTCGACACCGGGATCGTTCGTATCTTTAACACCTACGGCCCCCGCTTACGGCCGGCCGACGGTCGCGTCGTTTCGAACTTCCGCGTGCAGGCGATGGAGGGCCGGCCGCTCACCGTGTACGGCGACGGCAGCCAGACGCGCTCGTACTGCTACGTCGCCGACGAGGTCCGCGGTATCCTGAACCTCCTCGACTCCGATCTCGCGGGCCCGGTGAACATCGGGAACCCGGACGAGTGCACGGTGCTCGAGCTCGCGCGGCTCGTGCTCGAAGTCACGGGATCGGACTCCGAGATTGAGTACCGTCCGCTCCCGCCCGACGATCCCACGCGCCGCCGGCCGGACATCTCGCTGGCCCGCCGCGAGCTCGGCTGGGAACCGGCGGTCGGCCTACGCGGCGGGCTCGTCGACACCAAAGCGTGGTACGAGAGCGAGATCGCCCGTCACGCGAGCTGACGGTTAGTTCCTGATTCGTGCGGTCGCACGCCTGAGGAAATACGCCGCGGCGGTGAGCGAGAAGGCGGCAGTGATCTTGAGCGCGTCTACAGCCGGGCGCGTACTGTGTTCTCGGATTGCCGTCGCGATGTTTCGCCGAATGCCCGGCATCAGTGTTCCTACGACGTAGTCACGGTCGTGGTGCATTTCGTTGGCGCCGCGCACGCTGCGCACGTTCGCCTTCGAGGTTCCCTCGACCACGGAGCGCCGGCGGAGGTACGGCCAGCGAGTGCGGTACACGGGCGCGTAGTGATGGACCACCGCGGTCGGCACGTACCAGACAGAATCTTGGCCGTGGATATCTCGCATCTTGCCGAATAGGACGAACTCTTCATTTGAGTTGTTTTTGACGACACCGTCGGTGGGCCCGAACTCGGGTGAGAATCCTCCTATTTCGGTCATGACGAGGCGACGGCCGGCCATATTCGCTCCGATAGGCCGACTAAACGGTCCCGGACCCTCCGGGTGGCCCGCGTAGGTCGCTCCGACGATCCACAACAACTCGGGTGGAAGCGTGTGTGCGTCGTCCTGCCAATCGGGCAAGATCTTGCCGCCCGCTCCGCAGATCGCGTCGTCGTCGAATGGCGTCAAAAGCTCAGCGAGCCAGTCGGGCTCGGCCCACGCGTCGTCATCGATGCATGCGATCACCTCGCCGCTCGCACGCTGAAGTGCAGTGTTGCGAGCGGCTGACACACCGTGGCCGTCTGAGTCGAGCACTGACACGGACGCGCCGAACTCGCGGGCAAGCGTTTCGCGTAGCCCTGGATTCCCGTCGACGACGACGAAGAACTCCTCAGGCGGATGGGTGCCTTCGCGGACCGAATGGACGCATTTGCGCACTTGGATGAGTCGCTCGACAGAGTGCGTGCAGACGATGACGCTACACGTGCGCATTGAGAACTCCCGGGTGGATTGGCGTGTGTCGCAGAGAATGCCAGAAACGCCGGGGCGGGGATCAGGGGTGAGCCTGCTTTCGGCGCGTAAACGCCAGAAGTCAGCGCTGTGAACGCTCGCTCACTAACCGTGTCAAGAAGTGGACACGGGTCCCCGAGACTCCATAGTCTGCCGCAGGTCCTGAAAAACGCGGAGGGTGCCTACTAGGCCACGGGCGGTCTGTGTATGTGTGGGGAGAACCGACGTGGAAGCGATTTCGACCGGACTTGCTCCGCCCGTAGTAATGAAGTGTCCGAGCGCGAATGGTCTGACGGCTGCGAAGCACGGAGTGCATGCGCTACACGACCCGGATCGCAGCGATCCTCCGACGGTCAGTGTGGTCATCCCAACGCTGAACGAGGCCGCGAACATCGAGCGCGTGATCGAGCGAATCCCTGCGTGGGTGAGCGAGATCGTCGTCGTCGACGGCAACTCGGACGACGGTACCCCGGCAATCGCGGAGGCATCGCGCGGCAACGTCCGCGTCGTCTTCGAGACCGGGCCCGGTAAGGGTCGCGCAGTGATGTGCGGCATGGCCGCCGCGATCGGCGACATCATCGTGCTGCTCGACGCCGATGGTTCGACGGACCCAGCTGAAATCCCGCGCTTCGTGGCTGCGCTCCGAACCGGCGCCGATTTTGCCAAAGGTACGCGCTTCGCGATGGGCGGCGGCTCCTCAGATATTACGCGGATCCGCAAGTTCGGGAACCGCATGCTCGGTTCGGTCGTGAACCGATTCTGGAGCGTTCAATACACCGACCTTTGCTATGGCTATAACGCGTTCTGGCGCACCTGTCTCGCCGATTTGCACGTCGACTGCAACGGCTTCGAAGTCGAAACGCTGATGAACATCAGGGCGGCGCGACAAGGATTGCGGGTCGTCGAGGTACCTTCCTTCGAGGCGATGCGCCTGTCAGGCGTGTCGAACCTCTCCGCTCGCCGCGACGGTATTCGCATTCTACGAACGATCTTCGCCGAGCGCTTGCGGCCAAACTGAGCCTCGGGCCCCGCATGCTGTCTCACGTGGCTCCGGGTTCGTGCAAAGCGACCGACGACGTTGTCGCGCGGCGACTCGAGCCGCAATGCCGGCGGTTCCGGGCGTGAAGGTGGCTCTCGTGACCAATGCGTACGCGCCGAATCTCGGTGGCGTCGAGACCTACGTCCAGAACCTGGCAACAGAGCTGGGGCTGGGCGGTGATTCCGTGGTCGTCTGCACCCAAACGGCCGACCGACGACTACCGGCGCTGGAAACGGTCGCAGCGGGCGTCGTCGTGAGGAGGTTCCGTCTTCCGGTTCGGACGCAGCACTATGGGCTCTCGCCAGGACTCGTCCGCCACCTGCGCCGCGCAAGTTCTGAGTACGACGTGATCAACGCGCACAACTACCACGGGCTTCCGGCGCTCGCGGCAACCTGGTCCCGGCGGCCGCTCGTGCTGACGCCCCACTTCCACTCGTCGTCCGCGAGTCGATTCAGGAGCGCTCTGCACCGTCCGTATCGGATCCTCGGGCGTCGACTGGTTCGCCGATCGACTGCGATCGTCTGCGTTTCGAACGCCGAGGCGGACCTCGTGAAGTCAGCATTTCCCGACGCCGCGCCGCGAATCGTGATCGTTCCACCCGGGATCGACTCGCCCGGGCGTGCAGAACCGTTTCCGGAGCCACGCACGGTCGTCTTGAGTGTCGGCCGCCTCGAGGACTACAAGCAAGTCGACCGACTGATCGAGGCGATGTCGTATCTGGGCGGCGAATATCACCTTGTGGTTGTGGGCGATGGTCCCGAGCTGCGTCGATTGCAACGGCAAGCCTCGTCCGCGCCGCACCCGGTCACGTTCACCGGTCGGATAAGTGACGCCGAGCTCGGTCGCTGGTATGCGACGGCGGCGGTCTACGTGAGCCTTTCGCGTTTGGAAGCGTACGGTCTGTCGGTCGCGGCGGCGCTGGCGCGAGGTGTTCCGGTCGTCGCGTCGGACATCCCCGCGCATCGAGAGCTGCTCGCTGCGGGCGTGTCAACCGCGCTGGTCGATCCGGCGGCGTCGGCAAACGAAGTGGCTGGTGCAATCACCGCTGCCCGCGGGCGTCGAATGCCGTCACAGTCGTTGGCGAGTTGGCCACAGACAGCATCCCAGACCCACGCCCTGTACGAGTCCGTGCTCAAGCGCACGGCGTCGGTCGGTTACGACGCGTGACGGACCGGCGGGCGGGAATTTGCTGATGCGCCAAGCAAAGGATCATCCGACTGGCACCCGCGAGGATGAACCGCGCCTGCGTTCGCCGGACCACGTCGGCGGTTCTCGGAACGGTGGATCCAACGGCGCGACGAAAGACCCCTTTTGGAGTTGGTGGCGCCTGGCGACTGGCCCACGAAACCTTTCCCGAGGTGCGGGTGATGCAGCCGTGACGCCCGCGGGCACGGCGGACGATGTCCCGGAAGCCGCGCCGGGGATGCTTCGCCGTGTCGTCATCCTGAGTCCTTGGGTCGGGCTGGTGATCGGTACGGCACTCCTGTTTTGGGTGTTCTCGCGGGCGGGCTCGAACAACGGTGGTCAGGCGTCCTTCCCGGTGTTTTTGCTGGGCGTCCTTGCGTGGTCGTTGCTTGCTGGGAGTTGGTGGCGCCTGGCGACGCGATCGCCGAACCCTGCCGGAGCGTTGGTTGATGCAACGGTCACGGCTGTTGACACGGCGGGCGCAGTGCCTGAAGCGTCGCCGAAGACGTTTCGGCGGGTGCTGAGCCTGAGCCCTTGGGTTGGGCTCGTGATCGGTGTGCCGTTGCTGGTCTGGTCGTTCTCGCTTGCCGACACGAGCACTGGAGGTCAGGCGTATTTTCTCGTGTTCTGGCTTGGCTTCTTTGCGTTCGCGTTGCCGGCGAGCCTCGCTGCGTGCGCGCGGACAAGCTCGACTCAGACGCGCCTTACGCTGCTGGCCCTCCTCGGAATGTGGAGCTATATACCGAAGATTCTTCGTGACCCGTCGATGCCGCTGTTCAGTGACGAGATTGCTCACTGGCGCCAGGCCGACGAGCTCGTCCAGCACGGACGGCTGTTCCAACCAAATCCGCTGATCCCGATCATTCAGTACTTTCCCGGGCTGCACGCCATGACCGCAACGATCGTCGAGATCACCGGTCTGTCGACTTGGAGAGTCGGCCAGCTACTCGTGCTCGTGACCCACGGCTGCGCACTGCTGGCGGTCTATGTCCTCGCGCGGGCCTTGACGGGGTCCGACCGGACGGCCGCGTTCGTCGGAATCGTCTACGCGATGAATCCCAGCTTTATGTTCTTCGATTCGCAGTACTCGTACGAATCGATCGCGATCGTCTTTTTTCTGTGGGCTCTCGCCGCGACCGCGATGGCACTGAAACAGGAGTCACAATCTCAGCGGGCCCGTCTCGTCGCGTGGTGCTCGATCGCGATGCTGTTGGCGATTTCGTGCGTGACCATCCACCACCTCACGAGCTACATTCTTGCCATTGTTCTGGTGATCGTCGCCGTCTGCGTCACCGTGACCGGCCGGGCAGATCCCGGGTACCGAAAGCGCCGCCGGACGGCATGGATCATCGCCCTCGTGACGTTGAGTGCCGCAGTGCTCTGGCTCGTGACAGTCGCCCGAGGAAGCGTCGTCGCCTACTTCTCGCCGTACATCAGCGGCGGCATCTCGC
Organism: Acidimicrobiia bacterium; assembly: GCA_052148155.1. Taxonomy (GTDB): domain Bacteria; phylum Actinomycetota; class Acidimicrobiia; order IMCC26256; family PALSA-610; genus JBBQER01. The sequence continues at coordinate 2,713 of JBKQIY010000200.1, read as the reverse complement.
AGGTACTGGGCCTGTTGAAACATGAACATAGCGGGCGGGCTCTGTTCCAGGGCTCCCTCGCGCCCTGGTACGAGAAGCTCGCCGCATGGCTCGCGCCGGTGATCGCGTTCATCGTGACGTGCGTGGGCGTCGTGCGTTATCGCAAGGGTCGTTGGCGTTCGCTGCGCCCGATGACCCTTGGGTTGTGCGGATTTGGCTTGCTGTACTTCGTGGCGATCCCGTTCTTCCTCTCGTCGTCTGGTAACGAGGGGGCACGGCGCAGTTGGGGCTTTTCCACCTTGGGGCTTGCGATGATCGCCGCGGTCACGGCCGCGTCGCTCTGGCGAGCGGCGAAAACGCGTCCGCGTCTCGTCCGCGCCGCAGTGATGCTGTGTGCTGTGGGAGCGCTCTTGATCACGTGGGTCGGCAACACGACCACGTCACTCAATGTCGCGTACCGTTTTCCCGGCCCGTACATCTTCGGTTCCGACAGCCGGTCGCTCAACGATGAGTTACTCGGTCTCACGAGCTGGTTCAAGGAAAACTTCGGCACCGGACGACAGGTCATCACAGATCGATATTCCGGAATCGCTATCGCTGGCTACGGCCGCGACACCACGGCGGCCGGCTCGAACGGATTCAAGATCTGGGAACTGTTCTTTGACAAGACCAGACCGCCGGCTCTGTTGCTGAATCAGATGGAAACATCCGGTTACGACTTCGTCATTGTCGACCGCCGCATAGCGGTCGACAAGCCGTTCATTGGCGTCTACTTCGAGCCGGATGAACCGATCGTGCTGCAGCCAAGCGGACAAGAAGCAATCGACAAGTTCTGGTACTTCCCTTGGGCTATTCAGATCTACAACTCGGACAATCTTGCGATCTACCGCATCGACTATGCAGCCCTCAACGCAGCAACCTCGAGAACGACCACGCCGTGAACGCCCCCAGATCTCTGACGCGAACCTTCCGAGTCCAGCAGGCGGCTCCGTCCGCGCTCGCCATCATCGCAGCCATCGCCTGCCTGACCGCGACCGCTCTGTTACCGGCGGGCGTCGCGCGGGGCGTCCTCGGGGTCCCGCTCGCTCTCGTGATACCGGGATGGGCGATGCTCTCTATATTACGCATCGACCTGCGGTTGGAACCGCTCCTGCGCCTCGCGCTCACGGTGATGATCACGTTGGCGTGCTACCCACTGCTCGTGCTCCTGATCGCTGCTCTGCAGTTCAAGATCACGCACTCGGCGGTGATCGTCGCCGTTGATGCGTTGCTCCTCTTGTGTGCCGCCGTCATCGCAGTCCGCGATGGAGCGATGCGCAAGCGTTTCCAGCGCAACGCTGAAGACCTCGGCTCAGTACGCGTGCGAGGTGCCGATTTGAGCGTCGTCGCGGTGCTGGTTACGGTCGCGGCGGCGGCGGCGTTGCTGGCAGGAACCTGGGCCCTCGCTCCTCATCAAGCACCCGGGCCCTACGCCAGCATCGCATTCACCGGCGCCAACGCGCAGATCGACAAGATCGTGACCGTTGACTCGTCATCACTGCTTCGGGTCACGGTCACCGTTACCAATGCTTCGCCACACGCGGAGCGGTTTTCGCTGACCGGCGTACCCGACGGCGCGCGCGCGTGGTCACCGCGAACCGTGCAGGTACCGGCGCACGGACTTTGGAGTGGGACGCTGACCGGCGTAGTGATCGCCGACGGATGTGCCCGAAGATTGCGGGTCGAGGCGCGCTCCCCCGACCACCAGCCGATCTTCGTCGACCTGTGGTTCAGCTCGGCTTCCGTCCAGACCTGCGCTGCCCAATGAACACTCACTGTTCTCCGACTGGGTCGACCGACCGACGAATATCGTGGCGTTGCGCCATCAAGCGCGGATCGCCGAACGAGCCGCGCGACTTCGCCAGGATTCGCTCGTTCGCAACAGTGCAATGCTGATGGCGACAACTGTGATTAATGGCCTCCTCGGATACGTGTACTGGACCGCCGCCGCTCGAACTGCTCACGCCGCGGCGATCGGGCTGGCCACGGCCGTATTGTCAGCGATGACGCTCGCATCGCTGGCCACGAATCCGGGCCTCCACACGGCTCTGGTGACACGGCTGCCGCAACGCGAATCGGGACGAGACTGGTCGCTGACCCTCACGACGGCCGTTACGGTCGGCTTGGCCAGTGGGCTCGTTGGCGGGTTGGTCGCCGCGCTGTTGTTGCCTGTCCTGGCGTCGGACCTGCACAACGTCGGACGGCAACCGGCCTGGCTGATCTTGTTCCCGATCGGGGTGGCCTTGTGGACGGCCGCCACGATCCTCGACTACGCCTTCATCGCCGAACGTACCGCGAGCCACATGTTGAGCCGTAATGCAATTTTCGGCGTTACCAAGATTGTCCTGCTTGCAGTGCCCGTCATGCTCGGTGTCCGAGCGGGAGCCTTGGGGATCTTCGTCACTTGGACTGTCGCCGGCGCGATCTCCGTCATCGTCTCCGGCGTGTTCCTACTGACCAGAGCCGGACGTGGTTGGCGTCCAGTGTTCGTCGGTGCCCGAGCGGAACTCACACAGCTGTAGTGCCAATTGAGCTTAAATACTGTGATTTCACATTACAAACTTATACTGGTACATACACAAATAACTTATAAGTGGCGGACCCACCGCTAGTACTGCAATAGGCTAGCCGGCTGCATAGTCCCCCTCCATATAATAATTGATTCCCACAAAATTGTAATGTGACGAGCGTCAAT
>JBKQIY010000199.1:0-2745 GCA_052148155.1 Acidimicrobiia bacterium | reverse complement strand
AACGCGCTGAAGTCGATGACGGCATGAAGACGTCCGTTGCGAGCGAGGACGTTGCCATCGTGGAGATCTGAGTGGACGCACATTGAGGGTCCGCCCCATGGCGGTGCGGCAATGGCCGCCTCCCAGATCGCGGTCAATGAGGCTGCATCGAACTCGTGATGCAGCGCGTGAATGGAAGCACGTGTCCGCTCGTCGTCTTCGATAAGCGCGACGCTGCGCGGCGCGATCGGCGCGTCAGGGAAGTCGAGCGCGCGCAATGCGAGCACGAACCCCGCAAGGTCGCAGGCCGCCTGGCGTCGGTCACGAAGCCGATCGGGGTGCGCGTTCTCGCCGTGGATCCACCGGTACACCGACCACTTCCACGGGTATCCGCATCCCGATTCGCCCATGACCAGCGGTTCCGGTACTGCGAGTGGTACGCGGCCAGCAATCTGTGGAAGCCACCGGTGTTCCAATTCGACTTGGCCGACCGCCCACTCAATCAGCGGTAGCCGCGCGACGAGGTCGTCACCGACTCGATACAGCGCGTTGTCGGTGCCGTCGGAAGCGACACGCCGGATTGGAAGCCCCGCCCACTGGGGGAATTGGTCTGAGAGCAGTCGCCGGACAAGCGACGCATCGCTGTCGACTTGTTCCTCGTGCATCCTCACGTTGGTCGTTTCCTTCGATCACGAGCCCGCGATCCGATGCGGCGCAGGCTCAACGAGACGCGGAACGGCGCCTCACGTCGATCGTGCGCGGCGAGACAACGTGAGAGCGGTTCCGGGCCGAGCGACGCTACCTCCCCCTCAAGTAAGCGTCGACCACATTTTCGGAACCGGCCACGACCGTTCCAAGCCAACTCGATCCCATTGTTCGAGCAGTTCTGGCGTATGGCTCAATGCAGATTGTGGGCGATCCGCGACGCGATTTCTGTCAGCTCGCTGGGACTCAGGTCGAGGTAGCCATTCGCGATGTCGAGCGCATGGAGTTGCTGCTCGAAATAGGGGACACCCGGTGGTAGCGGGGCGATGTGCCAGTGGACGTGCGCGACCGCATCATTCGATCCGAGGCTCTGGATGTAGAGCCGAGCCGTCGGGACCGCCGCGGCAATCGCGCGACCGAGCCGATATACGTGGCTCTGTATGGCCAGGTAGTCTCTCTCGGAGAAGTCGCCAACGACCTGGGTGCGGTGCTCGATCGGCGCGACCAGCGTTCTTCCGCGCAGAGTGGGGTACTTCGCGAGAAACGCGATGCACAGTTCGTCCCTGTAGATGACCTGTTCTCCGGCGGCATCACGGATCACCTCGCAGATAAAGCACCGACCGGCATCTTTGTCGTCGAGAAGCCGGCGCGCGTACGAGTCCCGATCGATCGACCGCCTCGCCGCGCCGCCTCGGGACTCGTCCGCGCGGTCAGGCATCCGCACAGATTGCCCGATCCCGCGCCGGCGCGGCGAGGCGAGATCGGCAGATCGAGCGCGCGTTTCGTTTGGTTGGTGCCGTGTTGTCGGGTGGTGGTTCGGCCGGTTTGTTTGGGTGTCGCGTGTCGTTATGGCGCTGTGTTCTGTGCGACTTCGGCGCGGATGCCCGAGGCTCCGTTCGGCTGATTGGCTGCGTGCTGGGTGGGGTCGGACGGTCGAAATGCGCTGCCGCCGGGCCCCTTCCCGTAATCTGCGGCCCCGTGTTCCAGGGCAGTTGCTGCGTGTGGTTCACGGGTCTGTCGGGTGCGGGGAAGAGCACGATCGCCGAGATCCTCGTCGACCGCCTTCGGGCGCGCGGGTCGCTATGTCGAGCTCCTCGACGGCGACGACGTGCGCAAGCACCTGTGGAAGGGGCTGGGTTTCTCCAAGGCAGACCGCGATACCAACATCCGGTGCATCGGATACGTCGCGTCGTTGCTGGCGCGCAACGGTGTCGTCGCGGTGACCGCCGTGGTCTCGCCGTACCGGTCGCTGCGCGACGAGGTGCGGGGCTGGATCGACAACTTCGTGGAGGTGCACGTCGCGACCTCGTTGGAGGACTGCGAAGCGCGTGACGTGAAGGGCCTGTACGCGAAGGCGCGGGCGGGCGAGATCCCGGAGTTCACCGGCGTGTCGGACCCGTACGAGGCACCGTTGGCGCCGGAGGTCCGGATCGAGACGGTAGGGCACACCCCGAGGAGTCGGCCGCCGAGGTCATCGCCTGGCTCGAGGCCCACGACGCGGCCTGACGCGCCTCCCGACCATCTCCAGCAGTTGCACCCGCCAGAACGCACGCAGAGAACTCCGTCCCGAATCGCCTCGGCTAGTCCGACCGGCGGCTTCTCGCTCCTAACGCAGCCGCGCTCCGATTGCCCGGTCGGAGCGTGTTACGCCACCAGCCGGAGCCGCACAGAACGCTGCCGAACGGTCGGCTGCCAACGCCGTCTGTCTGGTCTCTCGTCCAGCGCCGTTATGCGCTCGCGTTCTGTGCGCCTCGAGATTTTCTTCGCCAGGTGCCGAACGGCAGATATGGCGCGCGCCCCTTGGTCACGGCGGGGAGGAGCTGACGGTTCTGCGTCCCTGCGCGGATGTTCATTCTCTGTTTGCGCGTTGTGTTCTTCGGTCGCCGCGCACCAGGCATGCTGGGAACGTGAACGAACGACACCGCCGCGGTCCCTGGTTCGTCTTCATCAGCCTTCTCGCTGCACTGTCACTCTCAATCGAAGCGCCCGCATCCGCTGCGACGATCCGCCGGACGGACCAATCAATCAACACCATCTTTGCCGTGACCGACCGCCGCTGCC
>JBKQIY010000198.1:0-104783 GCA_052148155.1 Acidimicrobiia bacterium | reverse complement strand
GGGTGGTCGTCGCCATGACGGGCACGGCCCTCGCCAACGAGGCGATGGAGTTCCAACACCAACGCCTCGATCACCGCCGGGTCGAGCAGCTCGCGCAGCTCTTCGGCTCCGAGGAGGTCGCGCAGCAGGTCCCGGTCCAACGCGAGCGCGGCAACTCGACGTTCCGCGAGCGGCGCGTCACCCTCGTACATGTACGTGGCGATCCACCCGAAAAGCAGGCTCTGCGCGAACGGTGACGCGTGGCGGGTTTCGACCGTGACGACGTGTACGCGCCGCGAGCGGATGTCGCCGAGCACGTCGCGCAGCGCGGGAAGGTCGAACACGTCGCGCAGGCACTCGCGTGTCGTCTCCAGCAAGATCGGAAAGCTCGGATAACCCGATGCGACCTCCAACAGCCCGGCGGCACGTTGGCGTTGCTGCCACAACGGCGTGCGTTCACCGGGTCGCCGGCGGGGGAGCAGCAGCGCACGCGCCGCGTTCTCCCGGAAACGCGACGCGAACAACGAGGTGCTCGGCACGCGCGCGACCACCAGTTCGTCGAGCTCTTCGGGATCGACCAGCAACACGTCGAGGGGGATCTCCTCGAGTGACTCGGGGAGCCGGCAGATGATGCCATCGTCGCTCCACAGCACCTGGACCGGCAGGTCGAGTCGGGCCAGCTTCTCCTCGATCGCCAGGGCCCAGGGTGCGTGCACGCGTGCGCCGAACGGGGTGAGGACACAGACCCGCCAGTCGCCGATCTCGTCGGCGAAGCGCTCGATGACGACGGTGCGGTCGTCGGGTACCGCACCGGTCGCTTCGGCCTGTTCGTCGAGGTACGCGCGCAGGTTGGAAGCGGCGCGCTGGTCCAGCCCGCTGGCGCGCAGTTTCTCATCTGCCTGCTCGGGCGCGGCGCGGAGTTCACGTACGAGCGCACCCATTGCCCGGCCCAGCTCGAGTGGCCGCCCCGGCTTATCCCCCCGCCAGAACGGCGTCTTGGCGGGTTCGCCGGGCGCGGGTATGACCACGACGCGATCGAAGGTGATCTCTTCGATCCGCCACGTGGACGCGCCGAGCACGAAACACTCCCCAACGCGACTTTCGTAGACCATCTCCTCGTCGAGTTCGCCGACGCGTGCGCCGTCGGGCAGGAACACGCCGAACAGGCCGCGGTCGGGGATCGTGCCGCCACTGGCGACGGCGACGTGTTGCGCCCCCGCTCGTGCCCGAACCCGGTTCTGTCCGCGATCCCACACGACGCGTGGACGCAACCCGGCGAACTGGTCGGACGGGTAGCGGCCGGCGAGCATGTCGAGGGTTTCGCGGAACATGTCGTCGGAGAGGTCGGCGAAGTTTGCCGCACCCCGCACGAGGGTGAGCAGTTCGTCGACGTCCCACTCGTCGAGGGCGGTCGCCGCGACGATCTGTTGGGCGAGCACGTCGAGCGGATTGCGCGGGTAGCGCATCGCCTCCACGAGTCCGGCACGCATGCGCTCAACGACGATCGCGGTTTCGAGTAGGTCGCCCCGATATTTCGGGAAGATCTTGCCGGAGCTTGGCTCGCCCACGTGGTGGCCGGCCCGGCCGATGCGTTGCAGGCCGCGTGAAACCGAACCGGGAGATTCGACCAGCACGACGAGGTCGACGGACCCCATGTCGATGCCGAGCTCGAGGCTGCTCGTCGCGACGATGGCGCGCAGGCGACCGGCCTTGAGGTCAGACTCGACCTGGAGTCGCTGCTCGCGCGACAACGATCCATGGTGCGCGCGTACGAGATCTTCTGCCGCGAGGTCGTTGAGGTGCGCGGCGAGCCGTTCGGCAGTGCGGCGCGCGTTGCAGAAGACGATGGTGGTGCGGTGGGCGAGGATCAATTCCAGCACGCGGGGGTGCAGATGCGGCCAGATGCTCTTGTCAGCTTCGGCGGTGTCGATGCCGAGCCCGTTGGCGGTCGCTCCCGACGCCTGCGAGTGCGCGCCCGGTTCGGTCATGTCGTCGACCGGGACAATCACCTCGATGTCCAGCTCCTTTGATGAGCCGGCATCGACGATGGTGACGGGGCGCACACCGGTGACGGTCTGGCCGCCGAGGAAGCGGGCGATCTCGTCGAGCGGGCGCTGCGTCGCCGACAGACCGATTCGTTGCGGCGCGGTGTCGGCGATGACGTCGAGCCGCTCGAGCGACAGCGCGAGGTGCGCCCCCCGCTTGGTTGGTGCGAGCGCGTGGATTTCGTCGACGATGACCGTGTCGACGCTGCGCAGGATCTCGCGCGCCTGCGACGTGAGCATGAGGTAGAGCGACTCGGGCGTGGTAATGAGAATGTCGGGAGGTGTGCGCGCGATGTGTTGGCGCTCTTTGGCGGGTGTGTCCCCGGTGCGCAGCGCGACGGTCGGTGCGGTGAACGGCTCGCCGAGCCGCTCCGCCGCCAACGCGATGCCGGCGAGCGGCGCCCGCAGGTTCTTTTCGATGTCGACGGCGAGCGCCCGCAACGGCGAGACGTACAGGACACGGCAGCGTTTCCCCTTGGCCGGGACCGGCGCATTGCCGAGCCGGTCGATCGCCGAGAGGAACGCCGCGAGCGTCTTGCCCGAACCCGTCGGAGCCAGCACGAGGGTGTGCGCGCCGGCACCGATCGCCGGCCAACCTTGGGTTTGAGCCCGGGTCGGCGCGGCAAAGCTGGTCTCGAACCACGCCTGGGTGGGTGCCGAGAATCGATCGAGCGAGCCCTGGGCCACTGTCGGTCACGGTACCGGCCGGGTGCGACGGCCGGCCTCCCTGCGTCCCGATGCAGGTGAGCCGTCGCGTTATCGAGTCTGTTTCCAGCCGTTCCAGTAGGTGATCTCCTCGACCGGTCGGCGCTTCGCCGGTTGGAAGTCTTCGCCGAGGGTGTACGCGACCGGGATGAGCGCAGCCTGGGTGACTGTGTCGGGGATTCCGAGGATTTCGCCGGCTTCGCGTTCGTACGCGAGATGCAATGTGGTGAACACCGACCCCAGCCCCCGGCTGCGCAACGCGAGTTGCAGGTTCCAGACCGCAGGAAGGATCGAGCCGTAAAAGCCGGCCGCCTCCTCATTCGACGGCGCCTCGGGGAGGCGGCCCAGCAGGCATGGGATCACGAACACCGGAACCTCGTGCAGGTGCTCGGCGAGATACTCCGACGAGTCGAGCACCGCGTTGGGCGCGTCGGGCGCGAGGCTGCGGTATCCGCCGAGGTAGGGCTGCGCACGTCTGAGGTACAGCGCGGCAAGCGCCGCCCGTTTCTCCTCGTCGTCGACGACGAGCCAGCGCCACCGCTGCGTGTTCCCGCCGGTCGGCGCCTGGATCGCCAGCCGCAGACACTCGAGCACGATCTCGTGCGGGACCGAGCGGCTGAGGTCGAGACGTCGCCGCACCGCACGGGTCGTGGTCAGGATCCGGTCGGTCGCGGCGTCATCGCGTTGCGTCACCACATCGGGCTCCCTCGTTTCGCGGTGAGGCTAACGACCGACCAGCGCGGCCGACAACCGATCTCGTTCGCGGTCCACGACCGCGCGGTGCACCCGCTGGCGTTCGAGGTGCTGGGCGATCACGCGCGCGCCTTCAGGTACGGGATGCTCGGCGAGGAACCGGGGCACGTCGACGAGCGACGCGTCGTCGACCAGCCAGCTGATGCCGTCGAGCAGTCTCGGCATCAGCGACGCCGAGAAGCGGCCGCGTATCTCGTCCCAGTGGTCGCGCACGAACGCCCACACCGCCGGACCGTGCTCGCGGCTGCGCAACGCGCGCTGGATGAGGAACGGACCGTTCTGTGGCCGTACCGCCTTCGACATCGCATGCCGCGCCGCACGGAGCACGAGGTCCTCGGTTGGGAGCGTCCCCAGCGCGTAGAGGTAACGCAACTGACCCTGCGGCGTTGGCGCAGTGCGCGCACGGGCGACGAACTCGTCGAAGGTGTCGGCGTTTCCGGCGCTCGCGACGATCGCGACACACGCGGCCGCCACATCAGGATCGGTTCCCGACTCGGTGTTGGTTTCGCGGGCCCGACCGATCACGACCGGATCTTCGGCGAGGGTTCCGAGCGCGTCGAGGATGACGCCGCGCAACTGCCGGGTGCGGGCGTCCTCGTCGGCGGCTGGTTCCCAGCCCAAGCGCGCGAAGGTGGGCGCAACGATGTCGGAGACCTCGGCTCGGAGCCGAGCGAGCGCGTCGCCGTCAACGATTCGCGCAGTGCCACGCAGCACGCTGACGAGCACTCGCCAGACGACGAGGTCTTGCTCTGCGCGGAGCCTTCGTGCGAGCGCCAACAACTGTTCGGCCGGCGCGCGGTCGGCGAGCACCGCGGCCCAGCAGTCGTCGACAAGCGCGAACCGCTCGAGAGGTTCGAGAACGCCGGCGTCGAGGAGACGGTCGCGCCACTCGGGCGGATACGACACGCGGTAGAAGCCTTCGCCGCCAGCGTCGAGGACCACGAGGGCATCGGCGGGGACGTCGAACCGGATGGATCCGGTGTCGAGGAGCAGCGACTGGGTCTGCGGCAGACCGTCGGTGTGCACGCGCGCCCGGACCGGAATTGCCCACTGGGCCACGCCCGAAGCTGCGGGTTCGTAGCCGAATCGTTCCTGAGTGATCGTGATCGAATTGCCCGCAGCGTGAGCCGAGACGAGCGGGAACCCAGGCTGGAAGATCCACGAGTCCATGATCCGACGCACCGGCTCTCTGGTCGCCGACTCGAGCGAGTCCCAGAGGTCGGTCGTCTCGGTGTTCCCAAGTTGGTAGCGGTCGAGATAGTGGCGAACGCCGGCTCGGAACGCGTCGGCGCCGAGCCACCGCTCCACCATACGCAGGATCGAGCCGCCCTTTTGGTAGGTGAGCAGATCGAACATGCCATCGGCATCTTCGGGCGTGATCACTTCATATTCGACGGTGCGCGTGTTCGAGAGCGCGTCGACGTCGAGGGCGGCCGCGCGACCCAGCGCGAAGTCGTCCCATGTCTTCCAGACGTCGCGGTATGCATCGACGCCGAGATGCTCCATGAACGTGGCGAAGGCCTCGTTGAGCCAGATGCCGTTCCACCACTTCATCGTCACGAGATCGCCGAACCACATGTGCGCGATCTCGTGCACGATCGTGAGCGCAGCATCGGACATCTCGGTGAGCGTCGCCTGATCCGGATCGACGAGGAGACGAGCTTCTCGGAACGTGACGCAGCCGAGGTTTTCCATCGCGCCGAACGAGAAGTCGGGCAGAGCGACCAGATCGCACTTCTCGCCCGGATACGGGATGCCGTAGTAGTCAGCGAAGAAACGGATCGCGAACGACCCGACATCGAGCGCGAAGGCTGTGAGATGTTCCTTCCCGGGAACGTGCGCGATCCGTACCGCGACGCCACCGGCGTCAACCGGTTCGGTGAGAACGAGTGGGCCGACCACCCACGCGACCAGGTACGTCGACATTGGGATCGTCGGCGCGAACGTCACGCGCACACGGCCGTCGCCGAGCGATTCCCGAGCGACCTCAGGACCGTTGGAGATCGCGAGCAGACCGTCGGCCAATACGAGCGTGATCGCGAAGACAGCCTTGAATTCCGGCTCGTCGAAGCACGGGAACGCCCGGCGGGCATGCGGCGCCTCGAACTGGGTCGCTGCCAGCACTCGTTCCGTACCGGACTCGTCGACGAAGGTGCTGCGGTAGTAGCCGAGCAGGCCTCCGCTCACGTCGCCGCCGAACCGGAGTACGAGCGTCGCGGGCGCGACGTCGAGCGGACGCTCGGTCCGAACCGTGAGATGTTCGGAAGCGGAATCGACGGACAGTTCGCCATTCACGACCTCGTCGTGCTGTCGGATCCCGACCAGGTGGACGGCCAGGTCCCGGACGTGGAGCACGATCGCCGATGTCGGCTCCGTGATCGCCAGCGCGATCGTGACCTGGCCCGAAAACGCGGTCGCGTCGGCATCGGTCTCGATCTCGAGGTCGTACGACACCGGCATGACGGTGCGGGTGAGTCGAGCGCTATCGGTCATGTTGGCCCTCCGGGTCGGCGAGCGTACGCGCCGGCGGGTGGTTCCGGCTCAGATCCTCCTCAGGGCGAAGCCAACCTGACCGATAAATGGGTGTCTGGCGCACGGAGGCACCGAAATTGGCGACTGCAGAAACCAACGACCTGATCACCGAAGTCACCCAGCTGCCAGTGCAGCCGGGTGCCGCGATGCGTCTGCTCTGGATGCTCGAGGACCCTCGCACGTCGGCCTCCGACCTCGGCCGTCTGATCGAGTCCGATCCGGCGTTGTCAACCCAGGTGATCCGCCTGTCGAACACGGCGTTCTACGGCCTGTCGGGCAAGGTTTCGAGCGCATGGCGCGCGGTGACCGTCCTCGGACTCGCGACGGTGCGGGCCATCGCGACGACCGCCGCGTTCGACCTGTTCTCGGAGAAGGGCCGATCGGTTCCCGATGAGTTCTGGGAGCACTCGGTCACAACCGCCGCTGCCGCGGCGGCTATCGCCCGGCGGGTGGGTGTCCAGCCCAACGACGCCTTCAGCGCCGGCCTGTTGCACGACATCGGTACCGCGCTCGTGTTCCGCCGCGCGCCACGCCGTTACGACACGATGATGGAGCAAAGGGTCGCCAATCCCGACACGCCGTTGGTTGACATCGAACTCGAGGAGTTCGGAGCGACGCACGCGCAGGTCGGTGCCGCGGCACTCGGTGTGATGCGCTTCCCGGCCGAGATGGTCGAAGCGATCGCCGGGCATCACAGCGCGCCGACTCTCGGCTCCCCGTTGCTTGGACGTTTGCTCGTCGCGGCCGACGCGGTCGCCCTCGCGGTCGACGGTATCGACTCCGAGGAGAACGCGCCGATCGGCGAGACCCTCGAGGCACTCGAGCTTCCGGCGAGCGCGGCGGAAGGCATGGTCGACGAAGTACGCGGCGACCAGGAGAACCTGTCCAGCTTCCTCACCGTACGTTAACCAGACGACTGCGGTACACGGCTCAGTAACCTACGGCGGTGCCCGAACCCAAAATCGTGATCACGGGGACCGGGCGCGCCGGCACCACTCTCCTCGTGAACGTGCTGACCCGTCTGGGACTCGATACCGGGGAAGGGTCGCCCAACGTGTCGGGAGTCGACACGCGAACGCACGGCGGTCTGGAGTCGCTCCTCGACGCGCCCGACGCACCGTGCATCGTGAAGGACACGACACTCCCGTTCCGGCTCGGCAAGCTGCTCGAAGCCGGCACCGTTTCGGTCAGCCATGTCATCGTCCCGATCCGGAACCTCGATCTGGCCGCCGCGAGCCGCGTTCGGGCATCGAACTACGGGAAGAACATCTTCGCGCGAGGAGGCCTGTGGGGGACGGTCGACCCCGTCAAGCAGCGCGATGCGCTGGCCTCCATGTTGTATGAGCTCATGTACACGATCGCCAAGTTCGAGCTGCCGCACACGTTGCTCGAATTCCCGCGGTTCACGACAGACTGGCAATACACCCACCGTGCACTGTCGTTTCTCGCCCCCGAACAGACGCCCGAAGCCTTCCGCGACGTACTCGCGGCGGCCGTACAGACCGACCTCATCCACGAAGAGCCGTTGCGCACGCGGGAACGACTCCGGGTCAGACGACGCGCAGTCCAGCTGAAAATGTCGGCCCACAAAGGCCAACCCGAGGTGTAGTTCAGGTCTGAGGAAGCCGGTCGAGGATCTCGTCAGCCCACTCGAGCTCAGGGCGGGGCCGACGCCGATGAGCCATCGCGTCGGGTACCTCGATGTCCATGCGCACGAGCGCCCCGCCGAGAGTCTTACCGAGATTGTCGGCGCGCAATGTTCTCGGGCCGCCTCCGCCGAGCGCACCCTGCATGACGAAATTCAGCGCCCGTACATTCGCCGCTTCGTAACGATCGACGCGACCCTGCACCATCGCGCCGAAATGCGCCTTGACCCGTTCGGCGGTGACCTCACGAGTGATCAGCGCGTACGTATCGTCGTCGTCAGCAAAAATCGCGACGTTCGCGATGTCGCCCTTGTCGCCCGCGCGGTAACCACACAGCTCGCGGAGCTGAAGTCGCGGCATCAGCGGACCTCCTCGATCGTCACTCGCACCTGGTCGTCGACGATGCGCTTGTCGATCAGCGTCGGCCAGATGCCAAGCAGCTCGGTCGCACCACCTCGACCTCCGCCGCCCGCTCCGGTCAAGCCGGCCGGTGGTGCCGACAACGTCAGCGGTACGAGCTCCCGGCCGACGAGCCCGGCCGTGCGCTGGTCATCGCATCGCCACGCGACCCGCAGTACGCACTCGGGCGGCTCGTGCCGCGGCATGCCGTCCGCGGCGCGCGGCACGGTCGGTCCGCCGAGGGCGTCGACACCCCAGTACTCGATGTGCCACTCGGCGACGTCAAGGCCTGCCATTTCGACGCGTTTGGCGAGGATCGCAGCTGTGGCTTTGGCCTTTTCGTAGGCGTCGGGCCACGAGAACGCGACGCGTACTTCGCCTGCCCAGCCTGCGTGGTACGCGAGCAGGAGCTTGTACGTCTCGGTAGCCGGAGCTCCTCGGACTTCGCTGACACGCACCTGGTCGCCGGGGAGATCGTCGAAGTGCGCGGACGCGAAGTCGGCGACGACGTCGGGTGATATGTAGCGCGCAGGATCGTGCACTTCGTAGAGCAGCTGATGCCGCAAGGTGTCGGTACTGACGCGACCGCCCGAGCTCGCAGGCTTGTAGATCACGGCGGTTCCGTCGGCTTCGACGCGTGCCATCGGATAGGGCAGGTCCCACGGGTGCGGGAGCGCCCACCAGTCGCCCGAATAGTTGCCGCCCAAGCTCTGGCCCGAGCACTCGAGGAGGTGGCCGACGAGGATGCCTGCGGCCAGCCGGTCCCAATCGTCCCACGCCCAGCCGTGCTCATACGCGAGCGGCGCGAGGAACAGTGACGCGTCGGCGACTCGGCCGGTGATCACGATGTCGGCGCCTTGCGCGAGTGCGTCGGCGATCGGGCGGGCACCGAGGTACGCGGCAGCGAACAGCGGAGGCGAAGGCAAACTCGAGAACGACTGTCCGGTGTCGAGATGGGTGAACGCTTGCGACCGTCCGGTGTGCAACGTGTCGAGCTGGGTGAGCACGTCGTCTCCGAGCACTGTCGCGATCTTGATGCCGACGATGCCCATCGCGCGTGCGGTTTCGGCCGCGGCCCGCGTCGCGGCCGCGGGATTGATGCCGCCCGCGTTGGTGATGATCTTCGTGCGACCTTCGGCGACGAACGGCAGCGCTCGAGACAGATACGCCGGCAGGTCGCGTGCGTATCCGCGTGTCTCGTCGCGCTGACGGTCCTTCTGCAAGATCGCGAGTGTCAGTTCGGCCAGCGCCTCCAAGCACAGATAGTCGACGCCCTCGTCGAGCAGCGCGTCGACCGCGGTCGGCGTGTCGCCGTAAAACCCTTGTCCGCCGGCGATGGTGACCAAGGTCAGAGATGGATCGGCGGGCGGCGGTCGGCCGGCCGGCGCGCGGTTTCGAGTTGTGACGTGACCCGCCGGAGGAGATCTTCGTGTCCGGACGCGGCGCTGAGTTGAGCGCCGATCGGTAGGTCCTGGTCGTTCGATCCCGACGGGAACGTGATCGCGCCGCGCCCGGACATCTTGGTGAGTGGCGTACCTGTTCCGGGCCCGGCGTGTCGGAAGCCGACGATGGGTTCGTCGTGAGTGTGGAACTTGCCGAGTCGAAGGTGACAACGTTCGCTCATCGGAGTCCCCGAAATTACGCGTGTACGGGCGGGCGGCGTTCGGCCCAAGGTCTTGCGTGTTCGAGCTGCGCCGCGACCCGTATCAGCAGGTCTTCGCGAAATGGTGCCCCGACCAACTGGACGCCGATCGGCAGGCCCGACTCGCTCCAGTACAACGGCACCGACATTGCGGGTTGGCCGGTGACATTGAACGGCGCCGGGAA
This sequence comes from Acidimicrobiia bacterium, assembly GCA_052148155.1. GTDB lineage: Bacteria > Actinomycetota > Acidimicrobiia > IMCC26256 > PALSA-610 > JBBQER01. Next base: position 94,897 of record JBKQIY010000198.1, on the reverse strand, counting down.
CGCGGCGAACGGGATCGAGCGGGCCGAGGAGTTGGCGCCGCCGTCGTCCTGCCGGCCGATGTCTCCGATCAGGGGCGGCGGTTCCGCCACCGTTGGGGTGAGCAGCAGGTCGAAACCGTCGTCGAGCCACCACGACACCATGCGCCTCGTCCAGCGCTGCAACTCGTTCAGTGAGCTCACATACGCACCACCGTCGAATCCCGCGCTGACTTCGTAGAAGAGCCAGGTCATGGGTTCCACGTCTTCGGCGACGATCGGCCGGCCCGCGATCTCGGCGATTTCGGCGAGCTCGGCCCGCACCCATGACATCATCACGGTGCTGAAGTTCGCCATCAGGTCGGTCTCGTCCAGTGGGGTCGGCGACGCGTTGACGACGGTGTGCCCGAGCGACTCGAGCAGCGTGCCGACATCTTCAGCTGCCGCGACGCAGATCGGATCGGTCTCGGCGAGGTTGCCGGGCGTGTTGGTGCGCAGGCCGATCCGAAGCTTCCCGGGGTCGGTGCCGAGCTCCTGCGCGTACGGTCGCGCCGGCGGCGGCGCGGTGTAGGGATCGCCGATCATGTAGCCCTGCAGCACGTCGAGCACGGCTGCGCTGTCGCGCACGCTGCGAGCCACGACGTGACGCATCACCAAGCCGCCCCACGGGTCGGAATCGCCCGGGCCGTGTGAGACCCGACCCCGAGACGGCTTTAATCCGAAGATCCCGCACATGCTCGACGGGATGCGGATCGACCCGCCACCGTCGCCCGCGTGTGCGAGCGGCACCATCCCACTCGCGACCGCGGCCGCGGAACCTCCGCTCGAGCCGCCCGGCGTTCGCGTGGTGTCCCAGGGGTTGCGCGTCGGTCCGTACGCCAGCGGCTCCGTGGTCGTCATCAAGCCAAGCTCGGGCGTGTTCGTCTTGCCGACGATGACGAAGCCGGCCGCCTCGAGCTTCGTGAACAGGTGGCTCGAGACGGTCGGTGTGTAGTTCAGCTGTTTCAGCAGGCGGTTCCCAAAGTGGGACGGCGCGCCTGCGAGTTCTCCGTCGAGGTCTTTGACGACGATCGGTACCCCTCGAAACGGGCCGTCGGGCAGTGTGGCCGACACGGCTGCCCGTGCCCGATCGAACAACGGATGAATCACCGCGTTCAGTTCGTCGTTGAGCAACTCGATGCGAGCGATCGCGGCGTCGACCAGCTCGGCCGGTTGGGCGTCGCCGTTGCGAACGAGGTCGGCTTGGGCGGTGGCGTCGAGACTGGCGAGATCGGTCACGCTCGAACGCTATCCCGGCTCGTTCCAGCCGCGAAGGTCGACGGACCATCGATCGATCACGGTCGAGTCCAGGCTCGGACCGTCGGCCAGATGAATCGCGTCGTGATAGGCCACGGTCGGATCGACATGCGCTGGCCACACGAGCACCCGGTCGCCGACCCGAACGGGCGTCCGTGGCGAGAACGTCACATGTTCGTCCGAGCAGAACCTCACGTCGGCGTCGGCGATCGTCGGATTGCCGTGGTCCATGCCGAGCGCCTTCAGTCCACAGTCGGCGACGGTCCACTTCGGGTTCGTGTGGATCACCGTCGCGACCACCGCCAGCGCAAGTTCGAACGGAATGTCGAGCTTGGCGTATGCGGTGTCCATCAGCGCGTACGAACCGGCTTGGATCTCGGTCGCGACGGTGTTGACGGCGTAGGTGCCGGTTCCTCCGCCCGACAGGATCGGTCCGCCCACCGATTCGTGCGCTCGCTGCAGGATCGCCATCGACTCGTCGGTGAGTCGTGCCCGCTGCGCGCCATCGGGGACGAGGACGGCGTGGCCCTCGTAACCCATCGTGCCGCGAACCGTGAGGCCGCGTGCGCGTGCCATGTCGGCGAGCGCGCCGGCGTCATCGGCCGAAACCCCACAGCGCGGGATACCGACGTTGACGTCGATCAGGACCTCACGGATACCGTTGTGTGCCGCGGCATCGAGGGTCGCCTCAGAGTCGACCGCGACCGTGACGCGCGCGCCGCAGTCGGCGAGCGCGCGCAGGCGCTGATCGTCGACTGATTCGTTGGCGAGCAGGAGATCGTCGTTGAGACCGGCGTGAGCCAAGCCGAGCAACTCGCGTGGAGTGGCGCCCGTGAAGCCCGTGTGGCCGCGGTTCGCCTGCTCCCGCGCGAGTGCTGTGCACTTGTGAGCCTTCACGTGGGGACGTAGTCGTGGGCCTGGCAGCGCAGCCGTCATCGTGTCGAGGTTGCGGTTGAACACGACCGTGTCGACGACGAGCGCCGGAGTGGGGAGTTCGGTGACGCGCATGTGCGCGAGGATGGCATGTGCCGCCGATCCCTGCCGAGGAGCGCCCACCCACGGACCGTGACTGGTCGACAGCTGAGCTACCGGCCACGCCCCAGCGGTTCTTTCTGATCCCCGCCGAGCGTTGGATCGAAGCGCCGAGTGAGCTGCGCGGGCTCGGCGCCGACATCGGCGTCGACCTCGTCGCGTACAAACGGCGCATCGGTCGATATTTGTTGTGGCGTGCCGGACCGGCGGCCGGTGCCAATGCCCGCTATATGGCGATCGCGGCCGACGATCCGAACGAGCGGTGGACGTTCCGGTTGTTTGCCGACGGATCGGGGGAGGGCGACGCGCCAGGCGGATCGCATACGCGTTTCCGCACTTGGAAGGAGGACCTGCGTGACGCCTCCGCAGTCTGAATCGATCACGAATCCGTTCGTGGCGCCGGGTGTCGGATCGGTCTACGACCGCGGCCGGCCGTACCACCATCCGCGTTCGCTCGCGCGTATCCGTGCACTGGTGGGCGACGCACCGATGGGCCGAGCGTTGGACCTCGCCTGCGGGACCGGCATGTCGACGGTCGCGCTCGGCGATCTCGCGGCTTTTGTCGTCGGAGTGGATGCATCGCCGGAAATGTTGGGCGTCGCCCGCCGCGCGCCGAACTGTGAGTATCTCCTCGCGCACGCCGAAAATCTTCCCTTTCCCGGCGCGTTTTTCGACGCTGCGACCTGCTGCTCGGGCGTGCACTGGTTCGATCAGCTTCGCTTCTTCGACGAGCTGCGGCGAGTGTTACGACCCGGCGGATGGGTCGGCCTGTACGACCACTACTTCATGGGCGAGATGCTCGACGTTCCCGAGTTCGCGCAATGGGTGCGTCTCGCGCTCGAGCGGTACCCGCTGCCGCCGCGCAATCCCCAGGTCGGCGACCCCCACAGTCTCAGCCCGCTCGGGTTCGAGGCGGTCGACGACGAGTTCTTCGTCGACGACATCGCGCTCACCCACGAGCAGTTCTGCGACTACCAACTCACGATCAGCACGTTCGTCACCGCTGCCGAGCGAGGCACCCCCCGTTCGGAGCTTCGGGGCTGGCTGCTCGACTCGACCGCGCCCCTCTTCGCCGACGCCCCGACCCGGACCATACGGTTCCTCGGCTCCATCACCTGCTCCCGGCGGCTTTGACCGAACCAAGCTCGATTCGTCGGTCGAGACGACGGTCAATAGCCTGACCATGGGAGTGAATGCTCCCATGATCAGGAGGTGGCGTGGCGCCCAGGACCGAGATCCGACCGGCAGCGCAATGGAAGCCGGAAACCCCTGACGGTTTCACCGACGTCACCTACGAGACCGCGGACGGGATCGCCAAGATCACGATCTGCCGACCGGAGGTGCGTAACGCGTTCCGGCCCCGCACCCTCTTCGAGCTGCGCGACGCGTTCGAACTGGCACGCGACGATCCCGTCGTCGGAGTGATCGTCCTGACCGGCCAGGGTTCGGAGGCGTTCTGTTCAGGTGGCGATCAACGGGTGCGTGGCGACGACGGCTACCGAGACGATCACGGGATCGGCCGGCTCAACGTGCTCGACCTGCAGGTCCAGATTCGCCGAGTTCCCAAGCCCGTGATCGCGATGGTCGCGGGTTACGCGATCGGTGGCGGGCATGTCCTACACATCGTGTGTGACCTCACCCTCGCCGCCGACAACGCGCGCTTCGGCCAGACCGGCCCGCGGGTCGGAAGCTTCGACGGTGGCTACGGTTCCGGGTTGCTCGCGCGGATGGTCGGACAGAAAAAAGCGCGTGAAATCTGGTATCTGTGCGAGCAATACAGTGCGCAGGACGCGGCCGACATGGGGCTCGTCAACAAAGTTGTACCGCTCGCCGATCTCGAAATCGAAACGGTCGCGTGGGCGCGTCGCATGTTGCAACATTCGCCGCTCGCGTTGCGAATGCTGAAAGCGTCGATGAACGCAGCTGATGACGGTCTGGCCGGCATCCAGCAACTCGCCGGCGACGCCACGCTCTTGTACTACATGACTGAAGAAGCACAGGAAGGCAAGAACGCCTACCTCGAAAAACGTCGCCCAGACTTCGACCAGTTCCCCAAACGCCCGTGACGGCTCCAACGTCTGACGCCAACGAATCGGCGATGCGCCCGCACGTCACGCGGCCCGCCGCGACGACAGTGCGCCTGTGGTGGGCGGGCGCACGGCCGAAAACGCTCGGAGTTGCTTTCGCTCCGGTGCTCGTGGGGACGGCGGCCGGCGCGCTCGGCGAGTCGATCCGTTGGCTGGCCGCGATCGCAGCGTTGGTCGTCGCGCTGGCCTTGCAAATCGGCGTCAACTACGCCAACGACTACTCCGACGGGGTGCGCGGCACCGACCACGCTCGCCGTGGTCCGGTCCGACTCGTCGCCAGCGGACGGGCGTCGCCGGCGGCGGTACGCAACGCCGCGGGGATCTCGTTCGCGGTCGCGGCCGTGGTGGGCGCCGCGCTCGCAACCGCGGTGAATCCATGGCTGCTCCTGATCGGGCTCGCGGCGCTCGTCGCCGCCGTCACCTACACCGGAGGACCCCGGCCGTACGGGTACTTCGGGCTGGGCGAGGTGATGGTGCTCGTGTTCTTCGGCTTCGTCGCGACACTCGGCAGTGCGTACGTGCAGTACCGTCACATTCCGGCCGCCGCGTGGTGGGGCGCACTGGCGGTCGGGCTTCCCGCGTGCGCGATCCTGCTCGCCAACAACGTGCGCGACGTTGCATCAGATGCCGTCGCCGGGAAGCGGACCTTGGCGGTACGCATCGGCGCGCCGCGCGCACGTTTGGCGTTCGTGTTGTGTTTGACGAGCGCTCTGGCGGCCGTTGTCGTGTGTGGCGCACAGCATCCGTGGGCACTCATCGCGGTCGCGTCCGCTCCGCTCGCGATCGTTCCGGCCCGGCTTGTGCGTACGCGCCTCGACCCGGCTTCGCTCGTTCGAGCACTCGTCGGTACGGTCCGATTCCAGCTCGTGCTGGCCGCGCTGCTGGCGACCGGACTCCGGATCGGCTAGCCGTGGTCAGCCGCGAACGCGGTGATGAGGCCTCCGAGGACCGCGGGTTGTTCCAGTGGCAGCGCGTGACCCCCGTCGAGCTGGACGAGGCTGACGCGCGCGTGCATGCGCTCGAGCATGCGCCGCGCGATCGCCGTGTACTTCTCGTCGCGGGCGCCGGCCACGAGCATGACCGGCATCGTCAGCGTCGAGACTTCGTTCCACATCGGTTCCATCGCACCGGCCCCGAGTCGACGCAAGCACGCCGCGAGGAACTGCGGTGTGAGCTTGCGGCGATCGGTGAGGCCGGGCGCATCGGCCGGAACGTCCGCGAACATCGGTTGGGCCAACCAATCAGCCAGAAACGTGTGGACCCCGTCGCGCTCGACGCTCTCGGCGAGCAGCGCATCGGCTTCCACCCGCGCCGCCCGTTCGGCCGGATCGGCGATGCCGGGCGATGTGCTCACCAGCATGAGGGCACGCACGATGTCCGGACGGTCGATGGCAAGTCGCAAGCACAGCCGGCCGCCCATGGAGTAGCCGACGTAGATCGCTTGTCCGCCGGCGGAGCCGATCGCGTTGGCGGTCGTCGCGAACGTTCCGGGAGCGGGCACGTCGAGCGAACGGACGTCGCACGATGCGCGTACGACTTCGGCCGTGCGCGCCCACGAGCTCGCGGTCTGGGTGAAGCCGGGAACGAGAACAACTCGCGGTCGGGCCAAGACCGCATTCTTGCGCGCCGGAGACTCCGGTGAGCGAACGTGACGTGACCGCGTCGTTCGCCGCGACGCTCGTTGACGAGTGGGCGCGTGCCGGTGTCACCGATGCGGTCGTCGCGCCGGGGTCGCGCTCGGCGCCGCTCGCGCTCGCGCTCGTTCGCGACGGTCGTGTGCACGTTCGGGTGGTCCTCGACGAGCGATCGGCCGCGTTCGGCGCATTGGGGCTAGGTCTGGCGAGCGGCCGGCCCGCCGTGCTGTTGTGCACATCGGGAACCGCGGCCGCGAACTTTCATCCCGCGGTCGTGGAAGCGTCCTACGCGCGCGTCCCCCTCCTCGTGTGCACGGCGGATCGGCCTCCCGAACTGCGCGACACCGGCGCGGGCCAAAGCATCGATCAACACCGCCTCTACGGCGACGCGGTGCGCTGGTTCTGCGACCCGGGTGCGCCGAGCGACGAACCTGGCTGCGGTGCGATGTGGCGGGCGCTGGCAAGCCGCGCGATTGCCGAGACGCTCGGACCGCCGTCGGGGCCGGTGCATCTCAACCTGGCGTTTCGCGAGCCTCTGCTGCCGACCGGCGCCGCGCACGTGGAAGTCCCGGGACGCCTTGACGGACGACCGTGGACCCGGTCGGCGCCCGTGTCGCGTGGGCCAAGTGTCGCCGACGTCAGAGGTCTTGCCGACCTCGTGCGCGCGCATCCGCGCGGACTGTTGGTCGCAGGATGGGGTGCCGGCGTCGCTCCCACGACCGCGGCGCGGTTCGCCACCGCGGCCGGATGGCCCGTCCTGGCCGACCCGATCTCGCAGCTGCGCACCGGCAAACTCGCGATCTCTACCTACGAGGCGCTGTTGCGGGCCCCGGGGTTCGGGACTGCGCACACTCCCGACCTCGTCGTTCGCGTCGGCGCCGCGCTCACGAGCAAAGTCGCCACCGAGTGGCTCGATGCTTCGATCCCGCAGATTCTGATCGATCCCGACGGCGCGTGGCTCGACCCGACTCACGCGGCGCACATGCGGTTGGCCGCGGATGCTGACACGCTCCTCGATGGTGTTGCCGAGGCTTTGAGGTCGCCGCGCCACGAAATGAAGCCGTGGTTGGCCGACTGGCTGGACATCGAACGGTCTGCCCGCGCGGCCATTGACGGTGTCCTCGACTCGCGGCTCGCGAACGGTGACGGCGACCACTACCTGTGCGAAGGGCAAGTCGCCCGTGACGTCGCGTCTGCACTTCCCGAAGGTGCGACTCTCGTCGTCGCGTCGAGCCTCCCGGTCCGTGCCCTGGAATGGTGCATGGCGCCGCGTGACGGGCTGCGTGTGCTCGCAAACCGAGGAGCGAACGGGATCGACGGATTTGTGTCGACGGTCCTCGGCGTCGCGCACTCGAACGCACCAGCACCGACCGTCGGCCTCTGTGGCGATCTGTCGTTCCTGCACGATACGAATGGGTTGCTCGGAGCCGACCAGATCGGCGAGCACTGTCGGGCGACGATTGTTGTCCTCGACAACGACGGCGGCGGAATCTTCTCCTATTTGCCACCATCGGAGCTCCCGGAGTTCGAACGGCTGTTCGCGACTCCGCACCACCTCGACCTCGTGGAGATCGCAAGGGCGCACGGCGCGCACGCGGAGCGTGTCGACGACCGACACACACTTGGTGAAGTGCTCATCTCGCCGCACCGTCTCCTGTCGACCAAGCTGCGCGTCTTCGTCGTGCCCGTCGATCGCCACTCCGCCATCGCGCACCATCGCGCGCTCTGGGAGGCGGTCGCCGCGGTCGTCAGCGAGCGGATCTAGCGGCGCGCTCCTGTGGTCGGCCGATCCTGGAGCCCGGTCGGGTCCAGCCCGACCGCGGGCGGATGGTTCAAGGGCGGGCCCGTGAAGGATCGTCGATCCGAGCATGAGCGAACGCCGAACGCAGAGCCCGGTTCCGATTCGGAGGTCGCCGCGCTGACCAACTTTATGGGCTGCTGGGGCGGTGACGCCGTGTGACATCGGCGAGTACAACGTGTCGGCGTTCGCGGTTTCGCAGTCCGGACGCGCGCTCGACGAGGCGGCGCGCCAGACGTGCGAGACGATCGTCGTGACAGAGCCGTGGGGGTTCGGGCGTGAGCCGATGTTCGACCGCGTCATGAAGGTCTTTCCGTTTCGGCGGGTCGGGACGCTGGCCATGAGTGTTGGCGAAGCGCGGGTCATCGAGCACACGGCACGTCACCGTTTCGGTCTGTCCGTCGATGCTCCCGACGACGACGTTGATAGGTACACGGTGGTAGAACGCGTTCTTGAACGCGTTCAGATACGTACGAGCGCGCGGAGCATCGGCTCGAGTTTGGCCCGCGTCTCAGCCCATTCGGTGTCGGATCGCGAACCTGCGACGATGCCGGCACCGGCGTGCAGCCGAGCCCGGGTTCCGTGTATCTGTGCGCCACGCAGGGCGACGACGAACTCGCCGTCGCCGCGGGCGTCGACCCAGCCGCACGGTCCGCCGTACAGACCGCGGGGCGAACGTTCGAGGCGTGAGATCGTCGCGAGCGCCATCGAGCGCGGTGTTCCCCCGACTGCGGGGGTCGGGTGCAGCGCGAGCGCGAGGTCGAGGGCCGACGTGTCGAGGTCTCGTACCCGGGCGGTGATCGTGGTGGCCAGGTGGGTCAGATCCGTGAGCGCGACCGGTCTGACGGCGAGCGCGTGCACGTCATCGCACACGGTCGAGAGCACGCCGACGACCGCCTCCACGACGAAGTGGTGTTCGCGGGCGTCCTTCGTGGAATGCACGAGCTCATCGGCGCGCGGCCCGGTGCCGGCCATCGGCCGGGCGGTCACGGCGTGGTCGGCGCGTCGCACCAGCAGTTCCGGGCTCGCGCCGACGAACCCGTGGTCGACGTAGACGATGCAGTCGGGCTGCGTCGCGTGCAGCGTGCGGGCGATCGTGCCAATGTCGAACGGCTCGCTCGCGTCGATGACGACCTCGCGTGCGAGGACGACCTTCTCGACGGCGCCCGCGTCGACGAGTGCGAGGACGGCCGACACGTTCGTGTCCCACGCATCGGCATCCGTGACCTGGGAGATGGTGTAGCTCGTCGGCGTGGTCGAGCGGGCAGCCGCCCGTAACGTGTCCGGCATTGCCGGTCCGATGACCGTCCGCCACATCAGCCCATCGCGGTCGCGTTCCACGATGCGGGCGGGCACGATCATCCGGCCGCCGCCGGCGAAGGGCAGGGCGCCGACGGCTCTCGGACCGATGGCCGCATGGGTTGTCTGATTTGTAGCGACGTCGTCACGTGAGATCGCGCGGAGTGCCGCCACCGCGTGCGACGGCTCCACGATTGCGGCGATGCCCGCGGTCGCGAAGCCGCGCGGCCCGTCGAGCCAGGCGGTGCCGTCGGGGCCGAGGTGGTCGAGCAAATTCCCGCCGTCGGTGAGCAGCTCGGTGCGCGCGGCGAGAACACGTCGGTGGGGAGCGAGACGGGTATCGGCGTTCGTCATCCGCGGGTCCCGGTGATCAGTTGGGCCGCGCCGGCGCCCAATGTGCGGTGCTCGACCCGTATGAAACCGGCAGTTGCGACGATCTGCAGGAGCTGCGGACGCGTCGGGAGATATGCGGTGGATGCCGGGAGGTAGGCGTACGCGCTCCGGTCGGAGACGACGCCGCCGACGAAAGGAACGACCCGCCGGAACCACAGCCGGTGCACGGCTCGGACCGGCCCGCGCGTGGGCTCGCTCACGTCGACCAGCGCGATGCGGCCCCGTGGACGCAAAATCCGGGCGGATTCGGCCAGCACGACACCGAGATCGACGAAGTTGCGGAGCGCGAACCCGCACGTCAGGCCGTCGAGTGTGCCGTCGGCGAATGGGAGACGTGCGGCATCGGCGCGCACGAGCGGTGCGTTGGTGTGGGCAGCCGCGAGCATGCCGGCCGAGAAGTCGACGCCGACCGGCCGGTAGTCGTTGGCTTGGAGGGTCCGGCACACATCGCCGGTACCGCAGGCGAGATCGAGGACGCGGGAGCCCGAGACAAGCTCGAGCGAGTGCACCGCCGCCCGTCGCCACCCGACATCCATACGGAACGTCAGCAGGCGGTTCAGCAGGTCGTACCGCGGCGCGATCCGATCGAACATTTCCTCGACCGCGCGCGCTTTTTCTTTTCCTTGCGGAAGCCGATGCTTCCCCGGCCACGGCGGGGTCGGGGTCTCGATCACGTTGGGAGTCCAAAATGCGAACGTCGAGTCTCGAGTTGACGCGCCCCCTCCGCATTTGCGGCAGCGAGTTCGTGTTCCTCGCCTACCGATTCCAAGTGTTCCTGCGCAACCGCGAGCAGCACGCGTCGGAAGTGGTGTTCGACGAGCGCAGTCACGGCCGGCAATAACTTTTGGAAGGCCTCGACGAGCTGGCGTGCCTTGTCGTTGTCGGAGATGGCAGACGCACGCAGTGGCGTGCGAACGTAGCGGTCGAAGAGCGCGACGGCCTGCTCGGCGATGTCGTGGGTCGACGCGTTGTGCTCGCGGGCGAGCGCGAGAAGATCTGACAACGGGAACCCAGTTTCCAGCAACGCCAGCCCGGCGCGGACCACGTCGACGTCGCTGCTCGTGTAGCGCTCGCCGCCTTCGTGGATGCGAGGCACGAGCAGCCCCTCGCGCGCGACCGCTTCGAGGAGCGATCGCGGTACGCCCGAACGGTCGGCGAGCTCGGCGAGGGAGAGGAACTCCTCTGGAGATTCCGCGACGGCGAGGGCGACGGCGAGGGGTGCGTCGGTCGCATCGAGATCGCCGTTCAGGACCCGCCCGATCAGCGCGAGGGTCAGACCGTGTCCTTGGAGCTCGCGGATCCGGGCCAGCCGATCGAGATGTTCGGGCCCGTACCAGGCAAGCCGGCCGTCTCGCATCGGCGCGCCAAGCAGCCGACGCTTTTGGTAGAAACGGATTGTGTCGACCGACACGTCGGCCCGCTCGGCCAGGGTTTCGACACGCCACCGCTCCACGGACCAACTCTAGGAGTGATCACTCCCACGGTTCGGATCGGGCACGACGGGCCGGGCGGAGACCCGGACGGGTTTGCCCCTCCACCCGGAGGGCCGGGCCGATGTCGTCGCCGCGGCTCAGGTGCTCTTCCAGACGGGCGGGCGCTTCTCAGCGAAGGCGGTGGCGCCCTCGACGGCATCGCCGCTCGCGAAGACGTCGAGCACGAGTTCGTTCGTCCGGCGCCAGCCGTCGGCCTCGGGAAGCTCCGCGGCCTCTCGCACCAGCTGACGCGACTGACGGACGGCGATCGGCGAGTTCTCGCCGATGCGGGCGGCGAGCGCGGTCGCCTCGTCGACGACCCGGTCCCGTGTCACGACGCGGTTGACGAGACCGAGCGCCAGCGCGCGGGTCGCGTCGATCGGGTCGCCGGTCATCGCGAGCTCAAGCGCGATCGCGAGCGGCACACGTTTGGGCAGGCGAATGAGGCCACCCGCAGCCGCCATCAGGCCGCGCTGCACTTCGGGGATACCGAACCGAGCGGTGTCGGCCGCGATCACGAGGTCGCACGAGAGCACAATCTCGAAACCACCCGCAAGGGCGGGGCCGTTCACCGCCGCGATCAGTGGCTTCGGAAAGTCGCGATTCACGATGCCGGCGAATCCGCCCTTGCCGCGTGCGATGTCCATGGCGCGGCCCTGCGCGACGACCTTGAGATCGGCGCCGGCCGAAAAGACCTCACCCGCTCCGGTCAGCACGACGGCGCGCAACTGCGCGTCGGCTTCGATCTCGTCGAGGAGTGCACTCATCGTCTGGCTGACCTCGGGGTTGATCGCGTTGCGCGCCTCGGGCCGGTTCAAGGTGACCAACGCGATGTTGCCGCGCCGTTCGAGCGTCACCAGGGCTGTGTCATCACTCATGGGGTCGACCCTAACCCACGGGTGCGTCGATCGCGGTGGTGACTCCCGGGCGGGCGACGCGTGTCGCCACCATCACGAATGCCATCAACGCCGCGGCGCCGAGGGTCGTGTCGCGCAATCCGATGTGGTCGGCGATCTTGCCCTGCACGATTGCGCCGAGTGGGTACAACGATCCGAGGATGACGGTGAACACGGCAAGGACACGTCCACGGATCTCGGAGGGGACGCGCAGCTGCGCGATCGTCGTGAAGCTCGACAACGCGCCGAGGTACAGGATGCCCACGAAGAACAGCGCAAGGGCCGAAAGCGCCAGAACCGGTGCGCTTGCGTAGGCGGCGAGCGCGAACGGCAGGAGACTCATCAGCGTCGTGAGCACCCGCCGAGCGCCGTAACGTTCGATGAGCGTTCCGAGAGAGAAGGCCATGAGCACCGCGCCGATTCCCTGCGCGGTAATGAGAACGGCGGTTCCACCCGATCCGCTGTGCAGCACTTCCAATGCCATCGCGGGCACGAGCGCGATGAACGGCGCCGCCAGGAACGTGTTGAGGCACATCGCCAGCGCCGTGATGCGCAGGCCGGGCTCGCGACGCACGAAGCCGAAGCCATTCACCATCGATCGGACAAACGGTTCGCTTCGCGCCCGTTCCGACGGCGGGGGGAGTTCGATGGTCAGCATCACCGCGACCACGGCAAGGAAGCTCACGGCGTTCGCACCTTCGGCCCACGCGTATCCGCCGATGAAGATGACGACGCCGGCGATCGCCGGACCGATGACGCGACCGAGGTTGTATTGCGCCGACGAGAGCGCGATCGCGCCCGGCAGGTCTTCGACCGGTACGAGATCCGGGAGCATGGCCTGGAATGAGGGAAATCCGAGCGCGGCACACACGCCATTGCCGAGCGCGATCAGGGTGATGGTTGGCGCCGACGGGTTTCCGGTGAAGAACAAGTAGGTGAGCAGCCCGGCGAGTGCGGTCTGGAACAAGCTCGTCACGATCATCAAGACCCGGCGCGGGTAGCGGTCGGCGAGCGCACCGCCGATCGGGCTGAAGAACGCGATCGGCAAGAACGCAGCGGCCGCCACCGTGCCCGTCCACGCCGCCTGGTTGGTGTGCTTCGTCACATAGATGCCGAGTGCGATCGACTCCATCCACGTCCCGATATTGGACACGAATGCGCCGGTCCACAGCCGCGCGTAGGCAGGGTGGCGCAACGGCGCGAACGAGATGAGCCGGGTGCGCGGAGTCGCCGCGACCACTCCCGCTAGCCCCTCTTCGGCCACGCGGGCTTGCGTTTTTCGAGAAATGCGTGCATGCCCTCGTGCGCCTCATCCAACTGTGCGTTGTCGACCATGACCGCGCAGGCGAGGCCGTACGCGGCGCGCTCGTCCATCCCCTCCTGCTCATAGAACGCGCGTTTGCCGAGCGCGAGCACCGTCGGGCTCGTCTGTGCGATCCGCTCCGCGAGTTCGACCACGGCTGCTTCGAGCTGGTCCGGCGCGACGACCCGGTTCACGAGCCCCCACTCGGCTGCCGTCGCCGCGTCGATCATCTCCCCGGTGAAGAGCATCTCGAGCACCCGTTTGCGACCGATGGTTCGGCTGATCGGCACCATCGGGGTCGAACAGAACAAGCCGATGTTTACGCCGGGTGTCGCGAAGCGTGCGTCGTCGGCGGCAATCGCGAGATCGCACGCGGCCACGAGCTGGCAGCCGGCTGCGGTCGCGACGCCGTGCACCTTGGCGATCACCGGTTGAGGGATCGTGTGCAGCCGTGTCATCAGCTCGACGCACGTTTCGAACAGCGCGTCGTAGACGTCGTGGTCGCGGTTGGAGACCAGCTCGGCCAGGTCGTGACCGGCCGAGAACGCGGGACCTCGACCCTCGATCACCAGCACCTGGGTCGAGGCGTCGGCGCCGATCTGTTCGAGCGCGTCGAGCATCTCGGTCATCAGCGCGAGCGACAGTGCGTTGCGTCGCTCCGGCCGATCGAGGACAAGCCGCGTGATCGGCGATCCCGACTCGACGCGCACCAGATCCACGTCAGCCAGCGTATTTGGGCGGGGCGGCGTTGACCCGCCTATATAACAATGTTATAAACGTGGGGACGAGAGAGGTAGCGCTTTGACTGTCACTGACAACCCCTTCCTCACCGGCAACTACGGCCCCGTAGCGCAGGAGCACACGACGACCGAGCTTTCGGTCGACGGTGTGATCCCTCCCGAACTGCGCGGACGGTACCTTCGCATCGGCCCGAATCCGTTCGTCACGCCGACCGGTCCGTACCACTGGTTCACCGGGGACGGCATGGTCCACGGCGTCGAGCTCGGCAACGGCACCGCAGCGTGGTATCGCAACCGATGGGTGCGCACCGACGACATCGCGCGCGCGCACGGAGAGACTCCCGTCGGCGGGCCACTGCCACCGATGTACGACACGAGCAACACCCACGTGATCGGGCACGCGGGGCGCATCCTGACCTTCACCGAGGGCTCGATGCCCTACGAGCTCTCACCCACGCTCGACACCTTGCGCCGGACCGATTTCGGAGGTCCGCTTCCGACCGGGTTCACCGCGCACCCAAAGGTCGATCCCGTGACCGGGGAGATGCTGGCGTTCGCCTACTGGTTCGCGGAACCGTATCTCACGTATCACGTAATCGACGCGACGGGGAAGCTGGAACGTAGCGAGCCGATCACGATCCCGCGCTCGGTCATGATGCACGACTTCGCCATCACACGCGAGCACGTGCTCTTCTTCGACCTGCCCGTGGTGTTCGACCTCGAGGTGCAGCCCTTCCCGTTCCGCTGGGACGACGATCATGTCGCCCGCGTCGGTGTGATGCCGCGATCGGGTGGCGACACCGAGATGCGCTGGTTCGACGTCGATCCCTGTTATGTGTTCCACCCAATGAATGCCTTTGACGACGGTGACACCATCGTGGTCGACGTACCCCGCCATCCCACGATGTTCAAGCAGAGCCGTACCGGTCCGAACGATGGCGGTGTGCCGACGCTCGACCGTTGGACCATCGATCTTTCCGCGGGCAAGGTCCGCGAGGATCGACTTGACGAGCGGGGCCAGGAGTTTCCGCGTGTGAACGAGACCGTGCTCGGGTCGCGCCATCGCTTCGGCTACGCGGTGGGCTTGCCGAACACGCGCGATGCGTTCGACGGTGCGACGTACTTCAAGCACGATCTTTTCGCCGGCGTCACCGAGGAACACGACTTCGGACCCGGCCGCACACCGGGCGAGTTCGTGTTTGTGCCAGGCGAGTCCGCGACGAGCGAAGACGACGGCTGGCTGATGGGATATGTCTACGACGCGACCGTCGACCGCTCCGACCTGGTGATCCTCGACGCCCACGACTTCACCGCTGCGCCAGTCGCGAGCGTGCACCTGCCGGTGCGTGTCCCGTACGGATTTCACGGCAGCTGGATTCCCGACCCTCGGTAGCCCGCTCCTCGCAACGCCAGCGTTCGTCGTCGACATCGCACGATCATGACGGTCCCGCCGCGATGCCATGAGCCCACGGTGGGGCCGCGGGCGACGCACGCGGCTTCGGCATGACCGATCGGGGTGTCTGGCGACCGCCGACGAACGCCCGGTGTCGGTCGGTGGCCACTGCGAGACGGGCCCGGTGCAGCGCGTCGGAAGTGCCCGACCGGGCGCTCACGGCCGGCGAGGTGCGCCGGCGCGCCGCGAAGCTGGTGCCCCACATCGGTCCTGGGCGCGTCCTCGCCGATGCGCGACGACGACGGTGCCGGGCGCGAGCGCGACGGCGAATGCGTGAACCCAACGACGCATCCGGACCAGCTGGGTGGGTGGACCGCGACCGCCTCGGTCTTGGCGGAATCGGCTGGCGAGTTCCTAGACTTGACCGACCGGTCAAGTTGAACAGGGGTAAGGCGTGACTACCGACGAGCAACTGGTAACCGATCGTTGCGAGGAACTCCTCGCGCAGCACGATCCCAAGACCACGCGACCGGCCGAGATGCTCGGCGCGCAGTACGACGCGGGGCTCGCGTGGGTGCACTTCCCCGAAGGGTTCGGCGGGCTCGGGGTTTCGCCGAGGATGCAAAACCTCGTGAACACCAAGCTCACGGCGGCGGGAGCGCCACTTCCGTACGGCCGGAATCCGATCGGTCACGGCATGTGCGCGCCGACAATCGTGACCCACGGCAGCGACGACCAGAAGCGCCGGTATCTCCGGCCGTTGTTCACGAGCGAAGAGATCTGGTGCCAGATGTTCAGCGAGCCGGGCGCGGGCTCCGATGTTGCCGGTCTGTCGACCCGGGCGATCCGTGACGGCGACGAGTGGATCATCAATGGTCAGAAGGTGTGGACGACGCTCGCCCACGTGGCCCGTTTCGGAATTGTGATCGTCCGCACCGACACCGAGATGCCGAAGCACAAAGGTTTGACGATGTTCGTCGTCGACATGCACGCACCGGGCGTGGAGGTGCGTCCGTTGGTCCAGGCCACTGGTGAAGCCGAATTCAACGAGGTGTACTTCGCCGACGTGCGCGTCCCGGACAGCGAACGGCTCGGCGACATTGGCGAGGGCTGGCACGTCTCGTTGACGACACTGATGAACGAACGCGTCTCGATCGGCGGCCAGGTTCATCCGCAGGGATCGGGACTGATCGCGCTGGTCCGCCACGTCTACGAGCAGCACCCGTCGCAGGCCAACGGTTCCGCCCGTGACGAGTTTGCCCGTTTGTGGATCGACGCCGAGGTGAACCGCCTCACCAACATCCGGGCCTCGCAGGCGCGCAAGCAGGGGACGCCCGGACCGGAAGGCTCGGTTGGCAAGCTGGCGATGGCGCTGCTGAATCAGCGGATGATGGACTTCGCGATGAACCTCATGGGGGCCGAGGCCATGCTCTACCCGGCCGGCTACCCGATGACCCGACCGAAGACCGCTATGGATCTCTCAAGCCCTCAGAAGGCATTCCTGCGGGTCCAAGCCAATTCGATCGAAGGCGGGACCACCCTGATCATGAAGAACATCCTCGGCGAACGGATCCTCGGCCTCCCAGGCGACATCCGAGTCGACAAGGATCGCCCCTGGAGCGAAGTTCCGAGGAGCTAGCCCTCGCTCCGCGGCACGCGAATTTGACGGGGACCCCTGATCTACACGACAAATGGCGGATCGCGGAGCAAATTGCCCGCTCAAAGTCCCCTAAATGGGTCTGAAGATGCGGTGCGGAGATGCCGACTTCCCACAGGATGCTCGCCAACCGTCGCGCTACCGTCGCGCTCGCACTTGCCCTCGCCCTGACTGTGGGCGTGGTCGCGCCGTCGGCCGCGGCCGCGTCGCCATCCACGTCGACGACGTCCAAGACGAAACCGCCCCGCACCACCCGGCCGACGTCGACCTCGGGTCCGAGCACCACGACAACGACGATCAATCCTGCGAGCGTGCCGCCTCCGCCCAAGTTCAGTTTGCCGCTCGATCTCGGACTGCAGCTGCTCGCCCAGCGCGAGCAGGCCAGCAAGGACCTCCTCACGTACGGGGCGAAGCTGCCCCACGACCTCGCAAACACGCGTGGGGTCCAACGAACCTGGCGGGCCTTGCAGAGCCATCTCGCACGCTTGGAAGCACAGGTGCGCCAAACGCAGAACGAGCTCGATGCCGCGCACGCCGATATCCAGGCCGCGGCTGTCGAGGCCTACATGAACTCGGGCAGCAGCCGGCTCGACGACGCAATCGTGGCGATCGAGAGCGCGACGACCGCGATGGATGCCAGCCGCACTCTGCAGCTGATCGGCTCGTTCAGCGAACAACAGAACGAGCTCATCCAGGAGTATGTCGCGTTGCAGAAGCGGTTGACCGCGGAGCAACAGCAAGTATCGGCTCGCAAGCGCGCCGCCGACGTGTTGCTCTCGGACGCGCAGTCGAACGTCTCGAACGACAAGATCGCGATCGCGCACGCGCACGTCCAGCTCGTGGTGTCGGTGATCGGCATTTCGAAGTTCGAGCAGGCGGCAACCAGCGCGTCGAGCCCGATCCTCGGTCCCAGTCTTCTCACCGCTCAGCAGCTCGCCGACTTCGTCACCGCGTCGGGTTACAAGCCGCGCATTACCGTCCCGCTCGACACGCTCGCCCAGTACTACATCACCGAAGGCGACAACGCCGGAGTTCGTGGCGACGTCGCGTTCGCGCAGTCGATCCTCGAAACCGCGTGGTTCACCTTCCCGGGCGGAGGCCAGGTCGCAACCGACGACAACAACTTCGCAGGGATCGGCGCGTGCGACTCCTGCGCCCACGGTTTTTCGTTCCCGACCGCACAGATCGGCGTCCGGGCGCAGATGCAAGCGCTGCGGATCTACGTCGATCCGACCCTCACCGCGACCACGTTGAAACAACCGCTCGTGATGCCGAACATGCTCAACCTCGGCTTCCGCGGAAAGGTCCAAACCTGGTGGGATCTTTGGGGAACCTGGGCGACGGGCGCGTTCTACGGTCAGCGGGTCTATGACATCTACGAGATGATGGTGGCGTTCGCAAAGACCGATCCCGCGCACCCGCCCGCCGCCCCCTGACCCGATTCCCGGCCGGTCAGCGCGCCATCAATCTCACGGGCAGCGTCCGGATCCCGGTGTGCTTGTTGCTGCGCGTCCATTCGACCGGCCCAGTGACCTCGATCGTGGCGACCCGTGCGAGCAGCTCCGTTAACACCACACGGATCTCGAGACGAGCGAGGCTCGCGCCGAGACAATGGTGCACTCCGTGCCCGAATCCGAGGTGCGGATTCGGCTCGCGACGTACGTCGAAACGGAACGGCTCGGCGAACACGAGCTCGTCGCGGTTCGCGGACGCCTCCCAGAACACGACCTTGGCTCCCGCTGCGATCTCATGGCCGCCGAGCTCGACCGACCGAGTTGCCGTCCGACGGTTGTAGGCGGCCGGATGCGTCCAACGAACGATCTCCTCGACTCCTGTCGCCAGGGCTCGTTCGTCGTCGCGTAACACCTCGAGCTGATCGGGGAAATCTGTCAGTGCGACGATTGCACCCGCGATCGCGTTACGGGTCGTGTCGGCGCCGGCCGCCCACAGCAAGCTGAAGAAGAACTGCAACTCCTGATCGACGAGCTGAGGCGGATCCTCGCCGGGGAGCGCCGCGTTGCACACCACCGAGAGCATGTCGTCGGCCGGGTGCGCGCGCTTGTCGGCAATGAGCCGCGCGCCGTAGTCGAACATTGCGGCCGCGGCGTGAGCGACGTCGTCAGTGGTTTCGAATGCCTCGCGGTCGTCTTTGAAGTCGAAGCTGTGCTCGATCCAACCGAAGAGTTGATGGCGATCCTGTTCGGGGATTCCCATGAGGATGCAGATTGCCTGCATCGGCAGCTCGCCGGCCACAGCCGTCGCGAAATCGCAGGTACCCGCGGCGAGCGCACCGTCGACGAGTTGCACCGTACGGCGTCGCAGCTCATCTTCCAGGCGTGCGATCGTCCGCGGCGTGAGCCCCTTGCTCACCAGCAGGCGCACGCGCTGATGGCGCGGGTCGTCCATCATGTTCAGCATCATCCCGGCGACCGGTAAGTCGGGGATCGTGGTGCCTCCGAACGGACGTTCCCCGCCCGTCTCCGATGAGAAGGTCACCGGATCGTGGATCACTGTCATGCACTCGGCGTGCGTGTGTACCGACCAGAAGCCTTCGCCGTCGGGTGTGTGCACCGTCGGCTCGTGCCACCAGACCGGTGCCGCACGGCGCAACGTCGTGAACACGGGATGCGGAAATCCGCGCGCGAAGAGGTTGAGATCCGTCAGGTCGATCTCGGTGAGGTCCACAACGTCATTGTCGCGTTCGCGGGAAGTATCGCAACGGGTCCCGTGTTGACCGACCTATCCGCCGCCGTCCAGGAGAACAGTGTGACTGCAGTCAACGACTTCAATCGTTCCGTCATCGACGAGTTCCGAGCCAACGACGGGAAGGTTTCAGGCTCTTTCGAAGGCGCACCCATGCTGTTGCTGACGACGACCGGCGCCAAGAGCGGACGAACGCATACGACGCCGCTCGTGTTCCTCGTAGACGGCGATCGAATCGTCGTGTTCGGGTCGAAGGCCGGCGCTCCGACGCATCCCGCGTGGTACCACAACCTGGTCGCGAATCCGACAGTGACGGTCGAGTTGCCCGGCGAACAATTCGAGGCTCGCGCGGTGGTGACCGAAGGCGAAGAGCGTGATCGGCTGTTCAAACAGCAGAAGTCGGTGATGCCCGGATTCGCTGACTACGAGCGCAAGACGACCCGGGAGATTCCAGTGATCGCGCTCGAGCGCCGGTAGCGTTACGCGGAGAAACAACTTCCACGACGCCCGGTGTGGATGCGGGTGTCGGCGCCGCCCGGGTAGCCGGTTATGGCAACCATCTCGACTTCACGCTCGAGCATGGTTGGCGCGCTGGTCTCCGTCGCGCCGTGCGTCGGTCGTGACCGCTTCATGTTCGCAACGGTTGCGCGCCTCGGGCGGTGCTGCCGTGCTGGCGTTCGGCGCGGGCGAGCCGACCAGACGCGTTCCAAACGGAGCGAACCTTGATGGCGATCGCGCGGTTCCCGACGACATCGCGACCGGCGGCTCACCCCGTAGCCTCCGAGGCGTGCCTGTCGATCCGACCACCGAGCGACAAGCCGTCGACCGGCTCGCGGCTCGGCTGCTCGTGGTCGACGCCGGCGGCGCCGTCTTGTTGTTTCGCGGGTTCGATCCCGCGAGACGACAAGCTGGATCGTGGTGGTTTACGCCCGGTGGTGGTGTCGAACCGGGCGAAACGCTCGCGATGGCAGCACGCCGAGAACTGTTCGAGGAAACCGGGCTTCGGGTCGATGATCTCGGACCGGTGCTGTTCGAACGAACGATCGTATTCGACTTCGAAGCGTCCCGCTATCGCCAGACCGAGCATTTCTATTGTGTTCGAGCTCCACGGTTCGTACCTGACGATGCTCGCTGGAGTGACGTCGAACGCCGCTCCGTCGTCGAGCACCGATGGTGGACGACCGACGAGATCGCCGAGACCGACCAGACGATCTACCCGGAGAACCTTGCGCAGATCTTGCGTGACCTTCTCGAGGATTCGGTGTGACCGGCGTCGAGCGTACCCTGCACGAATGCCCGCCAACCAAAGTCCTGTCCCTCCGTTCCCGCCAGGCGCCGAGCCGGACGACTACGACCGGCTGCGCCGTCGTGTGCTGTGGAAGATGCCCTCCGGCTTGTACGTGGTCGGCTCCCGCTCGGCGGATGCGACGAAGCGCAATCTGATGACCCTCAACTGGGCGACGCAAGTGTCTTTTGAGCCGAAATGGATCGGCATCGGCGTCGAGCATGAGGCACTCACCCACGAGTTCATTGCCGCGGCCGGCGTCTTCTCGCTGTGCCTCGTCGATCGTGAGGACCGAGCGATCGTCCGCAAGTTCACGAAGCCGGTCGAGGTTGATGTCGAGGCGCGCACGCTCGGCGGCTTCGCGTATTTCGACGGGCCGGTGAGCGGCGCGCCGGTATTGGCGCAATCAGTTGCCTACGTCGAGTGCGAGGTCCGCCAACCGGTCGAGGTCGGCGGACACACATTGTTTCTCGGCGAGGTCGTCAACGCAGCGTTCGTCAAAGACGAGGAGACGCCGATCCTGCGGATGGAGGACACGAGGATGAACTACGGCGGCTGATCGTCGCTCACGCAGTTGGTTTGGACCAACTCGACGCGCGAACGCCAGCCCGTGGGTCCTCGGCGTCACCGCCAGCTTCGATCCTTGGCACCTTGACTGGCCGATCGTTCCTTCGCGTGCGACGGCGACCGAGCCGCTCGTGCCGTCCGCCGGGAGATCGCCCACCCGCCGACGTCATGTTCGTGGTCGATCCAGCGTTCTGAGGCCGTCGGCACCGCGCCCATGAATCCGACACCGCACCCGGGCATGACGAACCAGTCGGCCCGAGGTGGACTGACCGCAACGTCGATCACGGTGACCGTCGCTCCCGAGGATGTCCCAGCCGGCCGCGGTGGTGCCGCCGAGCGTTTGCGGCGCTCGTGAGCGGACGACGCGGGTCGAAGCTCGTCGTCGGCCGATCTTCGGGTGTCTGTCTCGGATCGTCTGACCTGTGGTGGCCAGCGGCGAGCGGGGCAGGAGACCCGCGTTCTACGCTGCACGTATGACCGACGTGGCTGCAGGTTCGGGCGTGTCTCGGGATGAGCGCGGCGGGCTGTTGCGCAACTGGAAATACGTGCTCACGACGACCAACCCGCCGAGCGGCCGGCTCGATCCGGTGTCGAAGTGGCTGTACCTGACCCGCGCCGGCGTGTTGCCGATGACGCTCGTCGCGGCGGCCGTGGCCGGGTTGCTCGCGATCTTTCGCGGCGCGCACGTGTCGTGGGAATGGTTCGCGCTCGCGGCAATCGGGATCGTGCTCGCGCACATGGCCAACAACCTGATGAACGACCTCTTCGATCTGCAGGTCGGCACCGACCGCGACGACTACCCGCGCAATCTCTACTCGCCCCACCCGGTGCTGTCGGGCGTGATCACCCGCAAGGGGCTCGCGGCGTGCGCGCTGACCGTCAACGCGATCTGCCTCGCGATCATGATCGTCCTCACGTTCGAGCGCGGCTGGCCGGTGATTGCGTTCGCGCTGGGCGGATTTGTGCTGTCGAGCGCGTACACGGCGCCGCCGCTCAGGCTGAAGAAGCGCGGATTGGGCGAAGCGACGGTGCTGGTTGTCTGGGGTCCGCTGATGGTCGGCGGTGTGTACTACGCGGCGACGGGAACCATCCCAGGAGCCGTTGTGCTCGCGTCGCTCCCGTATGCGTTGCTGTGCACGACCGTGCTCATGGGCAAACACATCGACAAGATCCCATGGGACGCCGCGGACGGAACCCGCACGCTGCCGGTGCTGCTCGGCGAGGCGCAGGGCCGGCGACTGACACAGGTGATGTTCGTCGGCTTCTACCTGTCGGTGATTGCGCTTGTCATCGCGCGAGTGTTGCCGATCGCGTCGGTGCTCGTGTTCTTGTCTCTTCCGGTCATGCGCCGAACCTGGATGGCTTACTCCGAACCCAAGCCAGCAGAGTCGCCCGTCTACAACCCGGTGTGGCCGTTGTGGTTTGCCGCAATGTCGTTTCTGGTGACGCGTCGAGCCGGCGGCCTCCTCGTGCTGGGCTTGATCATCGGTGCGATCCTCGGTCGGTGATCGGCGCGCACAGGACAGGTGTCATCGAAGTCCGGGAACGACCGCCGGGACCTCGCGGTCGCGAGCGCGGTCGTTGGCTCTGTCGCACGCGACAGGCGGTACTTCGCGGCGGCCCATTCCGCGGATGAAACGTGCAGGTGTGAGGTCTACAGTCCGAATATGTCGAACGCCTTCACGGCCAGCACGATGCAGGAATTCCCGCTCTCGATCGCCGCGATTTTACGCCACGGACAGAGCGTGTATGCCCAGAGCGAGTGCGTCACGTGGACCGATACCGGCCCGCGCCGCGCGAGTTTTGCGGAGGTCGGCGCCAACGCGGCGCGCCTCGCCAATGTGCTCGCGGGTCTCGGCGTCGCGCGCGGCGATCGGGTCGGCACGTTCTGCTGGAACAGTCAGGAGCATCTCGAGGCGTATCTCGCGGTGCCGTCGATGGGAGCGATACTGCACACGCTCAACATCCGACTGTTCCCCGAGCAGCTCGCGTACGTCATCAACCATGCACAAGACAAGCTGATTCTCCTCGACGACTCGCTCGTTCCGATGCTGGCCAAGGTGGCGGCCGATCTTCAGACAGTCGAGCGCTTCATCGTGATCGGTGACGGTGACGCGACCGCGCTGCGGTCGATAGTGCCGAACGCGGAGATTCTCCGCTACGACGATCTCCTTGCCGCCGCCGCTTGCGAGTATGCGTGGCCCGACGTCGACGAACGGCAAGCGGCCGCGCTGTGTTATACGTCCGGGACGACCGGGAATCCCAAAGGTGTTGCGTACTCGCACCGGTCGGCGTATCTCCATTCGCTCGCCGCGACAACTCCGGCCGCGCTGAACCTCTCCGAGCGCGAACGCATCCTGACGATCGTGCCTATGTTCCACGCCAACGCGTGGGGCATTCCCTACGCGGCGTTCATGTGCGGGGCGGCGCTCGTGATGCCCGGCCGATTTCTGCAGGCCGAGCCGCTGACGCGCATGGTCAAAGAAGAGCGGGTGACGTTCTCCGGCGCGGTGCCGACGATCTGGGCCGACATCCTGCGATACGGCGACGACCACGAAATCGACCTGTCGTCGGTCCGCATGATCATCTGCGGCGGCTCGGCGGTCCCTCGGTCGCTCATGGAGCGCTTCGAGCAACGCTACGGCGTGCGCATCGTGCAGGCGTGGGGCATGACCGAAACCTCGCCGCTCGCTGCGGTCGCCCACCCACCGGCGTCGGTCGAACTCGGCGGGGCTGACGAGATGAACTGGCGCGCCCGCACCGGCCGGATCGTTTCGGGTGTCGAGCTTCGTATCGTTGACGACGCGGGCAATCCGCTTCCGTGGGATGACGTCGCGGTGGGTGAGATCGAGGTGCGGGGACCGTGGATCACCGCCGACTACTTCGGCGACCCGTCGCCCGAGAAGTTCGACCATGGCTGGCTGCGCACCGGCGACGTCGGCTCGGTGAACTCGCAGGGGTTCGTGCAGATCACGGATCGGGCCAAGGACGTGATCAAGTCGGGCGGGGAGTGGATCAGCTCGGTCGAGCTCGAGAACTCTCTGATGGCGCACCCGGAGGTGGTGGAGGCGAGCGTGATCGGTGTTCCCGATCCCCGATGGCAGGAGCGACCGTTGGCCTGTGTGGTTCGCAAGTCGGGATCCGCGGTCGACGCCGCCGCCCTTGCCGCCTTCCTCGGCGAGCAGGTCGCGAAATGGCAGGTGCCTGAGCGTTGGAGCTTCATCGACGAGGTGCCGAAGACCAGCGTCGGCAAGTTCGACAAGAAGGTGTTGCGTGCTCGTCACGAAAAAGGCGAGCTCCCCGTCGAGATGCTCGGCTGATCGTGGCCGACGAAGGCACCCGTGCGGAGCAGGTCCGGATCGCGGGTCTGGCTCGCGACGGGAAACCGTCGGGCGTGGCCGCGGCGCCGGCAGCGACCGTGGTCCTCGTACGCGACGGGGCATTCGGTCTTGAGGTGCTCCTGGCTCGCCGGTCGTCGAAGCTCGCGTTCCACGGCGGCGCGTGGGTGTTCCCGGGCGGGCGCATCGATCCTGACGACTACGCCGAAGCTCCCGACGACCTGTTGAGTGCGGCGCGGCGCGCCGCGGCGCGCGAAGCGAAGGAAGAAGCGGGCCTCGACGTGGCCGCCCCGACGCTCGTTCACCTGTCGAACTGGACCACACCGGAGATCTCGCCGAAGCGCTTCGCGACCTGGTTCTTCGTCGGCGAAGCGGCCGAAGGCGAGGCGGTGGCCGACGGGACAGAAACCGATCGGCTTCATTGGTTCCGCCCGGACGACGCGTTCGCGGCGCGTGATGCCGGCGAGATCGAACTCGCGCCGCCCCAGTACGTCACGTTGCTCTGGCTGCGCGATCACGCGACCGTCGCCGACGCGTTGCGTTCCGCCCGCGACGGCGACGTCGTCGACTACACGCCGCACTTCCACTTCATCGACGGCGACGGCGCGGTCTGTCTGTACCGGGAAGATGTCGCCTACGAAGACCTTGCCCGCATCAACGACGTCGGCCCGCGCCATCGCCTCTACCTGCGAGACACAGCGTGGGACTACGTCCGGGACTAGCCCACGAACGCGTCGCCTCCGGCACCGAGATCAGCGGTGCGTGCCAACCTGACCGCAGTTCGTCGTCGGAGAGAGCGGCGTCACTTGTTCGGTTGTGGGGTCACGCGTAGGTAGGGCTTGAGGGTCTTCCAGCCCTTGGGGAACTTCGACTTGGCGTCTTCGTCAGAGACGGCAGGAACGATGATCACGTCCTCTCCGTCCTTCCAGTTCACCGGTGTCGCGACGCTGTAGTTCGCGGTGAGCTGCAACGAGTCGATCACGCGCAAGATCTCGTCGAAGTTGCGGCCGGTCGACGCCGGGTAGGTGATGATGAGCTTCACCTTCTTATCCGCACCGATGATGAACACCGATCGCACGGTCAGTGTGTCGCTCGCGTTCGGGTGGATCATGTCGTAGAGGTCGGAAACCTTGCGATCCGAGTCCGCGATGACCGGGAAGTTGAGCTTGGTGCCCTGTGTTTCCTCGATGTCCGCGGCCCAACCCTTGTGGTTGTCGAGCCCGTCGACCGACAGGCCCAGCACCTTCACGTTGCGCTTGTCGAACTCGGGCTTCAGCTTGGCGACGGCTCCCAGCTCGGTCGTGCACACGGGCGTGAAGTCCTTCGGATGCGAGAAGAGCACACCCCAGGCGTCGCCGAGGTAGTCGTAGAAGTTGATCGTGCCTTCGGTCGTCTCGGCGGTGAAATCGGGGGCAACATCACCCAGTCGGAGCGCCATATCAGCTTCCTCTCGTGTTCGGTCGTCGTTCGCGGTTCGGCAGGCTAGCCGGGCGTTCTCGAAAGTCGAGCGGGCAAGTCGGGATTAGTAACCTCGGCTCCGTCGATACTGTTCCCGGTCCCCTGATATGAGCGATCCCGCGCCGACCCGCCGCCGTGTTCTCGCCGGGCGAGTCCGGCGCATGTCCGTCGACATACAGCCGTTGCGCGCGTCGCGCGACTTCCGTTTGCTCTGGACCGGCGAGGCGATCTCGCAGGTCGGCAGCCAGATCACCTTGGTCGCGTTGTTCGTGCAGGTCTACCACCTCACGCACTCGTCGATCGCGGTCGGCGCGGTCGGCCTGGTGCAGCTCGTGCCGATGATGTTCGTGTCGGTCGGCTTCGGGCCGCAAATCGACCGGTTCGACCGGCGCAAGATCCTGCTCTGTGCGCAGTTCGGGTTGATGTTCTCGTCGGTGTTGCTCCTCTTCGGCGCGCACCTGCACCATCCGCCGCTCGCGCTGCTTTATCTCGCGGCGGCACTCAACGCGGGATTCACGTCGATCTCGATGCCCACACGCGCGGCAATGACGCCGAACTTTGTCCCGGCCGACATGCTCGCGCCGGCCGCCGCGCTCAACCAGGTGATGTGGAACGGCGCCGGGGTCGTCGGGCCCGCGCTGGGCGGCATCATCGTCTCGTCCTACTCGCGTCTCACGTTCGCCTACGGCATCGACGTCGCGTCGTATGTGGTCGCCATCGCGTTCGCGGTGATGTTGCGTCCGCAACTGCCAGTACGCGATCCCGACAAGGAGTGGGTCGGTGGGTGGAAGGCCGTGAGCGCCGGCTTCCGATTCTTGAAGGGTCGGAGTGTGCTCCAGTCGACCTTTACCATCGATGTGGTCGCGATGGTGTTTGGCATGCCGCGCGTGCTCTTCCCGGCGCTGGCCGCGACACAATTCCACCGCGGTCCGGAAGCGGTCGGGTGGATGTTCAGCTCGGTCGGTTTCGGTGCACTGGTCGGCGCGCTCACGTCGGGCTGGGTCAGTCGTGTTCGTCGCCAAGGCCTGGCGATCATCGTCGCGGTCACCGCTTGGGGTGCCGCGATCACCGCATTTGGCCTGGTGGGCGACCGATTTTGGCTCGCGCTCGGATGTTTGGCGTTGGCTGGCGGCGCCGATGTGATCAGTGCCGTGTTTCGTTCGACGATCCAGCAAACGACCATCCCGGACGAACTGCGCGGTCGATTGTCGGCGTTCAATATCTTCGTCGTCGCGGGCGGACCCCGTATCGGCGACTTCGAAGGCGGTGTGGTCGCGTCGATCTTCACGCCCGAGGTGTCGGTCGTGTCGGGAGGATTGCTGTGTCTGGTCGGCGTCGGCGTGATCGCGGTGATGGTGCCCGGCTTCGCGCGCTGGCGTGTGGGCGACCCGCCCTGATTGACCCCAACGGCACCGCGCGATTGACTGCACCTCGTGGCCGGGTATTCGGGAACTCCTCTCACTCAGAAACTCGGTATCCGGCCCGGCGCGCGCGTCGCGTTGGTTCGCGCGCCTGAAGGCTTCGAGCGCGCACTCGAACCGATGCCCGACGGTGCGCGGCTGCGTCATCAAGCGCGCGGTCAACACGACGTCGTGCTGTTCTTCGCGACGCGACTCGCAGAGTTGGAGCGACGGTTCGACACCCTCGCGCGCGCAACAGGGACGGCGGGCGGTCTGTGGATCGCGTGGCCGAAGCGGACCGCGGGAGTCGCGACGGATCTGCGCGAAGGCACCGTGCGGGAGGTTGGCCTCGCGCACGGCCTCGTCGATAACAAGGTGTGCGCGGTCGACGACACGTGGTCAGGTCTGCGTTTCGTGTATCGACTGGCCGACCGCCCGAGGCGAAACGGCCGTACTCGCTAGTCGGTCACGCGCGCGGTGGCGAGCTCGGGGGATCGTGACGTGCGAGTGGCATCGATGCCGCGTACTCGCCGCCGTCGAAGCGGACGGCTGCGTCGGGTGAGAGCTTGCGAAGGAGACTGAGCGCGGCTCGGTTGTCGGGCTGTACGACCGCCTCGAACGATTCGATGCCGTGGTCGATCGCACGTCGGGCGAGGCGCTTCGTGAGTTGTTGGCCGACGCCGAGGCGCTGCCAGGAGTCCTCGACGGTCACCGCGATTTCGGCGGCGGTCTTGCCGGTCTGCCCGTCATACCTGGCCACGGCCACGATCTCGTCGCCGTCGAGGGCGACGAGCGCGTCCCGCCGGCTGTGATCGACGCTTGTGAGCCACAACAGCGCAGTGCGCGAGGGCTGATGAATGGGGGAGAAGAACCGGCGGTAGACGCTGTCCGGGGAGAGCCGAGTGAACATGCGGCCGAGCCGCTCCGTGTCCTCGATCGTGATTTCACGCACCGTCAGCGCGCGGTCTCCGATGCACATGGTCGATTGCTGGTCAGTCATCGCGTACCTCGCAGGATCAAACACGTGGACGTGGCATGCGCGTAGAGGGTGCCGTCGGCGTCGCGGACGCGGGCTTCAGTCGTGGCTACGCGTCCGCCGAAGTGCAACACGGTTCCTTCGCCGAAGACACGCCCGGTCGCTGGCGTAATCGCGCGCACGTAGTTGGTCGTCAGTTCGAGTGTCGTGAAACCTGTGTCGGCCGGTAGACGCGACGACAAGGCGCAACCCATCGCGGTATCGACGAGCGCCGCGACGATGCCTCCGTGCATCGTGCCCATCGGGTTCTCGTGGATTTCGTCGGCGAGCATGCTGAACACCGTTCGACCGAGTTCGACCTCGTCGAGTTCCAACCCGAGCAACGCCGCCGCGGGCGGCGCCGCGAGCTCGCCCCGTTGGATCGCGAGCAAACGCTCGAGGCCGTTGAGGCTCTGGCCTCGCACGCGCGACTGCGCCGGATCCGTCCACGTGATCGTGCGACGACGGACGCCGCCGTCCGAGCAGGTTCCGAGTGCAGTCATTGCGCCTCCTCGGGTCGGGCGCGCAATGTGTCCACATGCGTCGTCAAGTGTTCGACGATTCGATCGATGAACGCGGGATCTCCGTACAGGCGCGAGAGCATGAGTCCGCCCTCAAGCGACCCGGTGAGCAACGCCGCGAGCGCATACGGATCGGTCCCAGCGACGAGGGTGCCCGCCGCGACACCGTCTTTAACAATCCGCCCGATCAGGCGGTGCCACAGTGTCATCGAAGTCTGCGCTCGTTCGCGTAGCTCCGGGTGGGTGTCGTCGGCTTCGATCGCGGTGTTCATGATCGGGCACCCACCCGCGATCGCAGGTTTGCGGGCAAACGTCGCGAACGCTCGGATCATCCGTTGCAAACGGTCGATGGCGTCGGTGGCGCCGTCTTGGGAACGCGCCAACCCGTCCGTGACTTGAGACATCGCGAAGTCGTAGGCCTCGAGCGCGAGTTGTTCCTTCGACCCGAAGTGGTTGTAGATCCCGCCTTTTTCGAGCCCGGTCGCGTCCACGAGATCGCGCATCGACGCGCCGACGTAACCCTGGCGGTTGAACACCGGCGCGGCGAGCTCGACGATCCGCTGTCGGGTCTTCAAGCCTTTGGTACCCGCCACGTGTGCTCCCCATCAACAAAACCGACCGGTCGGTCTTAATATAGGGCACCTGGCCGGCCGGGGTCAACGGATTCCTGTCTGCGGGTACCGTCGGTCCGATGTGCGGCCGCTACGTCACGGTCTCCTCGCCCGCGTTGCTGGCGGAACGTTTCCACGTGACCGAACTCCGGACCCGAGAGCTCGAACCGAGCTACAACGTCGCCCCCCGGGCCGACGTACCGGTGGTCGCCGAGCGCCACGGCGAACGGGTCCTCGACGTGTTGCGTTGGGGACTGGTGCCATTTTGGGCCAAGGACCCCAAGATTGGTGACCGGATGATCAACGCCCGCGCCGAAACGCTCCTCACCGCGAATGCGTTCAAGCGGGCCTTCGAACGGCGGCGTTGCATCGTGCCCGCCGACGGCTTCTACGAGTGGCAGAAGGTCGACGGCAAGCGCCCGAAGGTGCCGTGGTTCATCCGACGTCGTGATGGCGAGCCGTTGGCGTTCGCGGGGTTGTGGGAGATCTGGCACGACCGCACTGCCGGCGACGACGCGCCGCGGTTACGAACGTGTGTGATCATCACCACCGAGGCGAACGAACTGGTCGCGCCCATCCATGACCGCATGCCGGTCGTGCTCCCCGAGTCCGAGTGGGACACATGGCTTGCTGTCGACAACCGAGACACTTCGACATTGGCGAGCTTGTTGGTTCCGATGCCGGCCGACGATCTCGAGGCGTGGACGGTTTCGACGCTCGTGAACAAGGCCGACAACAACTCTGCGGATCTGGTCGAGCGCGTGCCGGTAGCGTCACCGTGATGGACTACCGACAGCACTGCGTCGCGCTGCGTCGTGAAGGTCATGCGCTCGGCGCCGCGGCGCGTGCAGCCGGCGTCGATGCGCCGGTGCCGTCGTGTCCGGAGTGGCAGGTCGCGGATCTCCTCGGCCATGTCGGGCGGTTGCACCGTTGGGTCGGGGCGATCGTCGAATCGGCCGACGACGACCCGCCCGATCATTGGTCGGCTGCTGAGCCGCCGCCGGCCGACGTGCGCCTCGATTGGTTCGAGGCCGGTGTCGACCTCGTCGCCGACGCGTTAGGACGCGTCGATCCGGGCAGTCCCGCATGGTCGTGGACCGACGACCGCACGGCCGGTTTCTGGGCGCGACGGCAGGCGAATGAGACTGCGGTGCACCGATGGGACGCGCAGCTCGCGGCCGGCGCCACCGAGCCGATCGTCCATGACCTCGCCGTCGACGGTATCGACGAGTTCTTCGGGCTCATCCCGTACTGGCGACAAGAGTCGACATTGCACAGCTCGGGAGAGTCGATCCATCTTCACTGCACCGACGGCCCGGGTGAATGGCTCGTGCGTCTCGCGGCCGACGGCGTGTCGGTCACCCGCGAGCACGCCAAGGGTGACGTCGCGATGCGCGCGCCAGCATCGGATCTGTTGCTCTTCCTCTACGGTCGGACGGATCCGTCGGATGCCGAGGTGTTCGGCGACGCATCGCTCCTCGACCGCTGGCAACAGCTTGTGAAATGGTGAGCCTGAACTTGCTAACAGTCGGGCACGACGGCGTGGCGCAGGACGTTGATCACATGTTCGCGCCGAGCCGCGAGTGCGTCGTCGGAGAGCGGATCGATGTCGAGCAGGTCGTTCATCAACGGAGCGTCCGAAAGGTACGACAGGACCGCGCCGTAGCCGGTGAGGAGCAGCTGGCGGGCGTCGTAACGACGGAGCCGCCCGGCTTCCATCTCCCGTTCGAGAAACGCGGCGCCCCGATCGAACAACGGACGTAAGAGGACCGCAAGTTCCCCGCGCAGGATCGGTCCCCCCTCGAGGGCCTCCCAACGGACGAGGCGTACGAACTCGGGATGTTCTTCGAAGAAGATGAACGCGGCGCGCAGCATGCGTTCGACCTGCGCCCAGCCCTCGCGTGGGCCCTCGATCGCATTGTCGACGAGCGCGACCCAGTCGGCGAACGAGTCGAGGACAACCGCTCGGTAGAGCGCGTCCTTCGACGGGAAGTGATGCAGCAGACTGGGACGGCGGATCCCGACTTCATCTGCGATCTGGTTGAGGCTCGTGCCGGAGTAGCCGTGATCGGCGAAGCGCCGCCGCGCAACTTGGAGGATGAGCTCCTTCGTTGACTCGACCATGAGCTCCTTCGTGGAGGGCAGGTCGTGTATTTCGGCCTGGAGGCGGCGAGAGCCACATCAACGAGTCTACCGACATGTCGGTAGTAGCCTTCGGGTGATGTCGGGACCGCACATCGTCGCGGCGGCGATCGCGGCATTCGTCGTCACGCAACTCGCGATCGTCACGACGACAGCTTTTTGGCACCGGGCGTTGATGCATCCGGCGTTGACCATGCATCCGGTGGCGGCGTTCCCGCGTCGTTCTGCGCGGCCGGACGACACGACGTGATGTACGTGATGTCGGCCGGTGCGATCAACCACATCGGACATCGCGACGCAACGCGGCCGTACCAACGCTCAGCCACGAATGTCACACCGCTCGCGCTGGCCACCGGAGGCGAAGCGCTGCACAACAACGATCGTGGCGCTCCCACGTCGGCCCGGTGCTCGTTGCGCCCCGGCGAGGACGATCCCGGCTGGTCGGCGGTGCGAACGCTCGTCTCGATCCCGCTCCCGCAGGTCCACCACGACGACCTGCACCTCACGCGCACGGCATAACCACGCCATGGCGACCAACGTGGCGATGCTGCGCGGCGTCAACGTCGGCGCCCGGAACCGGATCAAGATGAAAGACCTCGAGGCCGTCTTCGGGCGCCTCGGCCACACGTCGGTGATCACATACATCCAAAGCGGCAACGTCGTCTTCAACGGCCGGTCCAAGAGTCCGGTCACGGTCGCCCGTGCCATCGAAGATCAGATCGCGCGTGATCTTGGCCTCGAGGTCGCAGTGCTGTTGCGCGCAAAAGATGAGCTCGCCGGCGTCGAGCGCGCCAATCCGTTCCTGCGAACGGTCGCCGATACCGCGCGCTTGCACGTCACGTTCCTGGCCGAGATCCCCGACGCCGCGCTGGTCCGCGCCGTCGAAGCGTTCGACGCCGGACCGGATGAGCTGCGCGTCCGCGGCCGTGAGGTGTTCCTCCACTGCCCGACCGGATACGGCAACACAAAGCTCAACAACGGTTTCCTGGAGCGGAAGTTGAACGCGATCGCGACCACCCGCAACTGGGCCACCGTCACCAAGCTCGTCGAGCTCGCGAGCTGACGCAACGCGACTTCAGGCCATCTGGACGATGGTGCGTCCGATCGACGCTCGCTGAGCCATGGCTTCCATCGCCGCGGGCAGCTGCTCGAAGTTGACGACCTTGCCGATCAGCGGACTTACCTTGCCGTCCAGGACCAGGCCCACAATTTCACGGTTGATGTTCGCTCCCAGCGTTGCCGATGCGAAGTTCCAACCCATCGCGTCCTTGACCAAGTCCGACATCTCCGGTTGCGCATAGGCCAACAACACGCCGCACAGCTTGAAGTTTCCGAGCGCGACCCGCCGCGGCACGATGAACGGTTCGTCGGCGACAGCCTTGTTGGACGCGAATCCCATCATCAGATAGCGGCCGTTGTAGGCGATACACCGCATGGACTGCTCCATCACGGCCTCGCCAACGTTGTCGAACACGACGTCGACACCGCGTTTGCCGGTCGCGTCGAGCACGACCGCCGCGAAGTCGACACTGGAGTCGGAGTAGTTGATCGCGACGTCGGCGCCGAGTGATCGGCACAACGCGACCTTCTCGTCGCTGCCCGCCGTCGCGAACACTCGCGCGCCACGGTTTGCGGCCAGCTGGATTGCGGCCGATCCGGATCCGCCGGCCCCGGCGTGGATCAGCACACTTTCCCCTGCGTGTAACTCGGCGCGGTCGAACAGGCCGAGCCATGCGAGGTGGAACGGGAAGTACAACGCCGCCGCCGCGGGCAACGGAATCGTCTCGGGCATCTCGAACGCCGACGCGACCGGGCAGATCGCATACTCTGCGAATCCGCCGTTGGCGCCTTTCGGCATGGCGACCACGCGCCGGTCCTGCCAATCCTCGGTGCCGGCGCCGCACGTCTCGACGATTCCCATCACCTCCATGCCTGGGCTGTACGGCAGCTCGGGGCGCACCATCATGTTGGCGCCGGTGATGCGTTCGAGATCGTTCAGATTGAGCGGGATCGCCTGCACGCGCACGCGTACCTCGCCCGCGTCGGGTGCCGGGACAGGCACCGTGTCGAGGCGCAGCACTTCAGTGGGTCGCGCGCCGTACTCGTGTGTGCGCCACGCGCGCATCGTCTGATTCATCTCACTGATCGTTGCAGATCGCGGTCCCCCGAACGGCGGAACGACCATGTCGATCGTCGAATGGGGAATGACCTGGCGGCGCCGCCGGACGGCTTCGACAAGCTCACCAAGACGCTCGCGACGGCACCCAACCGGAATACGGTCAACCGCCTTGTGGGGCTCGCGAACGCTGCGGGCGAGCCGGTCGCCGGCCGGGTGGACCCGGGGCCCTCGTGTCGGAGGCCCCAGACGTGATCGGTGCCGCGCGGTCGGACCGTTCGACTATGAGGTCGTGACGATCTTGCCGACCGACCCGAAGAGGATCGCGTTCAGCGCAGCGGTGGAACACGCACCCTTCTTCGGTAACGCCCCGGTCAACTCGAGGGTGGCTGTCGTCGTCGTTCCCTTGAACAGTCCGGCCGTCACCTTGCTGGTCAGCTTCGACTCGGTCGTGCTGCCCTTCACCGCGCTCAAGCTGACGAGCACGGTCGACTTCGCTTTCGTGTTCCAGATCTCCGTTTCGGTGCTGGGCGGAGATTTTGCGATCGCGGTCGCGACGTTCGCGCAGTTCAGTCCGACGGTGGACTTCGTCTTTTGGGTTGTCGTCCCGCTCTTGACGCCACCACCGGTGCAGCCGCTGATCGTGCTCGAGGTCGTGATCGTCGGCTTGACCGTGAGCTTCGATGTGGTGACCGGAAGTGCGGGCGAGAACGTTGCCGTACCGGTGATCTTCGTGCAGCTGGCACCGGCGGCACCGGCGGCCGGCGCGGCCGACACGCCGGCAGGGATCAGCAACGCCATTGCGAACATCAATCCTGCAGCTCTGCGCATGCGAACTCCTTGCCTGGTCCCCTGGTGTCTCAGTTGTAATGGTCGGCGGCGAACAGCACAACCACTGTTTCGTGCGGGGATGCAAGGCGGGGCGGAACACGCACCTCGGTCAGGCTGCCGACGGTGGGGTCGGAACTGCGACTGCCGGGGTCGTGCTGAGGTATGTGACCGCGCGGTCTTGGTCGGAGATGAGTGCACGAAGCTGGTCGTCGACCGCTGCTCTTTCGCACAGAACCGCGTTCGGATACCCAGTCGTGGTCGCCACGGACGGGGGCGCCCCCCGGCTAGCCCCGGCCGCGACCATGGTCATCTGCGGGACGACGATTCCTGGAGCGAACGCCTGGGGCCGAGCTTCGGGAGCGCCCGACACCGACACCGACGCGTGAACGTCCAGGATGTCGGCCGCGGAGCTCGGTGCCGCCGCGATCACGCCGACCGGCGTGAGCACTGACATCGCGGCACGGTGCGAGCGACGTCCGCATGCGAACTCCCTGTAGTTGCAGCCCGCGCGGGCGGGGCCCCACCTGAGCAGTGGGGCCCCGATCGCTTCTGTCCTGACTTGTTGATCCGTGCTAGGTGGTCTTGAAGGCGCCGTCGTTCACGAACGTGAAGCCCGCCAAACCGACCTTCGTGCAAGAACCAGTGGCGGCGGTCGCCTTGATCTCGACCGTCGACGTGTGCCCGACGAACAGGCCCGTGGTGAACTTGCTCACCAGTTTGGCCAGCGCAGGGTTCACGCCGGCTTTGGTGATCGACGTCAATGTCGTGGCGACGGTCGACGTCTTGCCGGTGTTCCACGTGATCTTGGCGGTACCCAGGGTCGGCTTGCCGAACCCGGCGAGGAACGTCGCGCAGTCACCCTTGTAGGTGGACTTCGACACGATGTTCGCGCTGGTCACGCCGCCACCGACACAACCACTGAGCTTCGAATTCGTCGTCACGGTCGATGTCACCGGCGCGCCGCCAAGCTTCGGCAGCGCGGGCGAATAGACCTCTTTGCCGGTCAGGGCCTTACAATTCGTGGTTGCGGTCGCGGCGCCCGCGGAGCCGGCAACGATCGCGCCGACTGGGATGAGCAACGAACACGCGACCAATAGACCTGCAGCCTTACGCATACGAACTCCCTCTCTAGGACCCCCCCGGGTATCCGTAGTTGTAGTGGCGAACGCCCAATAAGACAACCACCGCTTTTCGCGCCCCCGGGAACACGTAGGTATAAAACGGTCTAACCGGACGCTATCGTCGGAGGGCGCGTATCACGGTCGGGAGCTCGTCGGGACCACAGAACAGGGCGGGGGCGGGGGTCGTCACCCCGTTGTCGATGTACCGCTGGATGTGCTCGCGGCACTGCTCCGGCTTGCCCCACACGAGCAGGTCGTCGACGACTTCGTTGGGAATCGACTCGGCCGCGGCTTTGCGGTCGCCTTCGCTCCACAGCCGCCACAGGTCGGCGAGCTGGTCGCCGCGTCCGAGCCATTCGTGGAACGCGGCGTAGACCGGCACCGTCAGGTACGACGCGATGGCGCGTTTGCCGACCGCATAGACGAGCCCGGGATCGTCGGACGGCAACACGAAGATGCGCGCCGCGATCTCCTTGCCGGCGCCGACGTACGGGGCGACCGTCCGCACGTCGTCGGCCGAGAGCCAGTTGACGATGGCGCCGTCACCTTCGCGGCCGGCGAGGCGCAGCATCCCCTGGCGCAGCGCAGCAACGAGGATCGGGGGTTGTTCGCTAACCGTGATGCCGAGCCGGAAACCGTTGACCGCGAACGTCTCATAGGTTTCGGTGACCTTGTCGCCTTTCAGTGCGGCGCGCAGAAAGCGAATCGTGTCCCGCACCCGTTGGTACGGCTTGTCGAACGTCATGCCGTTCCACCGCTCCACGATCACATTCGATGAC
This sequence comes from Acidimicrobiia bacterium, assembly GCA_052148155.1. GTDB lineage: Bacteria > Actinomycetota > Acidimicrobiia > IMCC26256 > PALSA-610 > JBBQER01. The sequence goes on along the minus strand of JBKQIY010000198.1, from coordinate 58,034 downwards.
GTGCCGATCCCGAGCGCGAAGCGTCCGGGGGCGGCCTGGCACATCGAAGCGACGGTCGAGGCCAGCGTGTGCGCCCCGCGGGTGTACGCCGGCACGATCGCGGTGCCGAGCCGCAGCTCGGGTGCCCACTGCGCGGCGACCGCGAGCGGAATGAACGCGTCGTACCCGCCCGATTCCGCCGACCACAGGTCGGTGTAGCCGAGGTCGACGAGTTCGCGCACGACGTCGCGTTGACCGAGCAGCGGGATACCGTCGAAAGGGAACGTGATGCCGTAACGCTGGGGTGCAGTCATCGGTTCATCCTCCCATGCGTCTCGCCGGTGGGCTCAACGCTCGGATCCAACGATCCTTCGAGCTCAGTCAGTGGCCGATCGTCGGGCCGTGCGTCATCGACCGGTCCGTGGGCGCGTACGATCGTCGACTGGCTCGCGGTTCCCAACAGCGTGCCGTTCTCGGCCCACAGGTGCACGAGTCCGTGGCCGAAGCCGTCGGCGACTGCGTGGACGCGCACGTCGGCGAGCACCCAGCCGGTAGGCACGTTCCGAGCGACGCGCAGCGTATTGTCGAGGCTGTTGCCGCCCGCCCGTTGGCCAAGCGCTTGGCCGATGCCGAACGGCACGAAGTCGCCGATGATCGCGAGCGTTGCCGCCGACGCATTCATCAGCTCGGGCAACCGAACCCACAGCGCCGCGTTGCCGGAACCGGCGATGCCCGTGAGCTCCCAATACGGGCGGGCATCGGCGAGCTTGGACTCGAGACGGTCCATGATCGTGCCCTGGTGACGGTTCATCAACGGCCGGGGAGGGCAGTCGTTGGGAGGTGCGACGTCGGGCCGAGCTGCCCATTGGCCGGCGAGCGGGCTCGGCCGCCAGCCGAACGCGCCGACCACGGTGAGGATCTCGCGGTCGCCGACACGTGCGCTCACACGCACCTGGCTGATCTGATGACCGCGCACAGCCTCGACCACCTCGAGTTCGACCACCGCGGGCGGCCGCGCGTACGACAGGAACTGCGCGGTCGCCCACACGCACGGCCTGCCCGTGACCTGTTCCACGACTTCGATCGCGGCGCCGAGCCCGCACCCGCCGAACAGCGCACCAGTTCCAGAGATGAGGCTTGAAACCACCTGCATCTGCCAGATGTGCGGTTCGCCGGTGGGTTCCAGGCCGAAAAACGTCCGTGCGTCCATCGGCGGCGGAGGATATAGCCGCGGCCGGTTGACGCGACACGAACCTCAGCCGAGGCGACGCAAACATCGAGATGATCGGGACGTTCAGCCCAGACGATCAGCTCGACCAGCTGGTCGCCAAACCGCCCAAGACGCCGCGGGCATGTTCGAAGCGAGGCCCGGCCTGCTCCCATGCGGGCACGATCGACCCGTCGGATGCTCGGCCCGCAAGGTCCACGTCTGCGACTTCCGAAGGGCCCGCCCCGTTCGTCTCGGACGGTCTGGTCGAACGCGTGACCGGGTCTGTCCGGCCGCACACCGAACGATGGTCGTTGTCGACGGGTAGGCCCTCGTCGACAACACCCACACCTCGACGCGACCAACGCCTGCACGCGCACCGACGGGTGCTGCGGGACGCGTTCGTCTGATTCGTTGTCGAGTCGCCGGGCGGATCAGACTGGCCGCGCACGGGAGGTGCCATGATCGCATCAGTCCATCTGGCCGATGTCGGTGTTCCTTCGGCGCTTGCAATCGCCCGCAAGGTCCCGCCCGCGGGCTCGATCGCCGGGCTACGCCACGCGCAAGTCGCGCTGGCCGCGCCGCTCGGAGGCTCGATCCTTCCGTCACCGCAACTCGGCCGCGCCGGCCTCATCGCGTTCTGGGAAGGTGACGACCCGCTCGACCGCTTTCTCGCCGACCATCCGCTCGCGGCCAAGTTTTCGTCGGGCTGGCACGTACGGCTCGCGCCGCTGCGCGCGTACGGCACCTGGCCCGGACTTCCACTCGACACCCCGACCGGACGAAACGTCGACTACGACGGTCCCGTCGCCGCGCTCACGCTCGGTCGCCCCCGGACCAGTCAGCTGATCCGTTTCCTGCGTACGAGTGCGAAAGCCGAAGCGAGCGTCGTCGTGGCTCCCGGCCTCACCTGGGCGACCGGCCTCGCCCGTCCACCATCGCTCGTCGCGACCTGTTCGCTGTGGGACTCGACGCAGGCGCTGTCGACGTTCGCGTACGGACACCGCGACCCGGCCCACCCGGACGCGATCGCGACGGGCGAAGCGAAGCCGTTTCACCACCAGCAGGCATTCATCCGCTTCCGTCCCTACGACTCGCATGGACAGCTCCAAAGGCGGAATCCGCTGGCGTGACCAGCGGACCGGGAGCTGCAAGGTTGCCGTGACGTGACGACCGGTCGCGTCGCCCGCGGGTGCGCCCGGATCGATGGGCGCTTCGGCGTGGCTATCGGCGAGGTGAGCGACGCTCGACTAAACCCTTATGTGCGGTCAGTTTCATTCCGGTGAGTGTGCGTTCGGCGTGACGCATCCGCCAGGCAAGCATTCGCTGCGCGTAGCCGAGCACCGTTGGGGCATAGGTCGGGTCGTCGGCCCGGTTGACGACCTGCGCCGGATCCGTGTCGAGGTCGAAGAAAATCGGCGGCATCGTCGGATGTCCCGAGAAGTGCACGTACTTCCCGTGGTCGTCGCGCAGCACCGCGAGCGAACACTCCTCGAGGGTGAGTCCGAACACGCCCTCGAACATCGCGCCGTCCGGATCCCGGAAGTCGAACTCCGAATGCACCTCGCGCCGCCAATCGTGCGGCGTGTCTCCCCGGAGCCACGGGGTGAGCGGCCGTCCATCGCATTGCAGCGGCACGTCGGCCCCGACGAGCTCGGCAATCGTCGGGAATACGTCGACGTGTTCTGTAAACGCGTGCACCACCCGACCGCGGGTCGCGTCGAAACGGTCGCGAGGATCGCGCACGATGAGCGGAACGTGGAATGTCTGGTCGAACCACCCGAGCTTGTGCATCATCCAGTGGTCCCCGAGCGTCTCGCCGTGGTCGGAGGTCAGGACCACGAGCGTGCGAGACGCCAGACCGGTCTCGTCGAGCGCGTCGAAGACGCGGCCGAGTTGTTCGTCGACCTCGGCCATCATTCCGTAATAGGTCGCCTGCAACTCGCGCTGTTCTTGCGGGTCGTCGGGCGACGCGACAAAAGGATGGTTGATCAACAGCGCGAGCAGCGGATGCTGGGCGCCTTCGTCGGCTCGGGTCGCGGCGCGAACCGGGTGGGGGACCGACGCAGGATCGAACATCGTGTCGTACGGGAACGGCGCGAGGAACGGTGGGTGCGGCCGAAGGTACGAGACGTGCGCGAACCAGGAGGTGCCGGCTAAGGCCCGGTCGTCGACGAACTCGAGGAAGCGATCTGTGAGGAACACGGTCTGGCTGTGTTCGGCGTCGTACTGGGTGCGCCAACGGGTACCGCGGGCTGGCCGATCGACGAACGTGCGCCAGTCGTCGGGCACGGCTACCCCGGCGGCTCGCATCCAATCGATCCACGACGCCGGGTCGCCCTCGGGGAGGTAGCCGACCGGATCGAAGCCGGGAAGCACGCCTTCGTACGATCGCAATCGCGGGTCGTCTCCGGAAACGGTACGAGGGTCGACGCTCGTGTCTGTATAGCCGAACAGGGCCGGCTCATAGCCGCGTTCTCGGGCGACCAGCGCGATGTTGGTATGGCGGGCGTCGAGGGGGGTGCCGTTGAGCACCGACCGGTGGTTCATCAGATACATGCCGGTATAGAGCGACGCGCGGCTCGGTCCGCACGGCGCGGCCTGCGCGAAATGGCGCCGGAACGAGACGCCCCCCGCCGCGAGCCGGTCGAGGTTCGGGGTGCGCACCACCGGATGGCCGGCGCCGCTGAGGCAGTCGCCGCGCCACTGGTCGACGGTCACGAACAGGACATTCAGGTCAGGCGGGGGCCGTCGGTTCACGTCAGCAACGCTAATGGCGGATGCGCGCGCAACCCGACCCGCGCGATCGGGAATCGACGTGCAAGCCACGACGTTGGCTCGGTGTTACTTGAAAAGACCCTCACGACCAAAGTGAGCACGACATGACCGACTACGACACCACAAGCTTCAAATCCGGCGAATCGGAGACTGGCACCGAGGTGCTCCCGATGCTCCCGCTGACCCAGGGAGTCGTGTTCCCGCAGATGGTCGTGACGATCGCGCTCGAAACCGACGAGGCGAAACGGGCCGGTGCGGCAGCCGAACAGGCCGGGCGTCGTCTGATCCTCGTCCCGCGCGTCGACGGTCGCTACTCGACGGTCGGCACCGTCGCCCAGATCGAAAACGCCGGCGAGTTGCCGAACGGCACGCTCGCGCTCGTGATCCGCGGCGTCAGCCGTGCGCATGTGGGCAGCGGCTCGGTCGGCAACGAAGGCGCGCTGCACGTCGAGGTCGTTCCGGTCGAAGACCCGGAGCCGACCGAACGTGCCCGCGAGCTGTCGAAGGAGTACCGCGCGGTCGTGGAGACGATCCTCGAGCATCGAGGCGCAGGCCGGATCGGCGACATCCTCGCGGGTGTCGACACGCCCGGACAGCTGGCCGATATGGCCGCGTACGCGCCGAACCTCGACCTCGCACAACGAGTCGAGTTGCTGGAGGCCGTCGAGGTGGAAGCGCGCCTCGAGCTGGCTTTGGTCTGGGCCCGCGAGGCCCTCGCCGCGTTGGAGCTGAAAGAACGGATCCGCACCGAGGTGACGGACGGCATCGACGCGCAGCAGCGCGAAATGTTGCTGCGCCGCCAGCTGGATGCCATCCGCAAAGAGCTCGGCGAGAGCGACGACGACGCCGCGGCCGAGTACCGGACCCGTGCGAACGCACTCGAGCTCCCCGACAAGGTGCGCGCCGCGGTCGACAAAGAGCTCGACCGGTTCGAGCGCATGGGCGCGCAGAACCCCGAACAGGCCTGGGTCCGCAACTGGCTCGACGCAGTCCTCGACCTGCCCTGGGGAACCTACGTGACCGAAGATGCCGACCTCGACGCGGCACGGACGGTGCTCGACGCCGACCACGACGGACTCGACGACGTGAAGGAACGCATCTTGGAGTTCCTGGCCGTGCGGGTGCTGCGGCGCGAGCGCGGACTGGGGACCGCCGCCAGCGGTCGCGGCTCGGGTGCCATCTTGGGGTTGGTCGGCCCTCCCGGCGTGGGGAAGACGTCGCTGGGAGAGTCGGTCGCGCGCGCGTTGGGTCGGCCGTTCGTCCGGATCTCCGTGGGTGGCGTGCGCGACGAAGCCGAGATCCGAGGGCATCGGCGGACGTACGTCGGCGCCCGTGCGGGACGCATCGTCGCCGCGTTGACCGAGGCGAAAGCGATGAACCCTGTCGTACTCATCGACGAGGTCGACAAGCTGCAGGCCGGTGGTTGGAGCGGTGATCCGTCCTCCGCGCTGCTTGAGGTCTTGGACCCCGCGCAGAACCACACCTTCCGTGACCACTACCTCGAGCTCGACCTGGACCTGTCCGACGTGTTGTTCCTGACGACCGCCAACGTGCTCGACACGATCCCCGGTCCGTTGCTCGACCGCATGGAGCTCGTGCAACTCGACGGCTACACCGAAGACGAAAAGGTCGCGATCGCCAAGCATCACTTGTTCCCGCGCCAACGCGAGAAGGCGGGCTTGCGCGACGACGAGCTGGAGATCACGGACGCGGCGTTGCATGCGCTCGTTGACGGCTGGACCCGCGAAGCCGGCGTGCGGAACCTCGAGCGTCAGCTCGGCAAGGCGGTGCGCAAGGCCGCCCGCAAGGTCGCGGGCGGTGAGACGGCGACGGTCGTCGTCGATACCGACACGCTCAACGAGTACGTCGGCCGGCCGCGCTTCCACGCCGAAGACGCGACCCGTCCCCCGGTGCCCGGTCTGGCGACCGGACTCGCGGTGACGGGCGCCGGCGGCGACGTGCTGACAATCGAGGTCACAGCGATGGACGGCGAACCCGGTCTGCAAGTGACCGGACAACTCGGCGACGTGATGTCGGAATCGGCGCAAATCGCGTTGTCGTTCGTGCGGGCCAACGCCGAGGAGCTCGACGTGCCGGCGGGAGCGTTCGATCACCGACGTTTCCACCTGCACGTCCCGTCGGGCGCCGTGCCGAAGGACGGTCCGTCGGCCGGCATCACGATGACCACCGCGCTCGCGTCGTTGGTCACCGGCCGGCCGGTGAAGGCGGGCGTCGGCATGACCGGCGAAGTCACGCTGCAAGGCCGTGTCTTGCCGATCGGCGGGCTGAAGCAGAAAGTGCTCGCCGCCCATCGTGCCGGACTCACCGACGTGATCCTGCCGATCGACAACGAGCCCGACCTCGACGACGTGCCCGAAGCGGTCCGTGCGGCGATGCAGTTCCATCCTGTGCGCAACGTGCGCGAGGTCTTGGAGCTCGCGCTGGTCTAGCGGTTCGATCCCACGGTTGCGTACTAGCGTCCGCAACCGTGGGTGACCTGCTCGCCGGCAAAGTCGCGATCGTGACCGGCGGTGGTGGAGGGATCGGGCGCGGAGTTTCCGAGTGCTTCGCACGACACGGCGCGGCCGTCGTCATCGCCGAGATCGACCACGCACGCGCGCGCGAAACCCAGCTCGCGATTACGGGCGATGCCGGCCGCGCCGTCTCGGTGGTCGCCGACGTACGCGACGGCGGCGTGGCCGACGCGTTGGTGACCGCGGCGCGTGACGAGTTCGGTCGCGTGGACGTCCTCGTCAACAACGTCGGCCATTACGGCGGTGCCCGCAAGGCGTTCCACGAACAGTCAGACGAAGAATGGGACGAGCTCTACCGGGTCAATCTCGGGCATGTGCTCTCGTGTGCGCGCGCGGTGTTGCCGGTGCTCGTCGCCCAGGGTGATGGCGGCAGCATCGTGAACGTCTCGACCATCGAGGCGTTCCGGGCGATTCCCACCCGGGCGGTCTACTCGGCGTTCAAGGCCGCGATTACCGGCCTCACCCGCAGTCTGGCGGTCGAGTACGGGCGCTACCGGATCCGTGTGAACGCGATCGCGCCCGACGTGACCGAGACGCTGCAAGTGCCGTACTCGCGCTGGGTCGGTGCCGACGACGAATACCTCATCCCGTCTTGGGTTCCGCTCGGCCGGTTTGGTACCCCGGCCGACACTGCGGGTGTTGCCTTGTTCCTTGCGTCCGACCTCGCAGGTTTCGTGACCGGTACGACGGTGCACCCCGACGGGGGGACGCTCGCCGCCAGCGGCTGGTTCCCGACCGAAGAAGGTGGCTGGACCAACCGTCCCCGCCGGCCGTAGGAGGTTCGGTCAGGAACTCGGGCACTGCCTCAGGAGGCGAGTCGACGATCCGCAGCTCGGCTCGAGTCGGCGGGTGAGGAGCGGATCGCCAGCGGAAGACTTGCGAGGCCGCGCAGCACGATGCGGCCGTTCCATTCGGGTTGATCGGTCGCCAGTTCGACCGTGGGGAAGCGGCGCACGAACGTGCCGATCGCGACCCGCGCTTCGAGCCGGGCCAGATGTGCGCCGAGGCACGAATGGAATCCGCCGCCGAACGCGACGTGCTGATTGGAGTCCGGACGGCGCAGGTCAAGTCGGTCGGAGCTGTCGCCCCACTTGAGCGGATCACGATTCGCCGACCCGAGGCAGGTCATCAAGATCGTTCCTGGCTCGATGATGTGACCGTCGAGCTCGTACGGCTTCAGGGTCACTCGTCGGCTCATCTGGACTGGACCGTCGAAACGCAACAGTTCATCTGGCAGGTTCGCGTCGAGCGACGGATCGGTTTGAAGCAGCTCGAGCTGCTCGCGATCGCGTAGCAGTGCGAGCGTTCCGTTCCCGATCAGGTTCACGGTCGTCTCGTGGCCGGCGACGTACAACAGCATCACCTGCTCGACGAGCTCCTGCGCGCTGAGGCGATCGCCTTCGTCCTCCGCGGCGATCAGCGCGGACAGGAGGTCGGAGGCCGGATGCGAACGTTTCCAGTCGATCGTCTCGTTGACGTAGGCGATGATGTTGTCGACCGCGTCGAACGCCGCGAGCTGTTCCGCCCGAGTGAGGATGGGATCGAAGGTCTTCACCACCGCGCCCGACCATTCGCGCAGCTGGTTGCGGTCGCGGCCTTCGGGGATCCCGAGCATCTCCGAGATCACGACGAACGGAAGTGGGAACGCGAGATCGGCGATGAGGTCCATCTCGCCGGTACCACGGGCCACGACGGCATCGAGATGCTCGTCGACGAGTTGGCAGATCCGCGGGTGTAACGCTTCGACGGTACGCGGAGTGAAGACCTTCGAGACGAGCCGCCGTAACCGATGGTGATCGGGCGGGTCGAGGTTGAGCATCGTGTGCGTGCCACCCTCACGGCGTTCCTCGAACATCGCTTGGATGTCCGCGTCCATCGCGACGGCGAGCGGCTTCGCGTGCCGCTGTTCGACGCTGAGGTTCGGGTCGCGCAGCGCGCGGGAGACGTCCTCGTAGCGGAACAGCACCAGGACCCCGAGCGGGCTCATGTGCACCGGATCCTGCGCGCGCACGAGTGCGTATTGCGCGTACGGGTTGTCGAAGAAACCCGGCTCGAACGGGTTGAGCATCACCGGGAGGTAGCCGGTGTCGGGGGTCTCGCTCGTCGTCACGACGTGAACGCTACGCCGATCGACGAGCCTCGACCTGAGTGACATCGGTCACATCCGCGCTCGCGAGGGTGGGTTGGGGCGGAACGTCGGCGTCGTCACTCCCGCAGCGGAGGTCAGACGGCTCGAGATCGAGCCCGGACCCGCAGGCGACACCACGGTGTCTCTCGACGCTGACCCAGCCGCGGCCGTCGCAGTGCTGTGTGCGCGGCGGAGCCTGCTCCTCATTCTACTTGCAGGCAGACTGCAAGTAGTGTTGGATGGACCTCATGACGGTCGTCGATGGTCGGATCCGGCGAGGAGCTCGGAACCGGGAGGCCATTATCGACGCGCTGATCGCCTGTTACAACGAAGGGACCCTACTCCCGAGTGTGCAACAGGTTGCCGAGCGGGCCGGCGTGTCGGCGCGTTCGGTTCACAACCACTTCGTTGACGTCGAGGCGCTGCGCGGCGCGGTCGCCCAACGACAGTGGGATCGCTTCGCTCGCTTGGCCGGCCCGATCGACGTGGCCAGGCCGATCGGCGAGCGGGTCGGCCAACTCGTGGACCAGCGCGCCGCGATCTTTGAAGGTGTCACACCAGTACGTCGTGCCGCGCTTTTGTGGCTGGCGAGTTCGCCGACCATCGCGGCGAGTCTCGCACGGGTCGACCGCACCTTGCGACGCCAAATTGATCGAGCCTTTCCCGGCGTCCCGTCCGACGTGGCCGACGCGATCGACGCGCTCGCTTCGTGGGACACCTGGAATCGGTTACGGGCCGCGCAGGGCCTGTCCGCCTCCCGGGCTCGCCGGGTCCTCACGGGCGCGATCCGCACCCTGCTCGACATCTGAATTGCAGCGAGAGGTCGGAGATGGGGCGCAAGATCCTGTTTGTCACAACCGATCAGCAGCGCTACGACTCGCTCGGATGCAACGGAGGGACGATCGCGCGCACGCCGGTCATTGACGGGCTGGCCGCCCGCGGGGTCCGCTACGAGCGGGCCTATAACCAGAACACGGTCTGCATGCCGGCACGTTCGACGATGCTCACCGGTCAATATGTGCGCACGCACGGAGTGATCGCCAACGGTGTTCCGTTGCCGGAGGACGCCCCGTCGATCGCCGAGTACTTACACGACGCCGCCGGCTACCACACGGCGCTGCTCGGCAAAGCCCACTTCGAGCCGGGCTTCGACATGCAACTCCATTGGCAAGAGAACTTCATGTCGGAGCAGGGTCTCGTCGGCCCCTACCGCGGTTTCGAACACGCCGAACTCGCCATGCACGTGCCCGCGGTCGGTAAGCGCGCGCTGCAACACTACGGACGTTGGCTGATCGACACGCACGGCATCGACGCGACGAAGGGCTTCTCGCCGCTGCTCGCCGCCGAACCCGGCGGCGAGACCGGTGCGCCAGAGACGCGACTCAATCCGATCCCGCGCGACTGGTATCACACCGATTGGGTCGCCGATCGCACGATCGCTTATCTCGACTCGTTGCCCGACGACGCCGACTGGTTCGTATGGATGTCATTTCCCGATCCGCATCATCCGTGGGACCCGCCGGAGTCTGAGCTGCACCGCTGCAATTGGCGCGACCTTGACCTGCCGCCAGGCCATCCCGGCACCAGCGAGGAGATCGAGCACGTCCTCGCGCAGAAGCCGGCGCACTGGCTCGCGCTCTGGAACGGTGAATGGATCAACGCCGAAGGCGGACCCGGGAGCTACCGCCCACAGAACGTCAGTGCCGACAACATTCGCGAGATCAACGCGATGACCCACATCATGAACGAGCTCATCGACGAAGCCTGCGGACGCGTGTTGGCACGAGTCGCTGCGCGCGGATGGAGCGAGAACACAGACGTGTTCTTCACGACCGACCACGGCGAACTGCAAGGTGACTACGGACTTGTGTTCAAAGGCCCATTTCACACCGACTCGCTCATGCGACTTCCGATGGTGTGGCAGCCGGCACCCGCGGCTGGTGTGTCGCCCGCAGTCGTACGCGAACCGGTCGGTCAGCTCGACCTCGCGCCGACGTTCTGCGAGATCGCAGGCGTGCCCGCGCCCGACTGGACGCAGGGAACGCCCCTTCCGACCGGTCAGGGTTCGGGTCGTGAACGTGTGCTCTGTGAGTGGGACTCACAGTTTCCCGGCTACGGCATGCATCTGCGTTCGATCTACCGCGACGGTTGGCTGTGCACGGTGTACGAGAAATCGACGATCGGCGAACCGAACGGCTTGGAGAAGTGGTTCGCGCAGACGGGCATGTTCGGCGGTGGTATCGGGCCCGTCAGCCGGGTCGCCTACGAGGGCACCGAAGGCGAGCTGTACGCAGTCGAAGACGACCCGCACCAGTTCGTCAACCTCTGGGACGACGCGGCACGCAAAGGCGTACGCGACGACTTGGTCGCCGACCTGTACGACGCGCTTCCGACCGAACGCACCGTCCTCGAGGTCCAGCGCCCCGCCTAAAGGTTCACGGCCGCGGGAAAGACGCGCAGGTTGGCGGTTTGGGTGGCGATGGCGCAGAGGTTGCCCGCTTCGTCCCACAGTCGCGCCGGACCGGTGGCGTAGCCGTCGCCCACGTGCCAGGCCTCGATCTCCTGTAACACCCACGGCGTGACGGGCGTCGCGACGAAGCGGATACCGATCTCGAGCGACAGCACCATGAATGGCGAGCCGATCGGTCCGAGGCCCTGACCGACGGCGGGGCCGATGACGTCACCGTGCACCGCGACTGCGAGCGGGTCGTAGGAACCGTCAGGCAATCGCGGTTCGCACTGCAGCCGAGTCCACACGTTGATATGCGCCGGACCGGCTTTGAAGTCGGGATCCCACGGGGCGAAGCCGTCGATCGGCCGCCAGTCGGTCTGCTCGTGGAAGTTGATGTGCTCGAACGGTCCTCGGCTGAAGCCTTCGGGTGGTACGGGGATCTCGAGGTCGTGCGGGCTCGGAACGTCGGGGAACTGCACATCGAGAAAACCGATCTCGGTGTCGTGAGCGACGCCGAACACGCCGTGGGCTCGCAGCGCAAGGTTGCCGTCGACGCGCAGGTCGGCCGCTACTTGCGACGCGGTGCGCCCGTCTCGGAGGATCTCGACATCGATCGTGACCGGTCCGGGCGGTACCGGGGCGACGAAGATGGCGTTGGCGGTCACGAGCGTGAGGTCCGGTCGTGCGAGCGCCTCGTGCATCGCGCGTAACGCGGTGTACATCGTGACGCCGCCGAACACGTACACAACTTTCCAGCCGACGGGGATGTCGGCGTGGAAGCGGCCGCGCACGTCGGGGTCGGGGGTGAGCACGGTATCGGCGCGCAGGTTGCGAGGGCCTTCGGACATCGGGTCAGCCTAGGCTCGGGGTATGGCTTCGAATCGAAAGATTTTGCTCGTGCAGCGGCCGGTCGAGATGTTCACAGACGAGTGTTTCGAGGTCGTCGAGGAACCGATGCCCGAGCCCGGCGACGGTGAAGCGGTCGTGGCCCTCGAGTACTTGTCGCTCGACCCTGCGATGCGGGGTTGGGTTCGGGACGAGCGGAGCTATCTGCCGCCCGTGCAGATCGGCGACGTGATGCGAGGCGGCGGCGCGGGGCGCGTCGTCGTCTCGAACAATCCTTCGCTTCCGGTGGGCATGGGCGTGATGGGGATGCTGGGCTGGCAGGAATACGCGCTGATCGGCGGCGCGTCCGGCATGTTCGCGAATCCGCTCCCGGACGGTGTCGACCTCGTCGACTCGTTGAGCCTGTTCGGCAGCGCGGGAGTCACCGCATACTTCGGGGTGCTCGACATCGGGCAGGCGAAATCTGCGGAGACGTTCGTCGTGTCGGGCGCGGCGGGTGGTGTCGGGTCGATCGCAGGCCAGATCGCGAAGATTGTCGGGTGCCGGGTCGTCGGGCTCGCGGGCACGAAAGAGAAATGCGACTGGGTTGTCGACGAGCTCGGTTTCGACGCATGCATCGACTACAAAGCCGGCGATGTCGCGCGTGCGCTGCTCGAGGCGTGTCCTGACGGCGTCGACGTGTACTTCGACAACGTCGGTGGCGTCATCCTCGACGCTGCGCTGCAGAACATGAACGACTTCGGCCGGATCGTCGCGTGCGGGATGATCTCGCGCTACAACGATTCGGAGCTCTCGCCCGGCCCGGAGCACATCACGAACATCGTGACTCGACGGCTGCGGATGCAGGGCTTCATCGTGATCGACTTCCTCGATCGCTTCGCCGAAGCAGCGATGCAACTCGCGGTCTGGGCCGGCGAGGGAAAGTTGAAGCACCGCGTGCATGTTGTCGACGGGTTCTTATCGGCACCGACGGCGATCAACCTGCTCTTCACGGGCGGGAACGTCGGCAAGCTTGTGGTGAAACTCTGATGGTCGATCCCCGGGTCGCACCCTTGCCCAGCGCCGAATGGGACGACGAAACCCGCATCTTGCTCGGCGATCGTTCGCTCAATATCTTCGCGACGCTCGCGCATCATCCGAAGCTGATGAAACGATGGATGGTGTTCGGCAATCATGTGCTCGCCAAGAGCACGCTCTCGGCGCGTGAACGCGAGCTGCTCATTCTGCGTACCGGCTGGAACTGTCGCGCGCCCTACGAATGGGGTCAGCACGTCGCGATCGCCCGCGGTGTCGGCATCACCGACGATGAAATCGAACGGATCGCGTCCGGTCCCGATGAGCCGGGTTGGGATCGGTTCGATGCGTGCCTGCTACGCGCAGCCGACGAACTGCACGACGACCAGAGTCTCACCGACGTGACGTATGCCGCGCTCGCCGAACGCTACGACGAACAGCAACTGTTGGACGTCGTGTTCACGGTGGGGCAGTACCACCTCGTCTCGATGGCGCTGAACTCGATGCGCGTACAACGCGACGACGGCGTCACCGGCGTCCCTTTCCCCGAGCGGGACTAGCGGCTGCGACCGATCCGATCGAGGAGCCATGCGGTGCGTTCGACGGCCGCGCCGAGTGTCCGGACCCGCTCGGCCAGCGCACGGTCCGAGGTGACAACGACGAGCGAGGCCGGATCGCGGTCGCCGGTGACCTCGTGCACGATGCGGTCGTCGGCCGCGTCGCGTCCCGCACGGGTCGCGTAGGCGACAAGTACTCCGTTGTGCACGCCCTCGGGCAAGTCCGCGAGCGGCCGACCGTCGAGCACGACGCAGATCCGATCGCCACCAACGTGTGCCAGGTCCTGGAGCGACGTGATCAGACGTCGGGCAGCGCCGGCCCGGTCGCGCCACCAGCCGTCGGGTGTGCTCCCGATGACGTTGTTGCCGTCGATGATCAGCCGTCGTGAGGTTCGGGTCGACATTCGGGCGCGATCAGATCGTAGTTGCCGGCGCGGGCGGCGGATGACGACACCCCGCCGAGATGCGTCGGCAGGTCAAGCACCTCCGCGCCGACGATCTCGAAGCCCGGCCGGGGCGCGACGACGACGCGTGCCAGCTGCGCGATCGCGACGTCGCGCGCCGCGGCCGAGTCGTTGTACCAGGCGGGATCGCGCACTTGCGCCCACTTGTCGGCACCCATCACCACGAGGTCGTAACCCGCCGCGATGTCGGTGATCAGCTGCGCTTCGGTGACGACGACACCCAGCCATGGCCGCGACGACGTCAGCTGTTCGATCGTCGTCAAACGAGCCGACAGCGGACGTTGGGCGGTCGCGTCCTTGCCGAGTGCGACCCGGGAGATGGCGAGGTCGAGCCGGTCGAGTGCACCGGCCCGCACTGCCGCTTCGGCGATGGCGACATGAGCGATGGTCGGCGGATCGAACGATCCGGGGTACACCCCGCGGATGGGGCCGCTCATCCGACGCGCGCGCGGTTCACGGACGCCGAGGTGACGATGGCGAGCGCGGTGACGCGGCCGGCGCCTTCGTCGCGCACGTCGATGCGGACCACGCTGGCGTCGACCCGCGATCCGAGGGCTCGGCCGGTCGCGCGCACCGGCCCGACACGGTTCGGCGCGAGGAAATGCAACACGACATCAGTGGTGACTCCGCCCGTCATGTGCTCCGCGGTCAGGTCGATCAGCGACGCGACTGCCCCGCCGTGGAGGATGCCCCACGGGTTGCGTAAGGAATCCGTCAGCTGCATCTCGACGGTCATCTCGTCGATCGTCTGCGCGCCGAGCCAGTGGGCGACCGTCGGCACCGGCTCGGGGAGAGGTTCGCCTGGACCCAACACCAACGGTCGAGTCCAGCGGGGCGGGCCATTCTCAGGAATCAGCACCGCAGAGGTCAGCACGCCGTCGACGACCAGCGCGTCGCCGGCGCCTTCGTCATGGATTTCGACGGCGGTCACGGTGGCGGCCCGTCCCCGACGCAGGACCCGGGCGTCGATTCGGAACGGCCCGACGTGGTCAAGCCGGACCACACGGGCCGACAGGTTCGTCGAGACGACCCAGCCGTCGGGCAGCGCCGCGAGTCCACCGCAGAGGCCGCCGACGTTGTCGAACATCGTGAGCAGGGCCCCAGCGCGGACTCCTCCGCCGGGTCGCCGCAGATGCGCCGACGCCGGCGCGTGTCCCGCCAGGCGCGGTGTGCCATCGTCCGAAGGCTCAACCTCGTGGAGTTGTACCTGCACGTAGCGCGAGACGTCGCGGCCGATGTCGGGGCCGCCGAAACCGTGCACGGCCTCGCCGGGGTTCGTGCGGTTCATCCGCCAGACCCGAGGGACGGTGTTGCGACGACGCGTGCCACGCTCGTGAGACGTCCGCCCGCTCCGAGGTCGACGAGCTCGACGCGCGTTGTCACCGCGCCTGGCGCCGCGTTGAGCACCTCGGCGCGGGCGCGCAGGGGGCCGACTCGCGCGAGCGCGAGGTACGTCAACTGGATATCGGTCACGACACGGGTGTCGCCGGCCGCGACCGTCGACGCGGCTTCGGCGGCGGCGTCGACGATGATCGCGACCGCGCCGCCTTGCATCGCGCCGAGCGAGTTGCGGCTCCACTCGGCGATGGGAGCTTCGAGCTCGCCGTGGCGGTCGTTGATCATTCGGATCTCGAGCTCGTCGAGCAGCGATGTGCGCAGGCGCGACCCGACCCGGGCCATGGTCGACGGGCCGGCGGTCATCGACACGGAAATGTCGGGATTGTCGTCGCGGCGAGGCAGCACCGCGAAACTCATCGTTGCGATCCCGATCGACCGGCCCGTCTGGTCGTACAGGTCGACCTCGATGACGACCGTGGTGCGTCCCGCATGCGCGACCCGGGCGTGCGCTTCCACCGATCCGCTTCTCGCCGCGCCCACGAGGTGGAGCGTCAGGTCGGCGGTCGCGATCCAATTCGGATGCGCAACGGTGGCTGCGAGGCCTCCGCCGATGACGTCGACGAGGGTCGCGAGCGCGCCGGCCCGCACGGTCCCGTCGCTGGCGTACAGCTCAGGAACGACCGGCATTCGAGCCCGGCTCGTACGATGGCCGGGTTCGTGGTCGTCGTGCTCGAACGTCAGTCGCAGGTCGCGCAGCAGATGCCGGTCGGGCGGATACGAGCTCGACATGAGCGCCTGACTGTAGGGCTCGACGTCGATGCCGTTGCCGTCCTCTCGAAATGTCAGCATGGGCACGCGCCCTTTCGGGTCGACGCGGCCGTGCTCGTTACGTTTGTGCACCCGGCCCCGACCGTCGAAGGCCCACCCGTGGCCCGGGCACACGAGCTCGTCGCCGACTACGAAGCCTTCGGCGAGGTCGTGATCCAGGTGCGGGCACGACCGCGGCGCGCTCCCGAGTTCGCCGCCCTGACCGCGCCACACGACATATTCGTCGCCGTCGACTTCGACCGCGAGCACCGCACTGCGCGCGAGCGCGGCGGGATCGACGCGCACTCAGCCGGCTCCGCCGACGAGACCGGCGGGACGGAGCACCAGCGTGTTCAACTCGGTTCCGGCCGCGGCTGGCGTTCGCTCGGTGATGTCCCCAATCCACGTCATCCGGTCATCCTGTTCGTGGCCGAGCGAACTGTCGGCGCGTGTCACGTCTTTGTCGGCAGTATGCCGTGCGCTTCGAGTCGCGCTTCGATCGGTCCGGCCAGCGCACCGGCGTACGTCCCGGTGAGGTGCGTGTGATCGCGGCGCACGATGATGTTGTTGACAACCGGGTCGCAGATCGGCAGGCGCGGGCAGACGAGATGGTCGAGGTTCAAGGTGAGCACGTCGCGGTTGTTGGCCAGCACCTCGAACTCGTGCTGAAGTCCGGTGAGCGCCGGATTGACGCCGAAATAGCAGCGGGTGTTCCCGGTTGACAAGCATTCGAGCGGATTGAAGTCCAGCGCCGGCGGTAAAGGCGTGGGCTCCAAGATCACGATCTTGCGGCCCGGGCGGTGAAGGAGGGAGAGGTCGATTCTCGAGACGTTCGCGAGTTCCCGCTCGGCGGGGCCGGCGCTGGCGCGGAGGGTCTGGCCGTTGACCGCGAGCGATAACACGTTGCCGGGAGCGTCGAAGGCGCGCTCGGCGAGGACGATGATGTCCGGGTTGAACTCGGGGACGACTCGGTCATACCAGAATCTCGACTGGGCGGGACAGTTGGGCGACTGGTCGAGTCCATGCCGGTCGAGTTGTTGCCACGGGCACGCCGGGTACGACGCGACGGCGAGGGTGAGCGAGTCGCGTTTGGCGATCGTCACGAACGCCGGGATCCACATGCGAGCGAGGCTGTCTCCCATCAGCAGGACCCGGGCACCGGTTCCGTGCACGATGATGCAGTCGTCGACCGGTTCTCCGAGACAGTTGGGTACCGCTGGAATGTCATTCTGCGCGGTATGCCAGTTGAGCAGCGTGCGGCTCGACGGCGGAATTCTCGGGACGGCCAGCGAGGCCTGCGCGATGTTCGCGGTGGCGCTCGGAGCTTCGAGTATTGCCGGCACGAAGAACAGCGCGGCCACGACGCTCACCGTCAGCGAGCCCGCGATCACCGGCATGCGGTATCGATCGAGCAGCGTCGAGGCGCGGATCGGATGCTCCAACACGCGGAAGCTGATCGCGGCGAGCAGCGTCGCGCCGACACTGGAGATGCCGAACAACGTGAGTGGGCTCACCTGATGGTGCAGCAACACGAGCACGTCGATCGGCCAATGCCACAAGTAAGTGGCATACGAGATGCGGCCCAGGTAGGTGATTGGTGAGGCCGACAGCGCCCGATTGGTGCGACCGGCATGCGCGCCTTCCAACGCGGTGATCAACACGAGTGTCACGATCACCACGACAACACCTCGCGTGATGGCCGACATCTTCAGGATCGACGAACCCAACACCACGATGGCGCCCAGCGCGATTGGCGCGCCGAGACGCGCGAGCCGCGCGTATCGACTGCCGAGCTCGAACAGCTGTGGCGTGAGGGCGAGCAGCGCCCCGGCCAGCAGCTGATAGGCGCGGGTGTCGGTCCCGTAGTACGCGCGATCGAGCTGGTGCGCACCGATCGTCAGCGCCTCCGTCGCCGACGCCAGGATCGCCGCGACGACCACGATCCGTAACGCCAACCATCGGCGGCGACCGGCCAGACGTGCAACGACGAACAGGCCGCTGAGCAGCAGCGGCCAGGTCAGATAGAACTGTTCCTCGACCGCGAGTGACCAGAAATGCAGCACCGGACTCGAGTTGACGTTCGTCGCGAAGTAGTCGGTGGATTGCTGAATAAAGTGCCAGTTCGCGAAATACAAGAAGGCGGCTCGGAAGTCGCTCACCGCGATGAACGCCTGCAGCGGTGACGCGACGATGACATACGCAACCGCGGTGACGAGGAGCATCACCGCCGCGGCGGGAAGGATGCGCCGGAATCGTCGCGAGTAGAAGCGCCGAAAGTTGATGCGGCCGGCGGAAACCAAGTCGCCGAGCAGGATTCGTGTGACAAGAAATCCGGACAGGACAAAAAACACATCGACGCCGATGAAGCCTCCGGAGAAGCTGCCAAGACCCGCGTGGAAAGCGACGACGAGGTAGACCGCGACGCAACGCAGACCATCAAGGTATGGCCGATATCGCAGCTCAACTAGTGGATCGAGTTGGCCCGCCTCGCGATACTCCATATCCCGCCCTCGGAGACCGAAGGCAAGTCTAGGGTCATGCCACCAGCGCGCTCCATGTTGGTCGGTGTTCTTCGTCGATGACGCCGATCTCACTCAGGAAGCTCGTGAGCTTGGCGAGCCCGGCTGCAACCGTTGCCCCACGGTGCGGATTGGTACGTGCGGCTTCGAGTCCACCGACGATTCCGAGGTGTTCGTACACGTCCGGATCGACGCTCAGATCCGCGACGATCCCGACGAGCACGGGTGCGGCGTCGGCGACCACGCGTCGGTCTGAAGCTTCGAGGGTCGGCATGATCTCGGCGAGGAACGTCTTCGCGAAGCTGACATGGCGCGCCTCCTCCAGCACGTGCAGACGGGCCATGCCACGCGAGATGGGATGCACGCGCTGGTCGCGCATCGTTGCCCGGTTGGTGAAGTCGAGTAACTCCTCGACCGCGAGGATCAAAAGGTACGAGACCGCTCGGGTTCCCGGCGTGTCGTCGGAGACGAAATTCGGTGCAAGCGTCGGGCGGTAGGCCGGGGTTCCCGCGCGCCGGATGAACTCACCGAACATCATCGAGTGCCGGCACTCGTCGGCCACTTCCACGAGCAGGTAACGGTGGGCAGGGTCGGTGACCGGCAGTTCGGCCAGGTGACACAACACGACCTGCATCAGGACGTTCTCGAACCAGATTCCGGCGCCGCACAGGGCGGCAGTCTCGTGGCGGCTGTAGGCCATCCGGTCGGTTTCGGTCATCGCATCCCAGATCGTGGTTCCGTACAGCGGCAACAACTCGGGCGGCAGGTAAAACGCCGCGTCGTCGATCGGCACCGACCAGTCGATCTCACGGAACGGATCGAGGGTCGTGCGCTCGGAAGCGGCCACGAGTTGGAGGGATCGGGCCGCGGTGCGAGGCATGCAGGCCAACGGACGGGAGGGCGACGAGGTGGGACTCATGACGCCATACAAACACTTGCAGTTCTAACTGTCAAGATATTCTGTCAGTTGTAACTGCAAACGTTACGGGACGTGTGGTTGACTTCTCGGGTGGCGACGAACGACGCCCACGAACCGCCTCCCCTGCAGTCGGAGCTTGCAGCACCGACGTACACGCTGGCCGCGCTCTCGGAGCGCAGCGGTCTGCCGGCGCGGACGATCCGGTGGTATCAGTCGGAGGGGCTGCTCCCCAAGCCGGCAAAGCGGGGACGCGACGCGGTCTATCGGGCCGAGCATCTCGAGCGGCTCGAGCTCATCGCCGACCTGCGCGACCGCGGGCTGACACTCGTTGCGATCCGCGACCTCGTCAAGCGTGCTCGTCCCGCGCGCACCGTTGCCGAGTGGCTCGGGGTCGACGCGACCCTCACCGCACCCTGGTCGGACGACCGGCCGCGTGTTGTCGGCCGTGACGAGCTCACCGCGATCATCGGGGGTCGCCGCGTCGGACTGTTCGCGGAGCTTCAGGACGCCGGGTACCTCAAACCCCAAGACGGTGGAACGTGGCTCGTACCAAGCCCGACGCTGCTCGATCTTGCGTTGCAGCTCCACGATGCTGGCATCGACGTCGAGCTCTCGGGTCAGCTGCGCGATCTCCTACGACGCCGCTTGGCCAAGGTCGTCGACGACGCCATCAAACTGTTCGTCGAACGGACCGGCGCCGGTTTCGCGGGCGGCGCGACGCCCGAGGAGCTCGCCACCGCAGTCGGAGCGCTGCGCCCAATCGCGCGTGAGACGACCGGCCTCATCCTGGCCCAGGAAGTGGAGCGAGCGCTGCGTCAGCTCGTCGACGCGGGTCCCGCGGCGCTCGAGCGTGCCATGCGGCACTGACGCCGAAGTTCGCACCGAACGTCGGACGCGATCAGTTGACTTCGGGGTCAGTGGGGTAGTGCGCGAACAGCGCGACCCGTCCGCGCTGGCGGCGCAGCACGTCGCGCCAAAGGTGCTCCGGGCCGCCAGAAAACGGATCCGTCTTGTCGAGCGCGACCACGAACCACGCTTGTTCCGCGAGCTCGGCTTCGAGCTGGCCCGGCGCCCAGCCTGAATACCCGACGAAGACACGCAGATCTTCGATCGGGAACTCGAAGTCGGCGGGATCGCGTCCGATGTCGATGGTGCCGACCTCGCCGAGCACCGATATCCACCCGGGCGCTGTGTCGTGGCCGCCGCGTGCGAGCGCAATCACGGCTTCAGGCGCGACTGGACCTCCGCTGAACACCACGGCGGGCGCTGAGGCATGCATGCGCCACTCCGGCAGAACCGACGCGAGCGTGGCGTCGGTCGGTCGGTTGACGATGATGCCGAGCGCGCCGTCCTCGCCGTGCTCGAGGACCAGGACCACGCTCCCATCGAAGTTCGGGTCCGCGAGCGGCGGTGTCGCGACGAGAAGCTGGCCGCGCAACGTTGCCGGAAGGCTGGACACGATCCTGATCTTGGCACCGCCGTACGCTCGGTGGGTGGCCACCGCGAAGTCGTTCATCGGGGAGCTGCGCCTCGCCGTCGGCGACGCCTACGTGCTCACCGATCCCGAAGTCGTGGCCGGTCAGGTCCGAGACTGGACCGGCCGCTTCATCGGGACGACACCCGCGGTCGTTCGTCCGGGCACCGTCGACCAGGTCGCGGCTGTGCTTCGTCTGTGCAGCGGCGCGGGCGTGGCGGTCGTCCCTCAGGGCGGCAATACCGGCCTCGTCGGCGGATCCGTGCCGCTGCACGACGAAGTCCTCCTCGACCTGCGCCGGCTTGACGAGCTGAGCCCGGTCGACGTCCGTGCCGGCCAGATCACCGCACAAGCGGGCGTCACCCTCGCCCGGGTCCACGACCACGCGCACGGCGCCGGCTGGGACTACGGCGTCGATCTCGGCGCCCGCGACAGCGCCACCGTCGGCGGCACCGTCGCCACCAACGCCGGCGGAGTGCGCGTGCTCCGCTACGGGGCCACCCGACGTCAGGTCCTCGGCGTCGAGGCCGTGTTCGCCGACGGCAGTGTCGTGCGCCGCCTCGACGGGCTCGAGAAGGACAACACCGGCTACGACCTGTCTGGGCTGTTATGCGGGAGCGAGGGCACCCTCGCGGTGATCACCGCGGCTCGGCTCCGACTGGTTCCCCGTCCGACCCATGTCGTCGTCGCCCTGCTCGCGTTCGACGAGGTCGACGCCGCGCTGGACGCAGTCGGCGAGCTCCGCCGCGCGATCGATGCTCTCCGAGCTGTCGAGCTGTTTTTCCAAGACGGCCTCGACCTCGTCTGCGACCGTCTCGGTGTTGCCCGTCCATTCTCGGCCCGCCATGTCGCGTTCGTGCTGGTAGAGGCGGCGGCGCGGACGGATCCGACGCTCGAGCTTGCGGCTGCGATCGACACGTGCCGCGACACCGCCGACGTCGCGGTCGCGACCGACGACCGCGCCGTGCGCGATTTGTGGCGGTACCGCGAGGGTCACACCGAGGCGATCAACCTGCTCGGCGCGCCGCACAAGTTCGACGTCACGCTTCCGGCCGACGAGCTGGCCCGATTCGTCAGCGAAGTGCGCGAGCTGGTCGCTGTCGTCGCTCCACACGCACTGACCTGGCTGTTCGGACATGCGGCCGACGGAAACATTCACGTGAACGTGACCGGTGTTGCTCCTGATGATAATCGGGTCACCGATGCAGTCCTGCGGCTGGTGGCGCGTCGACGCGGCTCGATCAGCGCCGAACATGGCATCGGCAGCGCCAAGCGAGCGTGGCTGTCTCTGGTACGCACACCCGCGGAGATCAACGCGTACCGAGCGATCAAGGCGGCGCTCGACCCGCACGATGTGCTCAATCCGAACGTGTTGCTCCCGCCGGAACGAGCGCGGTCATCGCACCGATGAGGCACCTCAGCAGTCCAGCTTGACAGCGCCACGATTCCGGCAAGACTGTGCGCTACCTCTGCCACACCGGCCCGCGGCGCCCTGCGCCGGTGTGGTTGGCTCGGGTCGTCGGCTGGTCGGACCGCCCGCCGCCTTCCGGCGACCCGAGCACTCACCTTCTTGGTTGCCGGCGCGTCCTCGCCGCGCGTTTCGCGTCGCGCGCTCGTGGTCCGCTGCTTGTGTGGTGGTCGGTGGTGCCGATCTCACGCGCGGGCGACGCGACGCGGTTCGCGAGCGCGACCGATCGACGGTTCTGGTGAGCACCGCACGTCTTGTCGGCCTGCTCGCGTCGGGGCGCGTCTACGTCAACTCGTAGACCGGATTCACGATGGCGAGACGGCCTTTGTGTTCGATCGCCATTCCCGTCGCAGTCAACGTCGAACCGATCTCGACCCCTTCGATGTGACGCCGACCGAAGAACACGACCGACACTCCGCCGGTGTCGTCGACGAGCGTGCACTCAAGACTGGGGCTCCCCGCGAGAGGTTCGATCCGCACGGCCTGCACCCGCCCGTGGACGCGGACCTGCTGGCGCCAGCGCACCGATCCGATCGGGGTCGTTCCGTCGTCTCGGGCATCGGCGTGAGGGCCACCACCCAACACGATCGTCGAACGTGGTGCTTTCCCGTTCCCGTTCCCGTTCCCGTTCCCGTTGCCGGCGGGCGCGTGGGCCAGGTCACGGTTCGCTGCGGTCTGGTCGACGGTCGCAGGTTCGTCGAAATGGAATGGCACGGTGGTCACGTTGGCGTGCGGCAACCGCGCGATCTCGCGGGCCATCGCGGCTGCGGTCTGATCGTGCAGGATGCGCTGCCAACCACCGTCGTACTTACGCTCCGGCAACAGCACGCACACTTCGGAGTCGCCCGCGGTCAGTTCGTGAGCGACGGCCACCACAGCCGCACGCGTGAGACGCCGGTCGGGACAGTCGACGAGCTCAAGACTCATGTTGGCGAGGCCGTGATCGCGCCACTGTTCGGCGAGCACGTCGGCGTGGTGCTGATCGATCACGAAGTGGACCGCACGGAGCTCGTCGGGCCGGAGGGTTCTGCCGAACTGCATCGCCCGTGCGACCGCGAGATCGAGGCGATCGACGAACACCATCACGACGAGGCGTCGACGTACCGGAGCCGCGACGGCCTTCGGCACCTCGTGCGCGAGTGCCTCGTCTTCCCGCTTGTACTGGCGGGCCAGACGCACCAAGAAGACCACCATGATCGGAACGAACAGCATGACGATCCAGGCACCGATCCACGAGTTCTTCGGCTTGAACTTGAAGATCGCGATCACGATGTCAACGACGAGAGAAAGGACCGCGCCCGTCCCGTTGATGAACAGTCCCGCGCGCCAGCCTTCTTCCTTTTCGCGTATGTGGTGTTTCGCCATGCCCGCCTGCGACAACGTGAATGAAGTGAACACGCCGATCGCGTACAGCGGGATGAGACGGTCGACCTGCGCGTCCGTCACGAGGAGCAACAAGATGCCGAATACGGCGAGGAAAATGATGCCGTTCGAAAATACGAGCCGATGTCCGCGCTTGGTCAGTTGGCGGGGCATGAAGTTGTCGCCGGCGTGGAACGATGCCAGCCGGGGAAAGTCGGCGAAGCTCGTATTCGCGGCTAACACCAAGATCAGCATCGTTCCGGCTTGCAAGCAGTAATAGAGGACGTTCCCGATCGCACTGCCGCCGTACGCGAGCCTGCCGATCTGCGAAATGACTGTCGGCGTACCGTTTGTGAACGGCTGGACGTGCATGTGGCTGTCCATAATCGACAGCCCGAGGAACATCACGCCGAGCAGCGAACCCATGATCACGAGCGTGTTGCGGGCATTCTTCCACTCGGGTTTCTTGAAGGCCGGCACCCCGTTGGAGATCGCCTCGACACCCGTGACCGCCGCGCCGCCTGACGCGAACGCGTGGAGCACGATCGCGAGCGACGCGCCGACGAGGAGTCCGTCGCCCTTCTTGCCGTACGGAAGCAGCCCGTGTACATGGTTGTAGTTCGCGACGCCGAGTCCTCCGTGGAAGGCCTTGAACACGCCGACGGCGATCAGCACCGCCATATTCAGAATGAAGAAATAGGTCGGAACCGCGAAGAGCTTCCCGGACTCGCGCACGCCGCGCAGGTTGCCGTACGCGATGACGACAACGAACAAGATTGAGATCGGCAAGATCCACGGAGTGAAGACGCTGAACGCGGACGCGAGCGCAGCAGTGCCTGCCGCCACCGATACCGACACCGTCAGCACATAGTCGGTGAGGAGCGCCACGCCCGCGACCTGCGCGGGGAGGAGGCCGAAGTTGTCGCGCGTCACCATGTACGCGCCGCCGGCCGTCGGGTAGGCCTTGATCGTCTGGCGGTAGGACAGGATCAGGAAGAAGAGGACGACGAGGAGCGCGGTCGTGATCGGGACGACGAGCGCGAACGCGCCGAGCCCGACCGCGGGGATCAAGACTCGCAGCATCTCCTCGGTCGCGTACGCCGACGACGAAAGGTTGTCGGACGCGAACACTGCGAGCGCGGTCGGCTTGCCGAGCCGTTCGTGCTCGAGTTGTTCGGTGTGCAACGGCGGCCCGAGCAGCTTGTTCTTGATCCGGTACCGAAGGCTGTCCGGCGGGAGCTCGACGCCAGGGTGGACCGGCGTGGGGAGGGGGTGAGGGGTGCCGGGCGCAGCGCCCGGTTCCGACCCTGTCCTGGGCTCTTCGGTCAGCACCGTTATGCTCCGTTTCGACCGGTTTCGATATCGGAGCGCGCGCCAACAACCGCGCCCCCAACCATTGAGCCAGTCGCGGCGTCAACGAGTTATCAGGATCGGCGGGCCCGGCATCAAGAACCTGTAAACGTGGCCGGGAGCGGACGCGTTACGTGAGCGACGCCAACGTCCCGATGGCGATGCGCGGCGATTGGGCCGGGTCGAGCCAGCGCAGCACGTCGAGCAATTCGTCGATGGGCAGTGCCACGCAGCCGGCGGTCGCGCTCCCGTGGGAGACGTGCAAAAAAATCGCGCTGCCGAGCCCGGGTGTACGCGCGTCGTTGTACGCGATCACCGCGCCGTACAGATATGAGGGAACGTCGTCCATCGGTTCAGGGTCAACGCCGGCTGCGGCGATGTTGGTGTCGATCCATTCGTTGTAGTTCGCGCTGGTCGGGTCGTCGTCCCACACGATGTTCGTACCGCCGATGTGCCGATACGGGTAACGCACGCCCGGATCGGCGTCGACACCGAACATGAAGTCGAACCCAAACACGCCGCTCGGTGTGCGTCCGTCGCCTTCGCGTTTTGCGCCGATCGGCGCGACACCGTTCCGTCCGATGAACGCAGCCCATGGACCGAACATTTGGGTCCATCCGCTCGCGTCGCGTTGGTACGCGGTGAGGGTCGCGGTGTTCGCGCCGTATCCGCTTGCCGCGACCGCGATCACCTGCTGTGCCGATCCGATGTCTGCAAGTTGGGTGACGAGCAACGGCGCGGGCGCCGGCGCGGTCGTCGGGCTCGCGGCGGGCGGCGTCGGACGCGTGTTCGATGTCGTCGTCGGAACCTTGGCTCCCGTCGTCGTCGTCGTTGTCGTCGCCGCGGCGGTCGTAGGTGCGACCGCAGTGCTCGACGACGCCGCGGCGCTGCGGCTGGGCCGACGGGTGCCGGGTTGCGTCGTCGCGTTCGGCCCGGCCTGCACGTGCTGCGAGCTGCCTCCGCACCCGATCGCGAACACCGACAGACCAACAACGGTGAGCGCGGCCACGCCGCGAGATCGCATGGCGCCTATCCTACGAACGCGTGCGACGACGGCTGGTGCGGTGCGTTGGCCTCGCGGTGTTGATGGCGCTGTGCGGGGCGTGCGGGGCGTCTTCCCCGGCCCGTACGGCGCAGCCCGCGCCGACGGTCGCCGCTCCCAGCACCTCACCGTCCACCTCACGGTCACCGGTTTCGTCGACCGCGGTCGTGACGCCGGCCAGCGCGCGACCCGACCAACAGCCGACGACCGCGGGTCGGGCGTCGGTTCCGGTTTCTCCTGGAGTCCCGCCGTTCGTGAGCCGAGTGTCGACGGTTACCAGCGCGGACGTCGCGTCGTCGTATCACGCAGGATGCCCGGTCGGTCCGGCGCAGTTGCGCGAGCTGCACATGTCGTATTGGGGCTTCGATGACCAACCGCACACGGGCACGATGATCGTGAACGCGGCCGTCGTCGGCTCGGTGCTCACGGTGTTCAGAAGTCTGTACGCACAACGTTTCCCGATCCGGCGGATGGAACCGGTTGACGCCTTCGGCGGAAGCGATCCCGTCTCGATGGCTGCCGACAACACGTCCGCGTTCAATTGTCGCGACGCGGTCGCGCCCGGGCCGCCGCGCTGGTCGGTACACGCCTACGGCGAAGCCATCGACGTCAACACCGTCGAGAACCCCTACGTCGAGGGCGGCGTCGTGCAGCCGTCGGCGGGCTCGGCGTTCCTCGACCGTTCCGACCATCGGCCAGGCATGGCCTACCCCGGTGGTGCGCTCGTGGAGGCCTTCGCGGCGGTCGGCTGGCCGTGGGGCGGCCGCTGGTCCGATCCTGACTACCAGCACTTCTCAGCCACCGGCGGCTGAGCGCAGCGCCGTCTCGCAGTCGATGCTGGCGGCGTCGCCAGTTCCTGGTGGGCTCGCCGCGCGAGACGCTACCGAACAACCCGACGAATGTCAGCGTCCGTTCGCCCAGAACACGCGAGCTGGCCGAGAGCCAGCAACGCCATCGAGGTCGGCGCGGCGTGTCGAGTCACGCATCGGCGACGACGGCAGACGCGATTCCGTGGACTTCGTCGCGTCTGTCGATCCGACCGGCACGAGCTTCTCACCGGTCCGCACGCCGCCGGGGGAGGCCGCCACGGTCGGATACGGTGGCGATCAGACCGAACGCGCAGAGCAGACGTTCCGGGGGACCATGGTCGCAATCGTCGAGCCGCGTCAGCCGTTCATCGACGGGAACTACGTCGCCGGCGACGGTCCGACGCTCGCGGTCGAGAACCCGGCGACGGAGGCGACAATCGCCGAGGTCGAGACCGCGTCGACACAGCAGATCGAACACGCGATCGGTGCCGCCCGACGGAGCTTCGATTCCGGCGTTTGGAGTGAGACGCCGGCCCGCGAACGAGCCGCGGTGGTGCGACGTATGGCGGACTACCTCGCCGACCGACGTGATGTGCTCGTCGATACGGTGATCGCCGAAGCCGGCGCGCCGTACGAGAACGCGACGACGATTCAGGTCGGTGCCGCGCTCGACCACGCGCGAACGATTCCCGACCTCTACCTCGAACTCGCCCAGCAGGAGTACAACCCGATCCCGCCGACCGGGCACACACCGTCCGGCCGCGTTGCTGTGAGCATGAACGTGTACGAGCCGGTCGGTGTCGTCAGCGCGATCTCGGCGTACAACTTTCCGTTCTATCTGAACGTCTGGAAGACGCTGCCGCCGTTGATGGCTGGATGTTCGGTCGTGCTGCGACCCAGTCCGCTGACGCCGCTGTCGGCAATGTTGTTCGGGGAGGCGGCCGACGCCGCAGGTCTGCCTCCGGGAGTGCTCAACGTTGTGATCGACCAGGCAATCGAGGGCGGCCGTCTCATCACGACCCATCCGGCAGTCGACATGGTCACGTTCACGGGTTCGACACAAGTTGGGCGTGAGATCATGGCGCAGGCAGCGTCAACCGTGAAGAAGGTGCATCTCGAACTCGGCGGAAAGTCCGCCGCGATCTACCTGCCCGAAGCGGCGGAGAACGCCTGGCACATGTGTCTTGGGGTGTTCATGGCCCATCAAGGTCAGGGATGCGCCCTCACGACACGCATTCTCGTGCCCCACGACCGCAAGGCCGAGATTATGGAGCGCGCGGCAGAATTCGCGCGGCAACTCCCGATCGGTGATCCGAGCGACCACAGCGTGATCATGGGTCCGTTGATCACTGAGGCTCAGGTGGCGAAGTCGGAGCGCTACGTCGCGGCCGCGGTCGAGCACGGCGCCAAGGTCGTGACCGGCGGCCGGCGACCCGATCATCTCACCCACGGCCACTTTTTCGAACCAACGCTTCTCGACCTGCCCGACAATTCGAATCCCGCGGCCCAAGACGAGATCTTCGGTCCGGTCGCATCGGTGATCGGCTACGACGACGTCGACGATGCTGTACGCATCGCGAACGACTCGATTTACGGTCTCGCCGGGATGGTGTTCGGCGACACCACCAACGCCACGAAAGTCGCGCAGCGGATCCGTTCGGGCACGGTATGGGTGAATGCTGCCGCTCCGAGCGGCTACGCCCCGTTCGGTGGTTACAAGCAAAGCGGCGTCGGCCGCGAGATGGGCAGGCACGGCTTCCGCGAGTACCAAGAGCTCAAGCACCTGTACATCGGTTAGAACCCGCCAGTAACCGACCGCCACGACGGGGGAGCGGCTCAGGCCTCGCCGGAGCGAACAGTGCTCAACACGGAATAAAGGCGGGCCCGCCGATCAGCTTGTCGAGCCGCACTGGGTGAAGATCCTTGGCGCGCAGGCCGGCGAGTATGAGCGGGAGGGCTTTGATGAGCACGGTCCGATTCGCGAGCGGATTGCCGTTCAGGCCGTCGTGCAACACGATGATCGAACCTGGCTTCACGCCGTCCAGAATGCGGCGCGCGATCGTCTGCGGGTTCTTTTCTGCCCAATCGCCGGCCGAATCGTCCCACATGATCATGCGCATGTGGTGATCGTTCACGACGTGCGCGACGAACGGTGTGCGATCACCGTGCGGCGGCCGGTAGAACGCCGGACACACACCGATCGACTTCTGAAACATCACCTGCGTGCGTTCCAGCTCGGGGTAGCGAGGATCGAGCCACCGCCACTGGTCGTGATGGTATGAGTGGTTCCCGAGGCCCTGTCCGTCGCGGTACAGGTCCTGGGTGATCCACGGAACCTTGTCGATCGCGTGACCGACTTCGAAGAATGTCGCCTTCAGTCCCGCGGCATCCAGGATCCGCATGATCGGCAACGTCGTGGTGAGATTGGGTCCGTCGTCGAAGGTCAGCGCGACGTCGCGATTTCCGGTCGGTCCGCGGGTGATGCCACCGCCGAACCAGTGTGAGGAAGGGGTCTCCGCACCGACGTAGGCCCCGAAGACGACAACCGCGAAGACCAGCACGGTCCCCACGGTTCGGTTCCGCGCTCGGCGCGGCGAAGATCCGGTCTCGACCAAACGCGGGCCGACCATCAAGGCCACGCCCGCCCCGAAGAACGCCGCGAGGATCGCCCCGCAGGGCACATCGGTTCGCTGGGGGAGCAGCCACGCCGCGATCAACGCGGTCAGCGCCCCGACGACGCGCAATGAGCCGCTGCCGCACGCGAACCGCGCGATCGCCGCGCCCGCGACGAGCGCGACCGCGACCAGCGCGACGTCTTCGACCGACCCGGCCTGCAGTCGCACGCCGGCAGTCACAACGAACGCGACACCGAGAACGGCTCCGACAACGTCGGCGAGCGGAACCGAGACCGGACCCAGGTCCAGCGTTCGCCTCGCGGTCATCGGGCGACTCTACGGTCAACCTTCGCGCCGACAGGCGCGCGCCCAGAGTTTCGGGCAAGCTGAGACGGTGCCCGGAACAGACCGCGTTCGGATCGGTGTCCTTGCGCCGATGAAGTCGGAGATGCGACCGGTCGTGCGGTCGCTCGGGCTGACGCCGGCGCAGATCGGCGGTGTCGCGGTCCACACCGGAACCGTTGGCAACGCCGACGTGGTCGCGATGATGACCGGAATCGGTACCGCGCTCGCGACGAGCGCGACCGAGCGTCTGCTCGGTCTCGGAGACTTCGATCGGGTGATGGTCGTCGGGATCGCCGGTGGTGTGGGGCCGAGCGTCGATATCGGCGACCTGGTAATTCCTGAAGTCGTCGTCGACGGTCCGAGCGGCAGCGAATATCGGCCGGCGCCGATCGAAGGTCCAGCCCCGCGGGGCTCGATCGTCACGTCCGACGACTTCGTCGTCGATCCCGGCCGGCTTCGTCAGCTGATTTCCGAAGGCGTGATCGCGCTGGACATGGAGACCGGATCGGTCGCCGCGGTATGCGCGGCGCACGCGGTCGCGTGGTCGGCGGTGCGGGCGATCAGCGACCGCGCCGAGGACGGCGACAAGGAGATGGTCAAACTCGCGAACTCCGACGGCTCTCCAAACAGCGCGGCGATCGCTCGTTACTTCGGTCGCCATCCGGCCCGCATCCCGTACATGCTGAAGGTCGGGAAAGGCTCGATGCTCGCCGCGAAGAACGCCGCCGAAGCCGCGGCCCGTGCGTGCGCGCAATTCTGAGCATCCCGGGGCCGACGTTGCACGATGACGAGTGAGAGCCACCCGACCGCGCGGCCGCGGAGCCGACGATCGAACTGAACTGCACTGCACCGTGGAGTACTCGATAGTGGATTCTGCGGCGCGTACACGAGTTTCCACGTTCGGGTACGAAGTCGTCCGCTTGACCGAAGAACGCGAACATCGTGCCGCGGCCCTCACCTTGGCACTCAGCGTTGTCGTACCCGACCTGGTTGCGGGGCTCGGTCTCGCGCTCGCATCGCCGTGACGCGAGACGAGCATCGCAGCCGTGGCCGGGCCGGACGACGGCCGCGACGCTGGACGGGTCGCCGAGGAGTGTGCGGCTTCGGGCGGTGTCGGCGCCGAACACGATCCCGACCGCGGCGGCGACGCACCGAGCGCGACCCGGACACACAGCCTCCCGTGGTGTAAACGTTCGTCCCGATGCCCGACACCGTCATCGCAGCCGTGGGTCTGTCCAAGCTTTTCGGGACGGTGCGCGCCGTCGAGAACTTCTCTTTCTCAGTCGAGCGTGGCGAGGTGTGCGGTCTGCTCGGTCCCAACGGCGCCGGGAAGAGCACAACGCTGCGCATCTTGATGGGTCTCGAACGTCCGACGCGCGGTTCGGTGCAGCTGTTCGGACGTCCGGTCACGCCGAGCTGTCACGAACTGGCTCGCGTCGGCGCGATGGTCGAGCAGGCGGGCTTGGTCCCGCACCTGTCGGGAATGGCGAACCTGCGGCTGTGGTGGGAGGCGGCGGGCACTCGGCTCGCGACCGCGGATCTCGACGGGGCGTTGCATGTCGCGGATCTCGGTGACGCCATCCACCGCAAGGTCCGCACCTATTCGCAAGGTATGAAGCAACGTCTCGGTTTCGCGCGTCTGTTGCTCGGGCGTCCAGAGCTGCTCGTGATCGACGAGCCAACCAATGGGTTGGACCCCGGAGAGATCCGCGAGATCCGTGAGCTGATCACCCGATTGACTGCACACGGCGCGACAGTTCTGCTGTCAAGTCATCACTTGAGTGAGGTCGAACAAACCTGCAGCCAGGTATTGGTGATGAACCACGGGCGTCTGGTTGCCAGCGGCACCGTGAGCGAGCTGATCGGATCGGGCGGGTCGGTGTACATCGAGGTCGACGACCGGGCTCGCGCGCATGACCTGCTCGTCAGCATGCCCGGCGTCGGCGCCGTCCACGCGCAGGGCGAGGGACTGGTCGTCGACCTCCGCCGAGGTCAGCGCTCCGACCTCGCGGCCGCGATCACCGCGTCGGGACTCCGGCTCGAGACGATCATGCCCACTCAACGTCTCGAAGACGCATTCTTGGAGCTGCTCGACAGCGGTGATCAACCCGGGACCGGAGACACCTCGTGATCGCGCTGGTCCGAACTGAGCTGACGAAGGCGGTCCGACGGACTCGCACCTACGTGATCTGGCTCGGGCTGGTCGCGCTCCCGCTCTTGATCGTCGCCGCGATCCACGCGCGCGGCAACCGCCGCCGGCGAAACGAAGGTGAGGGCTTGTTCCGGCTCGCACAACAGAGCGGCCTGCTCGTACCGGCCGCGGTGCTGACGGTGACAAGCGGTTTCCTGCTCGTCGTCGTGGCCGGCACCTTCGCAGGAGACTCGGTAGCCGGCGACGCCGCGTGGGGCAACTTGCGTTACCTGCTGATGCGCCCGGTTCCGCGCGGTCGGTTGCTGATAGCGAAGGCGTTCGTCGCCGGTGTGCTCATCTGGACGTGCACGATCCTCGTCGCGCTCGCCGGCTTGATCGGTGGGGTCGTGTTGTTCGGATCGCACGCCGTGACGGTCCCGACGTTTGTCGGCGGCGTGTTCGGCGGTTTCCGGCTCAGCGAGACCGCTTTGGTTGTGCGCGTTGCGCTTTCGACGGCCTACGTCGCGTTCGGACTGACGGCGTTACTTGCGATCGGCACACTGTTCTCGACGCTGACCGACTCGGCCGCCGGGGCCGTCGGCGCGACGATCGGCGTGTATATCGCGTCGGAGATCCTCGACGGGATACCGCAGCTCGGTGAGCTTCGATACGGCTTTCCCACGCACTACCTCGATGCGTGGCAAACGATGTTCACCCAAAACCATTACTCGAGCGACATGGTGACCGGCGTCATCGTGCAGCTCGTGTACTTCTTCGTGTTCGGAGCCGCCGCGATCGTATGGTCCGTCACAAGGACATCCGTTCATGATCACGGCCAGCTCCGCCAGCTCACGATGTCAAGCGCGATGACCGGACCTGCGGGCGTGGCGCGTTGATACTGCTCGTACTTGAGGCGGAGCAGGTCCAACGCGTTGTCGAACTCGGCGCCACCGTCGAGGACGCGACCGGTCGCGTCGATCCGCACCCACCACAGCGACTCCCAGTTCTCGTCGTAGTGGTCGACCAGCAGTGTGGCCGGCGGGTTGGTGCGGATATTCGTGAGGCGTTGCAGCGCACGGGTCGACTTCGGTTTCCCGTCGACCGCCGAGTAGGCGATGTCACGGTCAAGAGCGAAACAACACGGCACGAGGTGCGGACGTCGGTCGACGCCGACGGTTCCCAGGCGTGCCACGCGTGCCTCCGCCAATCGGCTGCGCATCGTCGTCTCGTCCATCAGGACTCGACGGGCTAACGCGGCTCGTTCACCGAGGACCGCGACGACGGCACGTGCTTGCGGTCGAAGGTCGACGCGGCGCGGACATCGCAAGCCTCGAACAGGATCGGCAAGGGGATCCCGTCGGAGCGGCGGGTCAATCGATAACGGCACCGGCCGGGTGTCTCGACGGCTTCGGCAATGCTGAACCCGGAGATCCATCGGTCGTGGAATCGAGAACGGACCTCGACCGCGACATCGACCTCGAGCGGGTATCGGTCGGGAAGGATCGTGATTTCCTCGTCGTCGTCGAGCTCGTCGAGCTCGTCCGGGTCGACGACGCCGCCGAGTACGACGGAGCGGGGCGCGGACGCCGGGACCGTGCTGATGACCATCTCGCGCAACAGAAATTCGATGGCGTCGAGGTGTTCGGCGCGTTCGTGATGGTAGGAGTCGAGTTGGGCCGCGACGCGTTCGATGGAATCCGCGATGCGATCCAGCGCCTTCGCCACCTCGAGATCATGATCGGCGAGCGGCGCGGAGAAGCGTTCTTCGCCGACGATCAGCTTGTTGATCATCGGGTCTGCGTCGCGCGACAGTTCCGCGCGCCGCCACCACGTCGACTCGTCGTCACGGCGGTCGGATGCAGATGCCCGGAGCGCCTCCTCATCGACAGCCGGTGTCGCGCTCGGGCTGCGGCGTACGCCGTCGAGGGCCTTACGAAGCGCGAGCATGCCTTCGAGACGGGCACGGTCGGAGAGGCGGCGCATCCGCACGCTGTACACCGATGTCGACCCTAAACCTTTGGCGGCTCCAGCGCGTGGACCTCGGGGCTGACGCGTGTCGACTCGGCGTCGCGCAGACGTGCTGCGGCGAGAGCCAAGAGCGCGCCCGGCTCGCTGGCGTCACCCGGGCAAGCGGCCAAGCCGTAGCAAAAGGTTGAAACCGTGCCGCTCCGGCCGACTCGGGCAAGAATTGTCGGAACTTCGTCGCCGGGGGCGGCCGGCATGAGGATGGCGAGATCACGCGGGCCGAGTTCGAGGAGCGAGTCGCCGGCGCGCAGGTGGGCTTCGACCCGAGTGCGGTTCCGGACGTCGGCATCGTCCATCCGTACGAGCACCAGCGTGAATCCCCATCCGTAGCGGGCGCTGCGTTGGGTTGCGGCTCCGAGCCCCATGATCAGATCGTCTGGTCGGGCCAGTGGCTGTTGGCCGGTTCGGGCGCGTTCGAAGGTGGTGGTCACGGCCGCGACGATCAGTCGGCCGAGCGCGTCATCGATTGCACGAGGTGGGTCGGTGTGCACCCGGGCCGGACCGCATAACAGGTCGCCGCCGTCGCCTAACGGTGTGCGTCCCGAGCAGAACACCTGCCGGCCGTATTCGACGTCGTCGATCGCGACCATGACCTGTCGGACGCCGAGCGTGGCTGCGAGGCTCGCCAACGACCGACTGACGATACTCAGTGGCGACTCCGCCGAGTTCAGACCTTCGAGCAGCTCGGTCGATGCTGCGACGAGTGCCGACGTCGTGGGCTCGTCGATCTCGCCGGTCATTGCGTGGTCTGCCGGGCGAACGACCAGCGGGTCGGAGTGCCGGTGAAGTCAGCTTCGTCGAGCGAGAACGCCCAAATCGGTCGGAGTGCGAACCACGTGTTGTGTTCAGGATCGAGCATCTCGACTCCGTAGTCGGTGCCGTATTTGCGATTCTCGAGCTCGAGCGCGCGGCTGAGCTGTGGCCGGTCGGTGACAACGCGTGCGTGACCTTCTAGCACGACCGGTTCGTACGCGTTGTCGGTCGCGACCGAACATCGAGGATCGGCTCGCAGGTTGTTGGCCTTACGCGACGCGTTGGCGCTGCTAAACCACAGTGAGTCACCGTCCCACACGGCCCATACCGGCATGAGATGGGGTCGGGCATCGGCCCGAACTGTGGCCAACCAGAAGTCGTGCGACGCGACCAGGCGATCGTGGACCCATTCCCACGGCAGGAGTCCGCGTCCCTCGGCCGGTCCGAGCAGTCCGTAGCCGGGCATGTGTGGTCGGCTGGCCTTCGGCGAAGTGTCCACGGTTACAGCATGGCGCGGGTCGCGCTCGGCGCGCGGGTACGGGCGCCGCGATCAGGGGCGAGCGGCGCCGACAGGATCGAAGCCGATCGGCTGAATGCGCACGTAGTCGCCAGTATGGGTTGCCGCGATCTGGAGTCCGCCACCGATGTACATCGCGACGTGTTCGCTTCCGCCGGGGCCCCAGAACAGCAGGTCGCCGGGTTCGAGCTCATTCAACGGAACGTGCGGGAACATCGCGTACTGCGCACCCGAGTAGTGAGGCATCGACACGCCCGCGGCGGCCCATGCCATCATCGTGAGGCCGGAGCAGTCGAAGGTGTTGGGACCGGCCGCCGCGTACTGGTACGGCTTGCCGAGTTGTGCCTCGGCGTACGCGATTGCCGCAGCCGCTCCCGGTGACGGCGCGGGAAGACCGGGGATCGCGTTGCCGCCGACGTCAGAAGCGGGCACACTCGACGCACCGTTACCTTGGTTGGCGAGTTGTGCGAGCGCGGCTGTGACCGCGGCGGCTTGTACCGCCTGCTGTTGCGCGATCAAGGTGGCGATCTGACCCTTCACCTGTGACAGCAATTCCGTTTCTTGCGAGTTGGCCTGCTCGACCTTCTGTTGCGCCGCCGCGATGAGATCGCGCTTCGCCTTTGCGGCCGCGACCTGCCGGTCGAGTTGTTTGCGCTGGAACTGCAGATCTTGCTGCGCGCGCACAAGGTTCGAGATGAGTTGTTCGTTGTTGCCCGTCGCGACCGCGCCGTACTGGGTACGCACACCCAACTCTTCGACCGACTGGATGTTCGTGTCGGGAATCAGTGACGTCGGGTTTTGTGCATTCTGGTAGAGCTCGGCGCCTCGGGCGGCGACCAAGGCGCTCAGCTGTTGCTGTTGCGCTTGCGCGGCCGCGAGGTGACGTTTCGCGTTCGCGACCGCGGCTTGCGAAGTCTGGTACTGCAACACGGCGCCGTTGTATTGCTCGCCGAGCGCAGCGATGTGGTCGCCGTTGGTCTGGATCTGTTGTTCGAGCTGCGTGGCTTGGGCTTGCGCGTCGCCGATCGTCGAACCGCTCGCGCCTAACGGACCGAGCGCGCCGAGGACGAGGGTCGCCGTGAGCACGACGACTGGAGTGCGGAACCGATGGGTCACGACGACCGCCGCCGCACACAACAATTCGTGCAGACGCGTGAGTCGGAAAGGACCGCCAGGGGGCGACCGGTGCGCGCATCGACAAAGCGGAGCGGCGTAAGCACGGTGATCTCAGGCTAGGTGGTGGGCCGCGTCGGTGCCAACGGCGCGCCAGAAACGCCACCGACCAGGGTTTTTCGCCGTTTTCACTGTCAGCGTTCGGACATCCACGAGCGTGTGTTGTCGGTCTTCACGGCCCGCACATTGAGCGCGAAATCTGTCGACGTGGTCAGTGCGCCAGTGCGAGCAGTCCGCCGGCGAGGCTCGCGAGGCCCACCCCGTAGGCGAGCGTGAGCGAGCGGGCCTTGGTCCGCAAGGCGAGTTGGGCCCCGAGTGCCGCGGCGGGCGCGCAGGCAACACCGAAAGCGAGCGTCAACGACCAGTCGATGTGTCCGAGCCAGGCATGCACGATCGTGCCTGGAATCGCAAGACAGGTTGCAAGCACCAGCGACGTTCCAAGCGCGCGGTGAACGGGCATCCCGAGCACGCTCATGAAAAGCGGCGCGAGCAGGAAGCCGCCACTGTTTCCGAGCAGGCCCGAGACGAAGCCGACAACGCCGACAACGACCAAGACACGTCTCGCCGTCGTGTGCTCGATGGGTTCGCCCATCGACGAGTGGTGCCGCATCAACAAGATGCGCAGTCCGAACAGCAGGATGACGACATCGGTGACGGTCACGAGCGGGCCGCCGGGAATCCATCGAGTCAGCAGCGCTCCGACGACCGTCGCCGGAACGCCGATCGGCAAGCCGACGCGAACGACTCGCCGATCAACGTCACCGGTCCGCGCGTACACACGGCTCGCAAGCCACGTCGACGGAATCGTGGCGGGGAGCGGCGAAGCGATCGCCACGATCGCGGGAATGCCGAGAAGGTGGAGCAGGGGCGTAGCGATCGCCGACCCACCCTTGCCGAACGCCCCCGACAAGAACCCGACTCCGACACCGATGAGAAGCACGCCGACGAGAACTTGTGGGCTCACACCCCGATACAACGCCCGACCGATGCATAGAACAAGCCTGTTCTACCTTCCAGTATCATAGATATCATCTATGACAGCGAGACGGAGATCTGCTGGAGGATTTCGCGATGGACCTGCGTCAGGTCGACTACGTCCTCGCCGTGGTCGACCGCGGCAGCTTCACGAAGGCCGCCGAGTCGATGCACGTCTCTCAGCCGTCACTGTCGGACGGGATCCGAAGACTGGAAGCCGAACTCGACGTACGTCTGTTCCATCGCCTCGGGCGTTCCGTGGAGCTGACCGATGCCGGGCATGCCTTCGTCGGCCCGGCCCGCCAGCTCAGCCGAGACCGCGAAGCGATCATCGAGTCCGTCGCAGGCGTTCGGGGTGTGCGCTCGGGCACGCTCGACGTCGTCTCGTTGTCGACGCTCGCCGCGGATCCGCTCGGTCGGCTCGTCGGACGGTACCGCAAGGCACACCCGGGCATCGTGGTGCGCATCGCCGCACCCGATGACGTCGGGGCGATTGGCCCCATGGTGCTCGACGGGCGCTGCGAACTCGGCCTGACCGAACTCCCACCCCGGCGCGAGGAGCTGGTGTCAGTCCCGCTCGAACGACAAGAGATCGTCGCGGTGTGCCCCCCACGTACCCGCTTGCCGGCACCGGGCCGGCTGCCGGTGGCGAAACTGCGGGACATGCCGCTGGTGACGACACCGCGCGGACTGTCGACCCGCGATCTTGTCGACCGTGCCCTGGCCGCGGCGGGCGTGGAGCCGCGCATCGCGGTGGAGACGTCGCAACGCGAGGCGATCGCGCCGCTGGTCCTCGCCGGCGCAGGCACCTCTTTCCTGCCGGCCGGGCTGGCCAAATCGCTCGGCGCGCAGGGCGCGGTCATCGCCCGATTGGTGCCCACCCTGACCCGAACCATCGGCCTCGTGCACCGTGCGGCGCCCCTGTCGCCTGCCGCGCGTGCGTTCGTGGAACTCGCCCGGCCCAAGCGGAGCCGCTGAGGCCGCTCGTGGGGACCGCCACGACGGGGCGTCGCCGCGAACCAGCACGACCCGCAACGGGTTTACCGTTGCGACCAACAGTTCCTGACAGGAAAGACTGACAGATGTCGATGTTCTCGCGTCGCGACAAGCACCGGATGCCGACTGCCGACGAAGCACTGCCGGGTCGTCCCGACCGCCCGTTCGCGTTGCCCGCGCGCCACTTCGTGCTGGGAACGCCGATCGAGCCGCCCTTCCCGGACGGTTGCGTATCGGCCGTGTTCGGGATGGGATGCTTTTGGGGTGCGGAACGCAAGTTCTGGCAGGCCGACGGCGTCTACACGACGGCGGTCGGATATGCC
Source organism: Acidimicrobiia bacterium (assembly GCA_052148155.1). Lineage (GTDB taxonomy): Bacteria > Actinomycetota > Acidimicrobiia > IMCC26256 > PALSA-610 > JBBQER01. The sequence goes on along the minus strand of JBKQIY010000198.1, from coordinate 19,134 downwards.
GGCGGCCACACGCCGAACCCCACCTACGAGGAAGTGTGCAGCGGCCGCACCGGCCACAACGAGGTCGTGTTGGCCGTGTTCGATGCGGCCCAGACCAGCTACGACGACCTGCTGCGTGTGTTCTGGGAGAACCACGATCCGACGCAAGGCATGCGCCAAGGCAACGACACCGGTACGCAATACCGGTCGGGTATCTACTGCTTCGGTTCCGACCAACTCGACGCCGCACAACGGTCGCGTTCGATGTTCGAGTCGCGTCTGTCGCTCGCCGGGTTCGAGGCGATCACGACCGAGATTCTTCCAGCTCCGACCTTCTATTACGCCGAGAGCTATCACCAGCAGTATCTCGCCAAGAACCCGGGCGGCTACTGCGGCCTGGGCGGTACCGGCGTCAGCTGTCCGATCGGGCTGGCTCGGGCCGACTAGCTATATCGTCGCTGCTGTGACGGGCGGTGCCGAAGTCTCGCGGTCGGAGCTCAGCCCGTACGTCGACTTCGATCGCGCGCAGTGGAGTGCGCTGCGCGCGTCGACGCCGCTCACGCTCACAGAGTCCGACGTCGAAGCCCTACGCGGTTTGAACGAGCCGTTTGAGCTCAGCGAGGTCGAGGAGGTGTACCTCCCGCTCACGCGGCTGTTAAACCTGCGGTTCGCCGCGACGCGCGACTTGCGTGTCGTCACCGAGACGTTCCTCGGCCACCTGCACGCCCGCGTGCCGTACCTCATCGGGATCGGCGGCAGCGTCGCCGCGGGCAAAAGCACGATCGCGCGGTTGTTGCAAGCACTGCTGGGCCGCTGGACCGATCACCCTCGCGTCGATCTGGTCACCACAGACGGATTCTTGTTCCCGAACGCGGTGCTCGAAGCACGTGGCCTGATGAGTCGCAAAGGATTCCCCGAGAGTTACGACGTGCGCACGCTGTTGGCGTTCCTCGCGGCGCTCAAGGCCGGAGAACCGCAAGTGCGCGCGCCGGTGTACTCACACCTCACCTACGACGTCGTTGACGGAGACGAGAACGTGCTGCGCGGTCCGGACGTCGTGATCGTCGAAGGTGTCAACGTGCTGCAGACCCCGGCTCGTCGGGGCCGCACCGACGCCAGCCTCGTCGTGTCCGACTTCTTCGACTTCTCGATCTACGTCGATGCCAGCGAGCACGATCTCGAGGACTGGTACATCACGCGGCTGCTCTTGCTGCGCGAAACGTCCCTCCACGATCCACGTTCGTACTTCAACTTTCTCACGCGTTCGTCCGCAGAGGAGACCCGCCACTTCGGCTCGGCGATCTGGCGTGAGATCAATCTCGCGAACTTGCGGGAGAACATCGCGCCGAGCCGGGAACGGGCAAACCTCGTACTCGAAAAAGGCGTCGATCACCGCGTGCAGCGGGTACGCCTCCGCAAGCTCTAACGGGTCAAAATGTGTTCGAGGTCGGCTCTTCGGCTCGGACGCCGCGCAGCCCGAACCAGGCCAACTCGGTGATCCAGGCCGCCAGCTCGTCGCCGTCGACCTCGGGCCCGGGTTCGGTCAGCGCCCGACGCCCCACCGACTCGCCCATGCCGACGAGCGCGTACGCGAGCACTCGGCGCTGATCCTCGGAGGTCGGCAGGTCGATCAGCGTCGAGATCGTATCGGCGACGGCTTGCAGGATCGATTCGACGGTGCGCGCGAACTCGGGATCGCTGCGGATCGACGTCCCGAAGAGCAGACGAAACGAGGACCGGTCGCCGACCGCGAACTGAAAGTACGCGCGAAATCCTGCTTCGACCCGTTCGCGGCCCGACGTCGCCCGGCTCGTCGCTTCGGCGAGCCGGGCGAGGAGCCGGCGTCCGGTGTCTTCGAGTAGCTCGACGTACAGCGCACGCTTGCTCGGGAAATGCTGGTAGAGCACAGGCTTGGTGACGCCGGCCGCTTCCGCAATGTCGTCCATCGACGTGTCATGAAAGCCGCTGAGCGCGAACAGGTCGCACGCAACGGCAAGAAGCTGTTGGCGACGCTCGTCTGCGGGAAGGCGTATAGACAATCAGACACTCGATTTCAGTGGCATCACGTAGCGATCGACGTGGTCGAAGTTGCGCGTCCACAACGCATCCACCTGTTCGCACTCTTCGACAGTCAACGGCAGTTCGGAAGCCGCCGCGTATTCGCTCACGTCTTCGACCGACAACACCGTCGGTAGTACGCACGTGAACGCCGGATTCGCCAAAATCGCCGCGACCGCGGCCTGACCGATCGTTCGTCCAGTGCCCGACCACAAAAACGCGAGAGCCTGCGCCTTCTCGAAGTTGTCGAGCATGTTGTCTCGGTTGCGATGCGATCGGTGATCTTTCGGATCGAAGACCGTGTCAGGCGTCGCCCGGCCTGACAGCGAGTCAGACGCATGGGGCACTCGTGAGATGAGCGAAACCTCGCCGTCGTGCACGCGTGGCCGTTGCGCGAAGGTGCGACCGGGTTCTTGTTCGAGCACGTTGAACACGGTCTGCAGCGAGACGATCGGGCGGCCGTCGATCGACCGATTCCCCTCTTCGACCCAACCGATCGCCGGTCCGAGCGCCACGCCGAGCTCACGGACCTTGCCCGCCTGCTTCAGCTCGACGAGCGCGGCCCATAGATCGTCGGCGAGGATCGGCTCGATGCGAGGATTGTGCAGCTGATAGAGGTCGATCCGGTCGGTGCCGAGCCGCCGCAACGAGTCTTCGCACTGCTGACGAATCGACTCGGGCCGCCAGTCGTTCGGACGTTCTGATTGGCCGGGGAACCGACGGTCGGCCGCGATGTCGTAGCCACACTTGGTGGTGATCACGATGTCGTCCCGTACCGAGAGGTAAGGCGCCAGGATGCTCTCGCCCGCGCCGTCGCTGCCGTACACGGGCGCCGTATCGATGAAGTTGATCCCCGCGTCGAGCGCGGCCGTGATCATCGCGTGCGGGTGATCGGTGCGGCCCCACCAGTCCGTGACGAGCGTCCAAGTGCCGAAACCGACCTCCGATACGACGAGGTCGCTCGAACCGAATCGGCGGTATCGCATGTACGTCTCCTCGAGAAGGCTCCTGAGTCGTTCGGATGCTATCGACGCCTCGGCATCAGTCGCTTTCAGCACCTCGCTGTCGGTCTTCTCTGGCCGCGGCGCGCACGCCGTAGCCGAGCACGATCGGAATCGGCATGATCACGCATGCGGCGACGAGACCGACCGTGGTCACGACCACTGTCCAAGTTGCGAACGCGGTGACCACGCCGACAAGGAAACTGACGATCGCGACCCCGAGCGCGAGGTAGCCGATACGCGTTCCGAACGTCGCGAGCCGGGCGATACGGGCACGGCGGGCGAGGACAGGGTCGTCGCTCACCATGCGATCCATCCCTGGCCCGCGAAGACATGCTCGATGGTGCCCGGAAGCTCCGTAAGCGAGAACGACACACGCGCTCGTCGAAGGTTCACGTCGAAATATGTCTCCCGCCGGCCTTCGGGTTCGGCGAGAAAGCGAACGACCACCTCAGGCTGCTCGGTAGAGAAACAGCGCACACCGCCCGCGAGAATCTCGGCGAGCACAGGATACGGAAATGCGGCACACGCCCGGCGGGCCGCAACCGACTCGACGACCGGATTCCCGAACCCTTCCCACGTAGACGGGAAGACGACAAGATCGCACGCCGCGTACGCGTCGGCTGCGCTCACGACGCGACCGAGCGTCACCGGGACGTCGCTGCGGTCGATGAGACGTGTCAATGTCTGCGCGTACCCATCTTCAGCGGGACCTGAGATCCACAATCGGATCGCTCGATCGGGCATCGTCCGCGCGAGATACGAGGCGAGCCGTATCGCGCCGGGCACATTCTTACGTTCGATCGCACGTGACGGCTGCAACACCACGAAGTCGTCGTCGAAGCCGAGCGAGGCTCGGGTCGCGACCCGATCGCCGGGCTCGGGATCGAGGTCGAAGAAGTTGTGCACGGTCGTCACGTCGGCAAAGCCGCGTGCTTGAAGCTCGCGGCGACTGCGCAGGTTGATCGTCGCGTGCAGGGCGCCGTCGACGCGCGGCGGCAGGTCGGCGCCGAGGTGCGCGAGGTGACGTCGCTGCCAGGGCAGGTCGTGATGACGAAACAGCACCCGGCCGGGGTGCCGAGCCGAAACGGCCGCCACGACCCGAGCCGCGTCGACGTTGAGCGGGAGGGAGCACAGATTGTCGACGACGACCAGATCGGCGTCGAGCGCCGCCGCGACCGCGGTCTCGTCGAGCTCGGCCGCGACTGCGCCGCCGCCGGTCGCGGCGATCGCCAGACCCGGTAGCACCGTGTCGTCGGCCCGGCCGCCGTCTTCGATCGCGCCGGCGACGCGTCGTACATGGAAGCCAAGCTCGCCGAGGGCCCACGCCCACTTGCGGGCCTCCACAGCCACGCCGTCGCTTCCGCCGAGGCGAAACGACACGACCACAGCTTCCGGTGCCACGAACTCGACGATACGGCACCGCGCGGCGTTGCGACCTTCCCGCCGTGGCGCGGCGCGATGGTCTCAGCCGACGCTGATGTACGCGATGCGACGATTGGTGGCGTCGAGCACAGCCCGCGCGACGGCGTCGGCCTCTTGCTGGGGGCGCACGATCGCCGAACCTGACACGAGCTGCTCCGACGGCGGGACGACGAAGACCACGGTGACGACCGCGATGTCGTGCGCGGCGACGCGCAGGATCTCTGCGTTGTCGACGTCGATGCACTCGGCGGCTGGCTCGAGTTGACGGAGTGCGTCCACGGTCGCGGTCGCGACGAGCCGGTGGCGGGCGCTCGTGGCGATCGAGCCTTCGGCGAAACCGACCGCCTCTTCGTCGTCGCGTGCGAGGGTGACCCGCACGAGAGAGCGAAGACCGTTGGCTTCGGCGGTGATTGCGACGACCGACGGTCGAGGCTGCGTCGTGAAGACCTGCGAGTCGAGCGCGTCGCCGCCGAGCTGCACGACCGAGATGATGCGCCGGTCGAGCTCGAGTCCGAACGAGGCCAACGCGATCGACTGCACATCCCGGGCGATCTGCTTCGGATGCTTGCCCGGATGGGCGACGACATGCACTTCGCTGACCCGTCCGCTGGGCTCGGCGACCAGCCGGGCGATCGTGACGTCGGGAAGGCGGCAGATCTCGCGCTCGACCTCGGTCAGGTCGAGTTCGTCCATGCCCTCGAGATCTTCCACGGCCGAAATCCGTTCCCCCCCACCGTCGGAGGATATGTGGTGTGCCCACGACAATCGTGCCACCGTCCGTGGTCAAGCGATAATCCCGGCTGGCGCGGCTGGCGCACAACCGGGCTCGGGTTCGGCGCGTTTGTCCCGATCTTGGCCGGAGGTCGGCCGTCCCGACTGTTCGGCGAGTTGCACCCGACGGCGGGCGCACCGACCACGTGCCCGAAAGACGAACCGGTGGTCGTGGAGCCCGGGCGTGTTGACCGCGACCGTCGCAACGCTCTTGACCGATCGCACGACGGAAAAGTTCGACCGAACGAACGCGCTCTGCGTTCAAACATCTCGGAGTTCGTCACGAAGCGCGCGGCTGGCTCGATGAGGCGCGCGGAGTGGGTCGAACGGACCTGTTCGCGCCGGCTGAAAGGGGAGAGAATCGGTTGCACAGCGGCTCTGTGCGCCGAGAAACTGGTGTGGCTAGTGTGACCAGTGTTGGCTCGGCCGACCTGTCGGGGGAAGCGAGGCGCGGCTGACAGGACAATCCTGGGAGACAGACGGCAAGGCCTCGGGCTCGGCTCTCGAACTCTTCACAACAAGCGAAAAAGAACCCTCAGCGGAGCGGGTGTGCCCCGCCGCCCGTAGCGGCAGCGGCGGAGGTGAGACGCAAGGGGGAATTCCTGTGAAGAAGGTCGCTGTCCGCGTGGCCTCGCTCGGGGGCGGAATCGTTGCGGTTCTGCTTACCGGTGGCGCCTTCAAGATGAGATAGACGCTCCCTGCCCGCGGCCTTGCCGCCTGCCTCCTCAGTCGGGCAACGCTTTCGTAAGCCCTGATACGAGCCGAAGAAGGAGTGGTGAGCGAGACCCCGACTGGGCTCAAGGTGTTTGGCGCGGCGATGTTCGTGGCGGCCGCCGCCGCCGCCAGCTTCTTCGCGATCTCGGACGGTTCACCGAAGTCGGGCGTGGTGCTCCTGTTCGTCGTGCTCGTCCTGTTCAGCGAGCTGCGCGCGGTCGAGATCGAACAACTCGTCGTGTCACCGGGCTGGATGATCGTCATGGCGGCAATCGTCGTGTTCCGACCCGAGGGTGCGCTGAGCGGGCCGGTGATCGTGGCGATGATCGCCGGCATTCACTGGCCGCATTTCCGGGCGCGAGCATGGGACTTGATCGCCCTCAACAGCGGCATCTGGGGACTCGCCGCCCTCGCGGCTGCGGCGAGCTACTCCGCGTTCTCGCCCGCGTTCGTTGCCCACTTCCCAGAGGCTCTCCTCGCGCCCGCGTTGGCGACGATCGCGAACGTCTTGGTACTTGTCTTGTTGTTGGGCATTGGCTTCATGATCAGGACGCGCGCCAGCTTCGTCTCGATCGTTCAGGGCTTTGTGCCCATGACGCTCCAGTTCATCTCGTTCGCGTTACTTGGCTTCCTGCTCGGCCGCCTGGACCTCGCGCTCGGTCCTGCGGTCCTGCTCCTGATCATCGTGCCAATCGTGATCGCGCGTGAAATGTTGATGGCCTTCGTGAAGGTCAAGGAATCACACGACGAGACCGTGCAGCTCCTCATTCGTGCGCTCGAACAGAAGGATCCGTACACCGCAGGTCACGCCGAGCGCGTCGCGGTCTACGCCAGCTATATCGCCGAGGAGCTCGATTTCATGCCGGCCCGCGCCGAGCGCTTGCGGTTCGCGGCCCTGATGCACGACATCGGCAAGCTTGTGGTACCCAACCAGCTGCTCAACAAGCCGGGCAAACTCACGGAGGAAGAGTTCGCTCGTGTCCGCGTGCACGAGGGCGTGTCGGTGCAGATGCTCAGCCACATTGACTTTCTGCGCCCGATCGCGCTACACGCTCATAGCGACGCGATGCGTTTCAATCCCGACGACCTGAACCATCCGATCGAGCCGTACATCATCATGGTCGCCGATGCATACGACGCCATGACATCGACCCGTTCGTACCGCAAGGCACTGCCGCAGGAAGTCGCGTTCGCAGAGTTGCGCGACAAGTCGGGCCAGCAGTTTCACCCCGCATGCGCCCAAGCGCTCATCGTTGCCATCCAGAAGCGCAACGAAGTGCACGGCAAGGGTCATGAAGACGAATCGCACTTCGAGGACGCACCCGAGGTCGGCCTCGGCTCGGCCGGTCTTGGTGACCTCCTGCCCGACGAGAAGTCGAACAAATGAGTCAACGTCGCCAGATGGCGTTCCTCGTACTCGCCGGCTGCGTCGCGGGTTCGCTCGCCCATTTCGCGGATCCGTCGGGCTCGACGGCTGCGCTGGTGCTTCTCGCCGCCGCTCTGGTCCTCGGCGAGCTGCTCGTGTTGCGGCTGGAGAACGGAACCGCGGTGCCGCTGTCGTATGCGGTGCTCCTCGTGCTGGCGACCTTTCCGGCACCCCGCTATGCGGCCGCGGTGGCCGGCGCCGAACTCATCTCCGCCGTGCTGCGATTCTCCGACCGAGAGTCCGGCTGGCGCACCCAGGTCATGGTCGAGCGCCTCGTGGTCGCGGCGGCCACGATCGCGGTATACGACGGGCTCCGGACCCTGACCCATCACGACGAGACGGTCGCCGCCGTGCTGTTCTCGCTCGGCGCGGCGGCCGTCTCACAACTTCCGGTCGACCTGGCGGCGCGTTGGGTCCTGCGGCTCCGGCCGAGCTTCTCGGCACGGACGCGCCTGGCTTGGCTGGCCATCGCATCCTCGGGGATGCTCATGGCCATCGGATATCGCGGCGTCGACGGCCGCGGCCAGGTCGGCCTGTGGGGTCCGTTGCTGTTCTCTACGCCGTTGCTCGCGGCCTGGTACGCGTTCGAGCGGCTCGACTCCGCGACCACGGCCTACCTCCAGACGATCGAATCGCTCGCGATGGCACCCGAGTTCGGCGGCATCGTTCCGCCCGGCCACTCGCAACGTGTCAAAGCGTTAGCGACCGCGATGGCAGCATCGCTCGGCGTGTCGGCCAGCGACACCGCCGACCTCGAGATGGCCGCGCTGCTGCACCATCTCGGGCAGGTGACGATCGACGAACCTGAGGATCCCGCGAGCCCGACGTCGCCGTCCGAGGTGGCGTCGGTCACGAGCGCGATGCTGCGGGAGATCAAGCCGCTCGCCGCCGCGGGCGACATCGTCGCCGGCGATCCGGCGGATCCTCGCCGGCGCGTCGCGGTGCAGGTCTTGCGGGTCGCGAGCGACTACGACGACCTGACCGCACGCGACGGCAATGACGAGCAGGTCGCGATCGAGACGTTGCGCGGCGCACCCGGCTACGTCTACGACCCGAAGGTGCTCAGCGCGCTCGAACGTGTGGTCGGCTCCGCTCAATAGATACTGACACCCGGCTCGAGACCCATCGTGTGGGGCTCGGCCCGGCCTGTGGCGACGAGCACGAACTGCATCGGGTCGCCGGTGACCTCGCGCCCGCCGTCACCCACGTCGTAGCGCGGGACACCGTCGAGGGCGAGCGTCGCCGGACCCCAACCTCGCGTGGTCAGCTCGCCGGCGAGGTACTCGACGCTGGCCGCGAGGCCGGCCTCGCGTGCGCTCGGCGCGCCCAGCGCGGCACGGATGTCATCGGCGTGCACGAACGCGTCGTACCACAAGGTGAGGACGCCACGGCCGAAACTCAAGCCGGGAACCCCGCTCGGTCCGTTCCACATGTCGTCGTCGAGCCCGTCAAGCAGCGGTTGTATCGACGTGAGCGCAGCGCGCAGCCGCGCCGCGGCCTGACCGGGCGAATCGGTGCGCACCGACGCGGCTTCTTGCTCGGCGTTGCGGCTACCGGGAACGCCGCGGGCGACATCTTCGGCGAGGCCGACCACGTGGCCGGCGACGTCGCGCACGAGGAATCCGGCGCAGCGCGTCGTCGCGTCCCATTGCGTCGAGTCCAGCGACTCGATCAGCGCGGCGAACGATTCGTACTCGTCGATCGCGCCGCGGGCGACGTCGGTACGTTCCAGCACTGAGGTCATGATGCTTCCTCTCATCGGGGTCGGCCCATCGTGCCGGTCGCGGCGACGCCCGTCGATTCCCTCCGAGGTAATGGCCGAGCCGCGCGCAGGTCGGTACGGTGAGCACGTGATGGACGTCGGTGCGCCCGCGGTCGGTCAACTCCTGCGAGAGTGGCGGACACGTCGGCGCCTGAGCCAGCTCGACCTCGCCAACGCGGCCGGCATCTCCGCCCGACATCTCAGCTTCGTCGAAACTGGCCGGTCCCATCCGAGCCGGGAGATGGTCCTTCATCTTGCCGACCAGCTCGACGTGCCGTTGCGAGACCGCAACGCGCTGCTCATCGCCGGCGGTTTCGCCCCAACGTTCCACGCGACCGATTTCTCGGCACCGGAGATGCAACTCGTACGCGAAGCCGTCGATCGTCTGCTCGCCGCGCACGAGCCGTACCCCGCGATCCTCGTCGACCGGCGCTGGATCCTGGTGGCGGCGAACCAGGCGGCCATGGTGCTGGTCGACGGCGTCGCGCCCGGGCTGCTCGACCCGCCGTGCAACGTGCTGCGCGCGACCTTGCATCCGAAGGGGCTCTCGTCGCGCATCGTGAACCTCGACGAGTGGTTCGACCACATCCTCGGCAGCCTGCGCCGCCAAATCGTGCTCACCGGTGATGACGAACTGCGCGCACTCGCGGACGAGCTCATCGGCTACGCGTCGGAGCTGGGTGTCGCGGTGCCGCCAACGCATGAGGCACCGCGGTCGATCGCGATCCCGATGCGTGTGCACACCGACGACCGAGATCTCGCGTTCATCACGATGATCGCGACATTCGGTACCGCGCTCGATATCACCTTGACCGAGCTTGCGATCGAGACGTTCCTGCCCGCCGATTCGGCGACCGCCGAGTACCTGCAGCGCCGATTCGGGGTCGCGGCGCCGAGATAGCGGTTAGAGGTCGCGTTCGCGCTGCTCGAGCTCGCGTTGATCGAGCTCGCGTTGGCGGATCTCCAGCTCGCGTTCGCGGATCTTGGCCTCGCGTTCGTCGAGCTGTCGTTGCCACGCGTCGAGGTCCGACGTCGCAGGAGGCGTGGTCGGACCCGCCGCCCCAGACGTGCCCAGGGCCCGCTGCTCGTTCTCCCAGCGTTCGAGTTCGCGGTTGAGCTCTGCGGAACGTCGGTCGCTGATCGTCGCGGCCGCGTCGTATCGGGGAGAGTCCTCGAGTCCAACGGGCCGTCGTGGTTTGGTGTAGTCCGTCGAACCTGGCCGCCAGTTTGCCTTTTCGGGGCGTCCGAGCAGCACCCACGCGAGCGCGCCGATGTCGGGCAGGATCAGCACGAGGATGACCCAGATCGGCTTGGGAAGGTTGCGGCACAGGCCGGAGTCGGTCGCGATGCAGTCGAGCAGCGCCCAGATCCAGAACATGAACAACGCGACTGCGACGAGGCCGTCGACGTCGATCATGTTCGCACCCCCGTCGGCTGGCGTGTTGGCGGACTGCGCCGAGCATACGACTGCGTCGTCAGACGCGCCACGGTGTGTTGTGTTTTCCTCCTGCGCCGTCGTGGATCTCGACTCGCGTTGAACGCGACGTCGCACAGGCCGACCGCGAGGATGAGGTCGCCGAACGACATCACCGTGTCGAACGGATCCTTCAAGATGATGATGTCGGAGAGGAACAGCAGCTGCTCTCCGTGCTGTTGCGGATGATGCTTGACGGTCGGCTGGGTCCACGACTGGTTTCGCCACTCTGACGGGTACTTCACCGGCATGCCCTGATTGAGCGCGATCACGAGCGCGTTGCAGGCAATCCCGATGAGCACGATCGACATGCCACGTAACACGACATTGCGGGCGGCGAACCCGAGGATGAGGACGTACGACGCGACGAGCAGCCCGAAACCGACGGTGTCCCAATCGCGTCGGGGCAACGTGTAGTACTCGAGGGTGAGCTGGATCACGAGACCGGCCGCGAGCAGCCAACCCCAATGAATATTCGTCTCGAACAGACGCTTGTACGAGCCGAACGTCGCAAGCGGGACCGCCAGCGCGGCGAGGATGGCGATCCCGAGCGGAAGCATCGCCCGGCCACCGTACTGCGCAGGTCACGTACGATCCGGCGATGACCAGCGAGCTGCTGTACGAGGCGGCGGGTGGCGTCGCCCGGGTGACGATCAACCGGCCCGATCGCCGCAACGCGATGTCCTACGCGGTGATGCAAGGCCTGCGCGACGCGATCGAGCACGCACGAGCCGACGACGACGTTCGGGTCGTCGTGCTCACCGGCGCAGGTGACCAGGCGTTCTGCGCGGGCGCCGATCTCACGGGCATCGCGCAGAACGCCGGCGCGGCAGCCGCGCACGAGGGGCGAGGCCTCCTCGCCGACCTCTTCCGGGAGATGTGGTCGCTCGGCAAACCGATCGTGGCCCGAGTGCGCGGCTACGCACTCGCCGGCGGTTTCGGTCTTGCGTGTGCGTGTGACCTCGTCGTCGCCGCCGACGACGCCGTCTTCGGAACGCCGGAAATCAACGTCGGCTTATGGCCGTACATGATCACCGTGCCGCTCCTACGTTCGATGCCGCCCAAGACCGCGCTCGAACTCATGATGACGGGCCGGCGTGTCTCGGCGGCCGAAGGGGCGCGCCTCGGCTTCGTGCAGCGAGTCGTGCCGATCGCCGAGCTCGACGCGGCCGTGGATGCGCTCACGGCCGAGCTCGCGGCCAAGTCGCCGCTGATCATGCGCTGGGGCCGCGACGCGTTCTACCGCGTGCTCGAGATGGACGCAGATGCCGCGCTGTCGTATCTGCAGGGGATGTTGACCGTGACCACACAGACGGAGGACACCGCCGAAGGGGTCGCCGCGTTCGCGGAGAAACGCGCACCGCGATGGAAGGGACGCTGATGCCGAAGCCGACGTCGTCTGCTGGCGGAGATGTGCACGATTGGGGTCCGCTCGTCAGCGACCTCGCGACGCGTCGGGACCGGGCGCTCGAGATGGGCGGCGCCGACCGTGTCGTCCGCCAGCGCGAGCTCGGCAAACTCACGGTGCGCGAACGCCTCGAAGTTCTCCTCGATCCCGGATCGTGGGTCGAGTACGGCCTCCTCGCCGACCATATGGACGCCGGCCTCGGCGACCGTTATCTCGCGGCGGACGGCGCGATCACCGGCGTCGGCGAGATCGACGGTCGGCCTGTGGCGGTCGCCGCGTACGACTTCACCGTCATGGCCGGCTCGATGGGCGCGGTCGGCGAGGCCAAGATCTCGCGGTTGCGGGCCCACTCGCTCCGCCAGCGTATGCCGTTCGTCTGGCTGCTCGACTCGGCGGGCGCTCGCATCCAGTCGACGTCGGGTTCGACGTTCGCAGGCGCGGGGGCACTGTTTCGCGAACAGGTCGCGATGAGCGGCGTGGTACCGATGGTCGCCGCGATGCTCGGTCACTGCGCGGCGGGTACGGCATACATTCCCGCGCTCGCCGACTTTGTGCCGATGGTGAAAGGCACGTCGTCGATGGCGCTCGGCGGACGTCATCTTGTGAAGGCGGCGGTCGGCGAAGACGTGACCGAGGAAGAGATGGGCGGTTCGGCCGTACACACCAAGATCTCCGGCTGCGCGGACCTCGAAGTCGCCGATGACGCCGAGTGCCTGCAGATCGTCCGGAAGTACCTCAGCTTCTTCCCGCAACACAACGGCGAGCCCGCGCCCATCCGCGCGACGAGCGATCCGGTCGACCGTCGCGTCGACGAGCTGTACGACATCGTGCCGACTGCGCCTCGTCGGGCCTACGACATGCGCAAAGTCGTCAGCGCGATCGTTGACGACGGCGACGTGCTGTGGATGAAACCCGAATGGGCCAAGAACCTCGTGACCGCGCTGGCCCGGATCGGCGGGCGACCGGTCGGCGTCGTCGCCAACCAGCCGATGGTGCTCGGTGGCGCGCTTGACGTGAACGCAGCCGACAAAGCCGCGCGGTTCGTGTGGTTGTGCGACGCGTTCAACGTGCCGCTGGTGTTCTTGCACGATGTGCCGGGCTTCATCGTCGGCAGCGCGGTCGAGAAGCAAGGCATCATCCGCCACGGCGCCAAGATGCTGTTCGCGGTGAGCGAGGCCACCGTTCCCAAGATCAGCGTCATCGTCCGCAAGAGCTACGGCGCCGGGTACTTCGTCATGAACGGGCTCGCGTACGAGGCCGACTACATCGTGGCGTGGCCGACGGCCGAGATCGCGGTGATGGGACCCGATGGTGCGGTCAACATCATTCACCGCCGAACATTGGACGCGATCGACGACGAGACCGAACGTGCCGCGAAGCGACTCGAGCTCGCCGAAGAGATTCGGGCGAACATCGACCCGTACATCGCGGCGGGGCACGGCCAGCTCGACGACGTGATCGACCCGGCCGAAACGCGAGCCGCGATCGCGCGTGGGTTGCGGATCAGCGCCGACAAGCACGTCGACCGTCCGGCCCGCAAGCACGGTGTGCTCCCCGTTTGACGTAGCGTGATCGTATGCACGAGATCAAGGCTGAGATCGCAGCGAATGTGTGGCAGGTCGTCGTCGAAGAAGGTCAGATGGTCGCCGAGGGCGACGAGATCTGCATCCTCGAGTCGATGAAGATGGAGATCCCGGTGATCACCGAGGTTCCCGGTGTCGTACGTGAACTGCACGTCGAGCCCGACCAGACCGTGCAAGAAGGTGACCTCATCGCCCTGATCGACGAGTCCTGACGCCAAATGATCCGATTCGAAATCCGCGGTCTCGTCGGCCTGGCAACGATCGACCGACCCGATCGGCGCAACGCGCTCAACGGCGAACTTTGCGTGACGCTGCTCGATCATCTCGTCGCGCACCCCGAGCTGCGTGCGGTTGTCGTTACCGGTGCCGGCTCGGCCTTCTGTGCCGGCGCAGACCTGGTGACGCGTTTCGCGCCGACGGAGTCGAGCAGCGACGGACCGGTCGATACGTTCCGTCCGATGTTCGAGGAGTTGCTCGACGCGATTGTCGAGCATCCGGCGCCGGTCATCGCCGCCGTCAACGGCCCCGCGATGGGCGCGGGGATGCAGCTCGCAGTCGCCTGTGACCTGCGTGTCGCCGCACCATCGGCTCGGTTTGCGATCCCGGTCGGTCGGCTCGGTGTGCATCTCAGTCCTCGCAACATTTGGCGACTCGCGGTACTGGCCGGACAGGGCGCGGCCCGCGATGTGTTGCTTGCCGGTCGTTCGGTCGACGCCGACGAGGCCCGCCGGCTCGGGATCGTCCAGTATCTCGCCGACGACGCGCTCGAAGCGGCGCTCGGGATCGCCGGCGATATCGCCGCGTCGGCTCCCCTCGCCGTGCGCGGTCACAAACGGGCCCTGAACCTCGTCGCTGAGGTGCAGTGGCTGACCGCCGAAGCACGTGCCGAAGTCGCTGCGCTTGAGGCGGCCGCTTTCGCAAGTGAAGATCTGCAAGAAGGCATGGCCGCGTTTGCCGAGAAACGGATGCCCAACTTCAAAGGGAGCTGAGCGTCAGTACCCGTTGGGGAGCGCCCGTTCGAGGTAGACGTAGAACGCGAACAGCACCACCAAAAACGGGATCGCTCCGACCAGCCAGGTCATCGGGTGGCGCCAACGACGAAATGCCCACCACCAGAGCGCGCCGACGATCGCGACGATGGCGCCCCACAGCACCGACGGTGCATCGCTGTTCGATTCGCCCTGCAGGCCGGTCGCGAGTTCGGCGCGTGGTGGCGGGAGGACGCGCTTGCCGTCGATCCGGATGGGAGGAAGGTGAGGTTTGTCGCTCAGGGCGCGCACCAGCTTCGCTTTAATCACGATCCGCTGGGCGGCCGAGTAGGGCGGGTTGCAGCTGGTGAGCGTGAGCTCGGCGTCGGGGGTGTTGGCAACGACGGCATAGTCGGTGGGGGCGACCGCGAAGGGCGGCTTGTACACGACGTAGGTGTACGAACCTGCGAGCGTCGTGATCTGGATCTTGTCGCCCGGTGCCAGCTCGTTGACCCGGAAGAAGGGAGCGCCGTGCGTCGTGCGGTGCCCGGCGATCGCCGCGTCGCCGATCTGGCCCGGCAGTGGCGTGCCGGGATAGTGGCCGGGACCCTGGGCGAGATCGGCGAGCTGCACGCCTTCGCGGAAGATCCAGTCGACGCTGATCTTCTTGATGACGATCTCGCCGATGATCCCCCCGTTGGGCGGAGCGATCTCGTATTTCGGGTTGATCGTCGTGGACGTGGTCGGATGGTGCCGGCGCCTGGCACCGGTGGCGGGTTTCGATGGCGGAGCGGTGATGACCGGGTTGTCTTGCTGGCGCGCTTGGAGGAGCTCCTTGTGGAACTCGTTCTTCAACCGGGACTGGTCCCGGGCCGTGAAAATGCCGGTTCCCCAGAGCTCGTAGGTGACGAACAGGAGGATCAGGAGCCCAATCGTCACCAACATGCGGCCGATGGCCGCGAGCGTGCGCCGCACGACCACCGATGGTACCGGCCACGATCAGCGGCTCCGGCCACGCCCGCGCAGCGTTTCGCCGCCTGCCCCGCGCCCTTCGTACACTCTCGCCGTATCGCTCCCTCGTCTCCGGGGCAGTCCTCTTGCGTGTCGTTCACCTTCGGTCGGCCGTTTGCATGCTCGGACGATTTCCCGCGCTCGCGGGCGCCGATCTCGAGGTTCGAGCCGGCGAGATCGTCTTGCTCGCGGGCGCGAACGGTGCCGGGAAGACCACCCTGCTCAAGCTGTGCGCCGGATTGTTGCCCCTGCGGTCGGGGTACGCCGAGGTGCTCGGCGTCGATCTCGCGGTCGACCGGCGGGCGATGCGCCGCTCGCTGGCGCTCGTCGGCCATGAAACCTTCTGCTACGACGATCTGACCGTCCACGAGAACATCAGGTTCGCGACGCGCGCGGCGGGCCGGTCGATCGCAGACGCGGACGTCGCGCTCGAACGGCTCGCGCTCGGCCGCGTCGCACGCGTGACCCACAGTCGGCTTTCACAGGGACAGCGGCGTCGCGTGTCACTCGCGATCGCGCTCGCCCGCGATCCGAAGCTCCTCCTCCTCGACGAGCCGCACGCCGGGCTCGACGAACAGGGCCGATCGGTGCTTGACGAGATCGTGCGTGCGGCGCCATCCGAAGGTCGCACCGTGCTGCTCGCGTCGCATGAACTCGACGTGGCTCGCCAGGTCGCGACCCGCGAGATCCGCATCGTGGCGGGTCGAGTACGCGGCGTGCCTGCCAGCTCCGACGGACCGTTGAGCCGAGCCGAGGCGCGGGTATGACCTTCCTGCGCGAAGCGATGCTCGTGGCCGGCAAGGATCTTCGGATCGAGCGCCGATCGCGCGTCGCGCTCGCTCAGATCCTGCCGTTCGGCGGCATCGTGGTCGTGATGTTCGCGTTTGCGCTCGATGCCGACCGCACGTCGTTACCGGTGGCGGCGCCCGGCCTGTTCTGGGCTGCGGTGTTTCTCGCGGCGCTGTTGGCGATCGGGCGTTCGTTCGCGGTCGAGGAGGCCAACACGGCACGGGACGGATTGCGGCTCTCCGGGCTCGACGGCGCGGCCATCTTCCTCGGCAAGGCCGTCGCAATCGCGGTCGAGCTGTTCCTCCTCGAGGTGGTGCTCGGCGCGGCTGTGATCGTGCTGTACGGCGTGACGGTGAGCGGAGTGTTGGTCCTCGTCTGTTCGGCGGTGGCCGCGACCATCGGGCTGGCGGCGACCGGTACGGTCTACGGCGTGCTCGCGACCGGCCTGCGCGCGCGTGACACGCTCGTGCCTTTGCTCGTCTTGCCGGCCGTCACTCCGGTGATGCTCGGCGGTTCCCGGGCGTTCGCGGCTGCGCTGCAAGGCTCCAGTTCCGAAGCGTGGCCGTGGGTCCAACTCTTGGCGGCGTTTTCGGTGCTCTCGTTAGCGGCCGGAACGATGGCGTTCGGTCCGCTCTTGGAGGAGGCGTGAGCACGTTGCGACGGTATTGGTTCGGGGCGACGGTGGTCGTGGCGCTCGCGGTGACGGCTGTCTTCGCGTTGTGGCTCTCGCCGCCGGACGCGCAGCAGGGCGATGTCGTGCGACTGCTCTACCTCCACGTGCCGACGATCTGGGTCGCGTTCCTCGGCTTTTTCGTGACGACCCTCGCGTCGACACTGTGGCTGGTCCCGCGCACCCGTCGGGTTGAGTGGGACCTTCTGGCGGGCGCGTCGGCCGAAGTCGGTGTCGTGTTCACGGGCATCACCCTGATTGTCGGTTCGATCTGGGGCCGTCCGACCTGGGGCGTGTACTGGGTGTGGGACGCGCGCCTCACGACCACCGCCATCCTGTTCTTTTTGTATCTCGGATATCTCGCGCTTCGGCGAACCGCGGCGACCGCCGACGAACGGGGCAAGCGCTGCGCGATCGCGGCGCTGATCGCGTTCGCCGACGTGCCGATCGTGCACTTCTCGGTGACCTGGTGGCAGACACTGCATCAATCGGGCACGGTCTTCAATCCGCAGCTGGTTTCAGGCATTCACGGATCGATGGCGTTCACACTCATTTGGTCCGTCGGCGCGTTCACGGTCTTCTACGTCTATCTCGTCATGCGGCGGCTGCAGCTTGCCGAGCTCGAAGAGGGTCTGGAGGAGCGTGAGCTCGAACTCGCGATCGCCGAACGTCAGCGCGTCGAGCAGATGGTGAGCGTCTGATGCCCCACGCTTGGGACTACGTCGGAGCCGGTTACGGCATCGCGACGGTGGCGTTGTCGACGTACATGACGTGGCTGTTCTTGCGGATTCGACGGTTGCGCCGGGTGCTCGGCCAGGACGCCGATGACTGAACCGTTTCGGCGTCCGTCTCACCGGCTGCGCTACACGATCATCGCTCTGATCTGTGTCGGGGCTGTGGCGTGGATGATCACGTTGATGCAAAAGAACGTCGTGTTCTTCAAGACGGTGAATCAGGCGGTGGCCTCCCGCGCCCATGACGGGACGCGCGAGTTTCGGATCGGCGGCTCCGTCGTGCCGGGAACGATCACCCACACGGCGTACGGCGCCGACTTCGAAATCACCGCAGGCGGGCAGACCGTCCGCGTCGATCACACCGGCACCGAGCCGACGTTGTTCAAGAACTGTGCGCCGGTCGTCGCTGACGGTCATTGGAGCGGTACCACGTTTATGTCCGATCAGATCCTGATCAAGCACGGCTCGACGTACGAGCCGCCGAAAGACGCCAAGGCGGCCTGCCCGCCGGATCCGTTCGGTAAATGAGGGCCCAGCTCGGATACGCGATGCTCGCGATCGGCACCGCCGCCGCCGCGCTCGGTGTCGCGACCCTCGGCGCCGGCATCCGGCTGCACCGTCCGGAGCTCCTACGCCTCGCGCGCCGCTACGTGTTTATCGTCCTCGGAGCTTCGGTCGGCGCGTTCGCGGTCATGGAATGGGCGCTGTTCACCCACGACTTCTCCCTCGCCTACGTGGCCGACAATCTGGCGCGCGCGACGCCCGGGCTTTACACCTTCTCCGCGGCGTGGAGCGCGCTCGAAGGGTCGATCCTGTTATGGGCGCTCGCGCTGTCTGCCTACGTGGGATATACGACTTGGCATTTCCGCAAACGCGCCGACGATCCGCTCGTCGCGTGGGCGACACTGGTCCAGCTCGTCGTGCTCGGGTTTTTCTTTTTGCTCATGCTCTTTCCGGCGAACCCGTTCCGTGTGATCCACGGTACGATCCCGAGCGACGGGCTCGGGCCCAACCCGCTGTTGCAGAACAACCCGTTGGTGGTGATCCACCCGCCGATCCTGTACTTCGGTTACGTCGGGTTCACCATTCCGTTCTCGTTCGCCGTCGCCGCGCTCGTGACCGGTCGATTCGGCGAAGGCTGGCTCGCCGACGTCCGGCGAACGACGCTGATCGCGTTCGGTTTCCTGACCGTCGGTATCCTCCTCGGCGCGTTCTGGAGCTACTCGGTGCTCGGTTGGGGCGGCTACTGGGGTTGGGATCCGGTGGAGAACGCCTCGCTCATGCCCTGGCTTACCGGCACCGCCTTCCTGCATTCGGTCATGATGCAGGAAAAGCGTGGCATGCTGAAGATGTGGAATATG
>JBKQIY010000197.1:0-61528 GCA_052148155.1 Acidimicrobiia bacterium | reverse complement strand
GCGGTCACCGCCCACACCGGACAGCCGGCCGGGGTTACCAGCGGGAGCTGCCACAGGTCGGCTTCGTGGGTTTGGATGCCACGGCCGGCCGGACGTTGGATGACCGCGTCGGCGGCGCGTGTGTCGTAGAAGGTGGGCGCGAACATGATGTTGCGAGCCGACCGGCCTGTGAGACCCGCCCAGAAGTCGGATGCCAGGTGGCGGGGGGTGACCACGTTGGCTTGGGTCCAGCCGGCTTGTTCGATCGCGGCTTCCAGTTGGTCGGCGTGGCCGACGATGACAAGACCGACGGGGAGGCTGCGCCGTCCGAGCAACGTGTTACTGAAGTGGGGAAGCCGGTCGAGCCAGGAGGTGGGATCATCGGATGCGAGTTGTGTCGGCGGGAACGACGTCGCCGAACCCGCGAATGTGATGAACGGCGGTGTCGCGAATCCTGTCGGAGGTGCCGGGCCTCGTTCGTGGAGGCGATGAATTGTCTGGATGGCGACGGTGGTCAGGAGCACCGCGGCGATGCTGGCTGCGACCAGCGGCCATCGCTTCGGCGGCGCCGCAAGGGTGAGCCGCGCTGCGAGCCACCGGTCGACGATGACGACGACCGCCGCCGCGATCGCCCCGACGCACCAGCCCGACAAGATCTCCGACAGGAAGTGCAGACCCAGGTACGCGCGGCTGTAGCCGACGAGTGCTGCGAGCGGGAGCACAATTGCGGCCACTACGGTCGGCCGCGGCAGATCGGCCGCCCACCACCACATGATCGCACCGAACGCGACCGAGCATTGCAGCGCGGCGTGGCCGCTTGGCCAGCTGGTCGAACCTCTGGCCACCTGTCCGAGGGTCGGCAGAGGCCCTAACGGTTTCGTTTTGAGAACTTCGACGAGGCCGCCACCGAACGCCATCGTCGCGGCAAGCAGCCCGGCGCTGCGGAACGCGCGTCCGGCGAGCGCCGCGACGACGAGCGTGACGCCGAGCACGAGCATCGCGCGGATGCCGGCCATGTTCAGTGTCTGCATCAGGCCGTGCTCGTTCGAGAGGCGGGCCGCGGTCGCCGCGGCTCGCAGGTCGAACGCCGACAGGGCAGAGTGCTGACGGTCGAGTTCGACTCGGAACCATCCGAGGCCGACCACCGCGACCAGTCCGAGCACGGCCGCACCGGCGACCAAGACCCGGTCGGGTGTCAGGCGCGTCCGGCGAGCCAGCCAGCGGCCCGGCCCGCCGATGGTGACCAGCCAGTAGACGAGGGCGACGGCCACGACCGCGATTTCGACGAGCGCGACGAGCGCGACTGCCGGAACTGCGAGGACGTCACCGTCGGCGACGACGGCGGGAGCGACAACGACGACGAGCGCGACGAGCGCGACGGCACGAAGGATCGAACCGGCCACAGGGGGACGTTCGCGTGTGTCATCCATCCTTGGACCTCGAGGCCCGGTGTCGGCCACCCGCGACCGGCGGGTTACTCGACCTTGGAGACCGGTACTTCCATGCCTCGAGCCGCGAAGGACCAGCCGGCGTCGTCGCCGTAGAACTCGAAGAGGTGCTCGATCGTGAACGCGACCTTGGCGGCAAGTTCAGGCCACGCGGATGTGGGCGCCTCGACCGTCGCCACGTTGGAGTACACCGTGACTTTGGCGGCGCCGAGCTCGAAGAGGCGTCGGGCGAGGACGTCGGGCGGACGGGCGCCGGTCGCGGCGTCGACACTGAGATACGTTTCGATCGCCATGCCGGTGATCGACCGGTTGGCCTCGAAGAACCGCATCTCGGGGCGTGTCCCGGCTCGTATCGTCACCGTGATTGGCTGGCCCATGGAGCCAGCGTAGAGCGAGCGGGGCGTCTCAGGTGGAACTGCGACCGGAGCGATAGCGGCGTATCAGCGCGTTAGTGGACCCGTCGTGGCCGAGCGCAGGTTCGGTTTCGGCTTCCAGCTCGGTGACGATGCGCCCGGCGAGCACCTTGCCCAACTCGACGCCCCACTGGTCGAATGAGTCGATCCCCCAGAGCACTCCGAGGGTCAGCACCTTGTGTTCGTAGGCGGCGATCAGGGCACCCAACGCGTGGGGCGTCAGCCGGTCAGCGAACAGCACGCTCGACGGTCGGTTGCCGGAAAACGTCCGGTGTGGGACCTGGTCGGCAGGGACGCCTTCGGCCGCGACCGCGGACGCGGGTTTGCCGAACGCGAGCGCTTCCGATTGGGCGAACAGATTGGCGACCAACAAGTCTTGATGGCGTTCAAGGTCGTGGTCGGGTTGTGCGTGCACGAAGCCAATGAAGTCGATTGGGACGAGTGTCGTGCCCTGATGCAGCAACTGGAAGTATGCGTGCTGGCCGTTCGTACCGACGGTGCCCCACACGATGGCACCGGTCGGCACTTCGACCGGCGTTCCGTCGAGCTGCACCGACTTGCCGTTGCTTTCCATCTCGAGCTGTTGGAGGTACGAGGGCAGTTTCACCAGCGCCTGCGAATAGGGCACGACCGCGTGCGTCTGCGCGCCGAGGAAGTCTCGGTACCAGCATGCAAGCAACGCCATCGTCGCGGGCAGGTTCTCGGCCAGGGGCGCGGTCCGGAAGTGTTCGTCCATCTCGTGGGCACCGGCGAGCAGCTCGGAGAAACGTTCGGGCCCGATCGCGATCATCAACGTAAGTCCGATCGCCGACCACATCGAGTACCGGCCGCCGACCCAGTCCCAGAACTCGAACATGTTGGCGGTGTCGATCCCAAACGCGCCGACTTTGTCCTTGTTGGTCGACACGGCGACGAAGTGGCGGGCGATCGCGGTTTCGTCGCCGTCGAGGCGCTCCAGCAGCCAGCCTCGGGCCGAGGTCGCATTCGTGATCGTTTCGAGCGTCGTGAACGTCTTCGACGAAACGACGAACAGGGTTTCGGCGGCGTCGAAGCCGTCGAGGGCATCGACGAGGTCGGCGCCGTCGACATTGGAGACAAATCGGAATCGCAGTGCCCGGTCGCTGTACGCCGCTAACGCGTCGTAGGCCATCGCGGGACCGAGATCGCTGCCGCCGATGCCGATATTGACGACGTTGCGTATCCGTCGGCCGGTATGACCGAGCCAGACGCCGTCACGAACCTGTTGCGCGAAGACGGCCATTCTCGCCAGGACCGTGTGCACCTGGTCGACGACATCGACGCCGTCGACCACGAGGGAGGTGTGCTTCGGCATGCGCAACGCCATGTGCAGCACCGGCCGGTCCTCGGTGGCGTTCACGTGCTCGCCGGCGAAGGTGGCGTCGACCCGCGCTCGCCACCCGCGCGCCTCGGCGAGACCGACCAGCAGGCGCATCGTCTCGTCGGTCACTCGATGCTTGGCGTAGTCGAGATGCCAACCGGCCGCGTCGACATGCATCCGATCGGCCCGGGTCGGGTCGGCCCCGAACAACGCCCGCAGATCATGATCGTCGAGCGAGGAGGCGTGCGCTTCGAGCGTGCCGAACTCGGGCAGGTTTCTCAGCATGGGAACAGCCTCGGCGCTCGCTCGTAGCGGGGGATGCCGCCCCAGAGGCAATAGTCCATGAAGATCCACGAACGACGGTGAATCGATGTGGGTCCGTAGCCGGCCAGCGCACATTTGTGCACCGGCGCGGGATAGCCCCGGTTCGACTCGAAGCCGAACGCAGGAAAATGTTCAGCTTCGGTCGCCATCATCGCGTCGCGGGTCACCTTCGCCACCACCGACGCCGCCGCGACCGACAGCACCGTCTGGTCGGCTTTGACGATCGTGCGCACCGTGCCGGGCATTGCGAGATAGTCGTGCTTGCCGTCGAGCACGATGCGATCGGGTTCGAATCCCGCCATGGACAGTTCACACAGGGCACGACCGGCAGCTCGGCGGAGGGCTTCGGTCATGCCGAGCTCGTCGCATTCGGTGTGGCTCGCATGGCCGACGCCGATACCACGTGCCCAACCGCGAACTCGTCGCGCCGCGACCTCGCGCTCGGCGGCTGTCAGGAGCTTCGAGTCGCGCACGCCCGAGAGGTGTTCGTCGCCGGGCACGACGGCGGCGACGGTGACCGGGCCGGCCCAAGATCCGCGGCCGACTTCGTCGATGCCGATGACGACCCGATCGCCGGCGCCCCACAGCTTCCGTTCGGTACGCAGGGTCGGGAACGGTGCAGGCACTCGCGGCGAAACTATCAGCGGTTGCCTCTTGCCAAGCGCGTTGACGGTCGTACGATGCTGGGGTGCGCCCCGGCACACGCGTCGAAGTCCGCTCCCGCTTCGAAGCTGCATGGTCGCGGGGTTTCGAGGTCGCTGAACGCGTCGAAATGTCGGCCGGGCTGCGCTACAAGCTGCGGCGCCGATCCGACGGATCGATCCTGCCGGTGCTGTTCGACGAAGACGACCTGCGCGAGGAACGACGCCGCGGGACCTGGTGGGTGCAGTGAACCGACCGGCGGGTCGCGCTACTCCGAAAGTCGGGCGATGAGATCCTCGACCGGAATCGCGGGCAGGGTCATGGTCCGCATCGTTCCGCGCGCCGCGAGCATGATCGCGGCTTTGGCCATGGTCTGCTCGTCGGGTGCTTCGATGAGGTTGAGGAAGTCGTACTGACCCATCAGCGCATACTGTGCGTGGACGGTCAGCCCGAGCGCTTCGACCTCGCTGCGGACCGCGAGGATCCGTTCGGGATGCTGACGCAGCGTCTCCCATCCGTCAGGACCGAGCGTCGACAGCATCGCGTACATCGGCACGAACATCTAGGTTACTGGCTTCTCGGCTGCGATCCTGCGATGTCGCCGCGCTGAGCGTATCCGTGCGATCGTGTCAGCTGTGAGCGCGATCCTCCTCGTCGAAGACGACCCGGCGCTGCGGCGCGCGCTGCGAACGACGTTGCGGAGCCGTGACTTCGAAGTGCTCGAAGCTGCGACCGGCGAATCTGCGCTCGTGGTCGCAGCTGACGGTCGACCCGACGTCGTGATCCTCGATCTCGGCCTCCCCGACCTCGACGGACTGGACGTGCTGCGTCGCCTCCGCGCGTTCAGCGACGTTCCCGTCATCGTGCTGACCGCTCGAGACGAATTGGCTGAGAAAGTGCGGTCGCTCGATGCCGGCGCCGACGACTACGTCACCAAACCGTTCGACACCGAAGAGCTGCTCGCCCGTATCCGCGCCGCGTTGCGGCGCGTCCCGCATGCGGTGGCACAGCCCGCCGTGTTTCGGATCGACGACCTCGAGATCGATCTCGCGCGGCGATTGGTGATGCGAGGCGACGAGCCAGTTCATCTGACCCGTACCGAGCTGACGTTGCTCGAACAGCTCGCCCGCCATCCAGGCAAGCTCCTCACCCAAGAATATTTGCTGCGCGAGGTGTGGGGGCCCGGATACGGAACTGAGAGCAACTATCTGCGGGTCTACGTCGGTCAGCTCCGCAAAAAGCTCGGCGACGACGCCGCCCGGCCGCGCTTGATCCTCACCGAGCCCGGCATCGGCTATCGATGGATCGCCGGCGACGGGATCTAACTACGCTTTGGCGATGATCGCCGAGGAACCCATCACTGTCGCGATTGTGCCGCATACCCACTGGGACCGCGAATGGTACGAGCCGTTCCAGACGTTCCGGATGCGGCTCGTCAAGTTGCTCGACGGGCTGTTGCCGATGCTCGAATCTGATCCGTCGTACGCGCGCTACTTGCTCGACGGTCAGACCGTCGTCATCGACGACTACCTCGAGATCCGACCCGAGGCTCGTGCCGCGCTGCAACGGCTGGCCGGCGCGGGGCGGATCTCCATCGGGCCGTGGATGGTGCTGATGGACGAGTTCATGGTGTCGGGCGAGACGCTGATCCGCGACCTGCAATACGGTTTGGCACGAGGCTCCGAGCTCGGCGGCGCAATGCAGGTCGGCTACCTCCCCGACATGTTCGGCCATGTCGCGCAGATGCCTCAGCTCATCCGCCTGGCCGGCATGGGCCATGCGGTCGTGTGGCGCGGTGTGCCGGCCGTGGTGGCACAAAGCGCGTTCTGGTGGGAAGCGCCCGACGGCTCACGGGTACGTGCCGAATATCTGTACGGCTCCTACTCGAATGGCCGCGACCTGCCGTCCGACGCGAAGGGGCTCGTGGCGCGAGCGGTCGACTACGAACATGAGCTCGGCACCGCACGACTGGGTTCGATGCTGTTGATGAACGGGACGGACCATCAGATGCCGCAGCCGTGGCTGGGCGCGGTGGTGGCGGACGCCAACGCGCAACAAGACGACTACCGGTTCGCGATCACGTCTCTTGCCGAATACCTTCCCGAACAACCGACCGACGGTCTGGTGACGGTCAACGGGGAACTCCGATCGGGTGCACGCGCGAATCTGCTCATGGGTGTGGGATCGAACCGCGTCGACGTGCACCGGGCCTGCGCGGCCGCGGAACGATCGTTGGAGCGTCGCGCCGAACCTCTGAGCGCCCTGTTCGTGCCTGCCGATCGCTACCCGGCTGCCCTCGCGGATGTCGCCTGGCGCAACCTTGTCTGCAACAGTGCGCACGACTCGTCGTGCGCGTGCAGCGTCGACGAGGTCGTCGACCAGGTTCTCGTCCGGTACGCCGACGCCCGCCAGATCGGCGATGGTTTGACCCGCGACGCCGTGCACGCGTTGGCCGCGCAGGTCGACGTCCCGTCGGGCGCGTCGGTTGTGGTCAACCCCACCGCCCGTGCCCGCACCGGACTCGTCGAGGTCACGTTGGCCGGAGACGGACCGGTACAGGTGATCGATCAGCTCGGAGCGCAACGACCGACACAAATTGTCGGCGAGTTCAGCGGCGAGGCCTACACGACGATGGTGACCGGCGCCAAGGTGGGCTGGGTCGTCGATCTGATCCGGGGCAGCGAATTCGCCGGACGCATGATCACGTCGTACGAGATCACCGAACGTTCCGAACTGCGCGAGATAGTGCTGCAAGAAGCCAGACCGGGTGAACCGCAGCGCGATCTGTCCGAACTGCGGGAGCGGCTCCTCGAGTTCGGGACGCAGGGCTTGACTGCACGGCTGCGTCTTCTTTCCGCCCCGGTGCGTCGTGTCCTGTTCGAGACCGGCGAAATCGCGGGCTTCGGATGGTCATGTTTCACGTCGGTCGACGTCGCGGCGGACGCCGATCACCCGGCCGGGACTGTCGCGGCGGATGCCCAGACGCTCACGAACGAATTCTTGCGGATCGACGTCGACCCGGCCACCGGGACCTACAGCATCCAAACCTCCGACGGCTTGGGTGCGGCGGGCCTCGGCCGGCTGGTCGACGGCGGCGACGGCGGCGACACGTACAACTTCTCGCCACCGGCCGATGATCGCGTCGTCGACGGACCCGACGTGGTGCGACTGAACGTGCTCGAGCGTGGTCCGCTCCGTGCCCGCATGCAGGTCGAGGCCGACTACCGTTGGCCGGTCGAAGCGATCGGCGACCTTCGGTCGTGCGATTCGCGCAGCGACGAGACGGTGTCGGTGACCGTCACCACGACGCTGGAGCTGCGTGCCGGCGAACGTTTCGTGCGCGTCGCGCACGAGTTCGACAACCGCGCACGCGATCATCGGCTCCGCGTCCACTTTCCGTTACCGGCCACGGTCGACGGATCCGACGCCGAATGCGCGTTCGCGGTCGTGCACCGTACCCTCACCGCCGAAGGCGGCCCGCACGAACACGGCTTGCCGACGTTTCCGTCACGACGGTTCGTCGACGCGTCCGACGGAGCAGTCGGGATTGCGCTCATACACGACGGCCTGTTGGAGTACGAGGTCGTCGACGACGGTCGCGAACTCGCGCTCACCGTCTTGCGGTCGGTCGGATACCTGTCGCGTTCCGAACCGGCGCTGCGGCCGAATCCGGCGGGACCGACCGTGCCCGTCGCCGGCGCCCAGCTTCTGGGGCCGCAGCGGGCAGCGTACGCGGTGCTGGTTCACCGCGGAGACTGGCGTACCGGCGAATGCTACGCCTGCGCTGACGCGCTGTTAGTCCCGTTCGAACGCGCGCGCGCGGCCGGCACGACCAGCCCCGTCCGGCCGCCGACCGGCGCCGCGTTGCGTGTCGACGGCGCCGAGGTTTCCGCGGTGTTGCGCACGCCGGGCGGCGTGATCGTACGGATTTTCCGGACCGACTCCGAGCCGGGAACGGTGCGCGTCGGCCACGAAGACGCGCCGGCCCGCGGATGGATCATCGATCTGCAAGGCCGTCCGGTTGCGCCGTTCGAAGGCACCGTTGAGCTTCGACCATGGGAGATCTGCACCCTGCAGCTCGCCGACGAGACGAGCCGCGGTGATGCCAGCCAACCGGATCGTTGAGATGGGTGCCGGCTCGTGTCACCGCAGGAGTTGGAACACCTCGACCGGGTCATCGAAGCCGGGAAATTCGAACTTGCCTGCGGCAGCGAACCCGTATCCTGCCCGTACCCGCGACAGACGGCCGTGCAATGCCGCGTCGGCAAGTGCGGTGCCTGGCTGCGCGGATGCGACCAGACGCGCCGCAAGGTTGACGGTCGGGCCGTAGAAGTCGCCTTGACGGACGATGACCTGACCGACCGCGAGCCCGACCCGCAGCTTCGGCAGTCGCTGCCGCGTGCACGCTTCGATCAGCTCGAGGGCGAGCGCACACGCGACGCCGGGCGCGTTGGTGACGAACATGACCGCGTCACCGATCCGTTTGGCGACAGTGGCGCCCGCGACCGCGATCACGTCGCCGGTCGTGGCCTCAAAGCGTGCCAACATCGCTGCGAGTTCCGACGGATCGAGCCGATGCGACAGTCCCGTATAGCCGGCGATGTCGGCGAATCCGACTGCGAGCTCGACGACATTCGCCGATGTCGTCGGGGCACCCACGTCGCTGTACCGTCGGCCGATCAACTCGATCTGGCGACGGTGCAACAGATCGATCACTTCGGTGATACGGGGAAACAGCTGCCCGGCCGCCGCCACGTAGGCGCGTGCCACGTCGACGAACTGGCCTTGGGCGGCTAACGGCGCCTCAACATTCGACCGCAACAATGCGATCTCGGCTTCGGCGATACGGGCGATCGCCTCGCCGGTGGTCCGTACGAGCTGCAGGCTCTCGTCGCGGCCCACCAGCGACGCCAGGTCGCGGAACAGTTCGAACACCGCGACATCGCTCGACGCGAATCGACGTTCGAACGGACGGGCATCGACGAATCCCGCGGCACGCCAGATCGCGGCCGCGAAACCGACGTCCATCTCGACGCGGGCCGCAACTTCGGTGAGCGTCCAACGTTCGCCTTCGGGACGCAGGCGGCGAACCGCCGCGAAGCTGACCAGACCGCCGACCTCCTCGGCTTGCACGAGCTCGGGTATCGACGCGCCGATCTCGTCGATGAGATATGTCAACAGCGCCAGACGCTCGGCCGCGTCGACGGAGTTCGGGTCGTACAGACCGGCGACGACGAGATCCTCACGGTCGGCCGCCATGTCGTCGCCCACCGACGGGTTGTCCGAGTTCACGAGAACTGTCCCGGCGCATCGACAGCTTCGCCCGCCGAACGCTCATGTGTGCCCATCGGCACCAGCGACGTCGGCGGCTCGGCGAGCAACACGTCACCTGAGCTCGCCTCGGCCGACCATGTCGGATCGAGAGCGGGCGTGCACAGCTCGACGCCGGGCGGCGCGTCCCACAACAGGGCCGGACGAGCGCCGTGCCAACGCACCGCGAAGGACAACGGGCCGGCACGCAACGGCAGCGCATCGACGGTGACGGGCTGGCCGAGCCACTCGGATGCAAATCCGGGCAGGAGTTCAACCGCTCCGCGCCGGTCGCGTACGAGCACCGCCCGCAACGCGTGCAAGAACCTGACCGGGTCGGTCGCCCCGTCCGTCGAGCGCAGCGAGATCCACGGTTCGCGGTCATCGGTGCGTTGGCGAGCGCGCCGCCGTGCACGCCATCCGAGGCCGGCCCAACCGGTCGCGGCTTCGTCGTCGAAACCCCAGTCCTCGAGCGCGGACACCACCGCAGGTTCGTGCCTCGAGGCGAGGAGCAAATCGGCGCGAGCGGCATCGACGAGCTCGCCGATCGGTGCCGGCACATGCGCTTGCAGGCCCCGTTCGAGCTGGCGCTCCCAGCCGCGGACCACCGCGTCCGGGCCGGGCAGCTCGCGCACATCGATCGGCGCCGAGCTTCCGGCGTCGCACCCATCGCCGACCGCGGCGCGCACGCGGGTGTGATGCGGCACCGGGAAACACAGCGCGAGCTCGATCGGAGCTTCGAGCGGACCGACAGGGCCGGTACGTGCGTTGCCGCCCGTCACACATTCGGCCGTCGACGAACCGGCCGCCCACGCACCCGGCGGACGCGACACGACGAGCACCGGTTTACCGTCGACGCGCACGACCGGACCATCGACGGCAATGGCGGCTCGGCGCGCGACCTGCACGACCAGCGCAACGGTGAGCGGAACCGGCGAACGGTTCTCGACTTCGACGACGATCACCGCGCCGGACGTCGCGGCCGCGCTGTAGCTGCGATGCACGACATCTCCGCCTGGCACCCGCACAACTGTTTCCAGCACCGGAGCCGCACCGAGTCGCTGTTGACGGGTCGTGTTGTCGTGCGCGGGAAGGTGCCACCGGTCGTCGGCACCGACCCACCAGTCGAGCGACAAACCGGCGGCCGCGACCGCGCCTTTGTCGTCGACGTCGGCGAGCGCGCCGGATCGAAGCGAACCGATCGTGTGGCCGGTCACGGAATTCCGTGAAGCTCAGGTTTGGCCTTACGCATCATGAGCTCAGGAATGAGCTCGGCCGGCCGGGCACCGTCGTAGAGCACCCGTCCGACGAACGCCGCGAGCGGCATTTCGACGTGATGCCGTTCGGCGAGCTCGAGCACCGCGGCCGTCGTCTTGACTCCTTCAGCGACCATGTTCATCTCGCTCACGACTTCGTCGAGGGCGCGGCCGCGGCCGATTTCGACGCCGACGTGACGGTTCCGGCTCTGCGGACTGGTACACGTCGCGATGAGATCACCCATGCCGGCCAGTCCGGCGAACGTGAGTGGCTTGCCGCCGAGGGTCACCCCCAAGCGTGCGAGCTCAGCGAGACCGCGCGTGATGAGGGCCGCTTTCGTGTTGTCGCCGTAGCCGAGACCGTCGGCGATGCCGGCGCCGATCGCGAGCACGTTTTTCAAGGCTCCGGCCATCTCGCAACCGACAACGTCCGGGTTGGTGTAGACACGAAGGGTCGGCGCGAAGAACACACCCTGCAGTTCGTCAGCGACCGCGGCATCTCCGATCGCGACGACCGACGCGGTCGGCTGGCCGCCCGCAACCTCACGCGCGAGATTCGGTCCGGTGAGCACCCCGATGTGCGTGGGTTCGTGATCGACGAGGACCTCGGCGATCACTTCGGTCATGCGCAGGAGCGTCCCCTGTTCGATTCCTTTGGCCAGACTCACGATCGCGGCGCGCGCCGCGACATGCGGCCGGGCCTGCGCCACGACCGTGCGCAGCCCGTGGGACGGCACCGCGAACACCACGACGTCGGCGTCGGCACAGGCGGTGGCGAGATCGGCAGTGGCGCGCAGTTCGTGGGGGAGACCGATGCCGGCCAGATATTCGGGATTCTCGTGGTCGGCGTCGATCCGAGCGGCGAGGTCTTGGCTCCGTGCCCACAGCACGGTCGGCACGTTTTGGCTGACGATCGCCGCCACCGCAGTCCCCCACGACCCGGCGCCGACCACCGCGACTCGCCTCACGCGGTCCTCCGGTGCGCGCCCGCAGTTTCGGGATCGCGCCACCACCAAGGAATTTCGCCGTCGCTGCGTCCCGGGTAGAGCTTGCGGGCGCGCGCGACGCAGTCGACGACCGCGCCCATCATCCGATCGGTCGTGTGTTTGACGTGCTCGTGCGGCCCAGGCACGATCGGTTCGCCGATGACCGCGATCTGATCGATTCCCCATTCCCAGTGCGGCCGCCGACCTTTGGTGATGATCCGGTGCGTCCCCCACAGGCCGACCGGCGTGATCGCGACACCGGCTCGCGTCGCGAGCCGCGCGGTGCCCGATTTGGCAACCATCGGTTCGAGGTCCTGCGAAATCGTTCCTTCTGGAAAGACGCCGACACACTCCCCGCGTTCGAGGGCATCGACCGCGGTTTTCAGCGCGTCGGCCGCGTCGGCGCGGCCGCGACGAACCGGGATCTGGTGTGCAGCTCGGAGCAGCGGACCGAGGCCTGGCTTGTCGAAAAGCTCAGCTTTGGCGAGATACCGCACGTGGCGGCCGCGACGATCGGCGACCCACGCGAGGGTCAACGGATCGAGATACGACACATGATTGCTCGCAAGTATCGCCGGACCGGTGGTCGGGATGTAGTGCGCGCCTTCGATCGTCCATCGCAAGCCCCACCGCAGCCAGGGCGAGAACACACCCTTCGCTACGGAGTACACCGGGTCCACGCTCGGTAGCATACGCAGGCCATGTCGGCCCGGCGCCCTTCCCACACTGCAGGCGTCGTCGTGCCGCTGCGATCATTCACGTTCGGCAAGGTTCGCCTCGCGGACACGCTCGATGACAACACACGCCGAGCATTCACGCGCACGATGGCCGAACGCGTCGTCGCCTGCGCAGGGTCACGTCCGGTCGTGATCGTGTCGAGCGCACCCGAGGTGATCTCGTGGGCACACGCACTCGGCGTCGCGCACATCGACGATCCGGGAACGCTTGACCTTGCCGCCGACGCCGGCCGCGCCTGGGTTCGCGACCGTGGGCTCGTACGACTGATCGTGGCGCATGCCGACCTCCCGTTGGCGTTGACCCTCGACGGAATCGCCGATGACGGCGCGGCGCCGGTTGCCGTCGTCGTCCCCGACCGTCACAACGACGGCAACCCGGTGCTGGCCATCCCGAGCGCCGCCGACTTCACGTTCGGTTACGGGACCGGTTCGTGCGCCCGTCACATCGCCGAAGCACGGCGGGCCGGCCTGCAGGTACGAGTGGTCAGGGATCAGGCGCTCGGCTTCGACGTGGACGACGCGTCGGATCTTGCGGCGCTGAACCACCACCGCGAGACGACACGGTGAGCGTCAGTGTCGACCTCGTGGTGCCCCGCCGGGTGTTAGCGATCGGCGCTCATCCTGACGACATCGAGTTCGGATGCGGCGCGTCGTTGGCGAAATGGTCCGATGCCGGTGCGGTCGTGCACCTGTGCGTCTGTACCGACGGTTCGAAAGGAACCTGGAACCCCGACGCGAACCTGCGATCGTTGGTGCGTGCGCGCGAGGAAGAACAGCGAGACGCCGCCAACATTCTCGGCGCGGTCGCGGTGCGTTTCCTCCGGCGGGTGGACGGCGAACTCGCGAACGATCTGCCGACGCGCGCTGAGGTGTGTGCCACCATCCGCGAGGTGCGGCCCGACGTAATTGTCGGCCATGATCCGTGGCTGCCGTATCGACTGCATCCGGATCATCGTGCCGCGGGTCTCCTCGTCGTGAGCGGAATCGTCGCCGCTCGGGACCCCCATTTCTTCGCGGAGCAGGATTTGGTGCCGTTCCGACCCCAGACGTTGTTGCTGTTCGAGCCGGCACGCGTCGACCATGTCGAAGAGGTCGGCGAACACCTAGACCGGAAGGTGGACGCACTTCTCGCCCACCGCAGCCAGTGGCGTTCGACGATGGCGATCGACGACGCCGACGAGCACGCGGCCGCCGGCCAACGGGCCGCGTTCGTCGGCGGCCTGCACGACGACGCTCGCATCGCCGGGCTGCGCGCCGGAGTTCGCGCCGGCGAGGCCTTCGCGCGCATCGACGACTTGTAGACCGCGAGCGCGGACCGGCCTGCACGACCGAACTGTTGGCGCGTCGCGGGCCGCCCCGTCGAGGTGCACTGAAGGTCCGACCGCGCAGACATGTCGACCCAGACGCGTCGACCGAGACACGTCGACGGGACCAATTGCAAAAGGGCCCGGATCGGAAGATCCGGACCCTTCGACTTTGCCGTGTTCCGGCTCAGCCCCGCTTTGCGGTGCGCTTACGAACCGTGCGTCTAGTCGCCCGCTTGGCAGGCGCCTTCTTCGCGGCTTTGCGCTTCGTGGCCTTCCGCTTCTTAGCGGGGGCCTTTTTGGCGGCCTTGCGCTTCTTGGCGGGAGCCTTCTTGGTCGCCTTCTTCGCTGCCCGCTTCTTGGCGGGAGCTTTTTTGGCGGCCTTGCGCTTCTTGGCGGGAGCCTTCTTCGCTGCCCGCTTCTTGGTCGCCTTCTTCGCTGCCCGCTTCTTGGCGGGAGCCTTCTTTGCGGCCTTGCGCTTCTTGGCGGGTGCCTTCTTGGCAGCCCTCTTCTTCGTTGCCTTCTTAGCCGGAGGCACGGGCACCACCTTTCATGGAGAGCGCTCTCTCACTCAACCAACGGGAAGTTCGAACTTCGGGGTCATTCGGTACGCGAGGGAGTGAACCCCGCGCCCTACGCCATCAAGATCCGTTGACGCGCTTTTTGAAATCGGAGCCCACGGTGAACTTCACCGAGTTCGAAGCGGCGATCTGAATGGGCTCGCGAGTCTGCGGGTTCATGCCGGTGCGCGCTTTCCGGGCAGACGGCGCGAATGTGCCGAAACCCGGAAGCGTGACCTTGTCACCATCCGCAACTGCGGACTGAACGGACCCGATGAACGCGTTCAACGCGCTCTCCGCATCCGTCTTACTGAGATTTGCAGCGCTCGCGATCGATTCGACGAGCTCACCCTTATTCACGGGTAGAACCTCCGCGCATCGGCGTGTGTCGAAGACATGAGAACCCAATCAAGCGCGAAGGTCAAGCATTCACGCACGTCACGCGCGTACATCGACCACTGTTCGCGCGCAGTGTGCGATGCTTTTGATATGTCCGATGAGCGCGACGCTGCGCTCGAAGACGGCCGCTACGACGCGTTCATCCTCTCTGCGGACACGCGCGATGACGGCGTCGCGATCTCGTGCACCATCACGACCGGATCTCATCGCGGTGATGTCGTCGACCTCGTTTCGACATCGTTCGCGACACGCGACGCACTCGATCTTTTGGGCTTGCCGTGCACCCTCGTGGTCGCGGGCGATGAGATCCGCGTCGAGGGTTGAACACGAGATGAGTCCCGGGTCGAAAGACCTGGGACTCATCTCGTTCCTGGCAGCCCCGAGCGGATTCGAACCGCCGCTTCCGCCTTGAGAGGGCGGCGTCCTAGGCCGCTAGACGACGGGGCCAGGACTCGGACTCGACCACGGTACCGGTCACCGTCGAGCCAGCTCGGGGGGGAGGAATTGAACCCCCAATTACAGGACCAGAACCTGTCGTGTTGCCGATTACACCACCCCCGAATGGGTGCGCCGAGATCCCGACGCGGACATGAACGTCCGCACGGCATCGCGGCGGGGTCAGAGTGTAGCGAGTCCCGGAACGAGCTTCGCGACCCACCGATAGCGATCGAGACGCGCGTATCCGAACAGCCGTCCGGCCGCCACCCGGACGGCTTCACCGACCATGCGCTGCAACGCGGCAACCCCTTTGATCGGACTGGTACGGGTCGGCGAGGTGACCGCATCGAGGCCCACCTGATGCGCAATCGCTTCGATGCGCTCGCAGTGATACGGATCGGAGACGAGCACGACGCGTCGCATGTGTCGGCTCTCAAGGAACCGGCCGGCGGCGAGGAGCGACTCCCACGACGTACGTCCGGTCGTCTCGCGCAAGATCGCCGATTCGGGGATGCCGTGTTGGTGCAGGTAGTCGGCGCTCGCTCCGGCCTCGGTGTCGTGCTGGCCGGAATCGCGTCCACCGGTGACCATGATCACCGGCGCAAGGTGTCTGCGATAGAGCGCGATCGCGTGATCGAGACGCGCCGCGAGCACCGCCGAAGGCCGGCCGTTGTACTGCGCCGCGCCGAGCACGATGATCACCTGCGAGGGGCGGGCACCGTCTCGGCGTGCAGCCAGCCAGACCTGCACGAAGGTGACCGCGAGATATGCGAAGACGAGCGCCGCGATGAGCAGGCCCGTCCGCAGCGCGAATCTGAACAGTCGAATCACCCGGCGTCGAGCCTCGCCCGCGCCGCGCGCAACCGCCGAAGGCTTCGCTCTTTGCCGAGCAGCGCGATCGAATCGAACAGCGGCAGACCCGCGCTTGTGCCCTCGATCGCGGCATACAACACGTGCATCACTTTGCCCGGTTTCAACCCAAGTTCGGCAATCGGTGGTCGCACATCGATCGCGTCGCCCCAATCGCAACGCTCCAAGAATTCGATCACTGCGTCGAACACATCGTTCGCGCTCTCCGTGGTCACAACTTTTTTCCACGAATTCTCGTCGACGACGAACTGCTCGTCGGGAACGAACAAAAATTGTGCTTGTTCGGCGATCTGTACGAGCGTCGTCGCGCGTTCTTGCGCGAGCGCGACGGCGCGTTCGAACACTCGCACGTCGAGGTGCGCGCCGTAGCGCTGTCGTGCGAACGGCAGTGTCTCGCTCGCCAACGCCGCGAGCGACATTCGGCGAATGTGCTCACCGTTCATCCATTCGAGCTTCTTCGGATCGAAGGTCGCCGGCGACGGTGTAACCCGAGCGACATCGAACTCTTCGGTCAACTCGTCGGTGGTGAGGACCTCGCGACCGTCTTCGGGCCCCCAACCGAGCAGCGCGAGGTAATTGACGAACGCGCCTGGGAGATAGCCGGCGTCGCGGTACTCCTCGACCGAGACGGCGCCATGACGTTTCGAGAGCTTGGCGCCGCCTGGACCGAGGATCATCGGCATGTGTGCGTACACCGGTTGGTCGTCGTGGCCGAGCGCGCGGCGCAGCGCGAGGACACGGTGGGTCGAGTCGAGCAGATCATCGCCGCGCAGCACGTGGGTGATCCTCATGTCGATGTCGTCGACCGCGTTGGCCAAAAAGAACACGGGCGTGCCGTTCGAGCGCACGATCACGAAATCCGAGATCGTCGCCCATTCGACGCTGACCTCGCCCCGGACGACGTCGACGAAGGTGCTCCGTCCCTCGTCGGGCGTGGCAAATCGAACTGATCGCGGCGTTCTTTGCGCCACGAGCGCAGCTCGCCGTTCGGGGGTGAGATTCCGGCAGCGGCCGTCGTAGCCGGGGGCTCTGGCGTCGCGTCTGGCCTGCTCGTTGCGTTGCCGTACCTCGGCCTCGGTGCAGAAACACTCGTACGCATCGCCGGCGTCGAGGAGCCGCTGCGCGGCGCCGAGGTATTGGTCGAATCGGGCGCTTTGCAGGTACGGCCCTTCGTCCCAGTCGAGGCCGGCCCAGCGAAGGACATGCTGGATCTGTTCGATCGATTCGTCGGTCGAGCGCGCGACGTCAGTGTCTTCGATACGGAGGATGAATATGCCGCCGATGTGACGCGCCTGCAACCAGTTGTACAGCGCAGTGCGCATGTTGCCGATGTGCATGTCGCCCGTCGGTGCCGGGGAGAAGCGC
The DNA here is from genome assembly GCA_052148155.1 of Acidimicrobiia bacterium. Classification (GTDB taxonomy): domain Bacteria; phylum Actinomycetota; class Acidimicrobiia; order IMCC26256; family PALSA-610; genus JBBQER01. Next base: position 44,158 of record JBKQIY010000197.1, on the reverse strand, counting down.
AACCGGACGTCGTTCATGGCGCGCCGACCTCCGGTCCGCGACCACGACGGGACGCCGCGTCGGGACCTTCGTGTTGGGCCCGGCAACTCATGCGAGGAGATGCTTGGCGATCACGACGCGTTGGATCTGATTGGTGCCTTCGTAGATCTGGGTGATCTTCGCGTCGCGCAAGAACCGTTCGGCGGGCAGATCCTTCGTGTAGCCGACGCCGCCGAGCAGTTGGACGCAGTCGGTCGTGACCCGCATCGCCGTGTCGGACGCGAACAGCTTCGCCATCGAGGAGGCGCTGCCGGTGTCGGGGAGACCCGCGTCGAGCAGCGAGCACGCTCGGTACACGAGCAGTGCGGCGGCCTCGACCTGGGTCGCCATGTCGGCGAGCATGAACTGCAGTCCTTGGAAGTCGGCGAGGCGCGAGCCGAATTGTTTGCGTTCACGGACGTAGTTCGCTGCGAGCTCGAGCGCGCCCCGGGCGATGCCGAGCGCTTGGGCACCGACGAGCGGCCGCGACCGGTCGAGCGCACCCATCGCGTACCCGAAGCCACGGCCGGCTTCGCCGATCAGGTTTTCGGCCGGCACCGGACACTCCTCGAGTGCGATCTCGCCGGTGGGAGAGCCGCGCACCCCGAGTTTGCGCTCGAGCTTCGAGACGCTGAAGCCGGGAAACGTCTTCTCCACGACGAAGCAGCTGATGCCCCGATGTCCGGCATCGGGGTCGGTTTTCGCGAACACAGTGTAGAAGTCGCTCACACCTGCGTTGGTGATCCAAAGCTTGTGGCCGGTGAGCAGGTAATGGTCGCCGTCACGAACGGCTCGTGTGCGCATGCCCGACACGTCGCTGCCCGCATCGGCTTCCGACAGACAATACGACGCTTGGCACGCGCCCGACGCGACCTGCGTGACGTACTTCTGTTTGAGCGCGTCGGAGCCGTGGTCGAGCACGGGCGTCATTGCAAGCTTCGAGATGAACGTGAACAGCGACGAAGACGCGCAGACCCGTGCGACTTCCTCGACCGCGATCGCATGCGCGAGGATCCCGCCGCCCTGACCGCCGTACTCCTCGGGAAACGCCAACCCCGCGAAGCCGGCGTCACGCCAGGCATGCCAGCTCGGCCACGGGTACGCCTCGCGCTCGTCGGCGTCGGCGGCGTTGGGCGCGATGTGCGCTTCGGCCAGCCGCCGTAACGACGCTCGCAACTCGACGTATTCGTCGGGGAGAACGAACCCGCTCACGCCGTCAGGCCGCAGTGATGGCTCGGAGTTGGGATCGCCAGTCCTCAACTGAGCCGATCAGTTCCGCCATCCGCATCGGGAGCAGAGCTTCAGGAACCGCGTCGACGAGCTCGCGACGGCGGATGTAGTCGTGTGCTGCATCGTGTACGAGGCGGGCCCGCAGCGCGACGAAGTCGTCGTCGACGAGGCCGTCGTAACCGAGCAGCGCAATCGCGACGTCGATGTCGGCCATGACCGGAGCCCGCCCAAAGTGCGCCGCGCGCTTGCCGGCGATCTCCGCGATCACCGCGACAACGTCGGCGTCATGTTCGAGCGCAGACATCCGAAGCGCCCCGACGGCCCGTGCGGCCAACGTGTACGCATAGCCGACGTTCGGTCCGGGACGGCCGAGCAACGAACCTTCGGTGGCCGCGCCCGTCAGGTCGCCGGGACGGTCGGCACGCCAGTCGCGAGCGGGTGGCGGCGCCAAGCCGGGAGGAAGGTTCTGCTGCTGACGGGGCCGGTCCGCGAGTTCCGACGGCACGAACGGGTCAGTAGGCATCGCCTACGAAGTTACTGGAGACGCCAGTTGTCGCAGGCATACGTGCGATGAGGTGCTGGGGCCGTTCGTTGCCACGCCGTACCGGTCACGATGTGGGCCTGCGCAGCTGGGCTGGCTCACCCGCGCGCAGCAGGCCGAAGTGGATCGAGTCGAGCAACGCCTGCCACGACGCCTCGATGATGTTCTCGTTCACGCCGATCGTGGTCCAGGTCTGGTCGCCGTCGGTCGAGTCGATCAGCACCCGGGTGACCGCGCCCGTCCCTTTTTGGGTGTCGAGCACACGCACCTTGTAGTCGGTCAGGTGGACGCGCTCGAGTGCCGGGAAGCGGCCGTCGAGCGCGTCGCGCAATGCACGGTCGAGCGCGTTGACCGGACCGTTGCCCTCGGCGGTCGCGATGACGCGCTGGCCGCCGTGGCGGACCTTCACGGTGGCCTCGGTCGTGACCGTCGCTGCGGTCTCGTCGGTCAGGGTTTCGACGCCGGCGCGATCATCGGTGATCACGCGGAACGACTCGACGTGAAACCAGTCTGGTTCCCACCCGGTCGCGCGCCGCATGAGCAGCTCGAGTGATCCGTCGGCGACCTCGAAGTGGTACCCCTCGTGCTCGAGTCGCTTCAGCTGCTCGACCACTTCGGCGAGCTGGGGTCCGTCGAGGTCGAGGCCGAGCTCCTTCGCTTTGAGCACCAGCGTCGACTTGCCCGCCAGTTCCGACACGACGAATCTGGTGCCGTTGCCGACAACGTCGGGCGACAGGTGCTCGTAGGCGTCGGGTCGCTTCGCGATCGCGCTCATGTGCAAGCCCGCCTTGTGCGCGAACGCGGAGTGACCCACGTAGGCGGCTTGGGGATTGAGCGGCATGTTCACGAGTTCGGCGACGTGATGGGCGACGGGTGTCAAACGAGCCATGCGGTCCGGCGGAATCGTCTCGATGCCCATCTTCAAGGACAGGTTCGGGATGATCGCGGTCAAGTTGCAGTTTCCGGTGCGTTCGCCGTATCCGTTGATCGTTCCCTGCACCTGGGTTGCGCCGCCGAGCACGCCGGCCAGCGCGTTGGCCACCCCGGTCCCGCCGTCGTCGTGCAGGTGGACCGCCACGCGTACGTCGTCGCCGAGGTAGGTCACGACTTCGGCCACGATCCGTGCGACCTCGTGCGGCAACGCGCCGCCGTTGGTGTCGCACAGCACAACATGCGACGCGCCGTTGGTTGCCGCCGCCTCGAGCACTCGGAGCGCAAACTCGGGGTTGCGCTTGTAGCCGTCGAAGAAGTGTTCGGCGTCGAACAACACGTTCATACCGGCGCCACGAAGGAACTCGACCGAGTCGGCGACCATGGCCTCGCCCTCGTCCAGGGTGGTACCGAGCGCCTCGAGCACGTGGTAATCCCACGCTTTGCCGACGATGCAGGCGGTGGAGACGTTGGCCTCGACAAGATGGCGCAGGGTGTCGTCGCTGTCGACCTTTCCCTTGACTCGGCGGGTCGACCCGAACGCAACGAGCGTGGACGTCGCGAGCTGAAGTTCGCGTGGCGCGCGGCGGAACAGCTCGTCGTCTTTGGGGTTCGCGCCCGGCCAGCCAGCCTCGATGTAGTGCACGCCGAGCCAGTCGAGCTGTTCGGCGATGCGCAGCTTGTCTTCAACAGTGAGTGAGATCCCCTCGAGCTGCGCTCCGTCCCGCAAGGTTGTGTCGTAGATCTCGACGCGTTCGGGGAGTGGGTGCGACGTCATACGAGCTCACACCATTCCTTGTACTTGTCGACCTGGCCGCGCACGGCGTGCCCGTACTCGTTAGCGATCACTTTGGTCATCGCACCCGGACACGGGATCACACGGTCGTCGACCGAGTTCACGGCGGAAACCTCGGCCGCGGTGCCGCACACGAACATCTCTTCGGCGACGTACAGATCACTGCGCGACAGGTCGTCGACCACGACCTCGAATCCGTGATCGTGCGCGATCGTCGTCACAGAGTCCTGGGTGATGCCGGGCAGCGCACCCGCCGACACTGGCGGCGTGACGAGGATCCCACGGCGTGCCGCGAAGATGTTCTCGCCGGTGCACTCCGACACGAGCCCGTCGGGGTTGAGCATGATCGCTTCGTCGTAGCCCGCTTTGAGGGCTTCGACTTTCGCCAACGACGAGTTCACGTAGTTCCCGGTGGTCTTCGACAGCGGCGGCATCGTGTTGTGGTCGTGGCGCGTCCACGACGAGATCTTCATCCGCACGCCCTTGGTGACCGCGTCGTCGCCCAGGTAGGCGCCCCACGGCCAGCACGCGATCGAGACGTCCACGTCGCATGGCAACGTGTTCAGACCCATCTCGCCGTAGCCGTAGTACGCGATCGGTCGGATGTAGCACGAGGGCAGACCCGTGGCGCGTACCGTGTCCTTCACCGCGGTCACAATCTGATCGACCGTGTACGGGATATCCATCAACATGATGCGCGCCGAGTTGAACAAGCGTTCCACGTGCTCGGTGAGGCGGAACACTGCCGGCCCCCGCTCGGTCTCATAGGCACGGATGCCTTCGAACACGCCGGTGCCGTAATGCAACGTGTGGGTGAGCACGTGGATACGTGCGTCCCCCCACGGGATGAGCTCGCCGTTCATCCAGATCTTCTCGGTCGGCGTGATGGGCATCATCGAACCTTTCGGTCGTGCACGGCGTCAGCAGGCGGCGGCAATCGCGTCGCCGATCTGGGTCGTCGTGCCTTCTACATCGTCAGTTTTGTCGACTGCGTTCAGGATTCGGGTCGAGGCGTCGGCCTCGCCGAGAAAATCGCACATCATGGCGGCTGAGATCACCGCGGCCCGAGGGTCGGCCCGGCCGGTGCCGGCAATGTCGGGGGCCGATCCGTGCACCGGCTCGAACAAGCTCGGTCCGGTACGCGCGGGGTTGAGGTTGGCAGACGCGGCCCGTCCGATTCCGCCGGCCACCGCGCCGGCGAGGTCGGTCAGGATGTCGCCGAAGAGGTTGTCGGTCACGATCACGTCGTAGCGGCCGGGATCTTGCACCAGATAGATGCAGGCGGCGTCGACATGGTTGTACGCGGTCGTCACGTCGGCGTACTCGGACGAGGCCTCGTCGAAGGTGCGCTGCCAGAGGTCGCCGGCGAAGGTGAGCACATTGGTCTTGTGTACGAGCGTCACATGTGAGCGGGCGCGACCGCGGGCAAGGTCGAACGCATAGCGCACGCATCGCTCCACACCGAGACGCGTGTTGACCGATCCCTGCGTCGCGATCTCATTCGGCGTGCCGTGGCGCAGAACTCCGCCCTCGCCCGTGTATGTACCTTCGGTGTTTTCCCGTACGACGAGGAAGTCGACGCCGTCGTTATGGCGGCCGGGACCCGCCTTGAACGGCCGCAGGTTCACGTACAGATCGAGGGCGAAACGCATCCGCAACAACAGGCCGCGTTCGAGCACGCCCGGCGGGACCTCGGGGGTCCCGACCGCGCCCAGCAGGATCGCGTCGAACCCGCGGAGTTCGTCGAGGACGGTGTCAGGCAGGACGTCGCCGGTTGCGAGATAGCGACGTCCGCCGAGGTCGTAATCGGTCGTGTCGAGCACCACACCGGCGGCCCGGACCACTTTCAACGCTTCCGCCGTCACTTCGGGACCGATCCCGTCGCCGCCGATAATCCCGACCCGGTGGGCCATCTCGATCCTTTCTCTTGGCACGAAAAAACCGCCCACGTAGACGTGGACGGTTGCAGCGAACGCCGGAACGGCGTTCGCTTACGGAATGACGATGACGTCGAACGAAGAGGACTCCACCGAGCCACCACGCGGTTGCATAGGGCTCCAGGATCGCAGGAGATCCGACCGTTGTCAAACTTATTCACAGGCCCAAGCAGTGCGGCAAGGACGCCTGTGCGGCGCCGCGCCACGAAGCGCACGCCGGGGGTACCCTGCCCCGAATGAGCGAGCCGCACCTTTCGCCGCAGGCGTACGCGCGTCTTCGCGAGGAACTCGAAGAGCGCACGACGACGCGCCGACGCGAGATCTCGTTGTGGATTGAACGAGCGCGCGAGCACGGCGACATCAGCGAAAACGCCGACTACGACGCGGCCAAGAACGAACAGGGACACAACGAGGCGCGCGTCCGACAGCTCGAAGCGATGCTCAAAAGTGCCGTCGTCATCGACAGCGCGTCGTCCGGCGACGTGGTCGAGCCCGGCGTGCTCGTCGAGCTCCGTCACGAGGGCGACGACGACGCGATCACTTACCTCGTCGGTTCGATCGAGGAACGACACGAAACCTACGACGTGCTGTCCACCGAGTCCCCGCTCGGCCAGGCACTCCTGGGCGCAGGGCCGGGAACGCAGGTCCGATATCAGGGACCGAAGCGCGAGCTCGGCGTCACGGTTGTCGCGGTCCGACCGTTGAGCTGACGCGACTCCTCCGGTGTCTAGCCCGGGATCGCACGGTCCGGATCTCGAGACCGACCAGCGCCGGCCGCCCCCGTCACCCGTAAACATCGTGCGCGCTGCAAGTCGGCGCGCCGGCTGGCCCGAGTCTGGCGCAAGCAGGTCGCGTACGACCACCGTGGCGAACCATTCGAGCAGCGGCCGGCCAACGGCTGCTCGACCGGCGACCGCGCGCCTTGTCGTCATCATGACGCAGGAGTCCGCGTCGTCGATCTCGGGACGGACGCCATGAGCCGGGCCGTGCCTGGAAGGCACGTCGGCGCGCGTCGAACCCAGATTCGGACACATCGACCGCGCTCAGCGGTGACGGGGGCCGCCAACGCGTGACGGATCGCTCTCGCCGCGCATGAGCTCGACGTTCGTTGCTGGGAACCTCGTGGCTCTTCTTTTCTGACGTCACCGTTGCGTTTCGGGCAGGCCGCCAGTGCGGGCCAGGTCGGCCGCGGCCGAAAGCACGGGCGCCGCGAACTGCAAGCCTGGATCCGGCCCGAATCGTTGCGCCGGCCCGCTCACACTGATCGCGGCGACCACATGATCGGCGACCCGAACCGGCGCGCTCACACTGGCGACGCCGGACTCTCGCTCCCCGACCGTGGCCGCCCAGCCTGCGTCGCGCACGGCATCCAGCACGCCAGGATCGACGTCGAACCGGTCCCGATCGTCGGCCCAGGCGAGCAGTACCCGTCCACCTGAGCCTTTCGTTAACGGCATGACCGCGCCGAGCGGCACGGTGTCGCGCAAGCCGGTTGGCCGCTCGTGAGTGGCGACGCATACCCGCTGGTCGCCTTCTCGCACGTAAAGCTGTGCGCTTTCCCCTGAATCGGCGCTCAACCGCTGCAAGACGGCGCGGGCCGGTTCGACGAGTGCGAGTGCCGCGCCCGCGGCTGCTCCCCACCCGACCAGGCGCGCCCCGAGTCGGAACCGGCCCCCTCGGTCACGCACGACGAGCGCGAGGTGCTCGAGGGCAACCGCCAGACGATGAGCAGTCGGGCGCGCCAAACCCGTCGCTCGAACAAGATCCGCCAGCGTGCACGGACCCTCACGCGCGAGGGCGTCGAGGATGCTGACCGACCGGTCCAGCGTCTGGACCCCAGATATGGGCAAGCTTGGTACACTGTCCATATAATGAATATACCGTCTTACAGAGTGAGATAGAAGGAGGCCAGGTGCCGACGAGAACGCTGTCGGAAAAAGTCTGGGACCAGCACGTCGTGCGGATGGAGGACGACGTTCCCGACCTGCTCTACGTCGATTTGCATCTCGTCCACGAGGTCACCTCACCGCAGGCCTTCGACGGTCTACGCCTCTCCGGCCGCCGCGTCCGCCGACCCGATCTCACGGTCGCGACGATGGACCACAACGTGCCGACCGCCGGACTCGACCGTCCGCTCGAGGATCCGATCTCGGCGAAACAGATGGAAGTGCTGGTCCAGAACTGTGACGAGTTCGGGATCCGCTGCTACGCGATGGGCGATCCCGGCCAGGGCATCGTGCACGTCATCGGACCCGAGCAGGGACTGACCCAGCCGGGCATGACGATCGTGTGCGGTGACAGCCACACCTCGACGCACGGGGCGTTCGGCGCGCTTGCGTTCGGCATCGGCACCAGCGAGGTGGAGCACGTGTTGGCAACGCAAACGCTCCCGCAGATACGGCCCGGAACGATGGCGATCACCGTTGACGGCAATCTGCCGCTGGGCGTCACCGCCAAGGACGTCGTCCTCGCGATCATCGCACGCATCGGCACCGGCGGTGGCATCGGTTCGGTGCTCGAATATCGCGGCGACGCGATACGCGCGCTCTCGATGGAAGGGCGAATGACGGTGTGCAACATGTCGATCGAAGCCGGCGCGCGGGCGGGGCTGATCGCGCCCGACGACACCACTTTCGCCTATCTCGAAGGCCGACCCGCCGCGCCCACCGGCAAGGCGTGGGAGCATGCCCTCGACGACTGGCGCGCGCTCAAAACCGACGCCGGCGCGGCGTACGACAAAGAAGTCGTCATCGACGCCGCGACGCTCCGTCCGCAGGTCTCGTGGGGTACAAATCCGAGCCAGACCGTGACCATCGACGACTCGGTTCCCGATCCCGATGCCCTCAGCGACGAAGCCGCCCGCGAGTCAGCGAAACGGGCGCTTGCATATATGGGCCTCAAAGCCAACACGCCGATGCGCGACATTTCGGTGGACACCGTCTTCATCGGCTCGTGCACGAATTCGCGCATCGAGGATCTACGCGCCGCAGCCGCGGTCGCCGAAGGCAGACACGTGAAATCCGGCATTCGGACGCTCGTCGTGCCCGGTTCGGCAGCGGTGAAAGTCCAGGCCGAAGCCGAAGGATTGGACGCGGTGTTCCGCGCCGCCGGCTTCGACTGGCGCGAGCCGGGCTGTTCGATGTGTCTGGCGATGAACCCGGACAAGCTTGCACCGGGCGAACGTTGTGCGTCGACGTCGAACCGGAACTTCGAGGGCCGCCAAGGCAAAGGCGGCCGCACCCATCTCGTGTCGCCCGCCGTCGCCGCGGCCACCGCAATTGCCGGACACTTCGCAACTCCCCAAGATCTGGAGCACTGATGGAGCAGGTACGAGTCATCACCGGCCGAGCCGTGCCGCTCGTTCGGTCCGATGTCGACACCGATCAGATCATCCCGAGCGACTGGTTGAAGCGGGTTGAGCGCACAGGATTTGGCGCAGGACTGTTCTCGGAGTGGCGTGAGAACTCTGACTTCGTCCTCAACCAGCAACGGTACGCCGGAGCCAACATCCTCGTCGCCGGATCCAACTTCGGGACCGGTTCGTCGCGCGAACACGCGGTGTGGGCCCTGATGGACTACGGCTTCGCGGCTGTGCTGTCATCCCGATTCGCTGACATCTTCCGCAACAATTCCGGGAAGATGGGCCTCGTCGCCGCGACCGTCGCGCAAGATGCGATTCAACGCCTCTGGGACGCGATCGAACAAGACCCGGACCTCGAGATCGTGGTCGACGTCGAGCACCGGCGCGTCGCGGCACCGTCGATCGGCCTCGACGTCGCGTTCGAGATCGACGACTTCACGCAGTACCGGCTGCTGAACGGCCTCGACGACATCGGGCTCACCCTCGCGCATGTCGACGACATCACGACCTACGAGACGTCGCGCGCCGAGTGGATGCCGACGGTGAACTCGTAGCCAAACCCGACGGCCGGGTCGGCGCGGCTACGCGGCTGCCTCGAGGATGCGGAGTTCCCGGTCGGCCCAGACGTCCGCGATGGCAAGCGCGAGATCGTGGGTCGCGTCGCTCAACACGAGGTAGTCGTAGAACTCGAGCATGCTCATGGGGACTCCCGATCCGTCAGCCAGGCTTGTTCCCTGTAACAACGGCAAGTTCCCGCCATTTCCAAAGACATTCTCCGTCGGCGAATCCACACTCCGCCAACCAGGACAAATGTGTCTCTACCGGCACAAGCTTGTTCGACGGATCGTCGTGCTCGGGGCTGGTCCCGAGCGCGGCGAGGAACTCCTCGTGCCTTCGGGGCGTGGTCGAGGCAACGTGCTCAGCGTTGGCGAAGAGTCCGCCGGGAGTCAGGTGGTCGAACACCTCCCCGTACAGGGCACGCTGACGTTCGAACGGGAGATGGTGAATCGCGAAGCTCGAAACGATCACGTCGAAGTGTCCGAGGTCGCCGGGCAGCGGCGTGTCGAGATCGTGGCGGCGTACGTCCACGGTGTGCTCGCCGGCGAAGCGGTCTCGTGCCCGGTCGAGCATCTCGTCTTGGAAGTCGAGCCCGACACCGGCAGCACCCGGACGCGCGTCGAGCACGAGACCGAGCGCGACGCCGTCGCCGGTTCCCAAGTCGAGGACACGGTCGACGTGTTCGGGAAGGATCTCGAGCAGGATCTCGTAGGCCTCGGGCCGATGCGGGATCCGGTCGCGCGTGCGGAGATACGCGAGCGCGTGCTCGGCTTCGCTCCACAAGTTGACGTTGTCGGCGGCGGACACGACTACGGCCCTCCTGTGATCTCGCGCACCTCACCGCGCTCGCGGAGCCGGACGAGCTTGTTCACTGCGTTCAAGTAGGCGCGCGCCGACGCCTCGACGACGTCGGTTGCGACGCCACGTCCGGTCACCTTGCGACCTTCGGAATCGACGGTGATCACCACCGCCCCGAGCGCATCGGAACCACCCGTCACCGACGAAACCTGGAAGTTTCCGACCTTGCCCGAGACGCCGGTGGCTTCCGAGATCGCGGCGATCGCGGCGTCGATCATGCCGTCGCCACTCCCGGCGGCTTCGATCTTGCCGTCGCCGTGACCCAACACGACCCTCGCGCTCGGTTTGGTGGCGGTCCCGCCGTGCACCTCGAGCTCGTACACGCTGAAGCGATGCACCATTTCCGTGCCGAGCTCCTCGGCGACGATCGCTTCGAGGTCGGCTTCGGTGATCTCGATCTTCTTGTCGGACAGCTCCTTGAACCGCACGAACGCGGCGTTGAGCGCATCGCCCTGCACGCGGATACCCATCTTGTCGAGTGTGTCGGCGAACGCATGCCGTCCCGAATGCTTGCCGAGCACGATCTGCGCGGCTTCCTGACCGACCTGCGACGCATCGATCACCTCGTAGGTTTCGCGGTCGGCGAGGACTCCGTGCTGGTGTATGCCGGCCTCGTGCGCGAACGCGTTGCGTCCGACGACCGCCTTGTTGTACTGGACGTGGTAACCGGTGAGCCTCGACACCAGCCGAGAGGTGCGCGCCAGCTCGTCGCTTTTCACGCCCACGTTGACTCCGACGAAATAGTCGCTGCGAGTCCTGATCGCCATCACGACCTCCTCGAGCGCCGCGTTGCCGGCCCGTTCACCGAGACCGTTTATGGCGCACTCGACTTGGCGGGCGCCATTGGCGACGCCGGCGAGCGAGTTGGCAACCGCGAGCCCGAGGTCGTCGTGACAATGCGTGGACACGACGAAATCGCCCCGTACATGCGAGATCACATACGCGATCAGCCGCCCGTAGTCCTCGGGCACCGCGTAACCAACGGTGTCGGGGATGTTCAGCGTCGTTGCCCCGTTGTCGACCGCGAGCTGGCAGACCTCGCACATGAAGTCGGGATCGGACCGGTATCCGTCCTCGGGCGAGAACTCGACATCGTCGCAATAGCTCTTGGCTCGGGCCACCGCGCCGACCGCTTCGCCTTTGACCTGCTCCTCGGTCATGCGGAGCTTCTTTTCCATGTGGATCTTCGACGTCGCGATGAACACGTGGATGCGCGGACGGTCGGCGTGGCGCACCGCCTCCCACGCGCGATCGACATCTTTGAACCCGGTGCGCGAGAGCCCGGCGATGATCGGCCCCCGGACCGACTTGGCGATCGCCTCGACGGAATCGAAGTCTCCGTCCGAGGCGATCGGAAAACCGGCCTCGATGACGTCGACCCCGAGACGCGCGAGCTGCTCGGCGATCTCCAACTTCTCGGCGACGTCGAGCGAGATGCCTGGTGACTGCTCTCCGTCTCGCAGTGTCGTGTCGAAGATCTTGACCGTTTCCATGTCGCCCTCCCGGGTCTGTCGGGGTTTCACCGCAACGAAAAACCCTCCGGGCCGATCGGCACGGAGGGTCGAGCGCGAGCACCGATTGGCGCCCGCGCTTACGTAAGAAGGAGGCCCAGCAGCGGCGAGGGCTGCGTGATCTGCGGCGTCGTCTCCTTGCGCATACGGACCTCACTCTAGCGCGATCGGCACTCGCGTCAAACGTTTCGCCGTCTCATGTCGGCGTTCGTCGGTCGTGCATGAGAGCATTGGGAGATGCGCGCCGGACCCAAGCGGGTGCTCAGAACGGGGATCGTCGCCGGACTGGCGTACGCCGGATGGCGGGGGTGGCAGGCACGCGTCCGCGCGTCGACCCACGACCGCGCGTCGGATTCGGGCCCATTTCCATTTCCGCCGATCCCTCGACCGGAACGCCAGATCTAGCCGAGATCTAGCCGAGATCGATCGCGCGGGCGGACTGCACGCCCGGCTCGGCGGCGACCCGGCCGACAGTTTCGGCCGACACGGGCGAGTCGGTGGCGAGCACCATCAGTGCGGCTTCGCCACTCGGGCTGCGACCGACACCCATATCTGAGATGTTCACGTTCGCTTTGCCGAGCTGGCTTGTGACCGCACCGATCATCCCGGGGGTGTCGGAGTTGTGCACCACCAGCATGTAGCGCGCCGGCGGCAGGTCGACCGTGTGCTCGTCGATTCCGACGATGCGCGGTCCTTGCTGCTTGCCGAACAACGTCCCGGCAGCTTGCGCGACGCGTCCCCCGAACGTGCCCTTCACCTCGATGAGGTTCACATAGTTGCGCGCGTCGGCCGATTTGGTTTCGACCACCCGGATGCCACGCGCTTCGGCAAGCTGGGGTGCGTTCACGAACGTGACGGGCTCGTCGACAGCCGGTCCGAGTACGCCCTTGAGGATCGACAGGGTCAGGACACGACAGTCGTAGTCGGCGATCTCGCCCTCGTAGAACACTTCGAGCGTTTCCGGCGCACCGCCCGCGAGCCCGGAAAACAACCGCCCGAGCCGTTCGGCGAGCGGCAGGAACGGTCGTACGATCTCCGACGCCTCCGACGCGGCGACGTTGACCGCAAACGGAACGAAGTCGCCTCGCAGCGCGAGCACGACCTGCTCGGCGATTGTCTCACCGGCCTTGTCCTGCGCCTCAGCGGTCGACGCACCGAGGTGCGGTGTCACGACGACATTGTCAAGCTCGAACAGGGCAGACGCAGTGGTGGGCTCCTGTGCGAACGTGTCGATCGCGGCGCCGCCCAGACGCCCGTCGCGTACCGCGTCGGCGAGCGCTTCCTCGTCGACGATGCCGCCCCGACCCGCGTTCACGAGACGCATTCCCGGCTTGGCATGCGCGAGCACATCGGCATTCACCAGACCGATCGTGTCCGGCGTCTTGGTCGCATGGATCGTGACGAAATCGCTCGCCGCGACCAGATCGATCATCGTGTCGACGAGCTGCACGCCCAACTGTCGGGCTCGATCGGGACTGACGAAGGGGTCGTACGCGACGAGCCGCATCCCGAACGCGTGCGCGCGCTGCGCCACGAGCACGCCGACGCGACCGAGACCGACGATCCCGAGTGTTTTGCCGTGGAGCTCGACGCCCTCCCATTTCGACCGGTTCCACCGCCCTGCATGCAGGTCGGCGTTGGCCTGCGGCACGTTGCGCGCCTGGGCCAGCAGCAACGCCATGGTGTGCTCGGCTGCCGACAAGATGTTCGACGTCGGTGCGTTCACAACCATGACGCCGCGCCGTGTCGCTTCGCCGACGTCGACGTTGTCGAGACCGATACCCGCTCGGCCGACGACGACAAGGTCGGTCCCGGCCGCGAGCACGTCGGCGGTCACCTGTGTCGCGCTCCGGATCACCAGCGCCGCGACGCCTGCCAACGCGGCGCAGAGTTCCTCGGGGGTCAGACCCGTCTTGACCACGACGTCGAGCCCGGCCGCACGCATCGCGTCGAGACCGCGATCGGCGAGCGGTTCGGTGACAAGGACGCGGGAAGCCATAGTGATGCGAGGCTAGCGAGGCATCCAGGCGTGGCGTGCTATCCGACCAACGACATTCGGGCCACGACCTCGGCGTCGACCGTGCCGCAGTCGGCGCTCGGTCCGCATGCCCGACGCGCCGAACCGGTCAGGGTGCGAGCACGTCGGCGATGCGGCGCATGCCCTCGCCGAGGTCGTCGTCGCCGAGGGCGAAGCTCAACCGCGCGTATCCCGGGGCACCGAACGCCTCGCCGGGAACGATCGCGACTTTCGCGACCTCGAGCAGCGCTTCGCACAACTCGAGTGAGGTCTGCGGTCGCCGTCCGCCGATCTGGCGTCCCAGCACACCCTCGAAGGAAGGAAAGCAGTAGAACGCGCCCTGAGGCTCGAGGCAGGTGACGCCCGGAATCCCTGAGAGCAGCTCGAACATCATTTTGCCTCGACGCGCGAACGCCTCGCGCATACGACCGACCGCCTCGAGGTCGCCGCCGACCGCGGCCAGCGCCGCCGCTTGCGCGACGTTCGACACGTTCGAGGTGGAATGGGACTGGAGGTTGGTCGCTGCCGCGATGACGTCACGGGGACCGATCATCCAGCCGACGCGCCAACCTGTCATCGCGTACGTCTTTGCGACACCGTTGAGGATCACACATCGGTCGGCCAGCTCGGGAACGAGTCCCGGCATCGACGAGAAGACATGACCGTCGTAGGTGAGGTGCTCGTAGATCTCGTCGGTCACGACCCAGATACCCCGATCGACCGCCCAGCGTCCGATCGCCTCGACCTCGTCGGGCGGGTACACCGCGCCGGTCGGGTTGCTCGGCGACACGAACAGCAACGCCTTCGTGCGCGGCGTCACCGCCTCGTCCAGCTGCTCGATGGCAACGCGAAAACCGGTCACTTCAGTGGTCGGAAGGACCACGGGGACGCCTCCCCCGAGCGTGATGCTCTCGGGATACGACGTCCAGTACGGCGCAGGCAACAACACTTCGTCGCCCGGGTCGCAGAGCACCTGGAACGTGTTGTACACGGCGTGCTTGCCGCCGTTGGTGACGACAACCTGGTCGGCGGCGCATTCGACGCCGGAGTCGCGTTTGGTCTTATGCGCGATCGCGGCCCGCAGCTCCGCAAGCCCAGCCGTCGGCGAATAGTGGTGATAGCGCGGCTCTCGCGCGGCCGCGATCGCGGCGTCGACGATCGCGTCAGGCGTCGGAAAGTCGGGCTCGCCGGCACCGAAACCGATCACGTTCTCGCCGGCAGCCTTGAGCGCCTTGGCCTTGGCGTCGACCGCCAGGGTTGCCGATTCGTTGATCGCGGCGATCCGCGCAGAGATACGTCCCACTCCCCCATCCTCGCGCGGGGACCACAGACGATTCGGCTCGATTCCGCCATACCGGACGCAGCCCCGACACCGATCGTGACCTGAACCCGTTTTCGCGGCCGGTGGCGCCTAGCCTGACCTGCCATGCATGGCGACGCCCGCCCGGCACGACGCCGGGTACTCCGGCTCACCGGCGCGCTGATCACGGCTGCGATCATGGTCGCGGGCTGGGCCGGCGTCGCCGCGATCCCTGCCCACGCCGACCCGGGAACCCCGCCGCCGGAGGCGTACATCTTGGTCGACGCCGGCACCGGCGCCGTGATCACTGGTCGCAACATTCACGAGGCGCTGCCGCCGGCGAGTACGGCCAAGATCATGACAGCGCTCGTGGCGGTCGAACGGCTGGCGCCGAACGCGATCATCACCGTCAGTGCCAATGCCGCCAACCGCGAGGCGATGAAGATCGGGATGCCGGCCGGTTCGCGCTGGCCGTTCCGAGAGATGATGGCGTCGATGATGATGGTGTCGGCCAACGACGCTGCGTACGCGATCGCTGAGACCGTCGGGGGAAGCATCAGCGGATTCGCCGCCGACCTGAACTCGACCGCGCGCCGGTACGGCATGCGAGACAGCACGTGGGGCGACCCGGCCGGACTCACAGACGCCACCTCCTACGAGGGCGGACCGAAAACGAGCGCGTACGACCTCGCGATCGCGACCCGCAACGCGCTGACCGTGCCCGCGATCGCACACTGGGCCGACACCAGAACGTTCGATTTCACCGACCCGGCCGGCGTGCAACACGAGCTCACCAATCACGACAAGTTCCTGCCCGACAACGGCTTCGGCTACGAAGACGCGAACGGGTTCAAAACCGGCTACACCGAGATCGCCGATCACACCCTGGTCGCAACAGCCAAACGCAACGGCCGCCAGTGCATCGCGGTGATCCTCGGATCGGTCGACAGCGGCTACACGTGGGCCGCGTCGCTCCTCGACCAATGCTGGCAAAAGCCACCGGTCGCGACGACCGGCATCTTTCTCCCGCCGGTCCGAGTCTCGCCGTACGAAACCCGAGTCACGGCGCGGGCAGGCTTCACGAAGCTTGCGGGCACCACGACGACCAGGACCCCGACGCATCCGGCCGCCTCGACCGCAGGCGCGCAGCGGGGGATGCTGGCCTCGGGAATCCCGGCCTCTATCGCCGCCACCACGAACATCGCGGCGCGGCATGCCGCGCGCCATGGCGGCGGCGGCGTGTTCACACCGACCCGAGTCGCGCTCGTCCTCGTGGTGGTCATCGTCGCATGCGTCTGGTTCCGACGCCGAGCGGTCAAACGTCGGCGCGCGCGGCGCAACGCCCGCCGTCGGGCGCGCGCGAAAGCGATGCGGAGCGGGAGCCTGCCTGTGGTCGACGGCCGCTACCGCACCGGCACCCGTGTCGGTCCGCCGGTCGAGTCGCGTGTGCGGGTCAAACGCAACTACATCGACCTCACAAGACAAGACAGTCCGGCCGATACCGACGGCGGACAGAAAACCGACTTCCTCGGCCTCAACTAACCGTTCGTCACCCGAGCGGGGGTGCCGCCCGTCACCAAGGCATGGAGACGCCGCCGTTGGGACGTTCGATCTGGCCGGTGATGAACGCGGCTGCGTCGGAGACGAGGTAGAGGAACGACCGCGCCACATCTTGCGCTTCGCCCGAGCGGCCCAGCGGCGCCATCGCGCCGGCGCGTTTGTGGTACTGCTCCAACTTCTCGGGGATCACGTTGCCCTGCTCGTCGACGAAGTTGTGACGGGAGAAGTTGGTGAGGATCATGCCTGGCGCAATGGCATTGACCCGGATGCCGTGGCGTCCGACCTCGGTCGCGAGCGTCTTGGTGAGCATCGTCACCGCGGCTTTGGTCATGCCGTAGCACGCAAGGGTCGGTGCCGGAGTGTCGATGGCGCCCGACGCGATGTTGACGATGCAGCCCGAACCCTGCGGAATCATGTGTCGGATCGCGGCCTGACAGCCGTAGAACACGCTCTTCAGGTTGATGGCAAGGATACGTTCGAACTCCTCGTCGGTGCACTCCGCGACGAGCTTGTTGTGCGGGACGCCGGCAATGTTGCCGACAATGTCGACGCGTCCGTGTTCCGACGCCGCGAGGTCGACGAGCGCATCGACGTCGGCTCGTCGGGTGACATCGACGCGACGAACGATCGCGCTCCCGCCGTCGGCTTTGATCTCGTCGGCTGTGGCCTGGGCGCCGGCCTCGTCGATGTCACCGCCGACGATCGTGGCCCCGGCCGCCGACAGCAGCGACGCGGTCGCCTTCCCGATCCCGCTTCCGACGCCTGTGAGTACCGCAACCCGGTCGGAAAGGTCGAACAGATCCTGTACGCGGCTCACGAACCCGTCCCTTCGGCTGCAACAACTCGGTCCGCTCGGAGCCTACTGATGAAGGCCCGCCGGGGCCGATCGCACAGAATGGGGTATGGCTGGGATGCTGGCACTCGGATCGCGAATCAGCGACGTCAACGTGCTGGCCTACCTCGCCGCGGTCGGCGGCGGCGTCGTGTCGTTCTTGTCGCCGTGCGTGCTGCCGCTGGTGCCGGGCTACCTATCGGTCGTGACTGGGCTCGACATCGCGACACTCGAGGACGGCCCTTCGGCGCACACCCGCCGAATCGTTGGGACCACGGCCCTGTTCATCGCCGGATTCGGAACCGTGTTCGTCCTCCTCGGACTCACCGCGTCAGGGATCGGCCAGCCGCTGCGCACCCATCAGGACATCCTCACCCGCATCTCGGGTGCGGTCATGCTCGCGATGGCGTTGTTCCTCCTCGGATCGATGTTCTTGCGTGCGCCGTGGCTGTACCAAGAGAAACGGTTCCATCCGGCGCTCGGCCGATTCGGCGCGGCCGCACCCCTCGTCGCCGGCGCCGCGTTCGGCTTCGGCTGGTCGCCATGTCTGGGCCCAATCCTCGGATCAATTCTCGGGATCGCCGCCACCCAACAGCGTGTCTGGGCAGGCGCCACGTTGCTGGCGGCCTACTCGGTCGGCCTCGGGCTGCCGTTTCTTGTCACCGGTCTCGCGCTGCATCGGGTCGGCGGCGCGATCGGCTGGGTCAAGCGCCACTTCGCGCTCGTCGTTGTGACTTCGGCGCTCGTGCTCGGTGCGTTCGGCCTACTGCTCATGTTCGACGAGCTCAGCCGGCTGACCGTCGACCTCGAACATCTCCTGACCGACGTGCACCTGGAGTGGCTCGTCAACTTAGGCTGAACATGTGATTCCTGAACATACGGCCGCGGCGCTCGAAGCGCTCGACTCCGACCTCGCGGCGCGGTTGCGTTTCGTGCTCGAGGCCGACTCTTTGAAGTTGGTGCTTCGGCGCAACTCGATCACCGACGGCTCGCGCCGCGAGAACAGCGGCGAGCACTCCTGGCATCTGGCACTGATGGCTCTCGTGCTCGCGCCGTACAGCGCAGTACCGCTCGACGTCGCACGTGTCGTCGAGATGCTCCTCGTGCATGATCTCGTCGAGATCGACGCCGGCGACACCTTCGTGTACGACGACTCGGCCCGGGCGCGCAAAGCGGAACTCGAAACGCGCGCCGCCGACCGCCTCTTCGCGCTCATCCCCGGAGACATAGGGACTCGCCTGCGCGCGCGCTGGGACGAGTTCGAAGCGAGCGCGACACCGGAGGCCCGGTTCGCCCATTCGGTCGACCGCCTCGCGCCATTGCTGTTCAACCATGCCAATCGCGGCAACGTCTGGGCCGAGCATGGGATCACCGCTGAGCGCGCCCGCGGCTACAACGCGCACATCGCCGACGGGGCACCGGACCTGTGGACCGCGGCACGTACCCTCATCGACGACGCGCTCGACCACGGCTGGATCTCCGAGTAGCTACGCCGTGGCGTGCGCGGGCAGGCGACGAGCGTCAGACCCGCCGCTCACCGTCCGGGCCAACATCGCCGTCGCGGTCCCCACGACCGCAGCCGGCACTGCGCCGAACTGCTCGCCACCGCGCGGGTCAGGTTCCGACACTGCGCGTGTTCCGCGCGGCACGACGCGCCGCGCCTCGTGCCGTGTCCGCCAACGTTCGGCGGGTTTCGATGCCGCGCGCGGTCAGGGCGAGCCGGCGCACGTCCGTCGATCTGGGCGGATCTGCTCCCGGGCAAAGCGTCCAGAGCGAAGCATGATGCGTGCGCGTGAACCCGGCCGAGCGATGGCTCAAAGACCTCGACTACCACCGCAGAGGTAGGAGAACGTTCAAGTCCGAACCGGAAGCGGATACTGCTGAACCGGCGACCTTCGGGCTATGAGCAGGCCTACCCCCGTTAGATGTCGTGTCTGCCGGTGCGGCCCTGACAACGTTACTCAGGGTTATGACCCCACTTGCTGCTGGATGTGTGTCCTCGTGGGGCCCGTCCGCGCGAGTCGTGCTGACAGATCGCTGACAATCCGCTCGCCCGACACGCCAGGTACGTTCGCAACGTCGGTCGGCTTCCATCAAACCCAGGCCGAATCGACTTGTTACAATTTCGGTCGTGACTGCAGCCGATATTTTCAGGCCTGGGCAGTGGACTGATTTTTTTCTTCTGGTCGGAACTGGCGCGGTCACGCTCACCGGTTTGGTTTTTGTGGCGATGTCACTCAACCTCAAAGCAATCGCTATCGACGCAACGCATCGTTATCGAGCCATAAACACACTTACCGGGCTGGCACTGGTATTTATGCGCTGTGCGCTGGTACTTATGGGAGCACAAAACCATCGGTCAGTCGGCGCAGAACTGTTCGTAGTCTGTGGTATTTCGGCGGCCGTTTTTGTCAAGGGCTACACGAAAGCCATTCGGACGAGCCATGGTCTGAGACTCTCTCGCATAGTTGGCGGAAGCCTCGCACACTTGGCCGAGATGATCGGTGCCACACTACTTTTTTTTGGATACATATCCGGTCTTTATATTGCAGCGCTCGCGATGGTAACCAACACTTGTTATATGATCACAGCAGCTTGGTTACTCGTCATCGGCGCTTTCGATCAAGAGACGTGACTGTTCAGGTCGTGCCCGTCGATGGCCGAAGCCGCAGCGAGTTGAGGCGCCGATTCCTGGCTGGGCTGGCATCCACGGGTCTCGGTTGAACAGCTGCTGTGCCGCACCGAGGCGATTGACGCCTCGCTTTGCAGCGGTCAAGGCCGTCCGTCACTGCCATCGATCTCGCGCACGTCGCGGATCCGTAGCCCAGAACAGAACGTGCGCACATAACGCGCCCGCCAGACGCGGGTGCATGTGGTTGCGATCCGAGCCCGCTCCGCCAACATGGCACACGTTGGTTGTCCGCGGCACTAGTCGTCTTGCGGCGCGCTCTCGGGCATCTCGAACAAAGGTTGTCTGATCAACTCGACTTGGATGTTGTCGGGATCTTTGAAGTAGATCGACTCGTCGACACCGAGATCGGGCCCGCGATAATCGATGCCAGCCGAGGCGAGACGCACTTTGACGGCCTCGAACACGTCGACCGTGACCGAGATCGCGAGGTGCTGTATGCCTCCGAGTCCTTCGGGCACGGCCTCCAAACCCAGCCCCGGAAAATCGAAGAAGGCGAGAAGGTTGCGGTTGCCGATATCGAAGAAGAAGTGCGACGAGCCCGAGTAGTCGCGATTCTCGAACAGCTCCACGAGCGGGAAGCCGAGCAGCTCCTGATAGAAGCGGATCGTTCGCTCTGGATCGGCGCAGATCAACGCAACGTGGTGTACGCCGCCGCCGTTCGAAACCGGACGCTCGGTGTCCCCGAGCAGGTAACGGTCGCGCAACGCTCGTCGTCGAGCGTTCAGCGCCGCCAGATCGGGAACCGTCGTGTCTGAGTTCACCATCGCGAAAGCATCGCGCGAAACTACGGGGACATGAAGGTCGGCGCCTCCCTCCGCAGCGGCTACGCACCCATGGATGCCCGCACGGGCGCACGCTGGTTGGTCGAGCGCGCCCGCGCCGCCAACGACGCGTCGCTCGACAGTCTGTTCATCGGCGACCACCACAACGTGCCGGTCCCCTACTACCAGAACGTTCCGATGCTTGGCCGCCTCCTGGCCGAATGGGACGAACGGCCGGCGGGGGCACTGTTCCTGCTGCCGTTGTGGCATCCGGTATTGCTGGCCGAGCAGATCGGAACGCTCGCGTCGATCGCGTCCGGTCCGTTCGTGATGCAGTGTGCGCTCGGCGGCGGCGCCGAACAGTTCGACGCTTTCGGTGTGCCGATCCGCACGCGTCCGTCACGATTCGAGGCCACCCTCGATATCGTGCGCCGTCTCTGCGCCGGTGAAGAGGTGAACACCGACGCCCCGTTTTCGATTGTGCGGGCCCGTATCGCTCCGATCCCGCCGCAGCCGCTCGAGGTGTGGATCGGCGCCGCCGCGCCCGCTGCGGTCGACCGAGCCGCCCGCCTCGGCGACGCCTTTCTGATCGGACCCGAAGCGCCGCCGAGCCAGGTACGCGACCTCGTCGGGACCTACCGCCAGGCCTGCGTCCGTCACGGCCGTCCCGCAACCAAGATCGCGGTCCGGCGCGACGTGCATGTGGGCGCCGACGACGCCGACGCCCGGCGGGTCGCGGGCCCGATCCTCGCCCGCGGCTACCGCGGCTTCGACCCCGCGGCGCCGGTGGTGGGCGGACCGGACGAAGCCGCGGCGGCGTTCGCCGAGCTGGCGACGCTGGGCTGCACTGACGTGATCATCCGCCACCTGTCCGACGACCACGACGAGGTGCTCGCCTCGTTCGAACGGCTGGGCCCAGTGCGCGCCTCGGTCGCGCACATCTGAGCCCGGGCCTGCACCGCGAACGGCGGCCGAGCCGCGCCGAGATGGCCGAACCGCGCCATGCTGGGACGATGGAATCGAGCTGGGTCGACAGCGGCGCGGCCCTCGGCGACCTGATCGGCCAACTTCGGGCCGAGCCTCGCTACGCCCTCGACACCGAGTTCCACGGCGAGCGCACCTACTGGCCGCGCCTGGCCCTCGTGCAGGTGGCCTGGTCGGCCGGCATCGCGCTCATCGACCCGTTCGCCGTCGACATCGCGCCCTTCGCCGAGATTCTGGGCGGTCCCGGAGTCATGGTCGCGCACGCCGCCGAGCAGGACCTGGCGATCCTCGCCCGAGCGTGCGGACGACTGCCGACACGGCTCTTCGACACGCAGATCGCGGCCGGATTCATCGGCATGGGTGCACCTTCCCTCGCATCGCTGGTGGAGCGCCTCCTCGACGTGCGGCTCACCAAAGGTGACCGGCTCACCGATTGGACACGTCGCCCGTTGTATCCCGACCAGCGGAACTACGCCGCCGCCGACGTCGAGCATCTCCTCGAGCTGCAAGACGTACTCGTGGCGCGTCTCGAGCCGATGGGCCGGCTCCATTGGGCGACCGACGAATGCGAGGAGCGGCGGCTACGAATACGCACGCGGCCGGAGCCCGACGTCGCATGGTGGCGAATGAAAGGCGCTCGCCAGCTGCGCGGCCGCTCCCGCGGCGTCGCCCAGCAGGTCGGCGCGTGGCGGGAGCGCACCGCGGCCGAGCTCGACGTGCCACCCCGCTTCGTGCTTTCCGACCTTGCGCTGATCGGAATTGTGAGCCGTCCGCCGCGCACGCGCGAGGAACTGACGGCCATTCGCGGCGTCGACGGTCGAGCGCTGCGCGACGGTGCGACCGACAAACTCCTGGCCGCAGTGACAGCGGGGCTCGAGCTCGAGCCGTCGTCGGTGGCAATGCCGGAGTCAGATCACATCGATCGCGCGCTGGCGCCGGCCGTCACCGTGATCGGCGCCTGGCTCGCCCAGCGCGCTTCCGAACTCGACCTCGATCCGGCCGTACTTGCCACCCGCGCCGACCTCACACAGCTCCTCACCGGCGCTCCGAGCCGAATCGCGACCGGTTGGCGCGCCGACCTTGTTGGCGCGCCAATCAAGCGGCTCCTCGCCGGCGAAGCGACCATCGTGCTGCGCGACGGAGGTCGCCGGGTCGAGTTACGGGATCAGTAGCCTGCGCGCATGCCCAAGTTCAAAGTCGGCGTTCAGCTCCATCCGCAAGCGACGACCACCGACGATCTGCGCGCCGCGTGGCGTGCCGCCGACGCGTTAGAGGTCGACAGCATCTGGGTGTGGGATCACTTCTTCCCGCTCTACGGAGATCCTGACGCTGCGCACTTCGAGGCCTACGCGTTGCTGGCCGCGATGGCGGTCGAGACGACGTACGCCCACATCGGCGCTCTCGTGACCTGCAACTCGTACCGCAATCCGAATCTTCTCGCCGACATGGCCCGCACGATCGACCACCTGAGCGACGGCCGGTTCGTGCTCGGCATCGGCGCAGGATGGTTCGAGCGTGACTACAACGAATACGGCTACGACTTCGGTACCGCGCCCGACCGGCTGCGCCACCTGCGCGACTCGTTGCCGAAAATCATGGAGCGTTTCGACGAGCTCAACCCGCCGCCTCGCGGTGCGGTGCCGATCCTGGTGGGCGGGTCCGGCCCGAAGGTGACGTTGCGCCTCACGGCTGAACATGCCGACGCGTGGAACGCGTTCGGCCCGCCGGCCGCCTACGCCGACAAGAACCGCACCCTCGACGAGTGGTGCGCACGGGTCGATCGTGATCCACGCCAAATCGAACGTACGGTCGCGATTCAGCCCACCGAGATCGACGATTGGCAGGCTTACCTCGACGCCGGTTCCGAACACCTCATCGTGATGACGGGCCCGCCGTTCGACCTCGATCCCGTCCGACGTCTGTTGGAGATCGCCCGCACCGAATCGGGGTAGCTCACACGGGCGTGTCGGCGAGCACTTTACCGATGCGCAGCAGTTCGGGCGTCGCGGAGCCGAGCGTGAACTCGTACTGCTTCAGCCAGAGGAAATATCGGTGGATCGCGTAGTCGACGTCGATGCTGATGCCACCGTGCACGTGGAGCGCCGCGTGCGCGATGCGGTTGCCGCCATCGGCGGCCCAGAACTTCGCGGTGGCGACCTCGACCGGGTCGTCGCGGCCTTCGTCGAGATGGGTCGCGGCCTGCAGCATCGTGAGTTCGATGCCCTGCATGTCGATGAAGCAGTCGGCCATCCGCTGACCGACCGCCTGGAACGTGCCGATCGCACGGTCGAACTGTTTGCGGTCGCAGGTGTACTGGGCTGTGATCCGCACGGCTTGTTCGGCGACGCCCGACACCACCGCGCACATCGCGATCGTCGTACGGTTGAGCGTCCACGCCAAGATCTCAGGACCGTGTTCGGTCGAGCCGAGGAGCGCGTCGTCGCCGACGTGGACACTGTCGAGCTCGACCTCGAACAACGGTTCGTGATTCATTGCCTGTTGGCGGGTCGCGGTCAGACCCGACGAGCTGGTGGGCACGAGGAACATCGCGACCCGGCCGTCGACCGTCGCGGGGACGAGCACGAGTTCGGCCGCGGTGACGCCCGCAACGTTCGACTTCGTGCCGCTGAGACGCCAACCGTCACCGTCGCGGGTCGCGGTCGTGCCCGGCGCCTCGGGCTCGGCTCCGAGCTCCACCAACGCGGCCGTCAACAATACGTCACCGCTGACGACTTTGGCGAGGATCGACTGCTGCGCGTCGGAGCCGAACTTCGCGATCGGCAACGCACCGCTGACGAGGGTCGCAATGGCCGGCAACGGCGACACGTTGCGGCCGACCTCGCGCAACACCGTGCACAGGTCGAGGAAACCGAAGCCGAGACCGCCCGCCGATTCGGGCAACGCGACGCCGAGCAGGTTCGCTTTGGCGAACTCCTGCCAGGTCGCAAGGTCGTACCAGTCGTCGGAGCGGTCGCGTTCTTTGAGGTGCGCAAGTCCGGAGCGGTCCTCAAGGATACGCCCCGCGAGCCCGCGCAGCTCCTCCTGCGTTTCGGTGAGGGCAAAGTCCATCTCGCGTGCTCCCGGTCAGTTGTCGTGGTCAGGCGTCGTACTCAGCGCGGGCTGCCGGGCATGTTCAGCCCGAAGATCGCGATCAGGTCTCGTTGCATCTCGTTGGTGCCGCCACCGAACGTGAGGATGTGCATGGAACGCAGCATCCGCTCCACCCTGCCGTGCAGCACCGCGCCCGGCGATTCGCCTTGCAGCGGCGCCTGGTCGCGCATGACTTCCATCAACAGCCGAGCAGCTTCCATGTAAAACTCGGTGCCGTACACCTTGATCGTCGACGCATCGGCCGGGTTCAGCGCGGCGCCGCTCTGCGCGAGCCACGCGACCCGCCAGTTGGCGAGTCGCAGGAACTCAAGCTTGGCGTGCACTCGTGCAAGGTTGATCTGAACCCACTCCTGGTCGATCACACGGCGGCCGTCGGCCAACTTGGTCTGCTGCGCCCAACCGCGCACGTCGTCGAGCATGCGCTCGACGACGCCGGACGAGCACAACGTGACGCGCTCGTGGTTGAGCTGATTGGTGATGAGGCCCCAGCCGCCGTTCTCTTCACCGACGAGGTTGCCGACCGGAACCCGCACGTCTTCGTAGTAGGTGATGTTCGTGTTCGTCGCGCCGAAGTTGTCGATCGGAACGTAACGAAAGCCCGGCGTGTCGGTGGGCACGATGATGATCGAAATGCCTTTGTGCTTTTTGACCTCTTGGTTGGTACGCACCGCGAGCCAGATGTAGTCGGCGCCGCTCGCCAGACTCGTGAACACCTTCTGGCCGTTGATCACATACTCGTCGCCGTCGCGAACGGCGCGTGTCTTCAGTGCCGCGAGGTCGGTGCCGGCGTCGGACTCGGTGTAGCCGATGGCGAAGTGGATCTCACCCTTGAGGATCTTCGGGACGTAGAACTGTTTTTGTTCCTCGCTGCCGAAGCGCATGATCGTCGGCGCAACCGAGTTGATCGTCAACATCGGGACCGGCGCGCCCGCTCGCATCGACTCGTCGAAGAACACGAACTGCTCGATGGGCGTCAGTCCCCGGCCGCCCCACTCCTTGGGCCAGCCGACCCCCGCGTAGCCGTCGGAGGCCATCTTCTTCCAGGTGTCCTTCGAAACCTGGCCGACACCTTCACCTTTGCGCAAGTCGTCTTCGACTTCGGGCGTGAGGAGCTCGTCGTAGTAGGCGCGCAGCTCGTCACGCAACGCCTCGTGCTCCTTCGACAAGCCGACGTACATAGCGGACCTCTCCCCGACGAGTAGAACGTGTTCCAGTTTGGCGCGCTGACCGTCGGACCGGCAATTGGGGTTGTCCGGCCGCGGGCGCCGGGATATGCGCACAATACGGATCATGGGTTTCACGTTCGCGACCAGGCGCTGGCACCGGTTTTGGCGGCCCCGGACGCTGGTCGTGGTCGTCGTAGTCGTCGCGCTCGCCGGCGGCGCACTGTTCGAGCTCCGGCGCGGCCATGCCTCTTCGTCGCTGCCGACCTCAGAGGTCGACGGGTTCTTGAGCGCGTGGACGGCTGGTGATGCACCCGCGATGGCAGCGTTCATCGAGACGCCGCCGTCCGATCTGGCGACGACATCGACCTCGCTGGTGCAGTCGGCGCCGGGGAGTACCGCCCGTTACCTCCCGACAGGTCTGTTTCGCTCCAAGACCGGAGCGACCGCGACGTATCGCGCGGATGTGAACCTCGCCGGTTTCGGGTCGTTCACCTGGAACAGCACGTTGACGTTCGTGCGCGTCAAACAGCCGACCCGGACCGTCTGGCAGATCCAGTGGCAGCCCGGCGACCTTTTCCCCGGACTCGAATCCGGACAGCATTTGATGCTGCGCCAGTCGCCGTGGCCGACACGCGCGCCGATCGTGGCGGACAACGGAGCGCTCCTTGCCGGATCGCAGTCGGTGGTGGAAATCGGGCTCGAACCCGGTCTCATCGCCAAGAGCCTCGCGACGATCAAGCAACGCATGAAGTCGCTCGTCGGAACCGATGCCGCCACGATCGACGCCGCGCTGCGAGGACCGGGCGTAGAGCCGAACTACTTCGTCGAGATCGCGACCGTCCCCGACGACGCGCGCTACCACTCGGTCCTGCGGCCTCAGCTCGCACCCATTCCCGGCGTGTTCTTCCACGCGAGTCAGGCGGTGCTCGCACCGCGCGACGCTCTTTTGACACAGCTCGTCGGGACCGTCGGCCCGATCACCGCCGAGGGTCTGCACCAACTCGGACCGCCGTACCGACAGGGAGATCTCGTCGGTCAGAACGGACTGCAGTCCGTGTTCGAGACCCGCCTGGCCGGCCGACCGGCCGCGGCGGTCGTGATCGAATCGAGCGCCGGCACGTCGACCGACAAGGTCATACGAACGATGAAGCGCTTCCCCGGCCGCGACCCCAAGCCGGTCGACGTGACCATCGACCCTGGCATACAGCAGGCAGCTGACGCGGCGCTGGCCGGCGAAACTCTGCCCGCCGCGCTCGTCGCGATCGACGTCCCGACCGGGCAGATCCGGGCGATCGTGTCGAAGCCCGACAACGAGTTCGACCGGGCGGTCGACGGCAAGTATCCGCCCGGCTCCACGTTCAAGATCATCACCGCGACCGCGCTGCTCGCAGCTGGCCGTACCGGCTCGACGCCAGCTCCGTGTCCGGTCACGCTGACCGTCGACGGCGAGACATTCCGGAACTTCGAGGGCGAAGCGTCGGGCAACATCGACCTCGCGCAAGCGTTCAAGATCTCCTGCAACAACGCCTTTATCGGCCTCGCCGACCAGCTGCCTCCGGGCGCGCTCGGCGTCGCCGCCGCGTCGTACGGGTTCAATAGGCACTGGTCGCTTCCGGTCCCGACCTTTGATGGCTCCTACCCCACACCGACCGATCGCGCCGACCGCGCGGCGTCGGCGATCGGTCAGGCCGCCATCGTGGCGAGCCCCCTGCAGATGGCCTCGGTCGCGGCCGCGGTGGCGTCCGGACAGTGGCGCGCGCCCGTCCTGACGACCAATCCCACGCCGACGACGACAACCGCGCCGCCGCTCAATCCTGCCATCCTGACGACACTGCGCGGGTTCATGGCCGGCGTCGAACAGGCCGGCGGAACCGCAGCCAACGCGGGCCTGCCGTCCGGCGTGTTCGGCAAGACGGGCACCGCAGAGTACGGATCTGCGAATCCGCCCCAGACGCACGCATGGTTCATCGGCTACCGCGGCAACCTCGCGTTCGCGGTCATCGTCGAGGGTGGCGGTGTCGGCGGAACCGTGGCAGCTCCACTCGCCGCGAACTTCCTCGGCGCCCTGTAACGCAGCGCGACGACCGGTGGGCTCGCGCGCCGGTGCGGTCACGTCCGACGGGCCGGGCCACCCTGGCCCGTTTTTTGACTACCCCATGCCTTCCGGTATCAGCGCCGACGGGTCGATCTGGCCGGTGAACACGCCGGCTTTGAATCCGGCGTCGGCTTCGAGCTGGACGCCGGTGACATACGACGAGCGTGGGCTGTTCAAAAACAGCAGCGGCCACGCCTGCTCCTCGGGCCGGGCGTTACGACCCCACAGCGGCTTGGGGAAGTTCGCCATGAAGTCCTTGCCGACCGCCTCCTCGAAGTGCGGCATCATCGGCGTGTCCGTCGGACCGGGGTTCAGACAGTTGAGGCGAATCCCGAGCGGCGCCAGCGTGAACGACCGCACGGCGGTATAGGCGTTGATCGCCTCCTTCGACAGGCCGTAGCCGTTGGCGATGCGCGCCGGATCGGCCTCGCACCACGCTTTGGCGGCTGCGAAGTCCTCGGTGGCGAGCAGCGTGCCGAGCGTCTCCATGTTCATCAGCCATCCGATGCCCGCCGACGACGCGATACAGGCGATCGCGCCACCCTCGACAAGGTTGGGAACGACCGCTTCGGTGAGGTGACGGAGCCCGCAGAAGTTCACGAGCATCACGTCGAGATTCGAGAAGGTGTTGGGAAGGCCCGCACAGTTGAACAGCCCGTCCACGACCTTGCCGATCTTGGAGACGGCCGCGTCGATCTGTGCGGGGTCGCGCAGGTCGGTCTCGGTAAAACTCGCAAGGCCGGTCACGTCGGGTTTCTTGATGTCGATCGCGTGCACCTCAGCTCCGAGGGCCACGAGCAGCTCGGCGGTGGCCGCACCCATTCCGGAGGCCGCGCCACTGAGGATGACCCGCTTGCCTTCGTATCCGAGTACGTCCTTCACGGTCGCCTCCTGGACGGCTATTCGATGGTGATCGCCTGCTCGGGACAGTTGTCGGCCCCGATCCGGGCGTCGGCGGCGAGCGCATCCGCGACCTGCTCCTCGAGGACCACGCAGTGGCCGAACTCGTCGGTGCCGAACACATCGGGCGCGAGCACATAGCAGCGACCGTGACCGACACACAGATCGGCATCGACGCGAACTGTCACCATGCGGTCGAGCGTATCTGCCGTTGGCGGCCGGTCGCACCTGACGCGGGTACCGCGTCGCGGTCTGGCCGCGTCGCGCCGCCGGAGCACCCCGCGGACGGCGTGAGGGCAGCGGCGGTCGCGCATCATTGTCGAGCTCGTCGACGTCTCGTTCGACCGACCGCGCGGACCGCGATTGGCTCGGACAGTCGTTCGTCGTCGAGATCCCACCGCGAACGACGGGCGATGTTTCGCATGTCAACGACCTCTTCACCCTCGGCGACGGTTCGATCACGCGATCGGCGATCGAACCGGGACGGTCGGCGCAGCGCCCGGAGAAGCTTGCGCGCGGGGTCGCGACCAGGCAGGCTGCCGCCACCGAATCTGACGACCCATCAGATCGCGATGGGCGTAGCGTCGGGATGTCAACATCGGAGCTGTGAGGAGTCGGTTCGGGCAGGGGCCTGTCCGGCTTCGAGAAGGGGGACATCGTGAAGCGATTCGGCTTGGTCGCCGCGCTGCTCGCAGTGGTGCTCATAGCGGCTGCGTGCGGTCGGAGCAGCTCCACTGCGACGACCACAACGTCGTCGGGCACCACGGCGACGACCACCGCAGCTGGGCCGGGCCCGGGCGACTTCGGCACCCTCAAGGATGTGTGCGGACCCGGCACGCAGACCACCTCACCCGATCAGGGTGTGACCCCCACCTCGATCAACGTCGCCACGAGCGCAGACCCGGGTTTCAGCGCCGACCCCGGACTCGATCAGGAACTCTTCGACGCGTCCGAAGTCTTCACGAAGTGGTGCAACGCGGCCGGCGGTATCAATGGCCGCAAGATCATCCTCGACGAAGAGGACGCCAAGCTCTTCAACTTCGACGCGGTCATCAAAAAGATCTGCCCGACTGCGTTCTTCTTCGTCGGCAACGGCAACGTGTTCGACAACGATCCCGGTCAAAAGGACCGGCTGTCGTGCCTGCTCCCGCAGATCCCGGCGTACGTCGTGAGCTCGAACGCACGCGACGCCGACCTGTCGATCCAACCGATCCCCAACCGCACCAACACCATCGGCGTCCTGTCGATGCAGTACGTGCAAAAGCAATTCCCCAACGCGGTGCACTCGGTCGTGACGATGACCGGCAACACGTCGGCGACGATCCTCGTCGACGCCCAGCTGCGCGAGGCTGCACAACAGCTCGGCTGGACCCTCAAAGGCGCGACGCTGCAGTACCCGGCGCTCGGTGAACAGTCGTGGGTCCCGAACGCACAACAGATCAAAGACGCCGGTGCCACCGGCCTGATTTGGACCGGCGAGCCGCAAGACCTGGGCTTGTTGGAGAAGGCGCTCCAGCAGATCGGGTACAAGCTCGACTTCATCCTCGCGGCGGCGAACCACTACGACCCGCAGCTGATCTCGTCGGGTGACGGCGCAATCGCGAACACGTACATCCAGATCGGATTCGTACCGTTCTTCAACGCGAGCCAGAACCCGGCAACCCAGCAGTACCTGAACCTGTTCGCCCAGTACAAGCCGTCGGGCAAGTCGCACGCGGTACTCGGTCCGCAGGGCTTTTCGGCGTGGCTGCTCTTTGCGCTCGCCGCCGACAAGTGCGGCGCTGACCTCACGCGCAAATGCGTGTACGACAACGCCTCCACGATTGGCGGCACCGCCTGGACCGGCGGTGGTCTGCACGCCCCGCAAGACGTCCTCGACCAAAAGGCGAGCGACTGCGGGATCGTGCTCGAAGCCGGCTCGACGCTCCCGAACGACGGCTTCGAGATCGCACCCGGGTTCACGGCCAACAACGGCCCCTACGACTGTGACCCGTCCAGTGTGGTCACCTTGCACGGCAACTACGGCGCAGGCGACACCCTCGCCGAAGTCGGCAAATCGCTCAGCGACCTCAAGTAGTCGCAAAGAGTCCGGCGCCGGGCGGGACCCTCCCGCCCGGCTCTTCCGAGGCCCCTGTGGAGAAGTTCCTCACCTTCACCGTCATCGGCTTGACCACCTCAGCCGTCTATGCGGTGATCGCCAGCGGCCTCGTCCTCACGTACACGACGACGGGCGTGTTCAACTTCGCCCACGGCGCAGTGGGGATGCTCGCCGCGTTCATGTACTGGGAAGTGCACATCCATTGGGGCTGGTCGACACCCGTCGCCCTCTTCGCGGTCGTATGCGTGATGGCGCCACTGTTCGGGGTGCTACTCGAGACGGTGGTGATGCGCGGCCTGTACGGGACGAGCGATGCAACCAAGCTCGTCGTGTCGATCAGCTTGCTCGCGGCCATGATCGCGGTCGCGGACTGGATATGGCCGCCCGCCGACCGCTCCTTGAACGAGTTCTATGCGAACTCACGGCCCATCAAGATCTTTTCGACCGCGGTCACCTGGCATGAGCTGATCACAATTCTCGTCGCAATTCTCGTCGCGATCGGGCTCCGCACTCTCTTGTACCGGACCCGCATCGGCGTCGCGATGCGGGCGTCGGTCGACGACCGCGCACTGGCAACGTTGAACGGAGCGCGCCCCGCGCGCATCGCGATGCTCGCCTGGGCGATCGGCGCGGTGCTGGCCGCCATTGGTGGCGTCCTCATCGCGCCCGACAGCGGCTTGAGCGCGGCGACCCTGTCGTTGCTGATCGTCAACGCGTACGCGGCTGCGATCTTCGGCCGGTTACGGAGCCTGCCGCTCACGTTCGTCGGCGCGATCGTGCTCGGACTTGCCGACGGCTACCTCGCCGGCTACACACCGAACAGCATCTACCTTGCCGGCCTTCGGCTCGCCGCCCCGGCCATCTTGTTGTTCTTGGTGTTGCTCGTGATCCCGAACCCGCGTCTGCGAGGACGGGTTCGCACCCGCGAGTATTTCCCGGCCCCGTCATGGCGGGGCGCGTGGACCTTCGCCGCGATCACGGTGATCTTCGGGCTGGTGCTCGCGAGCACACTCAGCAACGCCGACGCGACCATCTACGTGAACATCTTCCCGATCGCGATCTTCGCGTTGACACTGGTACCGTTGACCGGTTTCGCCGGCCAGATATCGCTGTGCCAACTCTCGTTCGCGGCGATCGGCGCCGTGGTGTGGGCACAGTGGGGAAATCACGGAAACCCGTTGGTGATGGTGGCCGCCGCGCTGGTCGCGGCCGCGGTGGGCGCGCTGATCGCACTGCCGGCGTTACGACTTTCCGGCATCTACCTCGCGCTCGCGACGGCTGGTTTCGCCGTCGCGCTCGACAACTGGATCTGGACAATTCCACCAATCAGGGTGTTCGGCCTGTTCACCCTCAACTTGTTCGATACCGGCCAGACCAGCGCGGCCCCACTCAAGTTGTTCGGGTACACGTTCGACACCGCCGACCGCGAGATGATCTTGCTGTCGGTCGTGCTCGCCCTGATGACGCTCGCCGTCGTGTGGATTCGCCGCAGCTCGTTCGGTCGTCGCCTCCTTGCGATGAAGGACAGCGAAGCCGCGTGCGCGACGCTCGGCATGCGTCTCATCAGCACCAAGACCGCGATTTTTGCGATCTCGGCCGGCATGGCCGGACTCGGCGGCGCGCTGTACGCCAGTGTGCTGCAGTCGATCATCGATGACCGCTTCAGTTTCATCACCGGCCTGCCTATCTTCACTCTCGCGGTGATTGGCGGGATCGCATTCGTCGGCACCGGCTTGTTCTCCGGCATCACACTCGGCGGCGGCCTGCCGCTGTTGGGGACGCTCGGCACGTTCTTCACCAACCTGGCTGGCGTGTTGCCCGGCCTGGCAGGCATTGGGCTCGGCCGGAATCCCAACGGTGCGCTTTCCGAGATGCGCGACGCGTTCGGGCGTGCGTGGCGGGACAAGCGGGTGTTCGGATTGCTCGCGGGCGGCGAGATGGTGATCTGGGTGTTGCGCCTCGCCGGCGTGTACCGCAACTGGCCGTTCGTGATCCTCGCGATTGTGTGGGGGTTGGCGTGGCTGTTGAGCGTCGCCGCGGTCGACCGGATTGCGCTCATGCGAGCCGGTGCGCCGCTTCGATCGAAGCGCGGGCCGCTCGAGTGGGTCGGCATCACCGAACCGTGGGATCCGGCCGATGTCGTCGAGTTGGATCGTCGGCTCGCGTGGACCGAGGAGGACCGCTCGCATGCTCCCGCCTGACTCGGCCGCCGACGAGGGCACGCCGGCCCTCGAAGTACGCGCGGTCACGGTGCGCTTCGGTGGAAACATCGCGCTCGACGGCGTTGCCCTGTCCGCTCAGCGCGGGCTTGTGACCGGATTGATCGGACCGAACGGCGCCGGCAAGACGACGCTGTTCAACGTGATCACCGGACTGCTCGCGCCAAGTCGGGGTGAGGTGTACATCGAAGGGCGCGACGTCTCGAAGCTTCGGCCGTCTCGGCGTGCCCGGCTCGGCCTCGCGCGCACGTTCCAGCGTCTCGAGCTCTTCAACCAGCTTTCGGTGCGCGAAAACGTGCTCGTCGCCGCCGACATCCGCCGCACGGGTGGGCACAACCGTGGCGGGTTCATCGACGGCATCCTCGAGCGGGTCGGTCTCACCGACGTCGCCGACGCTCGCGTCGACACGCTGTCGACGGGCCGGGCGCGGCTCATCGAACTCGGGCGCGCGCTCGCCACCGTGCCCAAGATCGTGCTGCTCGACGAGCCCGCGTCGGGCCAAGACGAACAAGAAACCCACGAGTTCGGCGTGTTGCTCCGCGAGCTGGCCAGCGAAGGCCTTGCCGTCGTGCTCGTCGAGCACGACGTGCAGCTGGTGATGGAAGTCTGCGACGTGATCCACGTCCTCGACTTCGGGCGCATCATCAGTGCGGGGACACCCCACGAGGTGCAACACGACGAAGCCGTGCTCGCCGCGTACCTTGGGACGAAGCCGTGACCGACGAGGGGTTCGTCGCGACCGACAACCTGCTCGAGCTGCGCGACATTCGCGCCGCCTACGACGGGATCGACGTGCTGTACGGCGTCGACCTGTCGGTGCCGCGGGGGTCGGTCGTCGCGTTGTTGGGCCCCAACGGTGCGGGCAAGACGACGACGTTGCGGGTCGCGTCGGCGCTGCATTCCCCCACCGGCGGCGACGTGCTGGTCGCGGGCCGACGCGTCAACGGCGCCCGGCCCGAAGAGCTCGCCCGCTACGGCCTTTGCCTCGTGCCCGAGGGACGTGGCATCTTCCCCAACCTGTCGGTGCGTGAGAACCTTCGGATGATGACCTACTCCGGCCAGCCGATGCGAGCGGTCGAGGAATTCACGTTCGAGCGGTTCCCTCGCCTGCGCGACCGCCGCGCTCAAGTTGCGGGGACGTTGTCGGGCGGCGAGCAACAGATGCTGGCCATGGCTCGCGGCCTCGCCACTCATCCGGCCTTGCTTCTCCTCGACGAGCTGTCGATGGGTTTGGCGCCGATCATCGTGGAGGAGCTGTACGAGATCGTCGCTCAGATCGCCCGCGCCGGAGTGTCGATCCTTGTGGTCGAGCAGTTTGCCCGGACGGTCTTGGGTGTGGCCGACTACGCGGCCATCATGGTGCACGGCCGAATCGCGAAGGTCGGGCGTCCGAGCGAGTTGGAAGCCGAGCTGTCGACCGCCTATTTGGGGGCCTGAGAGGAACTTGGGATGATCGAGAGCCAGGACCGAGTGGAACAGTTCCAGCAGGAGATCGCCGACATGAAGCTGCGCGACCCGGCGACGTCGCGCGAGCGCCTCTGGCTCGGTCTCGGCGTTGCCCTCATGGTCGCCGGCCTCGTGCTCGGCGGGATCGCGTACCCGATGTCGCACACGACGAACAACCCGCTCACGCAAAGCGACGCGATCACGGTCGCGCTCGCGGGCATCGTGTGCGCGGTGGTCGGTGCCGCGCTGTTCCTGCGATTTTCGGTTGCGTCGTTCCTGCGTTTTTGGCTGGCGCGTCTGATCTACGAGCAGAAAGCTCAAACCGATCGTCTGCTCGCACCGAAAAGTTCGGGTGCTACGCCTGCGGATCGGTGACACGACCGAGGAACAGGATCGCGCCGGTCGCGCGATCGCGCACGAAATAGACGAACGGCTCGTCGACCTGCACGACCGTTGCGACTGGGGCCGCCTCGGGCACCACGATGCCGCCCGTCGCGGCCGCGGCGACGGTGCCCTGCTCGTCGACATGCACGACGACTTCGTGCTTCACGTCGCTCACGTACAGATCTTGATGTCCATCGATGCCCGACAGGTCGGCGACGGTCGGCTGGAAGACGTCGTGGATACCGAGGTGCTCGAGCGCGGGGACCAACGCGGGTTCGGTGTCCGAATCGAACTTCGGCATCGACAGCACGACATGAGTCGGGCGCAAAGAACTGACGATCGTGGCCAGCTCGGCCCCGAGCGACGTCTCGAACGTCGCGAGGTCGTCCGGGACGATCACGTCCATCTCGAGCTGATCGCCTCGGTATGGGAGCGCCACGGCCTTCCATCCCGGGCCGGTCGCGTAGCCGAGTCCGGGCCCGGCGTGGATCAATGTGCCGTCGAGATGCATGGTCGGGACATTTTCGACTCCGCCATCGGTTCGGTGGAACGGCGCGGGTGCGGTGAGTTTAGGGTCGAAGCCATACGCCCATTGCGCGTGCAGGTACACCGCGTCGGTGAGGACCAACGCAACCTGGCCTGCGAGGTCGGACGCGTCGAGCAACTGCGTGATGTTCCCGTCGGTGTGGTCGCCGAACCAGCTGTTGATGGTGGCCGCAGCCGCGGCGGGATGACCGAAGTCGATCGTCGCGAGCGGCGCGCCGAACGGTCCGGCGAGCACGTTGGCGTAGCTCGCCAGGACAGATCGGCCCTGGCCCAACCAGGCTTGGTCTACTTCGTCGAGCGTGACTCCCGGGTCCCGACGGTGCGCGAACGACTGTGCGAGACCGCCGATCGCGCGTGAGAGGTCGCCGGCCGGCACCGGTACACCGAGCGTCTCGACGATCTGATGCGCGGTCGCGCCACGTGCGCCGGCCGCGATCATGGCGAGCACCGTCGCGATGCTCGACGGCGCGATAGCGAAGTTGGCGGTCCCGGCGGCGAGCTGTTGGTACAACGCCACCGCGAACGCCTCCTCACCGTGTCCGGCGGCTCGCAGCAGCGCCTGACTTGCGACGGTATGGGCGTGCGCGGCGCCGATGAGGTTCACCCCCGCCGGTGCCTGACGCGCGGAGCGGCTGGTCGGACCGGACGCGC
Source organism: Acidimicrobiia bacterium (assembly GCA_052148155.1). Classification (GTDB taxonomy): domain Bacteria; phylum Actinomycetota; class Acidimicrobiia; order IMCC26256; family PALSA-610; genus JBBQER01. The sequence continues at coordinate 7,656 of JBKQIY010000197.1, read as the reverse complement.
AACTCGCAGCCAATGCCGCCGCGACGGCCAACCCGACCATGCACCGGAGCCGGTTCGTCATGACCGATATGACGCAAGGACCGGTCCGTGAGTTCCCCAGACCGTGCGCCGTCGGGTCAGGATCCCGCCAGTTCGCGGAACGCGACGTCTTTGTCGATCCGGGGTTCGCCGGGCAGGCCGAGGACCCGTTCGCCGATGACGTTGCGTTGAATTTGTTCGGTGCCGCCGCCGATGCGGCTGGACCATTGCATCAGAAACTGCTGTTGCCAGTAGCCGTTGGCGACCGCGTCGGTGTCGGAAAGCATCCCGGCGGCGCCCTGAAGTGCGAGCACGAGGCTGCCGTCGAGCTCCTGTCGGCGTGATGCGGCGAGCTTCACCACCGACGCTTCTGGCCCCAAACCCTGGTCTTTGCGGCTCCGCGCCCTCCAGCCCAACCACTTGATGAGCTGCAGCCGCGTGAAGCTCTGGGCCAGCTGTTGGCGCAACACCGGGTCGGAGGTCGCACCGAGGCGCTGCGCGAGGGTCACGATGTCGCGCCAGCCGACGCGTCCGCCGCCGCCGATCATCGCCCGTTCGTTCGACAGCATCGTGTTCGCGACGCGCCAGCCTTCGTTGACCGGTCCGAGCCGGCACGAGTCCGGGACGGCGACGTCGGTGAAGAACACCTCGTTGAAATGTGCCATCCCGTTGATCTGGCGGAGCGGCCGCACCTCGATGCCGGGCATGTGCATGTCGAGCAAGAAGGCGGTGATGCCCTTGTGCTTCGGGGCGTCCAGGTCGGTGCGGGTCAGCAACAAACCCCAGTCGCTGTGATGGGCACCCGAGGTCCACACCTTCTGACCGTTCACGATCCATTGCTCACCGTCGCGCACGGCGCGGGTGCGCAGCCCGGCGAGATCCGAACCGGCGCCCGGTTCGGAGAAAAGCTGACACCAGACGTGCTCCCCGCTGAGCATCGGCGTCAGGAACCGTTGGCGTTGCTCGTCGGTTCCCCACGCGATGATCGTCGGTCCTGCCATCGCGATCCCGACCGCGAACACACCGGCGGCGACATCGAATCGCGACTGCTCTTCGTTGAAGATCCGTTGTTGCCAGCCGGCCCCGCCTCGCCCACCGAAGTCCTTCGGCCAGGCGATGCCCGCCCAACCGGCTTCGTACAGAGTCCGTTGCCAAGTTTTGCAGGCCCGTACGTGCGCGGCGTCCGCTTGTGCGCTGGAGTCGTTCGACGAGTAGAAGTGCTCTGGATCCGTGCCCGGCTGACGTCGCTTCGCACGCGCTTCGAGCCAGGCCCGCGCTTCGCTACGGAAGGTCTGTTCCTCAGGGGTCTCCTCGAAATCCAAGACGCTCAGAGGTCCTCGATGGTGATGGCCTGCTTGGGACAGACACGCACGGCTTCTGCGCAGCGGGCGCGCAGCTCGTCGGGCGGCTGTTCCTGCAGCACGTACAGAAAGTCGTCGTCGCGCACCTCGAAGACCTCGGGTGCGACCCCCATACACAACGCGTTGCTCTCACATTTGTCGAAGTCGACGATCACCTTGAAGCCCATGGCGTCCTCCTGCGGAAGCGGCCAGCACCGTAGCAACCGTCACTCGGCGGAAGCGCCGACGTGCGTGGCGAGCGCCGCGAGGCGGCGGTCCCACGCGGCGCCGACATCGCCCATCCAGCGGGCCGCGGCGGCGAACTCGCCGGGCGTGAGGCGGTACACGACCCTGCGTCCGTCACGCGTCCCGGAAGCCAACCCGGCCGCTTCGAGCATCGCGAGGTGTTTGACGACCGCTTGGCGCGAAACCGGCAGCTGGGCCGCGATCTCCCCGGCAGTTGCCGGCGAGAGTCCGAGACGCTCAATGACGCGACAGCGGGTCGGGTCGGCAAGCGCGGCGAAGACCCGCTCAGGCGCGGGCGCGGGCACGCGGACCTCGGAGCAGGTCGTCGACCACGCTGGCCGCGTCGAATCTCGTTTCGCGTACCCGCACCAACGTGCCGACGGCGACGGTGTCGGGCGCGGTCGGCGTCAACTCCAGTTCGACCCGCGACGGCAACTCGTCGCCCCGCGTGGGAACCCACCAGAAGCTCAGCCGCCGCGGCGCGTCGGCCTCCTCGACCACGCCGACATGGTCACCGTCGGGACCTCGGGCCTGGAGCCGTCCGCCCGGCTCGGCGGTCAGCTCGACGTCGTCGCCGAGCAGCGACGCCAGCGACTCCCACACCTGGTCGGGCGGTGCCGCCACCTCGACTTCGCGCTCGACGCTCGGAACCCCATCCATGCAACTCATAGGTTGCACCTTAGTCCACCGTGATCGACTACGATATGCAACCATGGAGTTGCAAAAAGAGTTGCCGGTCGGCGACGCGATCTTCCGGCGCTTGCTCGACCAACGGCGGGTCATGCTCACCGGAGCGATCGACGCCGAGGTCGCAGCCCGTGTCTGCGCGCAGCTGCTGGTGCTGGAGGCCGACGACGCCGACACGCCGGCGACGCTGTATCTGCATTCCCCGGGCGGCGAGGTCGATGCGGGCTTCGCGATCTACGACACGATGCAAGCGTTGCGCTGTGACGTCGCGACGGTATGCCTCGGTTTCGCGGCATCGATGGCGCAGTTCCTTCTGTGTGCGGGCGCCCGCGGCCAACGGTACGCGCACGCGCACAGTCGGATTCTGATGCACCAGCCGCTCGGAGCTGTCGAAGGCTACGCGGTCGACGTCGCGATCCAGGCCGAACAGTTCTCGCTCGCTCGCCGGCTCATGGCCGAACTCACCGCAGCCCACACCGGCCAGCCGGTGGAACGGATCATCGCGGACGGCGATCGTGATCGTTGGTTCACCGCGGCCGATGCCCTCGAGTACGGCATGGTCGACGAGGTGATCGCGCCCAGACGGCACGTCGTGACCGTTGCGGATTGACTCGTTAGTCTCCACCCATGCGTACGAAAGACGAGGAAGTCGCCACCGTTGACGGGCCGATGCGGCTGTACGAAGCCGTTCCCGAGGGCGACGCACGCGGCGCGGTCGTCGTCATCCAAGAAGCGTTCGGGGTGAATCCGCACATCGAAGATGTCACCCGACGGTTCGCCGACGCGGGCTACCGCGCCGTCGCGCCCGACATGTTCCACCGCACCGGGCCCGGCGCCATCGTCGACTACGGCGACTTCGGTCCGGTGATCGAACACTTCATCGGCATCGGTAGCGACGACGCGATCCTCGCCGACGTGGATGCGACGATCGACTATCTGCACGGCATCGGCTTCGCCGACCACCAGATCGGCATCGTCGGATTTTGTTTCGGGGGACGGGTGACGTTCCTGGTCGCGTCGCGCCGGGCCATCGGAGCCGCGGTGGGCTTCTACGGCGGGGGCATCGTGACCGCCCGGTTCCCGCAGTTCCCGGCGCTCGTCGACGGCGCGCCGACCATGCAGGCACCGTGGCTCGGACTGTTCGGCGACCGAGACGAGTCGATCCCCGTCGACGACGTCGAACAGCTGCGCGACGCGCTCGGCGCTGCGCCGGTCGACGCCGAGGTGGTCCGCTACTCCGACGCCGAACACGGGTTCCATTGTGATGCGCGCCCGTCGTACAACGCTGGCGCCGCGTCCGACGGCTGGACCCGAACGCTCGACTGGTTCGGGCGACATCTCGGCGCCGACTGACGTCGCCGCGGGCACTCGAGCGCGGTGGCCAACCCCGAACGCTTCCAGCGCGCGATCGCGGCGATCGACGTGGGAAACAGCGACGATCCCAACATCGTGACGGTGCGTTCACGCACCGGGCCGAAGGAGGTCCTCCACGCCGAACTTGTGACCGAGTGGGTCAGACGACTCGACCCCGACGCGACCGAAGCGCTCCTCCTTGCGGCGCGGGGCCATCATTACCGCCGCTGGACGGTTCCGCGCACGTCGGCTCCGCCCGGCCGCGCCGGCTACTTACGCTGGCGCAAGTCGCTGCAAGCACAGCACGCCGCCGAGCTCGGCGACCTTCTCAGCGCCGCCGGCTACGACTCCGGCACCGTCGCGCGAGTGCAGGCGATCGTCCAGAAGGTCGACCTCGCCGACGACGCCGAAGTACAGGCTCTCGAAGACGCGCTGTGCCTCGTGTTCCTCGAGACGCAGCTCGCCGACGTCGTCGCGCGCCTCGATCCGACAACGTTGGCGCGGGTACTCGTACGGACCGCGCACAAGATGAGCGAATCCGGCCGCGCCGCGATCGTCGACGTGCCGCTCGACCCGCGTTCGGGCGCGATCCTGGCCGGCGCGCTCGCGCGTGATGTCGTGGACCGTTACCTCGCCGGCCTCGCCGCACACGATTGGGACGCGGTCGCGGCGACGCTCGCTCCCGACGTCGAGCGCATCGGCCCGTACCGCGACCGCTATCAGGGCCGGGACACCTACACCAGGTTCCTGACCGACACGATCGACGCGCTCGGCGGCTACCAACTCGACGTCGACCGCGTGTTCGACGCCGGTGCGGCGGTGACCGTCGAGCTGCGCGAGACCGTCGACGACGGCGACGCCCGCCTCGAGACGTCCGAAGCGGTCGTGTTCGACACCCTCACCGGCCTCATTACCCACATCGCGGTGTACCTGCAAACCTCCCAACGCCACCCGCGACCGCAAGCCTGAGTAGCTTTGCCGCCATGACCACGCCGGTGTGCACGCTCGACCTGGCGCGCATGCGGCGGGCCCGGACCGACAAGCTGCGCACGGCAATGGCCGCCGCCGGCATCGACACCCTCGTGTTGTGCAACCAGTCGAACGTGTCGTACGCGACCGGCGCCCGCGTTCCCGCATCGGATCACGTGCGAGCGTCATGGTGGCGGGCCGTGGCTGTCGTCGACCGCACCGACCCGTCACCGCACCTGTACACCGAGTTTCCTGAAGGATCGGCGTCGGATCTCCCGAACGACCATCTCCACCCCGCCGTCGAGGTCGAATCCGCCCAAGGTGCCGCGGAGCTCGTCGCCTCCCTGCCGGGCGGTCAGCTCGGACTCGACGACGCACCCGTTCCGCTGTGGCAGGCACTTCGTGCACGCGAGGTGGTGGATGCCAATCAGGCGCTCGCGCCGGCAAAGCTGACAAAAACGATCGACGAGCTCGAATGCATCCGCCAGGCCCAAGCGATCAACGAACGCGCGATACGCGCAGCACGCGCCGAAGCCCGGTCGGGCGCGCTCGCCACTGATCTGTCGGGCGCCTTCCTGCGCGCGATTGCCGAACTGGGTGCCACGTCGAACACCGTCGATCCCGTGTTCCAAGTGATGCCCCGCTCGGTCGCGGTCGGGCCGGCAAGCGTCACGGGCGAGCCGGTGTTCCCGCTCCCGACGCGCCCACACAAGCTGGCCGACGGCGACGTGCTGTGGGTCGACACGGGCATCAACCTGAACGGCTACGCATCCGACTTCGGCGCGACGTGGATCGTCGGCGGCGAGCCCGACCACCACGCGCGTACACAGTTCGCCGACTGGCGTGCGACCGTGGACCGCGTGCTCGAGGCGACGAAGCCGGGCGCCACCGGAGCCGACCTGGTCCGGGTCGCCACCGAACGGACCGGCCGGCGACCCTGGCTGTCGTACTTCTACCTCGCGCATGGGATCGGCACCGACAGCGCCGAAATGCCGCTCATCGGCACCGACCGCGGCGACGAGTTCGACGCGTCGATCGTCCTCCAACCGGGCATGGTCGTCGTGTTCGAACCCGTCGTGTGGGACGACGGCCATTGCGGTCATCGCAGCGAAGAAGTCGTCGCGATCACCGAGGACGGATATCTGTGGCTCTCCAATCGGGCCGTGCTCGACGGAGCCCCATGACAACACCGGAGCTCGACTACTGCCTCACCGAGATGCAACGCCGCGGGATCGATGCGCTGGTGCTCGGGCGGGAAGCGAACGCGCGCGCGGTTTCGGGCGCCGACCGATTGTGGCTGTCCGGGACACGCCCGTTCGCGGCCAGCTGCGTCGTCGTACGCAAAACGGCCGAAGTGCATCTGCTCGCCAACAGCAACGACGGCTTCGAGCACTTCCCCATCGAACGGTGCTTCCCACTCACGTGGAGCCCAGCAAAACTGCTCGGCGAGTTGCGGGCAATTCCAGGATTGACCGACGCAGCCACGGTCGGGGTCGACGGAATGTCACCCGCGATGCACACGCTGCTCGGCGAGCTGGTCCCGCGCGCCGACTTCGCCGACGCCGGACCGATCTTCGCCGGGATGTGGCGCGTGCCATCCGCGGACAAGATCCAAGCTGTCGCTGACGCCGCACGCGTCGCGTGCAACGGCCTCGCGGCGATGGCGGCGTTTCTGCGCGACGGCGTTCGGGCGCGTGTCCTGCGAGGCGTGTGCGCGGAACGGTTCGCTGCGCTCGGGGTGACGACCCCGGCGTTCGAGGCGGTCGCCGCGCCGATCGACGGTGGCGCCTCCAGCTGGCTGGCACCCGAGCGGCTCATCGGCGCGGGCGAGCATGTCGCACTGCGGGCCGGTGCGCTCCGCCACGGCTGGGAGGCGTCGCTCGCCCGTACGTACGTCGTCGACGAGCCCTCGATCGCGCAGCCACCGCCGGACGGATGGTCGGACCTCGTCGCGTTGTGCCAGGCCGGAACTCGCGTCGGCCATCTCCGGGACCTCGACGCCGTCGTCTACGGCCTCGGGCGCGGGGTCGAACCCTACGACGACGAGCTCGCGCTGGAGGCCGGCATGGTGCTCGCACTGGAGCTGCACCGGGGCCGACGCCTCCACCAGGATGTGCTGCACGTCACCGACAACGGTCCGCTGATCCTCACCGCCGACGACTAGGTCACGACACGAAAGACCGGCACCGACTCGCCGGCGCGCACGTCGTACCAGTCGAGCGTGACCGCCAGACCAATACTCACGTCGGCCGGGTCGCAATCGACGACGTTGCCGACCAGCCGGCAGCCGTTCGTACGAGGGAGCTCAACGACCGCCGCGATCAACGGCAATGCGTCGGCCACCGACGCGATCACAGCATGGCGGATCACCGTAAACGAGTAGATCTCGCCGGCACCGTCGTGGCCGACCCAATCGACGTCCTGGGCGCGGCAGTTGAAACAGAACGACGAAGGCGGGAACCGGAACGTTCGACACGTCGTACATCGGGGCACGACGAGCTGGTGGCTGGCCGCGGCACGCCAGAACGGCTCGGTCGCCGGACTCGTGCTGAGCCCGATGACGTCGGCCGGTAACACACCTCGCATCGTGTCCCCCATCGTTAGTTGTGCAACAGCAGTGACGACACGGGAATCGACGCCGGTCCGCCGGTCACGAGCGCAACCTGTGCGCCGTCGACCTGATTGATGGCGGTCCCGCGGAGCTGCTCGACCGCTTCCATCACGTGCGTCATACCGATGATGTACGCCTCCGACAGGTTGCCGCCGTGCGTATTGACCGGCAAGGCACCGCCGGGCCAACGGATGTTGCCGTCAGCGACGAACGGACCTCCTTCGCCGATGCCGCAAAAGCCGTAGTCCTCGAGCTGCATGATGACCATGGGAGTGAAATGGTCGTACAGCAACGCGACGTCGACATCGGCGGGTTCGACGCCGGCCATGTCGTCGAGCCGGCGTGCGTCGGGGCGATGACCGGACGACGCGAAGTTCTCGTCGGGCATACCCAGCGTCGTGATGGCCTGACCCCACCTTCCGTGACCACCGG
>JBKQIY010000196.1:0-33344 GCA_052148155.1 Acidimicrobiia bacterium | reverse complement strand
TCTTGGTCTTCTTCTTGCCGCCGACGATTCCGATCACCACCGCGACGATCGCGACGACTACCACGACCGCGATCAGCGGCGCGTAGCGGGCCAGCGGCGAGCGCCGAGCACGCGGAGTCTGCGGTGTAGCCATGGTGATCTCCCTTGAGAGCGGTGTACGCGCCGTTGGGTGTCGACGCGCGTCAGCTTGGTTCACGAACGCCACTGCGGGCGATCGCGGCTTCGGTGGTTCCGAGGTACGACTTCACAACGGTCGGGTCGTGTACGACGTCGTCAGGGTTGCCGCTCATCACGATCTCGCCGAGATCGAGGGCGATCAGGCGGTCCGCGACCGACAACAGGAGCGGCACATCATGTTCGATGACCAGCAGGGTGGCGTCAGTCTGGTCGCGTATGCGCAACAGGAGCGGTCCGAGCGCCTCGGCTTCCCGCTGAGCAATCCCCGACGACGGCTCGTCGAGCAGGAGCACCGACGGTCGGTGCGCCAGCACGCAGGCAAGGTCGACGATGCGCCGGCTGCCGGTGGACAGCTCGCGTCCGAGCTTGTCGCGGAAGTCGGTGATCCCGAGCAGTTCGAGCAGCTCTTCGACGCGGGCATTGGTGTCGGCCTCAGCATCAGTGACGAAGGGCAGGTGCAACGCGGCGCCGATCGGGTCGCGCACCTCGAGATGACGTTCGAACGCCAACGAGACCGTCTCGGCGACGGTCAGCGACGGGAACAGGCGGCCGTCCTGGAACGAGCGACCCAGCCCGAGGCGTGCACGGCGGGCGGGCGCGAGACGCGTCACGTCGAGCGCATCGTTGCCTTCGCCGAGCACGATCGTTCCCGAGTCGACCCGTGAGAAGCCCGAGATCGCGTCGAACAGGGTCGTTTTGCCGGCGCCGTTCGGTCCGATAATCCCGACGATCTCGCCGCCGTACGCCGAGAATGACACCTCCGACAATGCCGAAAGGCCACCGAAACGTTTCGACACATTGTCGAGCCCGAGACGAATCGCGCGCTCGGCTGGCGCGTCGTGGCCGTTGCCCTGAGGCAGGTCGACATGCGCCGGCGTGGCCGGCACCGTCGTGCCGACCGACGGGACCGGACCGGCGGGCGTTGCCTGCACGCTCCCGAACGTGTCCGCGCCTTCCAAGAACACCGAGCGGAGCACGTCGGGCCGTTCGAGAAGTTCGGCGGTCGGGCCGTGGAAGCGGATCTCGCCCTTTTCCATGAAGTACGCGGTTTCTGCGATCGTGAGCGCCAGGTTCACGGACTGTTCGACCAGAATCACGGTGGTTCCCCGCGCCGCGAAGTCGCGGACGAGCGGAAGGAGCTGCTCGACGATCGTGGGTGCGAGGCCAAGTGACAGCTCGTCGATCATCAGGAGTCGGGGCTGTTCGATGAACGCCATGCCGAGCGCAAGCATCTGCTGCTGGCCGCCGGAGAGGTTCCCGGCCGGTTCGTCGATGCGCTCCCGCAGGATCGGGAACAGGTCGAGGACGTGTTCGGTCGCGGCGGCGACGCGCGCCTTGTCTTTGCGGTGCAACCACGAGGCGAGCCGCAGATGCTCGGTGACGGTCATGGTCGGGAATGTGCCCTGGCCGCCCGGCATCATGATCACGCCGCGGCCGGCGACCTCGTTGGGTGGTGCGTACGTCATGTCGCGACCGTCGAAGACGACCGCGCCGTTCGTGGCCTCGACCAGACCGGCGATGGTTTTCAACAGGGTCGATTTGCCAGCGCCGTTGGTGCCGAGCAGCGCCACAATTTCGCCCTCGTCGACCTCGAAGTTGACGCCGAACAGCACCTGCACGCTGTCGTAATGCACGTCCACGTTGCGCACGAGCAGGAGCTTCACTTCGCCCTGTTGTCGTTTGAACATCACTTCGGCTTGGGCGGCGGTGGAGGTCCAGACCCGGTTGATGTCGGAGCGCACGAAGAACGAACCGGAGGCCAGGACCCACGCTCCGATCAAGAAGATCGGCGCCACGATGAACAAGCCGGCACGCAAGCCGTACGTGTCGGCGATCCCGCCGACGACATACAGCGCGAGCAGGCCCGGCACGATGAACAGCGCCGACATCGCGAAACCCATCGCGCGCACCTTGGGCGGGATCGTCAACGACAGCGCCGCGAAGATGCCGGGCACGAGGAGCGAGGACAGGCCGGAAACGACGAAGTTCATCGCGATCGCGATCCCGAGGTTCGGGGCGAACGCAAACGCGGTCCACGCGGCCGCGATGACGACGCCGAGCCCCGCCAACATTCGCAGGCCGCCGCCCGGGTCGCGCAGCATCAGCCTCGACGCGAGCGGGATACCCAGCAGAATCGCGATGATCTGTCCAGGTTCGGCGAGCGCGGCGACGATGCCGCGTTGGAAATCGTCGAGGTGGAAGACGTGCTGGTAGAACAGCGACGTGAGCGTCACGAGGCCGATGAACGACGCCGCGAGGAACGGCAGCGCGTACCAGATCCGTCGGAGTGTGCCGACCTGCCACAGGATGCGTATCGATTCGGCGAACGAGGGTGGGATCTCGTCAGTGGCGATCACGGCCGCGCTCGCGCCGGCCGCGGCACGCTCCCAGTGGCCACGGCCCGGCTCGTGCAGCCGCAGCGCCAGGATCGCGAACACAACGGTCGGGATCACGAACACGAAGAACGGCACTCGCCACCCGTAGACCTGTCCGAGCAGGCCGCCCACGACAGGTCCGACGAGCGCACCCAAGGCCAGGCCCATCGCGTGGAGCCCGAACACGTCGGGCCGCACTTCCGGCGGGTAGTAGTCAGACAGCAGCGGGTTGTGCGACGGGGTGATCACCGCCCGACCCATGCCGGCGCCGGAGCGGGCGAGAACGAGCAGCAACACCGTGACCGCCAGGCCGGTGAAGAACCCGAACACGGCCCAGACCACCGCGCCGACGAACACCATCGCGACCCGAGGTATCCGGTCGGAGTAGTAGGCGAGCGGGATCGCGAGCAGGAGACCGCCGAGCTGGGTGAGCGCGACCAGCGTCAGATATCCCTGGTTGGACAGATGGAACGAGTCACGGATGTCGGGACCGAGGATGCCGAACGCGCTCACGTCAAGCTGGTTCGCGAAGTTGAGACCGACCAGCACGATCAGCGGGAACAGCGCCTGGCCCCCACTCGTCTCCTCGAAGAAGCGGCGCGGCGGGCGAGGTTTGTGTACCGGGTAACCGCGAACCGTGAACCAGACCGTCGGAGGCTGACGGACCGGGCGCGCCTGCATCATGGTCATGCGGCTCGGACCTCCGACCCGCGCTCGCCCGAGCGACGCAGGACACGGTCTGGGCGTGCAGTCTGTGCCTGTGTCACTGCGGGAGCACCTCAAGCTCGCCGCGCTCGGCGGCGTCCGCGACCGCCTCGGCGAGCGGCGCCGACTTGATGTCGGGTTCGACATAGGTGTCGGCCAACAGGCTCGGAACCCGGATGCCTTTGCGGCGCGCGTAGAACCGCAAGATGCCGTCGCGGGCGTCGCCGAACATCGCGCCCAGTCCGCCGGGCACCAACAGCAGGACCAACAGGAGGCCTGCCCCGGTCGCGAGGAACGCCCACTGCGACGGCAAGAAGTACTGCACGCCATACACGAACACGGCACCGAGCACCGCGCCCGAGATCGATCCCAACCCTCCCACCACCACCAACGCGAAAATCCGCAAGCTCACATCGGGCGTGAAGGTGTGGGCGATGTGGAGCTGTTGTTGCAGTACGAACAGCGCGCCGGCGACGCCGGCGAGGAAACCGGAGATCGCGAACCCGAGCATCAGCGCGTTGCGGGCGCGGATGGCGTACGCCTCGGTGCCGCGTTCGTTGTCACGTACACCGATCAGGACGCGCCCGGTTCGGCTCGAACGCAAGCCGCGCACGCCGATCATCGCGAGGGTCAGCACCGCGATGGTTAGTAAGTAAAATTCGGTGTCGGTTCCCAACGGGATCACGCCGAACAGGTTGGTGCGGTTGATCACGTTCTGGGGCAGCCAGTTGCGCAACGGCGAGTAGCCGGTGTTCAACAAGAAGTCGGAGGTCGCCAACGCGAACGCGAGCGTGATCACCGCGAAGGCCAATCCCCGAGCTCGTAGCGTCGGCATACCGACCAAGACGGCGAGGGCTGCGCCGAGTACACCCGAAGCGATCAGTATCAGCCCGGTATCGACGTGCCAGCGTGCGGCCATCGTGCCGGCTAGCGCCGAACCGAAACCGACGAACGCCATCTGACCGAGGCTGACCTGACCGGCCCAGCCGGTCAGCACGACGAGCGACAGTCCGATCAGCCCGTAAATGGCGATGACGGTGACGAGCTCGATCCGGTTGCCGGGAAGGATGATCGGGATCAGCGCGAGGCCGGTCACGAGCAGACCGCCCAGCACCCAGCGGGCGATACGCACCGCCGGTTCGCGGCGCAGTTCAGCCGGAATCGGCCGGACTTCCCGAGTCTCCTGCCAGGTCGACGTCGCTGCGCTCGTGAGTCGTGACAGGCTCGTGGAACGCTGCGCCAACAGCGCCACGACGATGATCGCGGCGATGATCGCCGACCGGTACGCGTCCGACGAGTAGTGGTAGCGGGCGGCCTGTGACACGATGCCGAGACCGATCGCCGCGAAGGTGATCGTCGGTAGTCGCTCCATCCGGCCGATCACCGCGGCCCCCAACGCGCTGAGCAGGAGTGTGGGGTCGAGCACCTGTCCGAGCTGAGAACCGTCGACGCCGATACGCAAGAACATCGCGACGAACGCGAGCAAGCCGGTGAGACCCCACACGACGCTCTGCAGCCGGCGTACTGGAATGCCGAGCAGGGATGCGCGGTCGGCATTCTCGGCAGACGCGCGCAGCGCGACTCCGATCGATGTGAAGCGGAAGAACGCCACCAGTCCGAGCAGGATCAACGGCACGACGATCAGGGTCAGCACGTCGTTGCCGTAGAACTCGGTGGCGCTCAGCCCGCGACCCACCCCGAAGCTCAAGTTGATGAACGGCGGGTACTGCACGACGCTGCTGTTGCCGAGCCACTGCGGTAACAGCAGCCCGAGCGCCACGACCACCTCGGTGACGCCGATCGTCGCGACCGTCAGGATCAGGCGCGGCGCGCGGAAGAACCGGCGCAGGAACAAGAACTCCACTAGGACGCCGAGCGCGATCGACGCGACCAGGCCAGTCGCGGTTGCGAGGTAGATGTTCCAGCCGACCGACGAATACAAAAGCAGCGCAAGGATCGCCGGCGTTTCGCCGAGGTCGGCAGCCGAGAAGTTGATGATCCGGTTCGCTCGGTACACGATCGCGATACCGAGCGCGACGAGCGCGGTGAGCAGCCCGTCAATCGTGCCGCCCAGGATCGTGCCCCACGTGACGTCGGGCCAGGCGACCTTCACGCCGACGAGCATCACGACGAGGGGCGCCACGGCCAGGGCGGCGACCTTGGCGCGGTCGGTGACCGACGTCGGGCGGCTCATTCCTGCCGGTCCGGCGCCGAACCGGTCATCGGCGGGGTCGTCACACCGCTCAACGTACGAAGTGTGCACGCGCTGCGCAAGAACATGCGCACAAACGGACCGGTCGGCTCGGCGGTGAACTCCGGTCTTCGCTCCTCCTCCGACCCGTCGAGACTGTCCGAATCTCGGCTGCTCGCCTCGCCGGAGGCGGCCCACCCGGCCTCTCAGACGCCTATTTGACGTGCGGATCGTCGTGGACCGTCGCAGCGACGTTCGTCGGCCGGGGCGTCGTCGCTGCCCTCGAAATTCGCGGCGGGAGGCGTTTCGCGGCCACTATCGTCGACGTAATGCCCCACCCGGACGTTGCGCTGGAACGCGCGCGCCTGCGGTTCGCGCAGGACTGCCTCGAGGAGATGCGCCGCCGCACCGCGGCCCGCGTCGCCGACGAGGACGTGCTGGCCGCCAACGAGGCCGACGCCGAGGCGGTGAAGTGGCAGCTTGAGCGGAGGCTCGACTCCCTCAACGACGACGCCGGATCGTTGTGTTTCGGCCGGATCGACGACGAAGCCGACGAACGCTGGTATATCGGGCGTCGCCACGTGGAGGACGGGACGGGCTTGGCGGTGGTCGTCGACTGGCGAGCCGGTGTGGCCACGCCCTTCTACCGGGCGACGCTCGCCGATCCGCTCGGACTCCACCTGCGCCGCCGCTTCGTGTTCAGCGGTCGCGAACTGCAAGACGTCTTCGAAGAGGACTTCGACGATCCCGATTCGCTCGCCGGCTCCGGCGGGGTGCCCGATCCGCTGCTCGCCGAGCTCGGCCGGGCCCGCACTGGTCAGATGCGTGACATCGTCGCCACGATCCAAGGCGAGCAGGACGCGATCATCCGCGCTCCGCTCGAGACGTGTCTCGTTGTGCAAGGCGGGCCGGGCACCGGCAAGACCGCGGTCGGGCTGCACCGCGCCGCGTTCCTCCTCTACGAGCATCGAGCGCGCCTGGCCCGCGGCGGCGTACTGGTCGTCGGTCCGAACCCGGTGTTTCTGCGTTACATCAGCCAGGTGCTCCCGTCGTTGGGCGAGACGTCGGCGACGCAGACGACCGTCGACGGGCTGCTCGCACTCCGGTTCCGGGTGGTCGCCGAAGACTCCGACCCGGCAGCCGCAGTGAAAGGCGACGCCCGCATGTCGGCCGTGATCGAGCGAGCAGCCGCACAAGCAGTCCGGATCCCGGCCGACGGCATCGTGCTCAACTGCCGGGCCCGTCCAATCCGGGTCGGCGCCACCGAACTCCAAGCCATGGTCGCGGCGGTCCGATCGCGTGCGGTGCCGATCGGCGCCCAGCGCGAGCGGTTCCGGCGCGCGCTCGTGCACCACGCCTACGGCGCGTACACGCGAGGGATTCCGTTGGGCTTCGACGAACAGGACCTCGCCGCCGAGCTGGCCGCGGACGGTCCGTCCCGCAAGGCGATCGACGGATGCTGGCGCTCGGTCGGCGCGGTGGCGCTCGTGCGTTCGCTGCTCTCCCAACGGGCGACGCTCGCCCGAGCGGCCGACGGTGTGCTCGACGTCGCCGAGCAGGAGTTGCTCTTGCGACCGCGAGCCGCGGCCGACGCGTGGACGGCCGCCGACCTGCCGCTCCTCGACGAAGCCGAATCGCTCATGAAGGGCGGAGTCCGCCAATTCGAGCATGTCGTTGTCGACGAGGCGCAGGACCTCTCACCCATGCAGCTGCGCATGCTGGCCCGTCGGGCCCGACGTCACTCCATGACCGTGCTCGGCGATCTCGCGCAGGCGACCGGCCCGGCGTCGCTCGGAAGTTGGGAGGAGACGCTCGAGCATCTCGGCCGGCCGACCAACGCGCAGACCGCGCAGCTGACAATGGGGTACCGCCTTCCCGGCGCCGTGCTCGCATTGGCGAACCGTTTACTCGCCCGCGCCGCGCCGGGCCTCGCACCGTCGGAGTCGGTGCGCCCCGACGGTGACCCGCCGGACCTGCACCGCGTCGCTGCCGGTGAGCTCGTCGACCAGGTCGCTGACCATGCAGTCGCGATGGTCGGCGACCTCGCGACGGTGGCGCTGATCGCGATGCCCGCACGAGTCGACGAGCTGCGCGCTGCGCTCGAGGCGCGAGGGGTCGTGCTCGCCGAACCGGGTGAGGTCGAACCGGACCGTCCGGTCGTGGTGGTGCCCGCACCGCTGGCGAAAGGCCTCGAGTTCGACGGAGTGATCGTCGTCGAGCCAGCCGAGATCGCACAGTCCGGAGCCCACGGAGTGCGGCTCTTGTTCGTCGCGCTCACCCGCGCGGTGCAGCACCTCGCGATCGCCTACAGCGGCGAGCTCCCCCCGGAATTGCAGCCAGACGCGGAAGGTCCGCACCGGCGCGAACCGCCGCGAGGCTGACGGATGGCCGTAGGTCGTCGCCGCCTGAAGCCGTAGGCTTCGGGACAATGAGCGACACGCTGCCGCGGCTGCGGATCACGCGCCGTTCGGGCAAAGTTCGGGTCGTCGCTGAGGCCGGGGCGACCTTTGCGGTCGAGGGCGGCACCTTCGTGTCCGGCGAAGACGGCGTCGTCGACATCCGGGCCTTCGGAGGATCCGTGCTCGAGGTCCGCTGCCCGGCCGGCAGCGATCTCACGATCAGTACCTCGTCGGGCGCGATCGACGTCCGTGGCGATGCCGGCTCGGTCAAGGTCACCACCAAGAGCGGTTCCGTCGCGATCGAACGGGCGACTGCCGTCAACGCGCGGGGCGCGTCCGGTCGGGTTGACGTCGGTGCCTGCACCGGCGAATGCCACGTCGTGTTCGTGAGCAGTCACGTGCACATCGGCGAAGCCGGCCGAGCGGTGATCGCAACCGTCTCCGGGAACATCGACGTCGACGCGGTCGACGACGCCGAAGTGAAGACCGTGAGCGGCACCATCTCGCTCGCTGCCCGGCCCGGCGGCCGGCTCTCCGCCCGATCGATCTCGGGTGCGGTTGAGATTTCCGTCCCTGCGGGTTCGCGTCCGGCGACGCACCTGAAGGCAGTCTCCGGTCGGGTGCGCTGTGAATGCGAACCGGGCCACGACGGCGAGATCCGCGCCAAGAGTGTGAGCGGGTCGATCTCGGTCACATGCCGGTGACGACGGTTACCGGCACGATTGTGTTCACCGACATCGTCGGCTTCACCCAGCTGACGGATGAGCACGGCGACGACCTCGCGCTGACACTGCTCGAACGACAAGAAGAGCTCGTGCAGCGCGCCCTTCCCGATACGGCACGTGTCGTGAAGGAGCTCGGCGACGGACTGCTTCTCTGGTTCGACGATCCCCGAACCGCGATCCTCACGACGCTGGCGATGCAACGGGCGTTCGAGGAAGAGTCAGACGGTGACATGCCAATGTGGGTACGGATTGGTATGCACTGGGGCTGCCCGCGTGCGCGCGGCGACGACATCGTGGGCCGAGACGTGAATCTCGCGTCTCGTATCACCGACCTTGCCGCGCCGGGCGAGGTGTTGTGCTCGGAAGCGACCGCCGACGAGGCCGGCGAGATGCCGGGCGTCGGCTTCGAGCCGCTCGGGCCGGTGTTCGTGCGGGGGATCGCCGAGCCTGTCCCCCTCGTGCGCGCGTTCGCGCTGTAGCGCGCCGGTCGTTACAAGTACAGCTTTTCGGGGAGCCCGCCCGGCTCGCCGGCCGGCACGCGAGGTGCGGTCTGGCGCACGTACACCGGCCCGAGCGTCGGCGCGGCTTGCGTGTGGCGGGCTGTCCGTTTCGGGATCGCGATCGCGATGATCCAGGTGCTGATGCCGACCACCGCGAGGATCGCAGCCGAGAACAGGACCCGATGACCGTAGGCTTGCAGGATCGCGGCGCTCACTGAGAGCGCACGATTGTGCGACGACGCCAAGAGTCGCGGTCCGACTGCGAACACGGCGACGGGCGGGATCGCCAAGCACGCGACGCGTCGGCCCGCGCGTCGGAACGTCTTGCGTTCGGGGGCGAGCACCAGTGCGCCGCCGATCAACAAGATCGCGATCGCGAGCGCGATGTCACCGGCTTGGCGGACGCTCCGGCCGACGTTGCCGAGATGGGGGAGGTCGGCGCTGCCGATCGGGACGCTGACCTGTTTCGTCTTTCGCACCTGCAGCGCGATCTTCGGGTCGACGCGAGCGACGGCAGCGTCGACCGAGCCGGTGACGGCGTCCGGGTCGAGCGTGACGCGCCCGTGACCGTCGGAGAGGACGGCCTCGTTGATGCTCACAATCGCGTCTTCGAATGCGCCGATGAACCTGGGATCCGCAACCGCGGTGTTGATCGCCGCGGTCAGCTGCGGGTTGTTGGCCGCTGGTCCGAGACTCGGCTGCAGCGCCGAACGGATCTCCCGTGCGAGCAGGTCGTGGACGGTGGGGGTCGACAACAGCGAGGTGGTCGCGCCGCGGGTGGCTGCTGGATCGAAGATCGTTCTCTCCGCGGTCCACGAGCTATACGCCATCGACGCGGCCAGGAACCCGATGGTCATCAGCACCGGGGCGACGATTCTCGGAGCCACAGCGGAGGTTGTCGGCGGGTACTCCGGTGAGCTGGAGACGGACAATTGTGACGTTCAGCCGAGCGGTCGCCGACGTGACGTCTAGCCGGCTTGGCGCGCGACCGCGTCGGCGGCGGCGACCGCGCGGTCGGGGTCGAGATACCGGCCGCGAATCCCACCCGGCCCGACCGTTGCGGGCGGCTGGAGGTCGTCGTCGAGTTCGTACACGACCACCTCTCCGGTCGGCAGGTTGAGTTCGACGACCTCTTGGCGGGTGAGCCCGTCGAGATGCTGCACGAGGGCACGCAGCGAGTTGCCGTGCGCGGCGACCAGCACCGTTGCTCCTGATCGCAGGTCAGGCACGATGGAGTCCTCCCACCACGGCAACATCCGTTCGAGCACGTCCTTGAGGCACTCAGAGCGCGGAAGGACGTCGCGGGGCAGATCTGCGTATCGCTCGTCGATACCAGAACGGGGGTCGTCGATCGGGAGGGCATCCGGGGCCACGTCGTAGGAACGCCGCCAGATCTTCACCTGCTCGGGCGAGAACTCTTTCGCGGTGTCGGCCTTGTTTTTGCCTTGTAGTGCGCCGTAGTGGCGTTCGTTCAGCCGCCACGAGCGCCGAACTGGGATCCATGAGCGTCCGCATTCACCGAGCGCGAGTTCAGCGGTGTGTATCGCCCGACGCTGGAGTGACGTGTGCACCAGATCGGGGACGATCCGTGCGTCCGCGAGGTCGTGGCCGGCGCGACGGGCTTGCGCGCGGCCTTCTTCGGTCAGGTCGACGTCGACCCAACCGGTGAACCGGTTCTCGAGGTTCCAGGTGCTCTGGCCGTGGCGGAGGAGCACCAGCGTGTGCGGCACGGTCGCCCTTTTCTGTCGTCTTCCTGTCGTCGCTCCGCGTCGGAGCGTCGCCTCATTCTGCCCCGCGCTCCGTCGGCGACGCCGTAGCGTGCTCCCGATGGCGGAACTCCATGTGGTGACCTTATGTACCGGAAACGCGGCCCGTTCGGTGATGGCGGGCGCCATCCTGCGTGAGCATGTCCCCGGTCTGGTCGTGACCACCTCCGGGACGCATGTGATCGAGGGGATGCCGATGAGCTGGCGTACCCGCGACGCGATCGCTTCGCTCGACATCCCGGTCCCCAACCATCGCAGTCGCCAGGCGACGGTGGAGGAGCTCGACCACGCCGATCTCGTGATTGCTCTGTCTCCCGAGCACGTCGCGTGGATGCGCCGTGTGCACCCTCAGGCTGCGGCCCGCACCGCGACCCTCAAGCGTCTCGTGCGCGATCTGCCGGAAGGACCGAGCCTGCTGGCAGCGCGGCTCGAGCCGATGCGACTGCATGAGGTCGAGCTGGAAGCCTGGGAAGCGGTCATCGACCCGGCCGGCGGTGACCTCGACGTGTTCATCGCGTGCGCGCGCGAGATCGCTGACCTGCTGCACGAGCTTATTCCTCGTCTGTAGCGAAGGAGTCTGTCGATGCCGCTCGATCTCGCCGCGCTCGTCTCGCCGGCGCGCACCGCGCTCGTGCTGCAGGAAGTACAGAACGGCGTGGTGGGCGACAGGTCGGTACTGCCCGCGCTCGCTGACGCAGCGCGGGCAGTCGATCTCGTCGCGCATTGTGGGCAACTCGCACGCGCGGCGCGCGCGGTTGGTGTCACCGTCGTGCATTGCACCGCGGAGACCCGCGACGACGGGAAGGGTGCGAACCGAAACGCGCGGCTGTTTCTCGGCGTCCAGCGCGCGGCGGTGAAGCTGTCACCGGGAAGCGAGGCGGTGCAGGTTCCCGCACAAATCGGCGTCGATCCCGCCGATGTCGTGCTCGCCCGCTACCACGGCCTCGGGCCGATGACCGGAACGCAACTCGATCCGATGTTACGCAATCTCGGCGTCACGACGATCGTTGGTGTGGGCGTGTCACTCAATGTGGGGGTCACGAACCTCGCGTTCGACGCCGTGAACCGCGGCTACCAGATCGTGATCCCACGGGACGCCGTCGCCGGCGTACCCGCCGACTACGGCCAGTCGGTGCTGGACAACACGTTGGCTGTCATCGCGACGCTGACGACCACGGCCGACATGTTGCAAGCATGGACATGATTCTTCGCTTCGGCGTCCCGCACTGCACGCGCGCGGCGACAGGTCGCCGATGCCAGGCCGGGCGGATCTGCGCCGGGCCGCGTCAGGCCGAAGCCGACACGTGCTCGGCGAGCAGGGCGGCGACCTGCACTTGGAGGGCCGCGTGCTCGTCGCGGAAACGGTCGGCCCGGTCGCCGGTATCGACGGTTCGTTCGGTCAGATCGATCGGCGACGGTGTCCCCGCGAGCTGAGCCCACCTCGCGGCGGAGATCGGATAAATACGTAACGGCATGCCGAGAGCTTAAGACCGCGCGCGCGGCCCATCGCGGTCTTCGCGTGATCGGACAAGCCAGATGTAGCCTGCCTCATGCCCGAAATTCCGAGAATTGTCTCCGTCGACGACCACGTGATCGAACCTCCGGGCGTGTGGCAGGACCGCCTCCCGGCGTCGTATCGGCAGGTCGGGCCGCGCCTTGAGCGACGCAAGGTCAAGAACATGAAGTTCGTCGGCGGGGTGTTCTCCTACGAAGCCGCCGCGGAGAACGAAGACGGGACGTGGTGTGACTGGTGGCTGATCGAAGATCTCCAGTACCCGCTCACGCGTCTGTCCGCCGCGGCCGGATACCCGCGCGACGAGATCACGGTCAGCCCGATCACGATGGACGACATGCGTCCGGGTTGTTGGGACCAGAAGGCACGCCTGGAAGACATGGACGTGAACCATGTCGACGCGTCGCTTGCGTTTCCGAGCTTCCCGCGCTTTTGCGGCCAGACGTTCGCGGAACGCAAGGACAAGACTCTCGGCGATCTGTGCGTCAAGGCCTACAACGACTGGATGTTCGACGAATGGTGCTCGGGCACCAACGGCCGGCTCATCCCGTTGATTATCGTTCAGCTTTGGGACTCGAAGCTCGCGGCTGACGAGATCCGCCGCAACGCGGCACGCGGCGGTCACGCCGTGACGTTCTCGGAGATCCCGCCGTTTCTTGGATTCCCGTCGATCCACGACAAGGACGGCTACTGGGATCCGTTCCTCGCCGCGTGCGAGGAGACCGACACGGTGATCAACATGCACATCGGGTCATCGTCGAAGATGCCGAGCACTTCGCCTGACGCGCCGGCCGCCGTCGGTTCGACTCTCACATACATGAACGCGGCGATGTCGCTGACCGACTGGTTGATGTCAGGCGTGTTCGAGCGGTTCCCGCGTTTGACGATCGCGTACAGCGAAGGTCAGATCGGCTGGATCCCCTACGTGCTCGAACGCGCCGACAAGGTGTGGGAAGACAACCGCGGCTGGGGCGGCGTCGCCGACAAGGTGATGCGCCCGCCGTCGGAGTACTACTACGAGCATGTCTACGGATGCTTCTTCGACGATCCTCACGGACTGCGCTCGTTGGAAAGTGTGGGTGTCGACAACATCACCTTCGAGACCGACTACCCGCACAGCGACAGCACGTGGCCGCACACGAAGAAGGTCGCCGAAGAGCTGATGAAACACCTCACCCAGGAGCAGGTCGACAAGATCTGCCGCGACAACGCGATCCGGATGCTGCACCTCGACCTCGCACCGGCGTAAGCGAACAGGCTCGCGAGCCGTGAGGGCAGCAGCGTTCGGGTCTTCAGTAACCGGCGCGGGGTCGGAACAGGTCGAACCGCAAGCCCTGGTCGTCGCGGCATTCGGCGTTGCCGCCGGAGTCGTGGTCGGCAACTGACAGCACCTCGCCACCGAGGTCACGTACGCGTTGCACCACCGACGCGAGGTTGTCGACGCGGAAGAAGATGCGGGCTTCGGCCTCATCGATGCCGCCGTGGATACCGGCCGGAGGTGTGATCGACGCGATGTGATACGAGCCCGTCTCGTGCCCACCGTCCATCGTCCAGTCAAACAACGCGCCGTAGAACCGACGGGCGCGCTCCCCGTCGGGGACTCGGAAGGTCACGTAGCCGATGTCACCGAAACGTCTCCCCGGAGCATCCTCGACGGGTATGTCGTCGGCCTCGAGTTGGGTCTGCACGAACCAGCGGTGGCCGAACGGATCGCGAAGCACTCCACCCAGCGCCCCGTAGTGTTCGCCGAGAGGGCGCAACGGCGTCGCGCCGCGTTCGACCGCGAGCGCATACGTCGCGGCGGAATCCGGCACGTACACCAGGATCGCGACCGAGCCGCCGCCGAGCGTCAACGGGCTGCGATGATCCTCTTCGGGAAATTCGCCGGCCAGCATCATCACCGCGTCGCCGATCCGCAGCTCGGCGTGGCCGATGCGGCCGTCGTCCATCACGATCGGTTCGCCGAGGAGTTCGGCGCCGAACACCTCCGAGTACCAATCGATCGCGGCCGCGGGATCGTGGGTCGCGAGATAGGGCGTGAGCGAACGAAGACGGGCCGGTGTGTACTCGCGGACCTCGAGCATCGGTTGTACCTCCCAGGTGGGACCGAGCGCGGCGGACAACCGGCGACGCAGCGATGCTGCGAATGCCGGACGGGGCGCCAGCGGGATGTTCGACTCGCGCAACGAGTCGAACGGGTCAGTTGTCATCGCATTCACCTCGCGCGTAAGCGATTCGGAACGCGTTTCGGGCGCGTACCAGCAGTGCTTCGGTAGCGTGCACGGTGCGTTCGAGATGGTCTGCGACCTCGGGTACGGACAGACCGTCGAGATAGCGCAACGTGAGCGCGGCGCGATGGTGTGGACCCAACTCGGCGAGCACGGCCCGGGTGCGGGCACGCTGGAAGCGTTCGTCGACACCGTCGGGCGCCGGCTCTTCGTCGACGAGCAGGGCCAGGCTTCGCTCCTCGCGCGTCTGGCGGCGCCAATGGTCGACGAGCTTGTGGCGCGCGACGCCGATGAGCCACGCCACCGTCAGCTGCGCCACGGTGTCGCGCTCGATTGCTTGTACCGCCGCGAGGAACGTTTCGGCCGTGAGGTCTTCGGCGACGGCCTCGCTCGCGACCCGGGCGCGCAGGTAGCCGAACACCTGGGGTAACGCTCGGTCGTACATCGCCAGCAGCGCCGTTCCGCGGTCGGGCATCTGGACGCTGCTCACATGCCAATCATCGTTCGGGACGCCGAATTCCGACGGTCGCGACCGCGAATCGCGTCGATCGCTTCTATCGGGGCGGGCCGCGCCACCGCGGGCGACCTGGCCGAGCCGACGCCATGGCAGACAGCGCTGCGCTGAAACTCCCGGTCGCGGGCCTGAGCTCGCCCCCGTGTCAGCGCCCCGTCACCGCGCCTTGACCCGAACCGCTCCCACGGCGCGCCCCGTGCGCACGGTGCCCGCCGACCGACGCCCATGCGTACCGGGCGAGATACGCCTCTGCCGGCGGGGACGAAAACAGGTTCGGAGGTCGCACCCGTCGCCGCGCCGCCGAGCTTGACCGCGGCCGACAGCCCACGACATTGCCCCGCACCAATCCCGGGCCTCGCGAGCGCATGCCGCACGACATCTCGGACCATGGCGGCGGCCGATCGAGCCAAAATAGAACGCGTTACACTTCGCCGGCGTGACGGAGCGAAACAGGACCGACCGGCAGCTGTTGATCGGCGGCGAATGGGTCGACGGCGCCGACGGCGGCTACGACGTCGTGAATCCCGCGACCGAAGAGGTTGTGGGTGTCGCGCCGGAGGCGTCGCGGGCCCAAGCCCTCGACGCGGCACGCGCCGCCCAAGCCGCGTTCCCGGAGTGGTCACAGACCACGCCCGAGTTCCGCGCCGAGCTGCTCACCAAAGCCGCCGTCGCGATCAAGGCGCGGTTCGCGGAGCTGCTGGCGACCGTGATCGCCGAGACCGGTTGCACGGAGACGGTCGGCAAGCAAATGCAGGTGCCGACGGCATGGACGCGGTTCGAGACCTACGCGCGCCTCGCGCTCGATCCCACCGTGATTCCGCTCGCACCGCAAGAGATGCCGGCCACCGCGCTCGCTCCGGGCGGCCTGATGGGTGCGATTGCGCGCCGCCAGCCGTGCGGCGCGGTCGCCTGCATTACGCCCTACAACTTCCCGATCGTCAACATGGCCGGCAAGCTCGGGCCTGCGCTGGCGATGGGCAACACGGTGGTTGTCCGACCCGCGTCGCAGAACCCGCTCGCGGTCGTCGACCTCGTCGGCATCCTGCACGACGTCGGTTTTCCGCCCGGTGTCGTAAACGTCGTGACCGGGTCGACTCCGGAAACCGGTGAGGCGCTGGTCGACACCCGCGATATCGACATGGTTTCGTTCACCGGCTCGACGGGCGTCGGGACGCGCATCGCCGAAGTGGGCGGCCGCACCATGAAACGCATGCTGCTCGAGCTCGGCGGCAAAGGCGCCGCATTGGTGTTCGACGACGCTCACGTCAAAACTGCGGTACAGATGATCGGCTCCGTGTGGACGTTCCACTCAGGCCAGATCTGCACCGCCCCGACCCGAGCGATCGTGCACCGCTCGATCTACGACCAGGTGATTGACGGTCTGGCAAAGATGGCGAAAGTGTTGAAGGTCGGAGATCCCTACGAGCCGGGCACGATCCTCGGTCCGGTGATCACCGCGCAGCACCGTGATCGCATCGAACGTTACGTGCGTAGCGGCGCAGACGACGGTGGCGAGATTCTCGTGGGAGGGGAACGACCCGAAAAACCCGACCGAGGGTTCTACGTCGCGCCGACGCTTATCGCCGGATGCCGTCCGGAGATGAGCGTCGTGCAGGAGGAGATTTTCGGACCGGTGATCGTCGCGCTGCCATTCGACGACGACGACGAAGGCATCGCGATCGCCAACGGAACCGACTTCGCGCTCTACGACTACGTGTTCAGCTCCGATACGAATCGGGCGTTCCGTGCGAGCAAGCGCATGCGTGCCGGCAACGTCGGCATCAACACGACGCAGCGCAACCACAACGCTCCGTTCGGCGGCAACAAGATGAGTGGGGTCGGGCGCGACGGCGGCGTGTTCGGCTTGCACGCCTACAGTGAGCTCCAGTCGGTCGTGTGGCCGGGCTAACGCAGCTCCTCGGCTGGCGCGACGGATGACCGCGCAGATCGTTTCGATCGTCCCGGACGGCGTCCTCGCCTACGGCATTCAACTTCCGATCCAAGCCCTGTCGACACGGGTCGCGATGCCATGGGAACGCGAGCGGGGCACGGTCGACGACATGGTGCGGGTCGCAGAAGCCTGCGACCGCGCGGGCTTTCTCTATGTGGCGGCCTGTCATCACGTCGCGATCCCGCGCCAGCCCGCCGAGGCGATGTCGACCACATGGTTCGATCCGGTCGCGACGCTCGCGTTCCTCGCGGCGCGCACCCAGCGCGCCCGATTGATGACCAACGTGTACGTCGCCGCGTATCGACACCCTCTGGAGACCGCCAAGGCGTTCGCGACCGTCGACGCGCTTTCTCACGGTCGATTGCTCTTCGGAGTCGGTGCCGGTCACGTCGAAGGCGAATTCGAGGCGCTCGGCGTCCCGTTCGCGCAACGAGGCGCGATCACCGACGAGTCGATCGACGCGATCCTCGCCGCCTGGACCGACGAATGGGCACCGCATGACGGTCCTCGTTGGAGCTACCGCGACGTCGGCCAGGGGCCTCGTCCGGTCCAGCAACCGCACCCACCGATCTGGATCGGCGGTTCGGGCAAGCCCGCCCTGCGCAGGGTCGCGCGCGTGGGCGATGGATGGATCCCTCAGGCGACACCGCCCGATCGCCTCGCAGACGACATCGCGTACATTCTGGCTGAGCGCGACCGCGTGCGGCCAGGCTTGGTACCGGAAGTCGGTTACCACGCTTTCGTGTACGTCGGTGATCCCGACTGGGAACTGCCCAAGTTTGCAATGACGGGGAACGATCGGATCATCGACGCACTCAACCGGCTCGGCAAGATCGGCGTGTCACACGTACAAGTGCGTTTCGCGTCGCGATCGGCCGACGAACTCTGTGAACAGGTGACGCGATTCGGCGCGGAGATCGGACCGCATCTCACGCGGGTCGCGCTGAGCTGAAGGACTTTCGATGCCTTACCTTTGCATGCGGCACGACTTCCGCGCACCCGCGTTCGGGTCGGCATCGACGCGTGATATCTACGCCGCCGCGCTCGAGCAGTACGAGTGGGCCGACCGGAACCGCTTCGATCTCCTCGTCCTCTCCGAACACCACGGCATCGATGACGGATGGCAACCGGCCCCGCTCGCCGTTGCCGGCGTGCTGCTCGGACGCACGAAGCACGCGCGGGTCATGGTCAGCGCCGCGATCCTCCCGCTGCATGATCCGGTACGGATCGCTGAGCAGATCGCGGTGCTCGACAACTCGGCGCCCGGCCGGCTGTGGATCGTGGTCGGCGCGGGGTACCGCACCGAAGAGTTCGAGATGGCCGGACTTGAGCATGCCGCACGCGGCCGCTTGCTCGAGGAGTATGTCGGGGTGCTGTTACAGGCCTGGCAGGGTGAACCGTTCGAGTGGCGTGGGCGCACGGTGCGTGTCACACCGAAGCCGGCCACGACGCCGCATCCGATGTTGCTCGTCGGCGGCGGAGTGCCTGCCGCGGCGCGCCGCGCCGCGCGACTGCGACTGCCGATGCTGCCAATGAATACCGATCAAGTCGTGCGAGACGCCTACTTCGAGGAAGGGACGCGCGTCGGCTACAAGGGTCTCGTGGTCGAGACGGTCGGTCCGACCTTCGTCCACGTTGCCGATGATCCCGACCGCGCGTGGTCGCAGATCGGGCCCTACGTGTTGTACGAGGCACAGACGTACGCCTCGTACCAGACGCCCGGACAGCACTCGACGCCCGGGGTGAACGCAAAGACCGTCGATGATCTCCGAGCGTCTGCGCAGTTCGTCGTGGGCACGCCCGAACAGGTGCGCACGCGACTGGAACAGGTTCCACCTGACGGGAGCGTCACCTTGAGTCCGCTCGCTGGGGGACTGCCGCCCGACCTCGCCTGGGCAAGCCTCGAGCTCTTTGCGTCGCAGGTCATGCCCTACCTCCGCTCACCAGCGCGTTCTCAGGATTCCCCACAGCCTTGAGCGCCTGTTCAACTTCGGGCCAGAGGGGTACCGTCAGATCAGTCCCCCCGAGGAGGTCGGCAATGGCCCGTTACCGCCGTTTCGACACGACCCGCGCCGGTGTCCTGATCGCCGACAACTCGACCGTCGGCGAGTCTGTGCCCGAAGTGATCGAAGGCGTCCGTTCCCGACGCGCCGGATTGCGGTCGGCGATGAGCGCACTTGAGCACGCGCTTGCCGCGCCGGCACCTCACCGAGTCGACGAGTGGCGGCGTGGCGTGAACGACTCGCTCAACTCGCTGCACGACGTGTGGACGCG
The DNA here is from genome assembly GCA_052148155.1 of Acidimicrobiia bacterium. GTDB lineage: Bacteria > Actinomycetota > Acidimicrobiia > IMCC26256 > PALSA-610 > JBBQER01. The sequence goes on along the minus strand of JBKQIY010000196.1, from coordinate 14,026 downwards.
GCACATCGTCGAAACCGAAGCGCCCGGCGCGTTCCTCGACGAGCTCGTCGAAGAGGCGCCGCGGCTGTCGACACCCGCAGCTCGGCTGCGACGCGAGCACAACGAGATTCTCGGCGTGATCAACCGCGCCGAGAAGGCGCTCGACCAGGTGTTACTCGACGCCGATCACGACCAGTTCGTTGACGGGCTGCGCGCTGACCTCACCGAGATGCTCTGCGCGCTCGCGCATCACCGCCAGCGGGGCGCCGACCTGATCTTCGCCGCGTACGACGTCGACATCGGCGGTGGGTGAGCCGAAGCGCGGCCGAGACGACATGCGCGCGAAGACGGCGTGGACGGCCAGCACCCTAGTCGACTCTAGAAAAGCACTCCCAATAGCGTACGCGCCATGCAACTCAGTGGAACCGGCATCTGGTCTGGGCAGCTGCGCTACGGCGAACCCGGTCCGATCGCGGAGGCGGCCGCCGAGGTCGACGAGCTGGGTTTCGACGCGATCTGGATTCCAGACGTCGGCGGCGACGTACTCGGCGCAGTCGAGACGTTGCTCGACGCCACGAAACGGACTGTCATCGCGACCGGCATCCTCAACGTGTGGATGCACGAACCGGCCGAGGTCGCGGCTCGGCGCGCGTCGTGGAACGACGACCGCAAACACCGCTTCCTGCTCGGGCTCGGTGTCAGCCACGCTCCGCTCATCGACCAGGGCCAGCCCGGGCGCTACACCAAACCCTTGACGAAGATGGTCCGCTACCTCGACGATCTCGACGCGGCCGAAGTGCCGTTTCCGGTCGAGTCGCGGGTGCTGGCGGCGCTTCGTCCCCGGATGCTCGGACTCGCTCGCGATCGCTCTGCTGGTATACACCCGTATTTCGTGCCGCCCGAACACGTCGCCCGCGCCCGTGACCTGCTCGGCGCCGATCCGCTGATCGCCGTCGAGCTCGCGGCCGTCATCGACCACCAACCGTTGTCGGCGCGCGCGACGGCACGCCGGCACACTGCGATCTATGTCGGATTGCCGAATTACACCAACAATCTGCGCGAGTTCGGTTACGGAGACGACGATTTCGCGGGACAGGGCAGCGACCGGCTTGTCGACGCGATCGTCGCCTGGGGCAACATGGACGCCGTTGTTGCCCGCGTCCAAGCGATGCGCGACGCGGGAGCCGATCATGTGTGCGTGCAAGTGATCCGACCCGATAACGACATTCCGCTCGCCGAGTGGCGCGAGCTGGCGTCGTCACTGGTCGGCTAACGCTCCACCTTCGTTGATCAGGTCCGCTGATGGCCCCAGTTCGTCTTCGTAGAGCGCTTCACCGCGGCGGAGTCGGGTTGCGATCCGCACGACCGTCGGCAGCTCGCGACGGGTCGGCGTATGCGCAGACAAGAAGCGCGTGACGGCGGTCAGCACCATCGCAGCCTCCTGCGATCGTTCGGGCCACTGCTGCGACTGCCTCACCCCGGCCTCCAGCACCTGATACCAGTGGAACTCGGCGTCTTCGGCGAGGAGCGCGTGACCGAGCGCGGCGACAAGCTCAGCTCGGGTCCCGCCACTCTGCAAGAACCCGTAGGCCTCATTGCCTGCTTCGTCGACCATCCCCTGCACGTCGAAGCAGTGCGCGAGTGCATCAAGACTTCCGCTCGCCGCGTACGGTGCGCGCGCGGCCGGCACGTTGAGGAAACGATCGAGGTTGACGCGCAACGCCGCGTGCACCGCGCCCCGCAAGAGATCGTCCGACGGGTTCCGCTGCAGTGCCTGATGCAGCCCGTTCGCCGCGGTGAACGCGTGATGGACGGTGTCCCAGTCGCCGTGATCGTTCTGCACGTGGAAGCGCGCGATTCGCAACGCGGCGGCGTAGGCGATCGCGCGGCCGAGCTGCTCTTCGTCGGCGCCGGCGCGCAACGCGTCGAGGAACGCGGCCACCACCACCTCGGGATCGTCGTCGAGCAGCTGCCAGCCGAGGGATCCAGCTTGTTGGTATTCGCCGCGGTGAGGGCGGCCTTGCGCGAGTGCGGGGCCGAGCGCGTCGATGGTTCGCTGCGCGAGCGCGGCGTGGTCGTGGGGATGACGCCATTCGCCGAACTCTTCTGAACGTGAGGCGGTGGTGGTCTGCCGTACGAGTGTCGGCAAGATCTCGCCGGCCGCGTCCTTTCCGAGATGTTCGACTGCTTCGAACGCCTTGTTCGTGAAGTCGATCGTGTGCCCGCCGTCGATAAAGACGTGGTCGGTGACGGCCGAGAACATCATCGTCTCGACGTCGGCCAGGCGGCCCGGTTCTGCAAGTGCGGTCTCAAGCGTCCGCTCGGCGGCGTCGGACGAGCGCGTGTCGACGAAACGCCGATACCAGCTTCCGAGACGATCGACCGGCAGCGCCTGCGTTTCGAGTGGGCCCACCGCAAAGCGCGGCGCATGATTGTGGGTGTCGCGCGCGACGAACGTGAGGCCGTGCACGAGCGCGAGCGCCTGGTCGTCGGGCGCGAGCTGGGGGAGCAGATTGGCCATCGCCACCAGCACGGTGAGACCCGCGCCCCAGCCTGAACTGCGGTAGCGGGTGCCGAATTCCACGCCGGTGCGTACGATCTCCGATGCCGCCACTCCTGCGTCGAGCAGACCGAGTACCGACTTGGCGATCACGAGGGAAATATCGTCTTCGAGCCCGTTGCGGAGCCGGCCTTGGAGATGGCGGACGGGATCGTCGCGAACCCGCGCCCGTACGAACACGTCGTCGTCCCGAATGTCGACGTCGAAGGCGCGCGCATCGTCGGCCCAGAGATCAAGCGTGCAGCCCGACACGAGATCGAAGCGCGCATGGTGCCAGTGGCAGGTGACGAGGCCCGCCTCCACGGTTCCTTGGTGCAGCGGAAATCCGAGATGGGGGCAGCGATCTTCGATCGCGAACGCCGTGCCGTTGTCCCAGAACACGACGACGGGCAATGCGCCGACCTTGGTGCCCAATCGCCCGGTCGCTTGCAGCTCCGACAGCGAACCCGCTCTGACGTCTTGTTCAACCATGGCCGACCTCGCGATTAAAGCAAGTGAGTACTTGTCATATTCCACGTCGTCGGTCGCGATGTCAACCCCTGCCCGTTAGTGTCCGGCCCAAGGGTCGAGCACGCCCTGAGGGGGGTTCATGTCGTCACCGCGTCATCGGATCGGGAACACCGCGATCGCGGTGGTCGTGGCGATCCTGCTCGGCTCGTGTTCGAGTACCAGCTCCAACGCCTCGCACGCGACGTCGGCGCTCCGGCTCAACCTCGCGCACGCGGCGATGGCGCCGTTCCACGCGGGCGGCAGCGTCGGTCAGGTATACGTGATCGGCGCTCGAGCCGGGGAGAACCTGCAGCTCGTCAGCTCCGACGGAGACGTGACCGCCCACGCGGCCGCAGACTCGCACGGCAGTCTCATATTCCGAAACGTGTCGGTGGCGAGCGGCTATCGCGTCGCGGCGGGCGCGGGCGCGGCGCTCGTCGCCAGCGGCGACTTGAACGTCACGTCGTGGACCTCTCCGCCGCCGGAGTCGTTCTACACACAACAGAAAATCGGCAACGGGTACGGCTACCTGCGCATGCGCGACGGCATCACGTTGGCGATGACGGTCCATCTCCCCGGGCCGGTGAACAAGGGTCCGTACCCGACGGTGATCGAATACTCCGGCTATTCGCCTGCCGACCCGAAGTCGCCGCAACCGACCACGCTCATCGTGCAGGGCCTCGGAGGTTACGCCACGGTCGGGATCAACATGCGCGGGACGGGCTGTTCGGGCGGCGCCTTCGATTACTTCGAACAACTTCAATCGACAGACGGATACGACGCGATCGAGACGATCGCGGCGCAGCCGTGGGTCGCGCATCACAAGGTCGGCTTGGTGGGCTTGTCCTATCCCGCGATCACGCAGCTCTTCGTCGCGCAGCTCCGGCCGCCTCATCTCGCCGCGATCGCTCCGCTGTCGGTGATCGACGACACGATCCGAGGCACTCTCGATCCCGGCGGAGTGCTCAACTCCGGCTTCGCGGTCGCGTGGGCGCAGGCACGCCAGCACGACGCCGAGCCAGCACCCGGTGGCGGGCAGCCATGGGCGACGGATCGCATCAAAGCCGGCGACAAAACATGTCTCGCCAACCAGGCGTTGCACAGTCAAGCACCGAACATTCTCGAACAGATCAAGACCCAGCACTACTGGACCGACGCGATCGGCCTGCCGCTCTCACCGGAGCATTTCGTGAACAAGATCGACGTGCCGGTATACCTCGCCGGCGACTGGCAGGACGAGCAGACCGGCGGCTACTTCGCGAATCTGTTCAGTCAGTTCACCGGCACGAAGCAAGCGTGGTTCACCGCGCAGAACGGTAGTCACGCCGATCCGCTCGACCCGACCGTCTTCGCGCGCTGGGTGCAGTTCCTGTCGATCTTCGTCGCCCAGAAAATCCCGCGTCAGACCGCGCTGACGAGCCTCGTGTCGTCGGTGGTCGACAGCATGGCGTTCGGAACGACCGCGCCGTTGCCGCCCGATCCGTTCGCCTCGGTGACGACGTTCGCGCAGGCGAAGAAGCTGTTCGAGAGTTTCCCGCGGATACGCATCCTGTTCGAGAACGGCGGCGGCGCCGACCCGGGCGCGCCCACGCCCCGCTTCGAGGCCGACTTTCCGTCTTGGCCGGTGCCGGGCACCACCGCCACGCCTTGGTATTTCGGCGCCAACGGTTCTCTCGTCGACGCCGCGCCCACCACGTTCGGGGCCGACTCGTACGTCTACGACCCGTCCCATCAACACGACACGACGATTCCGGGCGGGAGCCAAAGCGCCACCTGGGCGAAGCTGCCACAGTTCCAGTGGAACCCTCCGGCCCCGGGTACGGCGCTCGCGTACGAGACGGCGCCGCTCGACCATGACGTCACCGTGATCGGCAACGCGAGCGTCGACCTGTGGCTGAAGTCGACCGCACCCGACACCGACATCCAGGTGACGATCACCGAAGTGCGGCCCGACGGCAAAGAGGTATACGTACAGAACGGGTGGCTACGAGCGAGCGATCGTGCCCTGTCGCCCGATGCGACCGAGCTCCGCCCAACCCACCCGCTCACCCAGGCGGCAGTCGAGATGCTGCCGAGCGGCACGTATTCGCTCGCACGCGTCGAAGTGTTCCCGTTCGCGCACGTGTTCCGGGCCGGGTCGCGCATTCGCGTGATCATTGACGCGCCCGGTGGCTCCCGTCCGGCCTGGTCGTTCGACGACCTGCCCGCACAAGGTCACGAGGTCAACGCCATCGGCTGGGGCGGCATGTTCGCGTCGCGGATCGTGCTCCCGGTGGTGTCTGGTGTCGACGTCGCGGCCGGTCTGCCCGCATGTCCGGGCTTGCGTGGTCAGCCGTGTCGCGAAACCGCGGTGATCACCAACTCGCCCGCTACCTGACCCCGGATGTCAACCTGTACGACGAACTCGACGTCACACGCCGGATCGAGCCACGACCGGACGGCACGCTCCGGCACACACACGTCCACATCACCATGTCGCTCTTCGAGCGCCTGGACGCCGCGAGGCCACCGAGCGCTGACGTCCGACGTCCGAGTCAGATCGACTGTAACCAGACGCGCGCCGCGCTCGGGGTCCGGAACCGTTGTACGTCGAGGTGCCCATACTGCGGCTCACCCAAGCGCGCTTCGTATTCGGCACGCTTACGACCGTGTTGTGACCACGCCCAACGGATGGGGTGGTCGGGCTTGATCCAGTCGCGAGGGTCTTCGAGGTTGCCGTTCCATAACTCGCGCCGGGTCACGCCACGCACGACGGAACGCCGGATCACCTGTTGCATCACTCGACACCGCGAGTAGTCGAGCCAGACGACACCGGTCGCGTGCTCGAGAACGATCGGACGTACCGCGCCGTAGTTGCCGTCGACGACCCATCCGTCCGAGGAGACAGCGTCCCGCACTCGAGCTTGGAACTCGGGGTCCGCCAACGGCGTCCAGTCAGGTTGATGGAAGATCGAGTCCAGCTCAATGAACGTCACTCCGAGGCGAGCCGCCAGCGCGCGGCCGAACGTCGTCTTGCCCGCACCCGAGCAGCCGATGACCGACACCCGCACCCGCACCCGCCAATCGTACGAGACCTGTAGGCGGATATCAGCCGCCCGTGCGAGACTTCAACGATGAAAAAGCTTGCTGATTACGGCATCGACGACCATCCGCCGGATGATCCCGAGCGCGCGCAGGTCGATTGGATCGTTGCCGTGCTCGACGACTGCGAGGAGTGCGACGATCCACGCGTCGAGCTGACGGTCGAGGAGCACGGCCGACCTGGCACCGGCCTCGTCGGTCACCTCAGCCCGGCGACGGCCCGCCGGCTGCGCGCTGCGCTCGCGACTGCCCTCCGGGAAATCGGCGAGGACCCCGGGGCCTAGGAGATACCCAGCCGGGGTCACGGCCGTACGCCGCGACCAGCTGCGTCGCTGCATCGGCTTCGGACGGCACCTGCACGCGTACGGCGAACATGTCGGAGGTGCCGCGGACATCGTCGACGCGCACCGTGTCGTACGCGCGCACGCAAAGGTCGTGGTCGAGTTCGGGGTCGAGATCCGCGGCACGGGCGAGGTCCCACGTGTGAACGAGAACATCGACGGTCAGCGCGTCGAGCATCGTGCGAGGGGAGCTGTGTCCGCCGCCGGGGAGTTCCGTCACCCGGTCGACTGTGCCAGGCACGTCGAGCGCGGCGAACAACGCCGTCGACGTCGCCGCCCATCGCGCGGCCGGACCGGTTCGCGGGCGATGCGCTCGTACGCCGAGTGGCCGGATAAGCAAGAACTCGTGGAAGCCGATCACATGTTCGACGACCGCGCCCGCATCCCACTCCGTGCACGGCGTCGGTGCATCCCACTGATCGGGTCGTACCAACGCCGCGACCCGGGAGAACCCGGCGCAGGCGACGCGGTGTCGTTCGATGAGCTGCGCCGCCGGTCGAGGCATACGTCAGTGCGTGGTGATCGACGGCGGCGCGGCGTCTGGTTGGGTTCCCCACGAGTCGTTCGGATTCGCGCCGAGCGTGAAGTTGAGTTGCGCACCTGAGGTGACGACCGAGGCGGGCAGCCACGGACATTCGTAGACGTCGGTGCGACAAGCGGCGGGCGCGTTCATTCCGGAGACGTGCAGGGACTGCACATAACGATTCGCGGCCGACGCAGCGGGTGCGTCGATCTCGATCCGATGTCCGTCGCCGAGCGTGATCGTCACCTGAGCGAACAGCGGGCTGGCCAGCACGAGATCTGCCGCACCGGGGGTCTCGGGGTACATTCCGATCGCCGCCCACACGTACCACGATGACATCGCGCCGAGATCGTCGTTGCCGGGTTCGCCGTTGGGGGTGGGCGCATACAGTTCGGTGACGATTCGACGCACGACATCTTGCGTGCGAGACGGCGCTCCCGCGTAGTCGTACTCCCAGGGGATGCCGAACGAGGGCTCGTTGCCGGCCCAGTCGTACGGCTGCTTGCGGCTGGTGTTGAGGTACGTGAAGAATCGATCGAGTTCCGTGACAACTCGTGCGTTCCCGCCCATCGCGTCGAACAGTCCTCGCAGGTCTTGCGGAACGCTCCACGTGTACTGCACCGCGTTGCCCTCCTCCCATCCGTTTTGACCGATGCCGGGGAGCGGGGAGCGCTGGAATGCGGGACCAGGCGGGAAGGCGCCATCGGCGCGGCGCGCGGCCAGGTAGTCGGTTGCCGGATTGAAGAGCTTGCGCCAGTTCTCGGCGCGCTTGGTGAAAATCGCGGCTGTCGCGTGATCGCCGAGCGAAGTAGCGAACTCGGCGATCGCGTTGTCGTCGATCGCGTATTCCAACGTTTCGGACCCGCCGATCGTGTAATCCAGTGACGTCTTGTCGAGCCGGTCCACCTGGATCCATCCTCGGGCGAGGTACTCGTCGTTGTCCTGACGTTCGACATTCCAGCCGAGACCGGTTCCGATCGTGTCGGCGCCCTTCACCATGGCACGCAAGGCCTCGCGCGCGTCGAAGTTTCTTACCCCGAACGCGTACGCGTCGGCCAGGATCGGATCGGCGGAGTCGCCGTTGATCTCCGCGCTGTCGTAGTCGGCGTACGGCCACTTGGGCAGGAAGCCGCTCTGTTCGTAGTCCGCGAGGAGGGAATGCATCATGTCGCCGGTCTGGCTTGGCTCGACAAGGGAGAGCAGTTGCACCTCCGACCGGTAGATATCCCAGCCCGAGAAGTTGGCGTACTGGGTGTAGCCGCGCGCGGTATGGACCCTGTGGTCGAAGCCGGGATATTCGCCGTTGACGTCGCTGAACACGTTGGGCTCGAGCAAAGAGTGGTACAGCGCCGAATAAAACGTCTGCTGCTCGGTCTTCGTGCCTCCCGTGATCGCGATGCGGCCGAGGAGCGCGTTCCAGACGCTGGTCGCGGCACGGGCGACGGCATCAACGCTCCAGCCGGTGTTCTCCGACGCGAGATTCGCGCGCGCGTTCGCGATGCTGACGAACGAGATGCCAACCTTCACGTTGACGACGCGGTTGTGCGTCGCGTCGAACGTGATCGTCGCGCCGGAGTGTGGTCCGGTGCTGACGCGGACTCCGGCCGAAACGTGAGAGCCCTGCCAGGTCGCGAAGCGCTCAAACTGGCGGTCGAACTGCGCGTCGAAGAACAGTGTGTAGTTGCCGATCGTGCCGCAGAAATCTCCCGAAGTCACAGATCCCGCGATCTCGTCGTCTCCGACCACGTGGGTGTAGGCCGCGGTCGCGCCGGCTGCGCTGTCGGCGACTTTGAACAACAGGTCGGCGGCGGTCGTCGTCGGGAACGTGAAGCGGGCGAGGCCGGTACGCGTCGTCACCGCGAGGTCGACGCCGATCGACGGCGTCACGAATCTGACGGAGTAGCGGCCCGGCTCCGCGTGTTGCGAGTCGGCCGCGAACTGTGCCGTCGCGGCCTCAGGCGTGCCGACGGCCGCGCCCGTGGTGGGCAGAATCGGCACATCTCCGTAGGCCGGACAACCCGGCCCGCTGAGATGCGTGAGGCTCAGACCCGAGAGCGCGGTGTCGCCGTTGCGATATCCGCCGCCCGAGGACCGATCGGGTGCGGTGTCCGGTCCCCACTGCATCATGCCGAGTGGGAGGGCGGCCGCAGGTGAGGCATCGATGTCGCCGACGGCCGAGCCGCCCACGCCGGTCCCCATGAAAGGGTTGACGAGCGAGGTCGGGACGACGACGGACGAAACAGCCAGTGGATGCGTGCTCGACGAACCGGAGCACGCGGCGGCGAGCAGCGTGACTGTCAGCGTGACGACGGCAACCACAGGACCGCCAACGCGTCGGGCGTCGGCGGGTCGCGAATGGCGGATCGCGTGCCTCCTCGCTCGCTGTCGTAGCGCGGCCGCGTCGATCATGACACAGTGGCAGCTACCCGGGCGTACGGCGCTGGCCTGGGCGGCTATACGCGGTCGGCAACTGTCAGGGAAGGCATGAGCTCCCAGTCGAACAGTCAGGTTCGTGGGAAGTTGGCCAACGTAAAGGAGATACTCGATGCGGGTTCCGTTGACGGTCAACGACTTCTTGGCGCGCGCGCAGCTCGTCTACGGCGAGCGAGTCGGTGTGATCGACGAACCCGATCAGCCCGCCGCTTCGTGGCGGTCGGTCACCTGGCGCGACATCGCGGCGCGGGCGCACGCGCAAGCGGCGGGCCTCGACGCGCTGGGTATCGGCGCCGGCGAGCGCATCGCAATCGTGTCGCACAACTCGGCGCGCTTGTTCACATCGCTGTTCGGGGTGAGCGGCTCGGGACGAGTGCTCGTGCCGATCAACTTCCGTTTGAGCGCGGACGAGATCTCCTACATTGTCGAACACTCCGGCGCGTCGATGCTTCTTGTCGATCCGGAACTCGATGAGGCGCTCGAAAAAGTTCATGCCAAGCGCCGCTTGGTTCTTGGCGCGGAGGCCGACGAAGAGCTCTATCTCTTCGGTGTCGAAGCGGAGCCGTGGTCCGAGCCCGACGAGGACGCGACCGCGACGATCAATTACACGAGCGGCACGACCGCGCGCCCGAAAGGTGTGCAGATGACGCATCGCAACATCTGGATCAATGCGGCGACGTTCGGTTGGCAGTCCGGAGTGAACGACCGCGACGTGTATCTGCACACGCTGCCGATGTTTCATTGCAACGGCTGGGGTATGACGTACGCGGTCACCGGCATGGGCGGACGCCACGTGGTGTTGCGCAAGGTCGACGGCGCCGAGATCCTGCGCCGGGTCGAAGAACATGGCGTCACGTTGCTGTGCGGCGCACCGGCGGTCGTGAACGCGGTGCTCGATGCCGCGCAACAGTGGACGGGGGATATTCCTGGTTCGGGCCGCACTCGGATTGTCGTTGCCGGCGCGCCTCCGCCGACCCGCACCATTGAACGGGTCGAGACCGATCTCGGCTGGGAATTCATTCAGATCTACGGACTGACCGAGACGTCGCCGCTGCTCACGATGAATCGCGCTCGAGCCGAGTACGACGGGTTGGCGCCGCCGGAACGAGCCCAGCGACTCGGACGTGCGGGCGCGCCGGCGCTGGGGGTCACACTCGCCGTCGACGACTCGGGCGAAGTGCTCGCCGCCAGCAACGTTGTGATGGCCGGCTATTGGGAGCAGCCCGAACAGACCGCCGAAGCGATTCGCGACGGCTGGTTCCACACCGGCGACGGCGGCTCCATCGACGGGGAGCATTACCTCGCGATCGCCGATCGCAAGAAAGACGTGATTATCTCCGGCGGCGAGAATGTTTCCTCGATCGAGGTCGAAGACTGCATCTTCTCGCATCCGGCCGTGGCTGAGGTCGCGGTGGTCGGCGTCCCGGACGACAAGTGGGGAGAAACTGTCCTGGCACTCGTGGTCGTCGCGCCGGGCGCGACGCTCAGCGAGGACGACGTCATCGCCCATTGTCGGGACCGGCTCACGCACTTCAAATGCCCGACCGCAGTCGAGTTCCGCGACGAGCTCGCGCGGACGGCGACCGGGAAGCTCCAGAAGTTCAAGCTGCGCGAGCCGTACTGGCAAGGACGTGACCGCTTGGTGAATTAGCCCGTCCACCGGTTCGAGGTCGAGCGGGTCGCACTTCGTCGGGGGCGGCCAAGACCGTGGCGACCTGGCCGTCACCGGGCGGGCGCAGCCGTGCGCTCGGGACGTCGCTGCGTGGCCTCGTCGTCCCGGTTGCGCATGCCGATCACGTCGGGATGGCGCCGCGACGAACATGATCGTGCGCCGGTCACGTCGACGTTGCGTTCGCAGCCAGGACCGGTCGTCGTTGTCGGCGACCTCGATGCCGCCGCGTTCGGGAACGATGTGCCGTCGAGTCGGCTCCGGTCGGCGGCACTGATCGTGCTCCCGCCGCCGCGTCCAGGACGGTGCATCACGCTGCGTGGCGGATATGCCTCATCTGAGCCGGCGCACGTCCGATTGGAAAGTGGCAATCGCCTCAGCTTCCCTTCCCCCCAGGGATTTCGAGGCGAGACGGCCCGCCGGCCTCGTTTCGGCGGGCCGTTTGCCGTTGGCCGAGGTTCATGGTGAGTCGGGACTATCCGTTGAGAGATTTGCCGGCGGCGTATTAGCCTCCGTCGCCCGAGCAGCGACGGAGGAACACATGGCGCGATTCGACGGGCGGGTGGCGCTCGTGACGGGGGCCGGATCGGGGCTCGGACGGGCGACGGCGCTGCAACTCGCAGCCGAGGGTGCCGCGGTCGCGTGCCTCGACATTGTCGCCGACGCGGTGGAGAAGACGGCCGCCGAGATCGGCGAGCGGGGTGGAAGGGCGCAGGCTTGTGAGGCCGACGTGTCCGATCCGGCGTCGGTGCGGCCCGCGGTCACGACCGCCGCGAGCGATCTCGGACGGCCTTCGCTGGTATTCAACTGCGCCGGAATCGGACGGTTCTCGCACTCGCACGAGACACCGTTTGAAGACTGGCAGCGCATCATCGGCGTGAACCTCACCGGGACGTTCCTCGTGTGCCAGGCCGCGATCCCGTACCTGCTTGACGGCGGCGGGTCGATTGTCAACATCGCGTCGAACGCTGGTCTCATGGGGCAGCGGTACAGCGCCGCGTATTGCGCCTCGAAGGGCGGCGTCGTGAATCTGACCCGCGCACTCGCCGACGAGTACCTGGAGCGCAAGATCCGCGTGAACGCGATCGCGCCCGGCGGTATCGACACGCCGCTGCAAAAGGAGTTCATGAACATGCCGGAGGGCGTGTCGTGGAAAGAGTTCCGCAAGGTGATGACGCCTCTCGGCAACTCGCAGCCCGAGGAGATCGCGAACATCGCCGTGTTCGTCGCGTCGGACGCGTGTCGGTACATGACCGGCTCGATCGTGTCCGTCGACGGCGGCCTCACGATCTGATGCTCGACGACGCACGCAGCATCTGGGAGTTGATCGAGCGCCGGGTCGCGGCCACACCCGATCGCGTGATGCTCTACGACGGTGATCGCCAAACGACGTTCGCGCAGTATCGCGACCTTGCCGAACGCGCCGCCGCCGGGCTCCTCGCACTCGGCGTCGGTCCCGACATGCATGTGTCGTGGCAGCTCCCGACGTGGACAGAATCAGCGGTCCTCGTGGCCGCGCTGTGCCGGGTCGGCGCGATCCAGAATCCGATGTTGCCGATCTACCGCGCCCGCGAGATCTCGTTCATCGCGGCGCAGACGAACTGCAAGCTGCTCGTCACGCCGTCGGTGTGGAACAACTTCGATTACGCCGCGCTCGCAGACCAGATCGCGCACGAGAACGAAGGGATGCGTACGCTCGTCGCCGACCACTCGAATCCCGACGGCGATCCCGCGAACCTGCCGGCCGCCCCCCCGGTGTTTGACGACCCTGCCGCCGACCCTGTGCGTTGGATCTTCTACACGTCGGGTACCACTGCCGCGCCAAAAGGCGCGCAGCACACGGATCGCTCTGTGGTAGCCGGTGCGATCGGCTACGCCGCCAAGACGCACGTGGTTGAAGACGACATCGCGCTCGTCGCGTTCCCATTCACCCACGTCGGCGGGATCATCATCGGCGTGTTCACGCCGCTGCTCACCGGCTCGGCTGCGGTGCTTATGGAAACGTGGACGCCGCAGGCGTCGACCGAGCTGATCCGCAAACACGGCGTGACGCTCGCGAACGGCGCCGCCGCCATCCACGCTGCGCTGATCGGCGAGGCCAAGGCCGATCCCGACGCGTACAAGACGGTGCGCGACTTCCCGAGCGGGGGATCAGCGCGTCCCCCGCAACTGCACGACGAGTTGCGGGCGGCAGTGCCGTCGAGCATCGGTACGACGGCGGGCTACGGCATGACCGAGGCGCCGATCGTCTGCCAGACCGACATTGACGATCACGAAGACGTCAAACGTTTCGCCGAGGGCCGGCCCAACGACGGCGTGATCGTCAAGCTGATCGATCGCGCAGGCAACGAGGTCGATGCCGGCGAGGAAGGCGAGATCGTCGTGAAGGGCCCCCAGGTGATGCGCGGCTACGTCGACGGCTCACTCGACGTCGACGCGTTCACCGCCGACGGGTTCTTGCACACGGGCGACCTCGGACGTTTCGACGCGCACGGGGCAATCCTGATCACCGGTCGGATCAAGGACATCATCATCCGCAAAGGCGAAAACGTGTCGGCCAAAGAGGTCGAAGACGTGCTCTACGGCCACCCGGCGATTACCGACGTCGCGGTACTCGGCATCCCCGACGACGAACGAGGCGAGATGGTCGTCGCGTTTGTCGTGCCTGCCGATCCGGCTGCGCCGCCGACGGTGCACAGCATCCTCGAGCACTGCCGATCGGCCGGGCTCATGACCCAAAAGATCCCGGAGCGTCTCGAGATCATCGAGGTGATGCCCCGAAACCCCAGCGGCAAGGTCCCCAAACACGAGCTCCGCGCCACGATCGTCTAACTCGCGGTTTCGCACTCGGCGACTAGAGCGTCGAAGAGGCGTTGTTGGACGGGGTCGGTGGCGGCGGTGTCTTCGGGATGCCACTGCACGGCGAGCAGCCAGCCGGCGGTCGGTTCGAG
>JBKQIY010000195.1:0-9788 GCA_052148155.1 Acidimicrobiia bacterium | reverse complement strand
GAGGACAATCACCGGTCGACTTCGCCGGCCCACGGTCATCGGTGCCGTCGACGTGCCCGAAGCCGCAGTCGAAGTCGAAGTCGAAGTCGAGCCCATCGGCGAAGCCGAACCGGAATCGGAGCTGAACCTCGCCAAGCGTCGGCTTCTGCGCCGCGCCGCCGAGCACCGCATCGCCGCGCCGCCCCCGGCCTCAACGACTGAAGTCGAGTCCGAGTCAGCGTTGGTCCCAGTCGAACCGCTCGTGATCGCCGAACCTGACCCCACGGTCGAAATCGAGGTCGCGGCCGAACCACTGGTGAAGCCGCCGGCGCCGGCATCATCTCAGCCTGCGAGCCGCTGGAACCGACTGCTTGGCGATTCCACCGAGATCGACACAGAGGCATCCGCAGGGCCGGTCGACGTCGAAACGATCGCCGAACCCCAGACTGTCGAACCAACACCGAAACGGATCAAGGGTCGCCGCCGCATCCGAGCAGAGCGTCAGATCGAATCGCCGAAATCGACCAATATCGAAACCGCGACCGACCTTGAGTCGCAACCCGTCGCGCCAACCGTCGACAACATCGCGGAACCGATCGCCGAAGTCGAAGTCGAAATCGCGACCGTCATCGAAACCGAACCAGAGTTGGAACCGAACGCGGAGGCCTCACTCGAGCCTGCGAGCCGCTGGAACCGACTGCTTAGCGATGCCCCCGAGATCGACACGGAGCCATCAGCTGGACCGGTCGACGTCGAAACGATCGCCGAACCCCAGACTGTCGAACCAACACCGAAACGGATCAAGGGTCGCCGCCGCCACTCCACGACGACCGAGCCTCAGTTCGAATCGCCGAGGTCGACCAGTATCGAGACCGCGACCGACGTTGACTCGCAACCCGTCGCACCAACAGTCGCACCAACCGTCGACAACATCGCAGAACCGATCGCTGAAGTCGAAGTCCGACTCGAAGTCGAAGTCGCGACCGTCGTCGAAACCGAAACGGAGTCGGAACCGATCGCGCCGGCCTCACTCGAGCCTGCGAGCCGCTGGAACCGACTGCTTGGTGATGCCAGCGAGATCGACGCGGAGCTATCAGCTGGACCGGTCGACGTCGAAACGATCGCTGAACTCCAGTCTGTCGAACCAACACCGAAACGGATCAGGGGTCGCCGCCGCGCCCGAGCAGAGCGTCAGATCGACGCGGTCACAGAACCTGAGACGCCGAGCATCGACGACGCCGCCGAATCGATCGCTGGGGACGAAGCCGGACTCGGACTCGGAGTCGACGTCGCGCCTGTCGCCGAAGTCGAAACGGCGTCGGAACCGGTCGCGCCGGCATTGCCAGAGGGCGTCGGCCCCTGGAACCAACTGCTTGCGGCCTCCAGCCCGAACGACACGGAACCTTTCGCTGGACCGGTCGACGTCGAAACCATCGCCGAACCCGAAACTGCAGAACCAGTTGCTGAAGTCGAGATCGAAGTCGCGACCGTCATCGAAACCGAGACAGAGTCGGAACCGATCGCGTCGCCATCACCGGAGGGCCTGAGCCGCTGGGATCAGCTCCTTGCCGCGGGCTCCAGCCAGATCGACGGCGCGCCATCCGCACCGGTCGACGTCGAAGCAATCGCCGAACCGGCTCCTCAACAGACGCCGGACAGGATCAAGCGTCGTCGCCGGCGGATCAGAGCTGCGCGTCAGATCGACGCGACCACCGAAGCCGAGACCGCCGAACCGATCGCCGCCGTCGAAGTCGAAGACATCACCGGAACCGAAACGGAGTCGGAATCGGCTGCGACGGCCACTGACGTTCCAGCCGAACAGGTCGCTGAGGTCGAAGTCGAAGCGGTTGGGACACCCGCTGTCGAGCATCGGCGAAACAGAACGAGGCGTCGGCCGCGCCGGATGAAGACCGACCGCGACGACGTCGCTGCGCCGGCGGCGACGCTCGAGCCGAGCCCGGCAGAAGTCATCACATCGACTGAGCCGGAATCGACACCTGCTGGTTCGCTTGCGGACATCGCGATCGAACCGATCAGTGAACTGGTCACTGTCCTCCCTGTTGTCGACGCCTCAGTCGTCGAGACCGCCTTCGAAACTGCGGTCTTCGAGGCCCCGGTCGAGGACGCCCCGACCATCGATCCGGTATCTGGCGAACCTGCTGGCGACGTCAACTCGGAACGGACCGCGAATAAGACCAGTCGATGGGGTCGTCGCTCGGTGGACGGCTCTCACGACATCGTGCCGCCGGCCGCAATCGCGGAAGTCGACATCGAAGTTGAGTGCACATCGGTTCCGGACACCCAGCGGGTCGAGGTCGAGACCGACGACGTTGCCGAAATCGAAACCTCAGTTGACGAGCCGACGCCGTCGACTCCTGAGCCGGTCGAGCCCTCGCCGCTCGTCGACCTCGCGCCCGAATCCAGCGCTGCGCATGATCCCAACGCCACGGCCGAACCCGTTACGGAAGCGCGTCGCGAAACGACACCAAACGCGACACAGGGACGATGGGATCGGCTCATCGCCGAGACGGCTGTCCGTTCCACTCCGGCACCGGTGTCGGAGCCCGCGCCGAACACGGTCAAGGGCCGAGGGCGGCGCCGCGAACGGGCGGAGCGCCAGATCGACGCTGGCGTGGCGCCAGTCGTTACCGACGTCGGACCGGCAACGGCTGACCTAGTCGTCGAGGTCACGACAGCACCGATCGCCGAGTCCGAGTCCCGATCGACAGCGAGTCCTCCCAACGGGCGATGGGACAGGCTCGTCTCTGAGTCGGTCGCGCGTACCGCGGCCGCACCTTCGGCCGCACCGCTGCCGAAGAAGAAGTCGACGAAGCGTCAACGACGCTCTAAGAAGGCCTCGCGCCGGGTTGAGCTGCCCACCTGGGTGGCACCGCTCGAATCGGAAGTCAAGGACGAACCCATCGCGGACGTTGAGGTTGCAACAGCCTCGTTACCGACGACGGAGCTGCAGCCCGCCGAGCCGCTGCCCTTCGTTGGTGGCGCGGCCGAACTGATCGCCGAGGTCGACCTCGAGCCGTCGCCGGTCGATCTCGTCGTCGAAGCCACGATCGAGACGCGCGCCGAAAACGAGCCTGCCCCGACCGAAGGTCGATGGGACCGACTTCGCGCCGACGCACGAGGTCGCGCCGACTTGTCGTCGCCACCAGAGCCCGCGGTGGTCGAGGTCGTCGATGCCGAAATCGAGACCGTCACCGAATCCGCTCCTGCGGAAGCGCCGAGCACATCCTCCTCGCGTCGGCGTCGCCGCCGCGCGGAGCAGGCACGACAGATCGAAACTTCGGTCGCCGAAGCGGCCGCCGAGTCGTCGGTCGAACGGGCGCAATTGCCGGCGCCGCCGGCTCCGGTCGTCCACTTCGCAGCTGTTCCCCTCGAGCCGACGTTTGTCGACATCGGGACCGATTTCGCCGGCGATCCTGCGCGCGAATCGGCGCTCCTTGAAGTCGAAACCGGTGTCGCATCCGCACCTGAAACCGAACCTGCGACGCCGATCGCGAGCGTCGATCCTGTGTCGGAAGGCGTCCTCGAGGCCTCATGGGACGCGGCCGAAAATCGTTGGAGCCGTCTCGTCGAAGAAGCTTCCGTCGACCGCAGTGCGACGTCTCCTGCTCCGGTCTCAGCTGAGGCCGAGCCGGCGGAGCGCAGTCCGCAGACCTCGCCGAGTCCCGCCAAGAGCCGGCGGTTGCGCCGGGCAAAGCCGCACGATCGCGACCGAAGCGCGACGCCGTCGCCTGACGCCGCGCCGGTCGTAGCCGCCGAGGTGCCGATCGACGTCACCGCGGCGTCACCGACCGATGTCGCGACTGAAGCAATTGTTCCCGATCCGACCTGGAACGAGACAGAAGACTATTGGCGCCGCCTCATCGCCGAAGCTGCCAGTAGCCAGACCCTCGTCTCGTCGGGAGCAGACGTCGAGGTCAACAAAATTGTTCCGGCGCCGACACCGACCGAGACGACGGGCCGATGGCGGCGGCTGGTCGCGGAGGCTCAGAGCAGCGACGACGAGCCCGCACGCGCCGATGTCGCCGTCGTGGCGAGCGTCGAACCGGTGCTGACGCCCGCCATCGTCGATCTGACGACCGAGGCGCATTCCCGGGTCATCGAAGTCGGGCCGGCCGCGTCGCAAGAGATCGAGCGCCTGCCTCGGGTCGGTGGCGATATGCGGGTGATGATCGACACGCTGCGGCGCAAGGCACACAAGGACCTCGACGAAGACGAAGCGGCGACGGCGGCTCAGTCAGACACGCTGCCCGTACGTTCGCCGCGGAGCGGGTGACGACGACCGTCGCAGGGGTTCACCGGGCTGTGTCCGTCGACGCGCTCGTCCGAAACTCCGACGACGAAACGTCAGCGGCACGGGTTTCAACGACCATCGACGCGAGACGTCACGAATCGCGACATGAGCTGCTCTCCTCGGTCGCGCCATTCCTCGCAGGTGATCGCGTAGCGAATGTGGTCCTCGTACGTTCCCTGTATCTGTAAGAACCGTTGGGCGGTGCCCTCGTCGCGCAACCCGAGCTTCTCGGCGACCCGCCGGCTGGCAGCGTTGCGGGGAACGATGGCCGCCTCAAGTCTGTGTAGTCGCAGCGTCTCGAACGCATAGCGAATGATGAGGACGACCCCTTCAGGAATGTATTCGCGCCCGCCGTAGGCCTCGTCGATCCAGTAGCCCACATAGCCCATCTGGAATGGGCCCCGTTGCACACTTCCGAGACTGACTTCGCCGGCGAAGCGGCCATCGGAGAGGAAAAGACCGAATCCATACGCGGCGTCGAAATGACGTTGCCGTTCCCATGCTGCGCATCGGGCGCGGAACGCTTCGTAGTCCAGTGCGGGATCTGCACTCCCGGGCTCGGGTACCGGCTCCCATCGTTCCAGCCACTGGCGGCACCGCAGCCTGACCTCACGCCACGCTTCCCAGTCGTCCGCCCGCAACGGTCGGAGCAAGACGCGCCCGCCGATCAACTCGGTCATTTCACACGCTCGCAGCGATCGCGTCGAGCGTCGCGGGATCCTCGAGGCCGGACAGGTCGCCGGGCTCGTGCCCGGTCACGACCGCACGAATCGCTCGGCGCAAAACTTTCGCGCTGCGAGTCTTCGGCAGGGCGCTCGTGAAGCGAACTTCGGCCGGCTTGAACGACGGGCCGAGGGCATCGACAACGCATTGCGAGACCTGCGCACGCAGCGTGTCGTTCGCGTGCGCGCCGGGCGAAAGCACCGCGAAGACCCAGAGCACTTCGCCTTTGAGCTCGTCGGGAACGCCGATCGCCGCCGCCTCCAACACGCATGGATGCGCGACGACGACCGTCTCTACCTCCGCCGGTCCGAGTCGTTTGCCGGCGAGTTTGATCGTGTCGTCGGACCGGCCGTGCAAGAACCACTGACCGTCGTCGGAGACACTGGCGAAGTCGCCGTGCCACCACACGTCAGGCCAACGCGACCAATACGTCTCCAGATAGCGTTGCGGATCGCGGAAAAGCCCGCGCGTCATTCCCGGCCAAGGTTTGGTGCATACAAGCTCTCCGACCTCACCGCGTACCGACCGGCCGGCGTCGTCGAACACATCGACCGCCATACCGAGCGCGGGTCCACCGAGCGAGCATGCCGAGATCGGCACGACGACGTGAGGCGACAAAAAGCACGCTCCGACCTCGGTCCCGCCCGAAATGTTAACGATCGGGCAGCGACCTGAACCGACGACGTCGTAGTACCAGCGCCACGGGTCCTCGTTCCACGGCTCGCCGGTGGACGCGAGCACGCGAAGTGTCGAAAGGTCGTGCGCGTGCACAGGAGCGTCGCCGTGAGCCATCAACGCGCGGATCAATGTCGGCGAAACACCGAGCACATTGACGCGGTGCCGTTCGACGAACGCCCACAGTCGATCGGGGCCAGGGAAATCAGGCGCTCCGTCGTACAAGACGAGCGTGCCGCGGTTGGCGAGGGTACCTACGATCTCCCACGGACCCATGATCCAGCCGATGTCAGTGAGCCAGAACAGGCGCTCGCCGGCGCGCAGGTCCATCTGAAACGCGACCTCTTCGGCGATCTTGGCGAGAAAGCCCGCGTGTACGTGCACCGCGCCCTTCGGGCGGCCCGTCGTGCCGCTCGTGTAAGCCACGAACAGCGGACATTCGCTGTCGACCTGCTCGGCGTCGAACCGGTCGGGTTGGTCGCGTATGAGATCCGCGAGCATCACGTCGCGGCCGTCGGTCATCGGAAGACTCGCCCGTTCGAGGCGCGGCACGACGACGACCGTGTGTACGGTTTCGACCCGACCGACCGCAGCGTCGGCGGTTTCTTTCATGGCGACGAGCTTGCCCCGACGAATGAAACCGTCGGCAGTGATCAGGGCGACCGCGGCCGCATCGTCGAGACGGACCGCGACGGCATCGGCGCCGTAACCGGAGAAGATCGGCAAGAACACGGCGCCCAGCTTGGCGACGGCGAACAGCGCGGCGACGGTCTCCGGCACCATCGGCAAGAACAGGCCCACCGCGTCTCCGCGCCGCACGCCGCGCGCCCGCAGACCGGAAGCGATCCGGTCGGTGAGCGTTCGCAACTCGGCCCACGTGAGCGTCCGAACGACCCCTTCTTCGCCTTCCCACACCACGGCGACGTGCTCACACGTCGCCGGGTCGTCCGCGTCGCGATCGACGCACGTCGCGGCAAGATTGCATTGCCCACCGACGAACCACCTTGCCCAGGGAACGCCGTCGCTCGTGTCGAGCACCGCCTCGTACGGCCGGGAGAACCGAACGTCGAGGAACCGTACGACCGCGTCCCAGAACCATTCGGGCTCGTCGATCGAACGCGCGACCAGCTCGGGAAAGTCGCTGATGCCTTGCGCATCCATGAAACGCGCCACGTTGGCGGCGCGGAGCAGCTCGGGGTCGGGACGCCAGACGACAGGAGGAGCGGTCACCGGCGTGGAATCTACCCGTGGACCACGAGCCGATAGCGTGCGGCGCGTGCCGGAGCCGATTGCCACTTCCGAGGTCGACGATCGGCTGGTCTGGATCGATCTCGAAATGACCGGCCTCGACGTGCAGACGGATGTGATCGTCGAGATCGCCTGCATCGTGACCGACGCGTCGCTCGCGCCGATCGACGATGGGATCCAGATCGTCGTGCATGCCGACACCGACGCGCTCACTCGGATGGGCGATTTCGTGCGTGAGATGCACACGAAGTCCGGACTGTTGCCCGAGATCGAACGCTCAGTGGTGGATGTCGCCGCGGCCGAACACGCGACGCTCGACTACGTGAAACAGCATGTGCCGAAACCGTCGACTGCGCCCCTGTGCGGCAACAGCATCGGAACCGATCGCCGCTTCCTGGCCCGTTACATGGCGGAGCTCGACGAATACCTCCACTACCGCAGCGTCGACGTGTCGTCCCTCAAGGAGCTCTGCCGGCGCTGGCATCCGGCGCTCTATCGCAAACGACCGGGCAAAGCCGAGCACCACCGAGCCCTGGACGACATCCGCGAGTCGATCGAGGAGCTGGCCTTTTACCGCGACAACTTTCTCGTCAAAGCCGACAGTCCTGCACCGGTTCCGTCAGAGAAGCTCGCCTAAGCCTGGAAGCACCGATTTTCAACTGGGATGGTGGTGTCGGGGGTCGGTGAGCGAGTTTGGCGGGTGTTTGTGACGTGAAGGTGGGGGTGCGTGTCGCGCGCGCCGCATTTTTGGTGTGTTGGTGAGCGCTCGAGGTGTTGTGCGGCGTCGTTGGGTATGGCTGCGCCCTGCCGTGGCCGGTTTTTGTTGATTGTGTGAGCGGTTCGTTCAGGCGAGTTGTGGAATCGCGCGGAGTTGGGCGAGCGCGGTGTTGAACGTGTCGGCCCATGGCCATCGGGTCGGCAACCGGAGCGTGTAGTGGCCGTGAAGGTTGACCATCCGGCCGGGTAAGGCGATGAGTCGGGTGCGGATGGTGCGCGCGACGGTGAGTTGATCGTCGGGGTGGATGTCGCCGAGTCGGGCGTTCCCGCAGGTCGTGCGTCCTGAAGGGAGTGATGACGATGTAGTAGATCGTCGGAGCAACCGTGCTGTGCCAGTGATGGAGGTAGGCCCTCTGGGTTCGCCGTGCAGGCGGGGGATCCAAACCGCCGCAGTGTCATGCCGGTCAAGAGCCGGGGTGGGAAGCGATTGCGGAGAAGGCTCGCCGTGAGCGGGTCAGGTGTGCGACGAGAAGACGAACGTGTGTGAACCACTGCTGACGCATCGATAGGAACATGGTGACGCCGAAACCGGGAAAGGATCTGATTTCCGGGATGAAGGCACGGCACGTCGTGTCGTGCTCTGAGCCAGGTGGCGGCCTGCGTGTTGGCCTGGTGGCGTCCGGTGTATAGGTGGCGTGAGCTCGTCGTGGGCGCTGGCATGGAACAGGAGAACCTGTCGTTCCGATACTGGCCTGACCGGCTTGATGGGCTGGTCGGTCGAGAGGGAGAACTTCAAGCGGTAACGGCCGTGAGAGGGAGAGTACCGATGCGGGGCACAGGGGCGGGACGGCTCGTAGTAGCGGTGAAGGTCCTGTAATGGGATCGGAGCGAAGGGGCCGTGCAGGCCAGGTCGACTTGAGGTCAACCTCGGAGACGGGGGAGGAGCCGATGGCACGACCACGATCGAAAGTGAAGTCGTTTGATATCTCGAAACGTCTGATCGTTCAGGCGTGGGTGAAGGTCAAGGCCAACGCCGGAGCGCCCGGGGTGGATGCGGTCAGCGTCGAAGCGTTCGACACCGACGTGAAGAACAACCTTTACAAGGTGTGGAACCGGATGAGTGCTGGCAGTTACATTCCGGGTCCGGTGCGGGCGGTGGAGATACCGAAGGACCACGGTGGGACACGCGTCCTCGGGGTGCCGAACACGGTGGACCGAGTGGCGCAGACCGCGGTGGCGATCCTGTTGGAAGAGAAGCTGGAGCCGATCTTCCATCGGGACAGCTACGGCTACCGTCGGGGGCGTTCCGCTCTTGACGCAGTCGGAACGGCCAGGCAACGCTGCTGGAAATATGACTGGGTTGTCGATTTGGACATCCGGGCATTCTTCGACAGCGTCCCGCATGACCTGCTGTTGAAAGCGGTCGCTCATCACACCGACCAGCGATGGATGCTGTTGTACATCGAACGGTGGCTCAAAGCCCCGATGGTGATGCCCGACGGGTCTGTCGTACCGAGAGGGAAGGGAACCCCGCAAGGGTCCCCGATCTCCCCCGTGTTGGCGAACCTGTTCATGCACTATGCGTTCGACCGGTGGATGGACCGGGAACATCCGGCCTGTCCCTTCGAGCGTTATGCAGATGACAGTGTGGTCCACTGCGACTCTGAGGATCAGGCCCGGAATCTGCGAGCATCGATTGCGCAGCGGTTCGAGTCCGTCGGTCTCGAACTGCACCCCGGAAAGACGAAGGTCGTCTACTGCAAAGACGACCGGCGTCGAGGGGACTCGGAGCACACCAGCTTCGACTTCCTCGGCTATACCTTTCGGGCCCGAGTCGTTCGTGGCCGGAGAGGCTTCTTTGTGAGCGTCAACCCGGCGATGAGCGACACGGCACGCTGTGCGATCGGCAAGCAGATCCGGAACTGGCACCTCAACCGTCGCAGCGGACATGACCTGGCTGGCATCGCCCATCGGACGATGTGCTCGTCGATACGTCGGGCGAATAGGTACAACGTGGAGCGGTAGAAGCGCCCGTAATAGTTGAACCAGCCGCGCACCTGAGCGTTGATATCCGATGCGATGCCAGCCAGGTCATGTCCGCTGCGACGGTTGAGGTGCCAGTTCCGGATCTGCT
>JBKQIY010000194.1:0-3084 GCA_052148155.1 Acidimicrobiia bacterium | reverse complement strand
CGAGAACCGGCACATGCAGTCCGTCGGCCGCGCGATGGCGTGGGGGTGGCGCGAACCACGCCGTCTTGCCGGTCGCGCGGGTGACGGCCCACCCGAACGCGATGGGAGTGAGCTCGTGTATGGGCTGGTCGTTCCAACGCCCGAACGCGAAGCCTGCGGCACAGCACAACGGGCCGAAGACCACGGGAACGGGGAGTCGCAGGTTCAGGCAGACGCCTGACGCGAGGATGCCGCAGCCGATCGCGATGCATTGGACGCCGCCGAGGCCGAGGAACCAGCCGGTGCGGTCCCTCGGGCCGAACCGGTAGTGACGTACGTCGGTCGCGGTCACTGTGCGTTCTCGTCGGGTGGCGGCGCATCCATGTCGTTGCGCTTCGTTGTCGACGGCGGACGCTTCGGCGCTTCTGGCGCCGACGAACTACCCGATTGGTCCGAACCTGGGGTGCCACCCGACGCGATGACCTCGCTGGACTCCGCCACCGACCGCGTCGCGCCTTTGACGGCACCGGTCGCGGCCGTCGCGCCGGCCGCGACCGCGGCGGGTCCGGCTGCCGCGCCGAGTGCGGCTCCGCCGCCCGCCGAACCTTGCATTGGTGCGCCGACGGCGAATGCGTTCCCGCCTCCGCCCGCCGAAAGCGCGCCGCCGATTCTGCTGCCGCCGCCCGCGAGACGTGCGACCGAGCTGGCGGAGTTCGCCGTCAGGACGGCTGAGTTGGCCGTCCGCATCGGTGAGCGCGACATGCCGTGCGCGACGAGCGCAGCCTCGGTCCAGGGGATGAGTTTCAGGACGAGGAACGGAGCGAACGCGGACACGACGAGGAGCGCGGCGCCGACGAACAGCGCACCCATGCTCGCGCCCGTCTGGCCGCTGATACCCGTGGAGGTACCGGCGGCGTTTCCCGCTCCGGCGAGTGCGGCGACACCGACCGAGATCGTGATGCACACCACGAGCTTCGACAGGATCACTGCGAGCAACAGCTCGATCGTCCGGCGCAGCAGACCGCGGGCTGACGGCCAGACCATCGCCGCGAACGACAGGGGAGACAGCGCGACGAGGATGTACACGAGGACCGAACGCACCAACAGCTCAACCCACAAGAACAGACCGGCGATCACCGCGACCAAACCGACGATCACCGCCGCGAAGCCTTGCGTCGCGCTCGTCGCCGCGAGACCGAAACCGGAGAGCACGTGCACCGCCTGGCCACCGGAGTGTGCCAGCACCTCGGCCGAGAGCGCGTCGGTGAGTTCGAGCAACTGTTCGACGATCACGGTGGTGGCGATCATGCCGAGCACGGCTGCGGGCAGATCCGCGCCGACGCGTCGCATCATCCCGGCGATGTCACCGGCGAGCAGACCCTGGATCAGGCCGAGGAACACGAACCCGACCAGCAGGACTGCGGCGATGTTGCGGACGGTCGCATACGGAGATCCCGGTCCGGCGAACCACGCGGCCATGACATTCGGACGCGCCGAGGTCTGCAAGACGTTCAGGATCCCGTTGACGAAGAACGCGACGGCCCCGAGCACCCAACTCGCGATGCCTTGCGCGACGTTGTCCCACGCCCAGCCGATCGGCTTGGCGACGATGCCGGTAATGACGTTGACCGGGTTGGGTATATCGATCGCGACCTGTTCGATCATCACGGCGTCTCCCACGGTGTGAAACCGTTCAGGTCGGCTGCGAGCGTCTCGGCGGTCGCCGGCGCGACGCCCGCGTTGAGTGCCGGTGCCGGACCCGCACTGATGGTCTCGCTCCGGACCCGCCAGTCGCTGCGCTCCCAGACGAGCTCGAACGCCGAGGTGTCCCAACCTGCTTGCGGTGCCGCGACACCCACACGCGAGAGCACACCGACGTTCCACACCGACACCTCAGCTCGGCTCGGCGCGAACGTGTCGACTCGCGTGGCCAGGACTGCCTGCAGGTAACTGGTCGGGCCGGTGCCCGGAGCGAGCACCTGACGCAGCTGATCGAGTTGTTGTTGCGCGGTTGCGACCTGCATGTCTGCGGTCGCGGTCGACGACATCGCCCGGACTGCGGCGTCCATGCGCGCAGGCGACAGGTCGATGAGCACCTGGCCGGTCAAGACGTACGCGACGGCCGCGGCACGCGCACCGTCCTTCGACCGTGCGAAACCCGCAGGCATCCCATCGTGCAATCCGACCCGTTTCGCGTCCGGCTCCGGTGCGGTCGCGGCCGGGGTCGACCTGCCGTCGTGTGCGGCACTCGGCGACGACGACGGGCCGACGAGTCCGCGTACAGCGATCCCGGCGAGAAACGCAGCGGACACGACGGCAATGACGGCGAGCGGACGTCGAGCCCGCGCCGTGGTCACCCGCCCGCCGCCTTGAAGAAGAGATTGATCGCGGTCGGCGCCACCCCGGCCAGGCAGGCGCCGATCACGCCTGCCAGTGCGAGCTGCTTGCCGCGGTAGCCGCCCGCGTAGTTTCCGGACTGCTGAGAGAGCCCGTACATCGCGGCGCCCAGCAGAATGCTCGCCAGCGACCCCCACAACGCGATCTGCGACAGCCAGTTCATCATCTGCTGAATCAAGTGCGCGCCCGGAAGGCCGCTCGACGACGGCGTCGTTGTGACCTGCGCGAGCACTTCGGCCAAGAACCAGGGCATCGCTGAGACCTCCTCCCGGCCGGGTGCGGACACCCGGCCGGGCTCGTCAACGTGTGATTGAGACCCGGGGGTTGGCCTCACCCACTGATAAGCGCGACGGAAGCCGCGCGCGCGACAAAAAACTTCGCGATTTCTTTCGCGCGTTCCGACGATCGCTCGCGCCATTCCTCTTCTGGAACCAACAGAGGAGGAACGCATGAAGGTGCTCGTCGCTTTGCTCGCCACCGGCGCCGCGCTCATGATCGGTGTCGCGATCGTGGCCGCAGGCCCCGACGGAGGATCACCGCCGTCCGCGGACGCGCTGCAAGAAATCCCGCCATATCTGCTGCCGGTGTACGTCGCGGCCGCGCAGACCTGCGATGGGCTTCCCTGGCAGGTACTCGCCGCGATCGGCTACCACGAATCACGCGACGGCGAAGGACGCATCGACCCATCGACCGGGAACGTCGACCCGC
>JBKQIY010000193.1:0-15465 GCA_052148155.1 Acidimicrobiia bacterium | reverse complement strand
GGCGACGGCGTGCGGGAGCCGGTCGAGGCCGAGCTTCTTCAGCCCCGGCAGGAAGCGTCTCACTGCGAACAGCTTCGCGGTGTACTGCGCGGTCTCGCCCACCGTGAGCTCCTTCAGGAGGCCGCCGGTTTGCATCACTGCGGAGACGAGCCCTTTGCGTACGGCCTGACGAGGCGTCATGCCGTACACCTCGACGACACCCGCCGACGGTTCGGACAGACCGAGAATCATATCGTTGGTCGAGGTCTTGCCCGCACCGTTCGGACCGAGAAACGCGACCACCTCACCCGAACGAATCGACAGGTCAACACCTCGCACCGCGGCCACCGAGCCGAACGTCTTGGCCACACCTCGCAAGTCGACGGCAAGTGGAACAGACGCGCGGTTCGGGCGTTCCGAACCGGGAGCGGTCTGCATCGGTTTCACGTCACCGTCTCCTTGGTACATCAGTCAGCGCAGAGTTCACTGCGACTTTCGGTCGTTTACGCGTGCGCTGCTGCGTCGAGGCTGTCGAGGATCAGGCCCAGGCCGTAGTCGAACTCGTTGCTGTAGCTGTATCCCGGTTGCGCGACGTATTCGGTGGTCAGTTCGCGCAGGTGCGGGTAGTCATCGGTGGAGAGGTTCGGCATGATCGTCTCGACCATCTCTGCGATGTCGTCTTCGTCGTTGAACGGCAGGTTCACCTCTTGTAACACGAAGCCGTAGATGTAGCTGTCGAGCAGTGAGAACGCGTGGGCGGCCATCTCGATCGAAAAGCCCGCGCTGCGGCAGCATCCGATCACCGCGTCGTGGTGACGCAGGGTTGCGGGGCCGGGCGACGCTCGTGACTCCATGATGGCGATCGCCCACCGATGGCGGGTCAGTGCCGCCCGTACCGACGTCGCCCGGTGACGCATCGCTGTCTTCCAGTCGGAGCTGTCGAACGACAGATCGATCTCGCCGAAGACGAGATCGATCATCCCGTCGAGCAGGTCGTGCTTGTTGGCGACGTGGTTGTACAACGACATTGCTTCGACGCCGAGTTCCTCGCCGAGCTTGCGCATCGTGAGCGATCCGATCCCGCGCTCGTCGGCGAACGCGACCGCGACACGTAAGACCCGTTCCCGGCTCAGCGGGATCCGGGGCTTCGTCGCGGGCTTGGTGTTCGGCGCCATCTCCGTTTCCTCCCGTGGCGGCCTTGACAACCTTACAACGTAAGCCTACGCTACTTACATCGTAAGCTATCGCGCGTTCGGAGCAACCATGTCGATGTTCACCCCGTATCCGGCCCAGCTCGAGTTCGACGCCGACCTCCACATCAGACGCTGGCGCCCGCTCGTGCAGTGGGTCCTGGCCATTCCCCACCTGATGATCGCCCGGGCACTCCACTGGCTGCGCAGCATCCTCACATTGATCAGCGCGTTCACCGTGCTGTTCACCGAGCAGATCCCGCCGGCCCTGTTCGACATGATCGCGACGACCTACCGCTATGAGTGGCGGTCCGTGAGCTACGCCCTGTTCCTGCACGAGGACTACCCGCCGTTCGACTTCGCACCGTCCGCCGGCGACGACGGCATGGAAGCGCACACAGTCCTGAATCTGAGTTACCCGGAGCACCTCAACCGTTGGAAGCCGATGTACAAATGGGTGCTGGCCATCCCCCATTACCTCGTGATGGTCGTGCTCACCGTCGGCGCGTTCTTCGCGGTGATCGGCGGTCTCTTCGGCGTGTTGTTCACCGGCGAGTATCCGCAAGCCGCACGCGACTTCATCGTCGGTGTCTGCCGCTACGGCCTGCGTCTGCAGGCCTACGCGGGCCTGCTTACCGACCAATATCCGCCGTTCAGCCTGGCTCCGTGACCTCACCACGAAAGCCGCCAACCAGAGGGAGCGCATGATGAAGACCGACCAGCTCAGCCGACCGGTGCAAGCGCGACCCCTACACCCGAGGTGACGACGATGAAGGCGATCGTGCAGGACGAGTACGGCGAAGCCGGCGACATCTTGCGATTCGAGGAGATCGACCGGCCCCAGATCGCAGACAACGAGGTGCTGGTGCGAGTGCACGCCGCCAGCGTGGACGCGGGCACCTGGCACATCATGGCCGGCCTGCCCTATCCCATCCGTGTCGCAGGCTTCGGCCTGCGCAAGCCGAAGTACCTCAACCCGGGACGCAGCCTCGCCGGGACAGTCGAAGCGATCGGTAAGGACGTCACTAATTTTCGGGCTGGCGACGCAGTGTTCGGTATCGGCGCGGGCTCGTTGGCCGAGTACGCGTCCGCTCGCGCCGACAAACTCGCGCCCATGCCGACGAATCTCACGTTCGAACAAGCGGCGGCCGTCCCCATCTCCGCGCTCACCGCGCTCCAAGCGGTCCGCGATCGCGGACGCGTATAGCGCAGACAGCAGGTGCTGATCATCGGCGCGTCCGGAGGCGTCGGAACCTTCGCCGTCCAGATCGCCAAGGCGCTCGGAGCCCAGGTCACTGGCGTGTGCAGCACCACCAAGGTCGACACGGTCCGATCCGTCGGCGCCGATCATGTCGTCGACTACACCCGCGCCGACTTCGCAGACGGCGAGCAGCGTTACGACGTGATCATCGATATCGCAGGCAACCGCTCACTGGCCCACTTGCGGCGCGCCCTCACATCCAAGGGGACGCTCGTCATCACCGGAGGCGAGACCGGCGGACGATGGCTCGCCGGCATCGACCGTCAGCTCCGCGCGCTCGTGCTTTCGCCGTTCATCGGCCAGAAGTTGGGCAGCTTCATCTGCTCGGAGAACACACACGACCTGCTCGCACTGACCGAGCTCATCGAGTCCGGCAAGGTAACGCCGGCGGTCGATAAGACCTACCCATTGAGCGAAGCCCCGACCGCCATCCGATATATGAAAGACGGCCACGGGCGAGGCAAGGTCGTGATCGCTGCGTCCGGGGCAGCACCCATTCGTTCGGCGGACGGAGCGGAAGCTTCCGCCTGAAGCGCGCGGCCGCTGCGCTGCAGAGCGGCCCGCGGCCGAAAGCGTCCGATACGCCGGGATCTCAGCGTCAGCTTCGTGTTGGATTCGTAGGAGTTGAACGCTGCGCTGCGCCGCGTGTCATCTGCAGGTCGCGTTGTCCGACGTTGGCGTCGGTTTCGAGGTCCGCAGAGACGTCGGGCGTCTCACGTTATGTGGCGTCGGAGCCACTTCCGGCGACGAGTCCGTTCCAGGACCACTGCGGGATTCGCAGACCGTCCGGCACGTCCTCGGAGGAACGGTGGTAGCGGGACATTGTGGTCGTGGTTGCCCACGCGAAATAATCGTGCAGCACCTGGCGGAGCCGGTCGTCGCCGCTGAGGCCGACGTCTACGAGGGCCTGATCGAAACACGCGATCGCGCGACGGTCCATCTCGTCGTGCGGACCGTTGCCGCTGTGGATCCGGACAACCGACGTCTCGTCACCATACGTCTGCGAGTAGGTCGCCGGACCGCCGAGTGCCTCCACCCAGTACGCGGCGAGCCGCTCGGTGTGGTCGGGTCGGTATCCATGGCTGAAAGCGTGGCTTACTACCTCGTCTGCCATCACCCTGGCATGCCACGCTCTGGCCAAATTCACCAGACCGTCAGCACCACCCGCTGCCTCACACACCGTCTGCATAGTCCCAAGCATGGCATCCTCGACGTCGCGCGCGTCTACCCCCACTTCGAAGGTTTCTCGCGCCTTGATTGTGCGAATCTCATGGAGTGGAGTTGCGAACGTCCCGCTTGGTTCTGCGACCGGTGACGGCTCGCGACGCGGAGGCGATGCTGGAGTATCGAAGCGACCCGACGGTCGTCGAATACCTCACCCATCCCGTGATGGATCTCGAGGAGGTCCGCGGCCTCAGCGCTCGAGCCGCTGCCTCGTGGCCGTCGAACAATGACGAGCGCTTCAACCTCCTGTTCGCGGTCGTCCTTGACGACATCGTGATCGGAGACCTGCATGCGTGGAACACAGGCGAGACGCTCCAGCCCGCGTCCCCGGATCCGGCTGACGTCTGGATCGGTTACGTGTTGAACCCGCGCTACCAGGGTTGTGGTTATGCGACCGAAGCGGTCGACGCGCTGATCGCATGGCTGTTCGCACGCGGCGCCCGCAGCGTCTTCGCAAACTGCTACTTACACAACACGACGTCGATCGCGCTGTTGGAGCGGCTCGGGTTCGCGGCGGACCAGCGCTACAGCGCGTTGCAAGACGAATCCGGAAAGAACTTGGCCTCCTGTCGGCTGCGGCGCAACCCGTAGACGAATGGTTCGAAGGGTCCGCGACGCGAGAGCGTCCACGATCGGCGTCGATACTCCGTTCGAGCGTGGAGGATCGACGGACTCCGAACTGGACACGCTTGCGACCCGCGTCGCGTTCGTCTTGCTCAGGGTCCCATTACGGGGGTCTGGCTGGACGCGGTCATGGGGTCCGTGAAGGTGATCCCTTGCGCGTTGTAGGAGACTGTCACGTTGACGTCGGTCGGGGTTGCACAGTTGTCGACGCAGGTGACGGTGATGTTGACCTGGTTCGCGACGTTGGGGGTCTGCGTCAGTTGGGTTGCGGACTGGCTGGTCGCGCACAGCGGCGCCGTGTTCACCGGCAGGCCAACTGCGGCGTGGACCACTGCCTGTTCGATCGCCTCGGGCTGGCCTGACTCGCAGTATTCGCCGCCGGTCGGTGTCAGCAACGACGTCTCGATCGACGCCTCGCGGGACCCGGCGCTCGCGGCGTTGTGGAGGGACGAGTTCTGGAACCCCAAAAAGCAGATGGTGATCACCCCGAACAGCAACGCCAACACGATCGGAACGACGAGCGCGAACTCGACCATCGCCTGGCCGGACTCGTCCGGCTTGTCGTGCAGGCGACAGGAGCGCGACCTGTTCATCCGACGAACGACAGTTTGCCGGCGCCGGGTAGCGCGTAGGACTTGCCGAGGATCGTCATAGACGTCCCGCCGTCCGTGTTGAACTGATCGACGATGCAGGTCCCGTCAATCGTGACCGACCCGCCAGACGCGGGTGGTCCGCCGGACCATCCTGCGCCGTATCCGCCTTGCAGGGTTCCGCCGGCATAGAACGGTACGCCGCCACCCACGCCGTCCCAGTAGTCGAGCGGGGCGTTCGCGCCGTAGTCGGACAGCGACGCGTTGTACACGAGGCCGGTGACCTTGACGGCGGCCGCGTCGCCGGGTTCGGCGTCGAAGCCGTCGTTGGCTTCCGTGTTGGGGTCCTGGTAGAAGGCCACGCCCGGCGTCGCGGCGGCCCCGCCGTAGGTGCCGGTCGTGGGTGCCGTGAACGAGACGGTTGACCCGGCGACCCCCCCAACGATCAAAGAGAAGTTGTTGCCGGTCCCGTAGGTGCCGTCCGGTACGAACGACGAGTCGCCGTAGGCGATGACGCCGTAGGTCTGCGGGTTCGTTCCGCAGGGCGCGGCGGGAGGGTCGACCTCGGCTTCGGGGGTGCCGCCCCCGCTGGCGACGCTGGTCATCGTGCCGGCCGGCAAGCAGGGCCCGCCGTTGCCGTGCCCGCCCGCCGGGGTGTTTCCGGCAAAGTCGTACGGCGCCTGGGTGGCGATCACGACGTTCGAACCGGTCACCGTGTCGCCCGATGATTGTGGGTCGATCCACAGGCCCTGATCGAATCGGTAGATGCCCGGGTAGGCGGCCTCGCTCCCATAGCCCGAGCAGTCCTCGAACGTCGCGGACCCGGTGATCTTGACTGGTGCCGTGTATTCGCCGGGCAGCAGCACGTCGGAGCTGGGTGCGGTCGAATACGTCTGGGTGGTCATGCCGGGGCATGCGATGTTGGCGGTGAATGGGCTGGGGGGAGCGTCGGTCGACTGCAACGGGTCGTCGATGGGCGCGACCGTCGGGTCGATGTTGTTGTAGTCGAACGTCACCTTCTTACCGTCGCCGGTGCACGACAGCGTGTAGGTCGGTGTGGCAGCCGATCCGAACGCCGGTCCGCCCCCGCTGCCTTCGCCCTGTTCCCCGTAAGGTGTGAAACACCCATCGAGCGGCCACAGGCCGAGGCCGTTGTAGGTGGCGCTCGTCGTGTGGATGGTGCCGAAGACGAACAGATTGCTGCCCGTCTTGGCGTCGATCGCATCGTCGAACTCCCACGGCGGCTCTGCCGCTGACCACGGCTGCTTGGTGACGTTCGTGTTCAGTTGCATGTCGCCTGCCACGACAAACTTGCCGGTCCCGCCGCCGAGCACGACGTGCGGGCCGACCTTGTTGAGGGCGATCAGGCTGATCGCAGTTCCCGGCGTCGACACGGCGACCGAGGTTTTGGCTTTGCCGGTGAGCTGGTGCACGTTGAAGATCCCCGCGAAGAACGGCGCCCAGGACGGCACCGCATCGACCGAGACGCCACACGCTCCGGGTGGCGGGTAGGTCGCCGTGCTGGCACTGGACGGCGAGAACGCCGATCCGCTGATCGCGTTGCCGGCTTCGTCGAGGAAATGAGCGGTCCATGACGATCCGACGTCGCTGGAGTTGGCGTTCACCAAGGCCTGCACGACCGCGACCAGCTGCTCCATGTTCGGCGCGGTCGCCGACCCGTTACATATCGTCGATCCGTTGAGTTGCTGGGCGGCGCCGTAGGCCGCGAAGTCCGACGCGTTCTGGGCGCGGCGGTCCTGGACGAAGCCGTAGCTGAGATCGAGCGATAGCGCGAGCATGCTCATCAGGACGGTCATGCCGATGGCGAAGAGCACCAGCACGGCGCCGCGCTCGGCGTCGTCTCGGCACCTCGCAGGCCCGCTCACGAGTACCTCGCGGTCGCGGATGACGTCACGGACAGCTTCCACACTGCCGGCACTACGGGCACCACGGTGTGGGTGATGCTGATCTTGACGACATCGATCGTCAGGCCCGCCGCATTCAGAGTCTCGGGCGTCACGGACATGTTCACGTAGTTGTCGGCGCTCGAAGACGAGTTCTGATAGACGTTGGTGACGCCTTCCTCCTGGTTGACGGCCAGCGTGGCGTCATTCCACGCGTTGCCCGAACCGGACTGGAGGTCCTTGGCGGCGAGGATCGCACCGGCACGCGCCGCGGTGGTGAGCCGGATCGAGGTCTGCATGCCTTGCCAGCCGGTGAATGCAACGCCGAACAACAACAGGGCGAGCGGCAAGATCACGACGAACTCGACGAGGGCTTGACCGGCCTCACCACGACGCCGAATACCGGCGATCCCCGTCGGCGGGCGCTGACAGGGCCGGCCGTTCGTGTTCGCTCGCGCTCGCATCACGCCTCACTCGCTGAGACACCGCAGCCCCGCGGCCGACGACCAAAACCTATTAATCCGGACTTATACCTTGTATCCGACATCTCTTGCTCTCCGTCGGGGAATCGAGGATCCGCGACGGACCGACACCTCCCAACCCGTAATCGGCGCGCACGAGACATTCCCGAGACATCGAGGCCCGGGCATACATCAGTCGTGACCAGTTCCGGTCCGCGAGAGGTCATCGGCACGCCTTGCCAGGCCCTGGAGGTGGTGATCCGATGCGGGTGAAGACCGGCCGACGACTGGCCAGGAATCCCGCATTTCCGCAGGTCAAAGCCATGTTCTGGGGCGATAACGTGGTGCGTCGAGTCAGCCCGGCGCCCGTTTCGACCGGCTCCAGCGCCGCAGCACCGACCGAACCGTCACGACGCCGACCTCTGAGCCACGACGGCCGGGTGCCGTCCACACCACCGTCGGCCGCTCAACGCACGGTCGCGGGACAGCGGTTGTTGTGTCGGAACGCCGCACGGTCCCGTCGCCGCCCAACGGATCTACCGGCTGGTCGCGGCCGCGTCCGGCCCGGGCTTTGACCGTTCGCGGCAGCCGCAGCTGACCACGAAGGCGAAGGTGTCGTCTCAGCGGACCGGTCGATGGCATCAGGACAGATGGCATACCTCGATCCGTGTCCGCGACGACGCCGGACGGCCCTGGCTGGGTCGCGGCGAACGACGACGCCTCGTTGTACGCCAGCGCAACCGACCCTGGCCGGGGATCCCGACCACTCGCCCGGGAACGCGGTCGCGGTCGACGGGCGGTGATCCGCATGTCTGTGGTCAGGAAAACCACCAGGGTGGCCCGCGATCGACAAGCCGCGCCGAGCCGACCACCAGACATGCGGCGCAGCGTTCGGGACCGTCGACCGCTCGGACCCGGCACGTCAGTATCGTCGGTTCAGTGATAAGGATTCCGGTTTCGCCGTCGACCCGGTCCGGGCACTTCGGATCCGACCTCAGCCGAGACGGTCGCCACAGCACCGTCCCGACTGGATATCGGCCCGACGGGACCGTCGCGTTCGGCCCGACCGGAGGTCGTGCGGCCGACGTGACCAGTCGACATGCATTGTGCGCGTCCGTCGAGCTCATCGCCGGTCGCCGGTTGCCGGCTCGCCATCAGCGGCGAGCACACGGGGAGTCGACGTAGAT
The DNA here is from genome assembly GCA_052148155.1 of Acidimicrobiia bacterium. GTDB lineage: Bacteria > Actinomycetota > Acidimicrobiia > IMCC26256 > PALSA-610 > JBBQER01. The sequence goes on along the minus strand of JBKQIY010000193.1, from coordinate 7,045 downwards.
TGGTGGAGCCGATCTCGCAGCACTGGACGCGCACCGCGGGGCGCGACCGTCGTTGCCGGCACCGCGCGGCCGTCTCATTCGCCTTGGTCCTCGCCGCATGGTTACTGGTCGCGGGTTGGGTCGGGGTCAGTCCGGCCGGCGCGGCCGGACCAGTAGTCACGAGCTACACCAACGCGAACATCTCCGGGCCTTCCGGCATCGCGGTCGGATCCGACGGGGCCTTGTGGTTCGTCAACGAAACCAACAACTCGGTCGGGCGGATCACCGCCGCCGGCACCATCACCGACACCTTCGATGCGAGCATCTCCTCACCGACCGGAATCACCGCCGGTCCTGACGGTGCGTTGTGGTTCACGAACTTCGACGACTCGATCGGACGGATCACCACAGCCGGGACCGTCACCAACTACACCGACGCGACCATTTCGACACCAGCCGACATCACCGCCGGTTCCGACGGTGCGTTGTGGTTCACGAACAACGGCAACAATTCGATCGGACGGATCACCACAGCCGGGACCGTCACCAACTTCACCGACCCGAGCATCTCAGGGCCTTCCGACATCACCGCCGGTCCCGACGGCGCCCTCTGGTTCCTCAACGACGGCAACAATTCGATCGGGCGGATCACCACAGCCGGGACCGTCACCCACTACAGCGGCCCTCACATCTCAGATCCGGTCGGCATCACCGCCGGTCCCGACGGTGCGTTGTGGTTCACGAACAACGGCAACAATTCGATCGGGCGGATCACCACGGCGGGGACCGTCACCAACTTCACCGACCCGAGCATCTCAGGGCCTTCTGGCATCACGGCCGGTCCCGACGGTGCGTTGTGGTTTACGAACTTCAACAGCGACTCAATCGGGCGGATCACCACGGCCGGAACCGTCACGCATTACACCGGCCCAAGCATCTCAGAGCCTTCCGGGATCACCGTCGGTCCCGACGACGCCGTCTGGTTCACCAACTTCGGTTCCACCTCGATCGGAAGGATCACGACCGCGGCGACACCGCCGCTCGGTCCGAACTCGCCCACCGCTGCAACCGCGAGGTCGGGCCCGACGACCGGCGGCGTCGGCACGTTGACGGTCTCCTACCGGGCCGGTTCGAGCAGGGGCCCTGCGATCACCAACTTCAATGCGACGTGCACCTCGAACGACGGCGGTACGACACGCCGCGGCGCCCACAACGGACCGACCCCCACACCGATCACGGTGACTGGCGTGATGACCAAGCGCAGCTACCGATGCACCGTCACCGCCACGAACGCTGACGGTACGAGCCTGCCGTCGGCCGCGTCGAACGCCGTCACGGTGGGCGCGCCCGGACAGCCCGGCAAGCCGAAGGTCGCTCGCCTCGGTGCCGGTCACCTGAAAGTGTCGTTCACGAAACCGGCGAACAACGGTGCGCCCATTACGAGCCTCAAGGCCGTCTGTCGATCATCGAACGGCGGCATCCCGAAAGGAACGACCGGCACCGCAAGTCCACTCGGCGTCAAGGACCTCACGTTCGCCCGGTCCTACACGTGCACGGTCAGTGCGACCAACCGACGCGGCACCGGCCTGACGTCGGTTCCATCCGCGGCCATCACCATCTGATCTCGACGGCTGCGTCCGTGCGTCGCGTGCTCGGTGCTGGTGTTGAGAACGGGACGACCGTGGTGAGGAGGTCGGTTGCGGGTGCGCGGCCGGCGAGGTGCGGCAGAACTCGATCGCGTCGAGTGTCGGACGTTCGGCGTCGGGCGAGTCGGGCGCGTGGGTTCAGATACTGGCGGCCGGGCCGGTGCGTCCAAGCGCGAGCGGACAGCCGTGGCGTCGGGCCCATTCGGCCACGGCATCGGCGACGATGCGTCCGTCGTGCTCCCGCGCTGAGCTCGGGCGGTCGCTGACCGCCCTGCGGTGTCGATGCGGTGTATCTACAGATCGCACCGGTAGGCAGTGTCGATGAGGTAGTCGAGCTTCCAGGTTTCGGAGACCGGGCCGTCGACCTTCAGTTTCGCGTGGTGACGTACGAGTGCTGGTCCGCGGCTTCTGCCGCGTACCGTCTTGGGTGCGATCGTCGCGAGTCGTTCGACGATCTGCGGCGGGGTCGGCCCGTACGCGTACCGGTATTGCTGAAAGCGCGGCCTCGAGCGGCCCGCCGTGACGCTTGCGCTGCGCGTAAGCACTCCGCAGTTGGTGGACGTTCTCGCGCATGGACGCGGCGGCCGGAAAACTTCAAGTAGAAGACCCCGAGCTGCTCGCCCGGCCCCTCTTCGGCGCGCTCACGGGCGGCGGCATATTCATCGCGAACTCTCCGGAACCGGCCCAAACACGCAACACCGTCGCGAAGGTGAACATCGTGCTCGCCGGACTCGCAACACGGCGAGCGGACGTACCGCCTAGCTAGAAGTGGCCGCGAAGATCCAGCGTGAACGGCGGTCCATGGAGCGGCGATGGGCCCTCGAGAGTGGCGACGCCGTTGCGATCGCGTCACGAAGCGCGATCAAGAGTGTCTCGATCGATCCGCGCGCTTCGGACGTTGATCACCCGGCGACGTGAAGCTCTGGCTGGCACTCGAAGAGCAATCGCGATGACGGCCACCGGCTGACCGAGCTCACTCGGAAGGCGCGGGTGGGGGTGTCCAGTCGACCGTCACGCCGGTCGTGACCTCTGGATGGTCCTGCAACCACTTCCGTGCGAAGGGGCACCAGGGAACCACGGTCAGTTGTTGATCGCGGGCGCGGCTGACCGCGGCCCGCACGAGGGCTTGCGCGATGCCGCGTCCGCTCAGTTCGTCGGGAACTCCGGTGTGAACGATGATGAGGCGGTCTGCGCGGGTGCGGTAGACGAGCTCGGCCGTGTGGCCGTCTTGCTCGACGACGAACCGATGCCGTTCAGGCTCGTCGACGACGATCGGCGCAGTTGTGGGATCGCTCACGGTCGGGACCTCTTTCGGGACCGAACCATCAGTATCTCTGAAACGCGCCCGACGTCGCATCCCCGCCACCGCGTCGTCATAAGCGACGCTCCGGACGGGGTGATGGGCCGCGATCCAACCTGGCCTTCTCGGCGACACGAGGAAGGTGATTGAATCGGCGGATCAAGACGCGCCGGCCGTCCGGCGGTCCCAAGACCTGGTCGAGGTCACGGAGCACTACAACCGGACCGTGAGGAGGCACCTCGCGGCGATTCGGGGAGGTCGGCATTGATGGCGACAACATCGCGCGAGTGGCCGTCCTTACCGTATGCCGAGTGGCGCGAGACGCTCGACACCCTGCACATGTTCACGCAGATCGTGGGCAAAGTGCGCCTCGCCTTGGCGCCCGACGAGCCGCAGTGGGCGCAAGTTCCGCTCTATCCGACCGCACGCGGATTGTCGACGTCGGCGATGCCGTGGGCCGACGGCACCGTCGATATCGAGTTCGACCTGATCGACCACGTGCTGGTCATCCGAGCAAGCCACGGTGGCCTGGCACGCGTCGCGCTCGTTGACCGTTCGGTTGCCGAGTTCTACGCCGACGTCATGGCCCAGCTCGACCGGCTGGGAGTGAACATCTCGATCTACGAGACACCGGTCGAGTTCGCGAACCCGATTCCGTTTCCCGAGGACGTGAGCCATCACAGCTACGACCGCGCTGCCGTCGCGCGCTTCTTCGATGCGCTCGGCCGCGTCGCGGCGGTCATGCACGAGTACCGGGCACGGTTTCGCGGCCGGACCAGTCCCGTGCATTTCTTTTGGGGCACCTTCGATCTCGCCAACACGCGGTATTCCGGCGCTGCAGCAGAACCCCCGCCCGACGCCGACCCGATTACGTTGCGGTCCTATGACGTCGAACAGATAACTGTCGGATTCTGGCCCGGCGACGAACGCATCCCCGAGCCGGCGTTCTTCGCCTACGGGTACCCGCAACCCGCACAGATAGAAGACGCCCCGATCGCTCCGGCGACTGCCTACTGGAGCGCCGAGCACGGCCTGTTCCTCTTTCGTTACGACGACGTGCGCAGTGAGTCCAAGCCTGAAGCGGCGTTACGCGAGTTCTTCGACACGACCTACGCGGCGTGCGCGGGGCTACTGGGGTGGAGCCCGTCGCTCACGGTGTAACCGCAGCCCCGATGGGCCCGCTCCGACGGCATCGGCTACGTCGTCTTAATGAGTCCCCCGTCGATCTTGCCAAGATCTCATTTCTCCAAGAGCTCGCGGCGCGCTGCGTACGCGACCAGGTGCACACCGGGCGCGGCCGCCGCCGTTCTCGATCGCGGCGGCCATCTCTTCCGGTCCGTCCTGCACCATATTCAGATGCGAACGTGCGGAGAACTCGACGAGGTAGGTCCGAGCGGCTGGGTGACGGAACTTCTGGGAGTTCGCCGTCGCAGTTCCTGCTGGGACCGTACGGTCGTGGGCACTGGCGACGGGCAGCAGCGCTGATCGTTCGTCATCGTCGCCGATTTCGAGTGAGGAATGCAACGCAAAGTTCGCCAATCCCGCCTCGAAGAAGATTCGTCCCGTCTCGGTACCGCGCAGCGCTCGAACGCACCACGCGCGGCATCCTCACCGAAGGTGTTCGTGAAGCTGTCGTTGTACTGCTCCGCGGTCAGGTCACGACCGGCGCGGCCTCGACGGCTGACCGATCGCCGGACCCGCGGAGTTGAGCGAGGACGGCGATCCGCAGGACGCCCTCCGGCACGTCAAGCCTCCGCAAACGCGTAGCGATGAATCGTCTCTCTCACGGGTCGTGCCGGCTATCTCGACCCACCTCGTTCATGCCGTTGAGCCTGGAGCGCGTAGTCCGTACGATCGCCCCGCGGGCGTTCCAGGGACGGAGGGAACGCGTCCGTCTTCACGGTTCGCTCGTCGCCCGCGGCGGCCGTGTCGCGTTAACGCCGGTCGGCCGCTGCGCTCCCCACTGCGCGGCGGCCGACCCGGCTTAGCTCGACTGGGTCGAGAACGCGGTCGCGGATGTCGCACGGTGTACGCGTATTCGAATGCATGGTGTCGATGCGTTCACCGTTCGCGCCGGCTTGCGATACCCGTCTGGTCCCTCGGTGGTTGGTTGCGCTGACCGCCTACTGGTAGGTCCTGCTTGGCGTGAGCGAGTGCACAATCAACAGGCTCGTACTCCGGCGTTTGGACTGATCACGCCAACGTTGTCGGATATGTCTTCGGTGACAGAAACCGGCGATGGGCGCACCATTGTTCCGGGGTGGGCGGAACACGGCTCGGCGCCGTGATCGGCGAAGCGCTTCACGTTTGCGGCATGGCGCGCTCGTGGCCGAGAAAATAGGAAATCGAGGCCGGCGAGCCGTTGATCTGAAACGAGGACGCGTACTGGCGATGGGTCAAGCGTCGACGTCGCCGATGCCGCGGACATCGAACGTTCGACTGTGGCGCGATCGGATTCGGCTGCGGCCGTCCTGAGTCACTGACGCAACGACGTGCCTCCGATTCGACCGCGGCGTCGCAACCGACGCTCGAGCTGACGGCTCGTTACCGTCGAAGAGGTGGATGACCTTAGGGTTGGAGGCGTCGAACGACAGTTCGTCGTGTTGTGAGCGTCGAGTGTTTCACGAGGAGCAGAACGAAGCCCACCACTGACCCTCCGATCATCCCAACTGCGAGCAACGACACGGGATCGAAGAACGAGACCGAACCATTTCCGCCGGGATTGGTGGTTGCCCTCGCAGCAGCGGACGGTGCGGCCCTGGCTGTCGGTGCGTGCTGGACGGTCCTGGTCGGCAGAAACGTCGCGGTCGAGCGCGGAGTCGTTGTCGTTGTCGACCGCGCGGCGGTTGTCGTCGCACGGAGTCGGGTGGAGTGCGCGCTGCCGATACGGCCGCCCGCGGCCGTGGTTACCGAAGCGGGGTGTGTCGCGTTGAACTCGAAGCCCTCGTAGTTCGCGACGTGGATCGTGTCGATGGGATTCGTCGATGTGCAGCCGCTGGCTTTGTTGTCCAGCAGCTGATGCCGGACGTTTCGGATCGCGTTTCGAGCGACCTGATGGCCGTCGGCCGTGCTGTGACGCGCGGACGCGGCCGTGACGGTCAGATGGAATCCGGTGTCCACGTACGCGCCCCGACCCGCGCCAAAAATCACGGTGCCCGCGAGCGCGAGCTTGTTCGGCGAGTCCGGCAGTGGCGGGAACGTCAACGACACGAGCGAGCGTTGACCGTCAGCCCACTCGAACGTCGCCCGGGTCGGCGGCAACGCGACCGACAGGCTCGAACAGGTCGCGTGGGACATCGTGATCGTCGCTAAGAACGTTCCTGACCCACCCGCGGTCGAACAGCCCGACAGGCGGCCGTGCACAGTTATTGTCTGAGCTGCCGGCACGTCGGTCAGGCCCGGCGTCACGGCGAGCGTCCCGGTGACGAACCGGCATCGTTGCAGATCGGCTGCATGGGCGGGAACCGCCACGGCGATACCTACAGCGGCCCACAGCGCTACCAACAAGACCAAACGTCGAGCGCCGCCCAACACCTCACCTCCTCCGACCGATCTCCACAAGTCAAGTCACAAGCCCCGTCGCCAGCAAGCCCGTTCGTTCCGCGACGCCCGGAGCCGGGAACCCCGTGATGCGACGGATACACCGACGTTTCGGACCCGGCCCCCGTCGACCCCCATGCAACATCCACCCTCACCTTCAACTTCAGCGCCAAGCACGCGCGGTCGTCGCGGCACAAGGCGGAATGTCGTTGAAGTACACCTGCGTCAGTCTGTTCGTCGATGCGTACGAACTCGTCGCAAGACGAGTGGACCCGACTCCCCACTGAGCCTGTCAGCCCCGACCCTCGCCGCGCTGATGGACCGCGCGTCCGGCCTCGATGATCGTGCGGAGACCAACCGGGCTGACGTACGTGGGCTCTGGTGATTGCATCACACCGGGGCCAGATCGACCGTGGCGGGCTCGCCGCAGAACGAACCGTGCATCGTTTCTGTCTTAGCCCGGATCCACCGATTGTGTGGGGTTGTGAGTGGTTGTCGGTCGTGTGTTGGTTGTGACCGATGCTGTGATCGCGGGTGGTGGTCGTAGCTGCGCGCGGTGTTGTCGGGTTGTGCTGGATGT
>JBKQIY010000192.1:0-48286 GCA_052148155.1 Acidimicrobiia bacterium | reverse complement strand
ACATCCAGCACAACCCGACAACACCGCGCGCAGCTACGACCACCACCCGCGATCACAGCATCGGTCACAACCAACACACGACCGACAACCACTCACAACCCCACACAATCGGTGGATCCGGGCTAAGCGACGGGTTTGATCATCCGCCATACCGGTTCGGGCGCGTGGATCACCAAGCCCTCACGCGTCCGCAAGCCGGCGCTTCGCGCTTCGCCAACTCGCTCGTAGCCACGCCCGAGATACAGCGCGAGGGCACTCGGATTTTCTTTTGCTACGGTCAGCCGAACCTCCGTGCAGCCACGACGACGAGCCTCCGCTTCCGCCGCCTCGATCAGTGTGGAACCGATTCCTCGCCTCCGGCTGGCCTCGGTTACGACGAATCCTGAGATGTCGGCTTGGCGAGCATTCGTCGTGACGGTGATACGCCCCACGATCTGACCGTCGAGCTCGCCAAGAAGCACAACGCCGCCGCCGCGCCGCATCACTGCCGACAGTTGCGGGCGGTACTCGCCTGCGGGTCCGCCGACGTCGGGATGACGTAGGTCGCGTTCGTTCGCGGCCCGAACGACGATCTGTGTCACTCGGGGAGGTGGCATACCGCCTCGACATTATTGCCGTCGGGATCGCGCACAAAGGTTCCGTAATAGTTGGGGTGATATTCGATCCACACGCGCGGCTCGTGGAGAACCTCGGCGCCGGTCGCGACTGCCGCGTCGAAGAAGGCGCGCACCGCGGCGCGGTCAACGGCGACGAACGCGATGTGGCTCTCTCGGTTCGCCCCGCCGGTCACCCGAACCGAAATCCAAAACGACGGCTTACCGTGGGTGCCGTATCCGGCGTAGGTCGCGAAATCCATGATGCGAGTGCCTCCGAGCGGGGCCAGCACAGCGTCATAGAACGCTGCGCTGGCCGGGTAGTCATCGCATTGGATCGACAGATGATCGAGCATCTCGCGATCCTACGAGGCGTCCGAGCACGAGGACCGGTACGTACTGCTCGCCTTCCTCGGCCGCAACCCGTAACCCGCACGAGCGTTGAGGTGCATACGCGCCGCTTCGGCGCGATCGCGCGTTGATGTGCCGGTTGAGGGCTACTCGCCCCACGGGGTCGTGTCGACGCCCATCATCTGGAAGCCTTTGATCACGGCGCGGGGATTCATCGTGCCGGGCGCCCAGTGGTAGTTCCACATGCGTTCCTTCGCCACGTTTTGGACGAACATCTTCGCCTGATCCAGGTTCACGAGCACACCGCGGGTCGACGTCTGCCGTTCGTAACGTTCAGCGTGCTCGGCGTCGATGACGTAGTTCATCGCGTCGCACATGCGCACCATATCGACGTTGTTCCAGTCGTACGGCGACAACGAAAGGTGTAGGAACACGCCGGGCGGGCTGACTGACTGGAGCTCGAAGTTCCTCGAGACGAGCGTCACGGGCGCCATGCAGCATGCGCAGTGCGATTCGAGCCGTACAGTCTTGTCCTTGAACGGCGGCATATGAGAAAACGCGACCGCCTCGCTCGCGCAGCCGACGAACGAGTGGAACTCGTCGTCGATATAGGCGCGCACCTGGGATGGGTACGAAGAGAACGGCGGTGCCTTCAGCAGATTGCAGTTCTGTGTGTTCTCGTCGACTGTGATCACGATTCCGAGCTGGAGTTCCTTGTAGGCCTGGATGATGCGACGGCGGTCGAGCTCGGTCGCCTCGCTGACCTCGCGCAGGGTCGGGCCGCGGCCGTGTTCGCACCAGAACTCGAATACGAAGGCGCGTACCTGCTTGGCGCGGTCGGAGAACTCGAAGGGAGGAACGTTCTGCGGCATACCGCGGACATTAGGTGTGGGCGGCACCTTGTTGCGAGCTGGTCGGCAGCTTCGCATCGAGCACGACGGCTCGGTGGTCGTCGGTCACCCATATCCGGCGCGCCTCGGAGAGCGGGAGCGCAGCCGTGAGCCGGATTTCCGTCGAGTGGCGAGACCCGCTGAACGTTCCCGCCGCGATGCGGTCGCCGTCGGCACCGGTGAGCCACAGCCAGTAGTAGCGGCCGGGGCGAAGTCCCGCGAACTTCATGTCGACTTCAGTACCCACGGATTCGGCGTGCAGCGTCGCGCTCGCGCTGGCACCCAGGTGACTCGTGAGGACGACCTTCGTGCCCGAAGCCGGTCCACCGACGCTGACGAGGAGCAGCACGAGGGCCACCACCGCGGCGGCTGCGCCTGCGAATGTGCCGGCACCGACCAGCACTCGGCGGGTGTGGCGTCCGCGCCGTACGTCGCGCTCGCGAGCGACGCGTTCGAACACGCGATCGCCAAGCGCGCGCGAGGGTTCGGCCGGAGCGCTTGTCACGCGTTCAATCGGGACGGCGGCGAGGGCTCGCGCGACTGCGGTGAGGTCGCGCAACTCGGCGCGGCAGGCGGGACATCCGTCGAGATGCGCTTGCAGCGCGATCGCCTCCGCGGGATCGATCCCGCCGAGCGCAGCGGCTCCGAGCGCGCCGCGCCAGTCGCGGCACGGATCAGTCGTCACGGGCCCACCCCAACTCTTCGAGCGCCAGACGCATCGCTTTCAGCGCGTAGTACACGCGGCTCTTCACCGTGCCGACCGGCACGCCGAGACTGACCGCGACGTCGCCGTATGCCCGGCCCTTGTAGTGCACCTCGACGAGCGCGGCGCGGTGTTCGTCACTCAGCATGCACAGTGCCTCTTCGACCTGCCATGCCGTCAAAACCTGGTCGAAGGCTTCGTCGACGAAGAGTCCGTCATCCGACTCCGCATCGACCTGCGACAGGCCGGGGCGCACCGCCCGGGCCCGCGATAGGTCGATCACGACGTTGCGGACGATGGCGAACAGCCAGGTGCGGAGCGAACCAAGCGCGTCGTCGAAGCGGTCGGCGGCCCGCCAGGCACGCACGAATGTCTCCTGAACGGCTTCCTCGGCCAAGCCCCGATCACCCAACGAACGCATGGCAAAGCGATACAGCTCCGGACCGTGGGCGGCATAGACGGCGCGAACGCCGTCGTCGGTTGCCAGCGCAGGTTGCGGGTCTGCCACGCTCCGAGCTTACGGCGCCCACTTCCGTGGGGTTCACTGAATGTGACCGAAGTTCTCTCCTGATCGGCCAAGTGAACCGGCGACACACTCGGTCCATACACGCGGCAGGAACACAACTCGACAGATCGTTGCGATTCGCACGTTCGAGAGCCGAGACGTCGCGGTTGCGCACTGGCGGCGGTCGCGGTCGCGGCGTCCAAGAAGATCGAACGCAACGCTGTCGGGTTCGAACCGCTCCCCCGGGTCGAGCCCGTCAAGGACGCCGGCCGTGGCTTGCGAGGTCACGGCCGGCGTCTGATCGTGTGCGATCAGACGCCGGGAAAGAAGAGCGAAACGATGCGCTCGTCCACGACGGGTCGGCACTCGAGATCGGTCCACGCCGTTTGAAAGTAGGTGACTTCCATCGGGCCGCGCCGCGCGATACGCGTGATCGGCTTCGACATGCGCAGCCGGCCCTCGAGCACGTCGCCCACGTACACCGGTCGGTGGTAGGTGAAGTGCTGCTCGCCGTGTAGGAACAGTCCGTCCCGTCCGATCCGGCTCGCCGAGTCGGCGTCCGAGCTCGGATACATCGACCCGGTGCCGTCAGCTGGTTGGATGTCGGAGAACGTTCCAGCATGCGCCATCACGAACGTATAGGTCGGCGGAACCGGAACGCGTTCGAAGCCCGCGTCGCGTGCGGCTCGTTCGGAGGCGTAGACGGCGGCATCGTCTTTGACCGCACGGGCGAACAGCATCACTGGCCCCGCATCGATGGACACACGCACCGGCGGGCCCCAGTTGTTCCACTCGACGTCGTCGGGCGGCTGATCGAACTTCACACCACACTCTCCCCGGCTTCGACTCGCGGCCGCAACAACGACGTGAGCCGCGCCCGGTGATAGGTCGCGTCGCCGAACGTCAACTGGTCGAGTTGGGCGCGCTTGATGAAGAAGTGCAGGTCGTGCTCCCAGGTGAATCCGATCCCGCCATGCACCTGTAACGCCGAGCTCATCACGCGCTTTGATGCATCGGAACACCAGGTCTTGGCGGTCGACGCCGCGACATGGGCTTCTTCGTCATCGGCGCCGACACACCAAGCTGCCCAGTAGACCGTCGAGCGCATACCTTCGACGTCGACAAGCATGTCGGCGCAACGGTGCTTCACGGCTTGGAACGAGCCGATGGGTCGGTCGAACTGCACGCGTTCTTTCGCGTATTCCACTGTCAGTTCGAGCGCCCGAGACGCGCTGCCAAGGAGATCCGCCGCGGTGAACGTCGCCCCGCGATCGAGGAGCCGGGCGCGGGCATCGGCGTCACCGAGCTTGCGGGCTCGAGCAGGATCGAACGCCAACCATCCGAGCTCACGGGTGAGGTCCATCGCGGGTTGGCGGCGCGGCCGTTCGGGCAGATCGATCGCGTACACGCCGTCGTCGGCGATCACGACCGCAACGTCGGCCGACGGCGCGTACGGCACTGGCGCAGCGGGGTCCCACGCGACGCACGCGACCGCGTCGCCTCCGAGGAGGCGATCGACCCACCAGTCTTCGCCGGCGGCCGCGAATGCGTCGATTGCGAGGACCGTCGACACGAACGGTGCCGGCTCGACATGCCGGCCGAGCTCTTCGCACAGGACGGCGACCTCGACCGTTCCGAGGCCGACGCCACCTCGAGCCTCGTCGACCTCGATTCCCAGCCAGCCCTGTTCTGCCATCGCCGCCCACAGCGTCGGGTCGTAGGCGGCGTCGGTGCCGGCGTGGTCCCGCACTTGGGTGGGGGAGGCGAACCCGTCGAGCAACTCCCGGGCGCCGTCCCGCAGTGCAACCTGATCGTCGGAGAGGTCGAAGTCCATGGGACGGCGAGTCTGGCATCCCGGCCACCTCGATTTCCACGTCACATGACACCAAGGAATCTGTTAGGAGCGCGTCACGCGTCTGGCGGGCGGCCCGGCGCCGGTAGATTCATGGTGCGCGAAACAACCGAGGAGCTGCTGTATGTCCGAACCGTTCGCAGTACTGAAGTGGGACGGTCGGGAGATTCAGCTCCCTATCGTCCGTGGCTCTGAGGACGAATGCGCGATCGACATCTCGAAGCTGCGGGCGGAATCCGGTCTCATCACCCTCGACTACGGCTACGTCAACACCGGCGCGACAGAGTCGGCAATCACCTACATCGACGGTGACGCCGGAATTCTCCGTTACCGCGGCTACGACATCGATGATCTCGCCGAGACGGAGCATCCGTCGTTCCTGGAGACCGCGTTCCTGCTGATCTACGGTGAGCTCCCCACCAGCGCTCAGCGCGACGACTTCAGTCGCCAGATCCGCAAGCACACGTTGCTGCACGAGGATGTGAAGCGCTTCTACGACGGCTTCCCGAAGGACGCGCACCCGATGGCGACGCTCGCGTCGGTCGTGAACGCGCTCGCGACCTTCTACCAGACGAGCGAAGACCCCCACGATCCTGATCACGTGCAGTTGTCGATCATCCGGCTGCTGGCCAAGCTGCCCACCGTGGCGGCCTACTCCTACAAGAAGTCGATCGGGCAGCCGTTCCTCTATCCCGATAACTCTCTCGACCTCATCGAAAACTTCTTACGGATGATGTTCGCCGTGCCGGCAGAGCCGTACGAGGTGAGCTCAACGGTCGTGCACGCGCTCAAGCAGCTGTTGATCCTGCACGCCGACCACGAGCAGAACTGCTCGACATCCACTGTCCGTCTCGTCGGGTCGTCGGACGCGAACATTTATGCGTCGATCGCCGCCGGCGCCGACGCGCTGTGGGGACCGCTGCACGGCGGCGCGAACCAGGCCGCGATTGAGATGCTCGAGACCATCCGTGCCAACGGAGGCGACGTTCAGCGTGCCGTCTCACGCGCGAAGGATCCCGACGACGACTTCCGCCTCTCGGGTTTCGGCCACCGCGTCTACAAGAACTACGACCCGCGCGCTCGCATTCTGCGCGCCACGGCGGAGCGGGTGCTGGCCGATCTGGGCTCGACCGACTCGCTGTTCGACATCGCCTTGGAGCTCGAGCAGGTCGCGCTCACCGACGACTATTTCATCGAACGCAAACTGTACCCCAACGTGGACTTCTACTCAGGTCTGATCTACCGCGCGATGGGATTCCCCACCAACATGTTCCCGGTGCTGTTCGCGATCGGGCGCCTGCCAGGCTGGCTCGCGCACTGGAAGGAAGCGCACGAGAACCCCAAGAACAAGATCGGTCGACCGCGCCAGATCTATACCGGCGCCACTGAACGCAAATACGTGGCGTTGGAACAACGATAATTCCGCAACGAGGTCCAGCCCCATGCCGGGCCGCGGATCACGGCCGTCCCGGGCCAGCACGCTGCACTGGCCCGCAACACTGGGGGATCGCGTATGGGCTTCGTCGCGTGGGCGGTGCTGTTCGCCGCGGTCATTGTGGTGGAAGCGTTGGGTCTCACCCTGCGCGGCCATCAATGGCCGACCCTGAGCGACATTTTCCGGGTCGCCATGCGTCCCGAGTGGAGCCGCTGGTTGCTGTTCGCGTTGTGGCTGTGGGCGGGTTGGCATTTCTTCATCCGCGGCTGGACGTTCTTCTTGCGCGGCCCAGGCGCGCGTCAGCCGAAGAATTCGCTCGGCGGCGGGAAGAGCTTCACCCAGATCGTGCAGCAGGTCATCGTGCCGCTGGCCGTGTTCTACGCCGTGCTCGTCGGTCCGGTGATGATCGCCTGGCAAGCCCGTCGGCGAGGCGACTGGCCCGACCGTCCTGAGCCGCACGCCGGAGTACGCGCCGCGCGCGCCCATCCGCGAGCGTTCGCGTGGCACGTCGTCGTGACGATGACCTGCGGCTACATGATCTTCGCCTGCGCCATGGGGCTGTACGAGTTGATCGCCGGCCACCCGGCGGCCGGCATCTTCGCGGCCGCCGCCCGCGAAGGCGCGCTGCTCGCGTTCGCGATCGCGCTCCCCGCCTTCGCGCTGTTGACAGTCGCGGAGTTTGTCGCCACCCGCCGCTCCCGCGACCACGCCTGATCGGCGAGCCGACATTGGCGTCTTCACCCTTGCCTCGGACGGCCAAGACGCCGATAGTCTCGGAGAATGACATTCTCCCAGACGGCGAGTCCTGAATTTGACGGGTCTGCGCCGGCCGGTGCGGCCCCGGCCGGATGGCAGCACCGTGCGCTCGGCCGCACCCTCGCCGACGCCCGAGCCCGCGACGTCGAGCGGATGGAGCGCTGTGTCGCCGCGGCCCGCGAACTCGCCAGCGAAACCACCAGCGCCGCCTTCACCGTCTCGCAGATCGCAGCACGCGCGAACCTTTCGCTGAAGTCGTTCTACCGGTGCTTCCCCGGCAAGGACGAACTGCTCCTCGCGCTGATCGAGGACGACAGCCAGATCGGCGCTCGAGCGCTCACCGAACGGGTCGGCGAGCGCGAGAACCCGGCCGCCGCGCTGCACGCATGCGTCACCGAACTGTTCGCGCTGATCTCCGAGTCAGGCCAGCTCGGCTACGCGAGCGTCCTTGTTCGCGAGCATCGCCGCCTCTGCGAGCAGTATCCGCTCGAGCTGCGCGTCGCGCTTGCGCCCCTAGTCGAGTTGCTGGCTGAGCACATCGCGGCGGCGACCGACACCCACGACCCGCGCCGCGACGCCGAGACGATGTTCCGGGTGATCCTGGCCGGAATCGACGACGTCGTCGTCGGCCGCGTCGCCGACGCGGACGAGCAGGCTGAATACCTTTGGCAGTTCTGCTGGGGAGGACTCAGCTGATGGTTGTCAGCGATCGCGTCATGCGTCACCTCCACAAGGCATCCGGCGGCAAGCCGCACGACGAGGCCGCGCACACGTCGGCGACGTTCTTGCCCGAACCCGATCCTCGGCCCCGCCACTACACGATCATCTCGGTCGACGATCACCTCATCGAACCCGCGCATCTGTTCGAAGGCCGCGTTCCGGCCGCGCTTGCCGAGCGGGCGCCGCACGTCGTGACCCTCGACGACGATCGCGAAACGTGGGTCTACGAAGACGGCTTCTACCCGCAGGTTGGGCTCAACGCGGTCGCCGGTCGCCCGAAAGACGAGTGGAGCATGGAACCTGCCCGCTTCGACGAGATGCGGCGCGGATGCTACGACGTCGAAGCGCGCATTCACGACATGGATCTTGACGGCGTCTACGCGACGTTGTGCTTCCCGTCGCTGATCGCGGGATTCGCAGGAACCATTTTCGCGAACAGCAAGGATGCGACGCTCGGTCTTGCCTGCCTGCGGGCCTGGAACGACTGGCACATCGATGAGTGGGCCGGACCTCACCTCGACCGCATCATCCCCCTGCAACTCGCGTGGCTACCCGATCCCGAGATCGCCGCAGCCGACGTGCGCCGCAACGCCGAACGCGGTTTCAAGGCCGTGAGCTTCCCGGAAAACCCGGTCGACCTCGGGTTGCCGTCGGTACACACCGACCATTGGGATCCGTTCCTGCGTGCGTGCGAAGAAACCCAGACCGTCATCTGCCTCCACAACGGTTCGTCGTCGTGGACCGCGGCCCGCTCTCCCGGCGCGCCGCTCGAGTTGTACACGTCGCTGTTCTCGGTGAACGCGATCGCGGCCGCCGCCGACTGGCTCTGGGCGCGCATCCCGACTCGCTTTGCCGAAATCCGCGTCGCATTCTCGGAAGGCGGTATCGGCTGGGTCCCGATGCTGATCGACCGCATCGACTACGTCCTCGACCATTCCGCCGTCGGCTCAGCCGGCTGGGACGACCCGAACCTCGCACCCACCGACGCGCTGCGGCGCAACTTCTGGTTCTGCACGATCGACATCCCATCGACCATGTCGCTGCGAGAGCACATCGGCATCGACCACATCTGCTTGGAAAGCGACTATCCCCACGCCGACTCCACGTGGCCCGACACCCAGCTGCGAGCAGCCGACGGGCTGTGCGACTTCACGCCCACCGACGTACGCAAGGTCACGTGGGAGAACGCATCGAACCTGTTTCGTCATCCGGTGCCCGCAGAGCTGCAACTGCCAGCCGCCGAGAAAGGGGCCTGAGGTGCTCGACCTGAAACTGAACGGTGGAACGATCGTCGACGGCACCGGCGCGCCATCCCGACGGGGCGATGTCGGCGTCCGGGACGGACGCATCGTCGCGATCGGCGACGTCGACGAGAGCGCGACTCGCACCCTCGACGCGACCGACCTGGTCGTCGCGCCAGGTTTCGTCGACCTGCACACCCACTACGACGCGCAACTGTTGTGGGACGCGACCGCGAGCCCGTCGCCGATGCACGGCGTCACGACGGTGTTCGGCGGCAACTGCGGATTCACGCTCGCACCTGCGACTGAAGAACACGTCGACTACCTGTCGCGGCTTATGGCGCGGGTCGAGGGTATTCCGCTGCCCGCATTGCAACAGGGTCTGCCGTGGGACTGGAAATCGTTCGGTGACTATCTCCAACGCGTCGAGGACAGCGGCACCGCAGTGAACGCCGGTTTCCTGACTGGACACTCGGCGCTGCGACGGGTCGTGATGGGCGCAGACGCGGTCGGCGAAGCAGCCACCGACGACCAGATCGAACAGATGGAACGGCTGTTGCACGAGGCGCTCGACGCGGGCGCTATGGGATTCTCCACGTCGCAGGCACCGACCCATAACGACGGCGATGGCAATCCGGTGCCGTCGCGTGCCGCGACCCGACACGAGCTGCTCCGCCTGGCGGGCGCGGTACGCAGCCATCCCGGCACGCAGCTCGAGTGCATCATCGCAGGATGTCTCAACGGCTTTTCCGACGACGAGGTCGACCTGATGACCTCGATGTCGCTCGCCGCCGACCGGCCGTTGAACTGGAACGTGCTCGGTGTCGCCCGCGGCGGCATGCACGACGCGCAACTCGATGCCGGCACGCGCGCCGCGGCACGCGGCGCGCGTGTCGTGGCGCTCACCCTGCCGCAGGGCATCAAGATCCGTCTGTCCTTCCTTTCCGGATTCGTCCTCGACGGACTGCCCGGTTGGCGCGAAACGATCGGATTGCCGGTACCGGAACGCATCCGGGCCCTGAGCGATCCCGTCGTCCGCGCCCGACTCGACGAGCAGGCCCACTCACCCGAAGCGGGCGTCCTCGCGAACCTCGCACGCTGGGAACGGCTGGAAATCATCGAGGGGTTCACGCCGCGCACGCACGCATTCGAAGGCCGCCATGTGGGCGACATCGCCACCGAGCAGGGGAAGTCGCCGTTCGACGCGCTGCTCGACATCGTGGTCGCTGACGAACTCCGCACCGGTCTGCGCCCCGACTTCGGTGGGCCCGAGCCCGCCGAAACCTGGAAGATGCGCGTCGACGTCTGGCGCGATCCGCGGGCGATGATCGGCGGATCCGACGCGGGCGCACACCTCGACATGATGAGCGGCGCCGCGTACTCGACGTTCGTGGTCGGCGACGCCGTCCGCAACGGCTACCTCCCGATCGAAGAAGCGGTGCGGTTGCTGTCCGACAAGCCGGCGCGTCTGTACGGACTGCGCGACCGCGGTCGTATCGCCGAAGGCGCGTTCGCTGACCTTGTGTGCTTCGATCCCGAAACGATCGGGCCGATCGGCGAGCGCACCTACGACGACCTTCCGGGCGGTGCGAGCCGGATCGTCGCCGAGTCGCGCGGTGTCGTGCACGTGCTCGTGAACGGCACCGAGATTGTGCACGACTCCGTCTATACCGGCGCGGCACCGGGCACGGTGTTGCGATCCGGACGCGACACTGAAACTGTCAACGCATCATCCACGGAGGCCTGATGTACGAAGCACCGACCCATGACACGTCGTCGAACGATGACATCATCGCCGACCTGTTCTCGCAGCGTTGCGCAGACGACCCCGTCACGGTGTACCACGAGGTCCACGAGCAATGTCCGGTGCATCGCGCTGCGGGCATGTTCGGCGGGCACAGCGTGCACGTTGCCGGCTATGCCGACGTGCTGTGGGCGCTCAAACATCCGGAGGTGTTCTCGTCGAAAGACGTCGTGAACATCGGCAACGATGTGCCCCTCATTCCCCTCTCGGTCGACCCTCCCGACCACGCCAAGTACCGGCGTCTGCTCGACCCGGAGTTCTCGCCGAAGAAGATGGCGGCGCTCGAGCCCGAAGCGCGTGTACTCGTGAATGAGATCATTGACCGCTTCGCCAACAGTGGTGCGTGCGAGTTCCACGAAGACTTCGCGACACCGCTGCCGTCGACGATCTTCCTCGCGCTGGTCGGCCTGCCCCAAAGCGACCTTGGCGATTTCTTGCGCTGGCGCGACGACACGATCCGGCCGGTGGCAGCCACCGCCGAAGAAACCGAACAGAAACGTATGGCCGCAGGCCGCGCGATCAACGACTACTTCGTCGCCGCGTTGGAGGAAAAGCGCGTGCATCCCGACGACCGGCTGTTGAGCCGCATCGGGACCGGTGAAGTCGACGGGCGGCCACTAACCCAGTCCGAGAAGCTGGGGATCTGCCACCTGCTGCTGCTGGGCGGTCTCGACACGGTGACGGCCACCCTCGACTGCATGATCGCGTATCTCGCACAACATCAGGACCGCCGCCAAGCAATCGTCGACGACCCCGAGCTCATGTCCCCGGCGATCGAAGAGATGCTCCGCCAGCAGACACCCGTCATGATGGTGCCACGAGTCATCGCCCAGGATTACGAACTCGGCGGTGTGAAGATGAGTGCGGGTGACAGCGCGACCTTGATGATCGGCGCCGCGAACTGCGACGAGGCAGAGTTCGACTCGTCAGCCGACGTGATGCTCGATCGGGGCGCCAACCGCCACCTCGCGTTCGGTGGCGGTGCCCACCGCTGTCTCGGATCGCACCTCGCACGTATGGAACTGCGCGTCGCGCTCGAGGAGTTCCACAAGCGCATCCCCGAATACAACATCGTCGACGGCACCGAGATCCACTTCTCGGCGGGTATCCGTCAAGCCGACCACCTGCCGCTCGTGTTCCCCGTGCACGCGTGAAAGCAGCGGTGCTGCGGGCGGCCGGCGCACGTTTCGAGGTCACCGAACTGAAGCTGCGCGACCTCGGGCGACACGACGTGCACGTCCGTCTCGCCGCGAGTGGCGTGTGCCGTTCCGATCTGTCGATCCAGGACGGAACCATCCCCCATCCGCTCCCCGCAGTGCTCGGACACGAAGGCGCCGGCGTGGTGCTCGAAACCGGCGCCGACGTCACGACCGTTTCGCCCGGCGATCACGTCGTGTTGTCGTGGGTCGCACCGTGCCGGCAGTGTTTCCAGTGCCTGCATGCGCATCCCGAGCTGTGCGAACGTGGCATGGACCACGCCTTCGCGTCGCACTATGCGACCGACCCCAACGGGGAAGGGCTGCTCGCGGCGTTTGGGACGGCAACCTTCGGTGAAGAAACCATCCTTCCCGAAGCGGCCTGCATCGCGATCGACCGCGACTTCCCACTCGACCTTGGTGCACTCGTCGGCTGCGGCGTCGTGACGGGCGTCGGTGCGGTCTGCAACAGCGCCCGGGTCGAGCCAGGTGCGAGCGTCGCGGTGATCGGCTGCGGCGGTGTCGGATTGGCAGCAATTCAAGGCGCGCGCCTCGCCGGCGCCGAACCCATCATCGCGGTCGATCGCTACCCGTCGAAGTTCGAGCTGGCGCGCACCTGCGGCGCAACCGCGGTCGTCGACGCATCAAGTACCGACGCCGTGCAGGCCGTGCGCGAACTCACGCAAGGTCGCGGTGCCGACTACGCGGTCGAGGTCGTCGGCACGTCGGCGACCATCCGCCAGGCGTTCGACATGACCCGTCGGGCCGGAACCGTCACGATCGTCGGCGCCGGCCGTTTCGACGACATGGTCTCGATCGGCGCCATGACGCTCATGGTCGACGCCAAAACCATCCGCGGCTGTGTCTACGGCGCGACAGATCCCCGCCGCGACTTTCCTGAGATGGTGCGACTCCACCGCGCCGGACGCCTCGATCTTGGCGCGCTCGTCACCCGCCGCATCGCACTCGACGAGGTCGACGACGCGTTTCGTGCGATGGAAGCGGGCGAAGTCGCCCGCAGCGTGATCGTGTACTGATGGATTTGCGGGCCACACGCGCCGAAGCGGCACTGCGAGAGGAGATACGCGAGTGGCTGCGCGCCAACCTGCCGTGGGAGTACGGCAAAGGGCTGCCGCCCCGGTTCGACGACCTCGCCGACGAGGTCGCGTTCGGTCGTGTGTGGCAGGCAAAGCTCGCGGCGGGTCGTTGGGTAGGCGTCGGTTGGCCGCGCGAGGTCGGCGGCCGAGGCGCGGGCCCGATCGAGCATTACATCGTCACCGAGGAACTCGCCCGCGGCCGCGCTCCTGAGCTCGTGGGCCGGATCGGCGTCAACCTCGTGGGCCCGACGCTGCTCGCACACGGCACAACCGAACAACGGTCGCGTTGGCTGCCCCGCATCCTCGACGCGTCTGAGATCTGGTGCCAGCTGTTCAGCGAGCCCGGCGCCGGCAGCGACCTCACGTCGCTGTCGACACGCGCCGAGGCGGTCGACGGCGGCTTCGTGCTGAACGGCCAGAAGGTCTGGACCAGCTACGCACAGTTCGCCGACTGGGGTTGGTGCCTCGCACGCACCGATCCCGCCGCCCCCAAGAGTAAGGGCATTTCGGCGCTGGTTGTCGATATGCACGCGCCGGGCGTCGAGGTGCGACCGTTGCGTCAGATCACCGACGAGTCCGAATTCAACGAAGTGTTCTTCACCGATGTGTTCGTCCCCGGCGGCCAGCTCGTCGGCCCGATCAACGAGGGTTGGCGCATCGCCAACTCGACCCTCACCCACGAGCGCGGCGTGAACCCGCGCCAACTGGTCGTACACGCCCAACTCGTCGACGAGTTGTGGCGCCTCGGCCTCGAACGCGGCGCATTCGACGACCCGCGGCTCGCGCCCCGACTCGCGCAGGCGTTCGTCGAAGTGCGAATGTTCCAACTTCACAACTGGCGTGCCGTGTCGCGCACCGCGAAGGGCCAAGACCCGGGCCCGGTCGGCGCCATCAACAAGCTCTGGTGGAGTGAAATGAGCAAGCGGCTGCACGACACTGCGATGGCGGTACTCGGACCGGCGCAGCCGCTGTGGCGAGGCGCCGACGACAACCCGGGCGACGGCGCATGGCAGCGGTCTTGGCTCTATTACCAGGCCAGCTCGATCTGGGCTGGCACCAACGAGATCCAACGCAACGTCGTCGGTGAGCGTGTCCTCGGACTTCCGCGCGAACCTCGTTGAACGTTTCGCCGGAGGCGACCGTATCCTCCGGCATGCAGACACTCCCCCGCTCCTTCAGGTCACGCACGGTTGTCGTCACTGTGGCGTGCGCGCTGGTGCTCGTGCTCGCCGGTTGCGCCAGTAGCGGCGGGTCGGCCAGCGCGGCCGGCGTGAGTATCAAGAACCTCACGTTCACGACCACACCGGTCAAGGCAGGCTCGACCGTCACTGTCGCGAATCATGACACCGTCACCCACACCGTCACCTCCGACGACGGAAAGTCGTTCGATGTGACGGTGGATGCCGGCGCGACCGCGACGTTCACGGCGCCCGCGGCCGGAACGTACAAGTTCCACTGCAAGATCCACTCGCAAATGCACGGCATCCTCACTGTCACGTAGGCGTCAAGCAGCCGCGGAGACGGCCGCTAGCATCCGAGTCAGTGGCCCCGGCATTCGAGACGATTCACTACTCGGTCGACGGACCGGTCGCGACGATCACGCTCGCTCGACCCGACGCCGCCAACGCACAGAACAGCCGACTGATCGACGAGCTCGACGCAGCGTTCGATCTCGCCGAGGACGACGGCGAGGTACGCGTCGTCGTGCTCGCCGCCCAAGGTAAACATTTCTCCGCCGGACACGATCTGAAAGAGTTGCTCGCCGGCGAAGAACATTGGGCCGCGATGCGCGACACCCCCGAAGGCAAGCTCGCGCACGAACAGACCATGTACTTCGACAAGCTCGTACGCATCCGCGATTTTCGCAAGGTCACGGTCGCGGCGGTGCAGGGCACGTGCTCGGCCGCGGGGCTGATGCTCGCCTGCATGTGCGATCTGATCGTCGCCGCGGACGACGCCCGCTTCTCGAACCCGGTGCTGCGCATGTCAGGGGTAGGGGTCGAGCTTCTCATCGAACCGTGGGAGCTCGGGCCCCGCAAAGCGAAAGAGTTCTTGTTCTGCGCCGAGACGTTCTCCGCCTCCGAGGCCGAACGGTACGGCCTCGTGAATCGTGTCGTGCCGCGCGCCGAACTCGCCGCCGCGGCCAACGAGATGGCCGCCAAGATCGCGCTCGTCCCGGCGCTCACCGCCGAGATGGTCAAGGCGTCGATCAACCACATGGTCGATCTCATGGGACAACGCCAGAGCTGGCAATACCACTTCATGCTGCACCAATTCGTGTCCAACACACCGACCGCGCTGACAAAACTCGACGCCCGAAAGCAGGGCGGGATGGACGCAGCGAAGCGCGAACAGTCCGACGAGCAGGGAACGCGTTGACCGGGCCGCTCGCAGGGCTACGCGTGCTCGACCTCGGGACGCGCATCGCGGCACCTTTCTGCGCTGGTCTGCTCGGCGAGCAGGGCGCCGAAGTCATCAAGATCGAACAACCCAAGCGCGGCGACTTCATGCGCGAGATCGGCCCGTTCGTCGACACCGGCGGCGATGACGGCCAATACTCGCTGTTCTGGGCGGTCGAAGGCCGCGGCCGCAAGAGCGTGACGCTCGACCTGCACACCGCGCAAGGCCAAGACCTGCTCCGTCGTCTCGCCGCGACGTCCGACGTCCTCGTCGAGAACTTCCGGCCGGGCACACTCGAACAATGGAACATCGACCCGAACCGTCTGGCCGACCGGCTGATCACGGTACGCATCTCGATGTTCGGTCAGGACGGCCCGTACGCGCCCCGTCCTGGACTCGACCGGGTCGGGATCGGATACGGCGGACTGTTGCACCTCACCGGCTATCCCGACCGTCCCCCGGTACGCGTCGGCGTGACAATCTCCGACTATCTGACCGGCGTGTTCGCAGCCCACGCGGCGGTCAGTGCGCTCTACGCACGAGACGCCCGGGACGGCACCGGAGCGGTGATCGACGCCGCACTCTACGGCGGCGCGCTCCGAATCCTCGAGTGGACCCTCGCCGCCTACGACCGCCTGGGTATCGTCCGTTCCCGCGAAGGCAACCGGCTCGCGAACTCAGCGCCGCTCGATAACTACCCCACACACGACGGCAAGTACGTGTGTATCGTCGCCGGCTCCGACACGAACTTCGCCCGCTTGTGCAAGGCGATGAACCGATCCGAGCTCCTCGACGACCCGCGCTTCTCCAAGCTCGCTGATCGCGCCGCCCACGGCGATGTGATCAACGGTCTGGTGGCCGACTGGACCGCGACACTCGAAGCCCGTGACATCGAGGAACGCTGCGTCGCCTGCGACGTGCCGGTCGCCACCGCGTACACCGCGGCTGACATCTTCGCCGACCCGCACATGATCGACCGGTCCGACCTCGTCACCGTCGACGACCCGGTGATCGGACCGATCCGCCAACAGGCGCCGTTCCCGCGGCGGGTGGGCGAGACGCCTGCCGCGCCGGCCGGCGCGCCGCGGCTCGGCACGCACACCCGTGAGGTGCTCGGGGAGCTCTGCGACGTTCCCGACGACGAGCTCGACCGGCTATCCGAGCTGGGCGTGATCTGAGTGCCGCCCCGCGCGATCACCGACGGACTGTTCGAGATGCACGACGACGGCTCGATCGTGCTTGTCGGCGGCTACTCGCCGTCGAGTGGACGGTTCCACTTTCCCGAGCTGGACACGTGTCCGTACGCAGGCACGACCGACGTCGAGACCGTCGTACTGTCGACCGAGGGCACCCTGTGGGCGTGGACCGCGGTGACCGCGGCGCCACCCGGCTACGCGGGCACGATTCCGTTCGGTTTCGGAGTCGTCGAACTCGGACGCGAGCAGCTCCGTGTCATCACCCGTTTGACCGAGCCGGATCCGTCCCAGCTCGCCTTCGGCCAGCGTATGAGACTTGTCGCCGAAACGTTGCCGTTGGAGAACGGCGAAACGGTGACCACCTGGGCGTTCAAGGCGGCAGCACACCCATGAGCGGCGTCGAGATTGCCGGAGTGGGGATCCATCCGTTCGGACGGTTCGACGGGCTCACGAATACTGACATGGGCGTGGTTGCGGTACGCGCCGCGCTCGCCGAGGCCGGCGATCCCCGCTTCGACGCCGCGTTCTGCGGCACCGCGTACGGCGGCGTCGCCTCGGGCCACAAGGTGCTCGGCGCATTAGCACGGACCGGAATGCCGATCGTCGACGTCGAGGCCGGCTGCGCGAGCGGCGGTGCCGCATTGCAGCTCGCGGCAGGCGCGATCCGCGCCGGACAATACGACTGCGTGCTCGTGTTCGGGGTCGAGAAGATGCCCAAGGGGATCATCCGCTCGTCGTTCTTCGAGCCGTGGCGCGAGGAGGCCGGCCTCGCCGCGACGCCGGCCTACTTCGCATTGCGCGCGCAACGCCTGCTGCGCGAGGCCGGCCTCACGAAAGAGCACCTCGCGCAAGTCGTCATCAAGAACCGCCGACACGGGGTGGACAACCCCAACGCGATGTTCCGCAAGGAGGTCACGGCCGAAGCCGTGCTCGCGTCGCGAGTCGTGTGCGAACCGTTGCACCTGTGGATGTTGTGCTCGCCGAACGAGGGTGCAGCAGCGATCGTCCTGCGGCGCGCGGCCGACGCGAGCGCGGGGTCGGTGACGTTGGCGTCGGCGCGTTTGCGTTCCCACCTTCCCGGCAGCGTGCTCGGCGAAGCCACTCCCCTGTCGGGGATCGACGACACGGATATCGTCCCGCCTTCGACGCTCGCCGCCCGCGACGCCTACGAGGAAGCCGGCGTCGGTCCCGAAGACGTCGACGTCGTCGAGTGTCAAGACACCGATGCTGCACGGGAGCTTCTCGCCTACCAGGAACTCGGCCTGTGCGAGCCGGGCGAACAGGAGAAGCTGCTCGCATCGGGCTCCACCTCGGTCGGTGGGACCCGGCCGGTCAATCCGAGCGGCGGACTGCTGTCAAAAGGCGAGCCGCTCGGCGCCTCCGCGCTCGGACAGGTCATCGAGTTGGTCTCCCAACTTCGCGGCGAAGCCGGACCTCGTCAGGTCGAAGGCGCACGTGTCGGGCTCGCGCACACCGTCGGACGCGGCGCCAACGCATGCTGCGTGGTGCTCACGCGCTAACAGGAGGATCGATCATGGGGTCGCATCTGAGCGACGTCTGGTTCCGCACCACCGATCTCGAGGTCGTGTCGGGCTCGGGCTGCATGGTCTTTACCGCCGACGGCGCGGAATATCTCGACTTCACTGCGGGCATCGCAGTCGCGAGCACCGGTCACAGTCACCCCCGCGTCGTCGACGCGATCCGCGAACAGGCCGGCCAGATCATGCACGCACAAGCCAACTGCTACCGCAATCCGCGGCCCGAACAACTCGCGACCCGACTCGCGCAGATCACGCCGTCCAGCATCGACACGTTCTTTTTCACCAACTCGGGCGCCGAGGCGACCGAAGCTGCGGTCAAGCTGGCCCGGTACGCCACGGACCGGCCGAATGTCATCGTCGTGCAGGGCGGCTTCCACGGCCGCACCTATCTCACGATGGCGATGACGACGTCGAAGGTCGGTATACGCACCGGCTACCAACCATTGCCGGCCGGCGTCTTCGCAACGACGTTTCCGCGCCCGTACGCGTGGCGTGTCGACGACGCGACCGCGGTCGAGCGTGCGCTCGCCGATCTCCGTCTGTTGTTGGGAACCCAGTCTGCGCCGTCCGAGACTGCGGCGTTTGTCATGGAACCCGTGCTCGGCGAAGGCGGCTACCTGCCGGCACCGGTCGCGTTCGTGCAAGGTGTCGCCGACATATGCGCCGAAAACGGGATCGTGTTCGTCGCCGATGAGGTGCAAACCGGATTCGCGCGCACCGGCCGCATGTTCGCGGTCGAACACTCGGGGGTCGAACCCGACATCATGGTGATGGCCAAGGGCATCGCGTCAGGATTTCCGATCGCGGCGATCGGCGCGCGGGCCGAGCTGATGGCGCGCTGGCATCGTGGCGCGCACGGCGGCACGTACGGCGCCAACCCGATGGGATGCGCGGCCGCGCTCGCGACGATCGACGTCATCCTCGACGAACAGCTGGTGATCCGGTCGGCGGCCCGCGGCCGCCGACTGTTCGACGGGCTGCGCGACCTCCAGTCGCGCCATACCGGCGTGGGCGACGTACGTGGATTGGGGCTGATGGTCGCGGCCGAGCTGACGAACGCGGACGGATCGCCCGGCACCTCGCGTACCAGCGACATCTTGGCGCACTGCCTGCAGGCACACCACCTCGTGTTGATGTCGTGTGGTGCGGACTCGAATGTCGTCCGTTTCATGCCACCCCTGGTCGTGAGCGAAGCTGAGATCGACCATGCGCTCACCGCATTCGACGCGGCCCTCGCCGCGACGGCTCCGTAAATGCGAGCGGACGCCGCGTCGGTATGCGAACCTCGGCGGGTGGCTACCGATCAGAGCGTCGACTCGCTCGTTTCAACGCCGCGATCGGCGCCCAGACGTCAGCGCGACCGCGGCAGTCATCATCGGGCATTGGTCAACACCGTGCTCGATGAAGCGCTCGTCTGTCACGTCGGTTTCGTCGCCGAACACGGACCTGTCGTGCTCCCAATGACGTACGTGCGGATCGACGACGATCTGTACATCCACGGTGCGGCCGGGAACGACATGCTCCGCCACCTCGCCGACGGCATCGACGTGTGTGTGACTGTGACGTTGCTCGACGGGCTCGTGTTCGCCCGTTCGGCCTTTCACCACTCGATGAACTACCGATCCGTTGTGCTGTTCGGCCGAGCCGAGCGAGTCACCGATTCCGCCGAGATGCACCGCGTCGCCGCCGGACTCCTCGACCACCTCGCTCCCGGTCGAAGCTCCGACGCGCGACCACCGACGGCCGACGAGTTCCGAACCACGCTCATCCTCCGCCTTCCGATCAGCGAAGGCGCGGCCAAAGTCCGCACCGGCGGACCGATCGACGAACGCGGGGATCTTCAGCTGCCGGTGTGGGCCGGCGAAGTTCCGGTGAGCCTCGTCGCGCAGTCGCCGATCCCGGATCCGTGCTCGACTGATCCGGTCGCGGTCCCCGCCTACATCATCGACCTCGTGTCCCGCCGTCACCCTGGTCAGTGACGGGAGTGCGAGAGCCCGCCGGCGAACGTTCGCGACCACTGGACGGCATCGATGAACGCGTGTGCGATCAGGGGCGGCGCACCGAGTTCGACGAGCAGCTCCCGGTCCTGCGCCTCATAACCGAGTACCCATCCCAGCACCTGCCCGACCGGCCCCTGGCCGTCGAGCAACGCCGAGCGCAGCTCGGGAGCGAGTGCCAGCTCGTCGACAACATCGGCCAACGGCCGCTCCAGCAGGCCGGGTAACGCCGACAACAGACCGGCAGTGAACGCGACGGCGCCGTCCGCGCCAGGGCCTGTCGCACAAAGCTCGCACATCTTGGCCCGGATGAGCGCTGCGGAAAACGTTTCCTGCGAGTCGCAAGCGAGGCGACTCATGACCATCATCGTCGTCCAGTTCCGGAGCCCGTCGACGCCGAGAAGCACCAGCGCCTGGTGAAGCGAACTGACCTTCCGCTCCAACGACAGGTGAGCGCTGTTCAGGATCCGCAAGAGCGCATACGCAATCGAAGGATCACGACCGACAGTGTCGACGAGATCGGCGGCGGTGACGTTCGGGTCGTGCAGCCCCGAAAGGATCTGCACCAGGACAGCCTTGTTGACGCCGGTGGCGCGGGCATGGACGGTGACGGGTCGTTGCAGCGCGAAACCTTGGAAGTACTCGAAGCCCATCGCTCGCAGTTCGTCGATACTCCCTGCGGCCTCGATCTTCTCCGCCAAAAGTGTCACGCCGTAGGGGCGGAGCAGCTCGACCTGTCGTCCCAACTCCCTGGGGCTGAGAGCCAGCACGTCGAGCTTGACGATGTCGGCCAGCTCGACCAGGTCCTCCATGCCGTCTTGGAACACGAAGTCGTCGAGAGCAAGGGTGTGGCCGGCAGCCACGAGCCCGCGCGCGACCTCGACGACGTCACGGTCGACCTGCACATTCTCGAGGATCTCCAAGACAACCCGATCTGTCGGCAGGGCGCAGCACAGACCGGCGGTGAGAAACGCGTACGGGACGTTGACGAACGCGCGGTGCACGCCGACAAGGTTGTCGAGGCCGACATCACTGAACGCAGTCAGCAATACCTGCGCGGTCGCGGCGTCGGCGTCGCCCAACTGCACACCCGCGTCCGACATCGGTCGGAACAGGAGCTCATAGGCGACGTGACGCAACCGCGAGTCATAGATCGCCTGGCGCGCCACGACCGCGGGAGTCACGACCGTGTGGTCGGGCTCCTCGTTGATGGTCGATGAGCGCGCAGCACTGACCCGGGCCATGGACCACTAATCGTCACCAAGCTCCAATGCCCTGAGGACTGTTGTCCAACTTGCGGACAGCCGATATCGCAACGACGGCGTTCTTCGGATCGGCCCGCCCGCCGTTCGATGATTTGGTCACGCCATCGGACGCACATCGTCGGCGAATTCGACGCGGTCCGCCCGAGACGGCGATCTTGGCGGAACCGTCGATACGTCCCCGCATCACGATCTCGTTCCTGTCCACCCGCACATCTCTCACGACCGGGCTGGCGTCCGGGCTCGGAAGCTCGGGGCAACACCAGCGAATCTGGCGGGCCATTCGTCAGTAGTTCGGTCCGCGGGCCGTCGGGAGCTGGCGGCCGTGCATCGCCGCGAATACATGCGGATATCGTGCGACAAACGGCTCCGTTCACAGCAAAGAGACACCGACGAATGCGACCCGCGGCGTTGGTGAATATCACGATCACCGCGGCGCTGGCGTCGTCGCACAAGCTCGGGACGGTGTGCAACGCGACACGGTCCCCCTCTTCGAATCTCGGTCGTCGCGACCGTCGCGTCTCGCTCCGCCGTTCCGGCTGAAGGCCGCGCACCGGACGGTCGCCGGTCACGTCTTGCGGAGGTCCAAACGGACCTGCTTGCAGGCTTTTGTGCCGCGTTTCTCAGAGAGCGCCGCGATCAGGTCCGACATGAAAGGCAAATGAAAGCCGCCGGGCGATGGCGCGCCGGAACCTGTGGCCGTCGTCGGGAGATTGACTGCGGTCGTCAGCCATGGGCATCACGGCGTCCGAATCCGACGGGACGTCACACAGAACCCGTTCGTCGACCCCACCCGCGCGTTGTCTGTGCCAGGAGTCCCGGGCGGCGCGGTGCACGGAATAGCCGGACCGAGAGTCGGCCGTTCCCGCCGCGGCTCCATACCCGTAATGGAGCGCGGGTCGAGTGCCGACAAATCCGGTGGATACGTCGAAGGGCTGGCGACCTTTGCCCTGACACGGTCGGCCGTCGGAGCACACAATGCGCGAACTTGAGATAGGCGAACAAGTCGTAATCGAGGACTTCCGGTGTGTCGCCGTCTGGCAGGGCAGCGTCTCGCGCGCGGGTGGAAATCTGTTGGTCGTCACGGATGAGCAGGCGCCGTCCGTCGACCTGAAGCCCAACGCGCCGGTGCGCGTGTGCTTCAGCGAACAGCGCTGGCTCGCGAAGGTGCGAGGTCGGGTGCTCGAGCGCGAAGAGCGCAGCCTGAAGATTCTTCTCGTCGGCCAGGACGAACGGATTCAACGCCGTGGGCATGTGCGCGTGGCCTTGAACCAGAAGACACAAGTGACCGTCATGCGCCAAGGAAGCGAACCGCGGGTGATCGATGCCGAGGTCGTCGACGTCTCCGAAGGCGGTTGTCAACTGCGCGCTGACGCGGCCCTCTCGGGCGGCGACGTCGTAGAGCTGGACTGCAACCTCGACGGCGCGACGATCCGGCTGACCGGTCAGGTCGTACACGCCTGGTGCGCCGATGGCACGTACGTCGCCGGGGTTCGGGCGATGAGCATGTCGCCCGGGGCGGGTCGCGTGATTTCCCGTTTCGTCATAGGCCGGAGCCTGGCCACGACCCGAGCCGATGCGCTCGGCCGCCGCGCGGAAACTCGATGACTTGATCGAATCGGAGCTATCAGGCTCGCAGGAACCAACCTCGAGGGTCCCAGCGGCGCAATGTTCCGATCTCGTCGGCGGTCGGCGCGGCGAGCTCGGCGACATTGGTTGCGACCTCGATCTGCCAGCCGCATGCGGCTTTCGCGGCGGTGATGCGATCAGCGATCGGCGTGTCACCGGCCGGCACTGCGGTCAACACGAGCTCGGACGACGCGAGGTCGCCGAGCTTCTCCAAGACGCCGAGATCCGTGATCAACGAGCGCACAACACGGCCGGGTGACGTGATGTACGAGCAGTCGGCGGGGGTGCGCTGGCGCGTCAACGTCGCGACGACAACATTTTCAGTCGCGGTGCTCGCGACATCGTTGCCGCCGCCCGATCCGACGAGGAACGGCCGCGGCTCGATGCGGGTCGAGTTCACGTTCCCGAACCGGTCGATTTGCGCGCCGCCGAGACAGCCGATCGTGGTCGTGCCCTCGCCTCCGACGAGCGTGCCCAGCACCATCGCGGCATCTGCCAACATCGTCGCGGTCGGAAAGTTCCGATGGTTCAACACGAACGGATCGGCCGGCGTCGCGTCGTAACCCCAGAGTCCGATCTCGGCGGTCAGCTGAACGTGGGAACCGGCGTCGCGTGCGAGTTTCACACCGAGCCACGCCGACAGGTTCGCGACACCGGCACCGGCGAGGACGGCGTCGGCGTCGAGCGCGACGACACGGCCGGCCAAGTAGCGGGCACCCCAGACTGCGGCGCGTTCCCACGCGTTCGGCGGGCTGTCGAGGTCGGGAGGGTAGGCCGTCTGATCGGCCCGCCACGAGTCGGGCGCGGCCTTGGTGCGCAGTGCCTGGACGCGTTCGACGCCGAGCTGGTCGACCCATTGCTGCTGCGACTCGACAT
Organism: Acidimicrobiia bacterium; assembly: GCA_052148155.1. Classification (GTDB taxonomy): domain Bacteria; phylum Actinomycetota; class Acidimicrobiia; order IMCC26256; family PALSA-610; genus JBBQER01. The sequence continues at coordinate 24,242 of JBKQIY010000192.1, read as the reverse complement.
CGAGCACCCAACGCTTGATCCAGGCGTCGTAGTCGTCGCTGCGGGTCGCGGCCCTCGCCTCCACCCAGAACTCGTAGTCCTCGCCGTACCCGGTGACCGGCAGTGAGCCTGCGTAGCAGCCTCCGGGGTGGGCTCCCATGGGGCACTCCACCACCGCCAGCACCCGATGCGCCGGAATCCGCACCAGATGCGACCACGGCCGGATGTCGTCGACGATCCGCTCGACGGTGACGATGGCGCCGCGCCGTGCGCCGAGCGCGCCCCAGACGCCTTCGAGCAGCGGTGGTTGCAACGCCACGTTTCCGGCCCGGTCGGCGATCGGTGCGTGCACCAGCGCGACGTCGGCCTGCAATGGCGCGAGGAGTCCGACCTCGCCGAACGGCGAGTCGACGCGTGCGTATGCGTCGTTCGCTTCCATCGACGAACCCGCGATCGAACGGGTCACGATCGCGGGCAGGCCGCGCGCGGCGGCTTCGAGTCGCTGCGAGAACGCGAGGAACGACCAGTGCTCGACGTCGACCTCGCCGCGTTCGTAGGCACCCGCGAAGATCGGATTGGGCGTGAAGTTCGGGAACGTGTCACCGGAATAACCGGTGATGACATTTCGGACGAGGTGTCCGCGAAAAAACAAGGCTCCAAGGCTCGACAATGAGAGCATGACGAGCGTGAACTGGGGATCGCGACCCCACCACTGACGTACCACCTCACGGGTCGCGGCTGACCAGCGCGCATGGCCGACCACCGGGTGCAGCGCGTCGCCGGCATGTACGTGCTGGCCGACCGCGTCGGCGAGCGAGGCTCGTTTGTCGTCCAAGATGGAAACCTTCTCGACCAATACTGGAAACGTAGCGAGGCGGCCACACCAGGCCGAATTTGCTCCCCGAGACACCCCGGAAAGATCCAGCTAGTCTCCCACGAATGCCAACTGCCACCATCTCCGCGTCGGGTCGCCGCTACCGGGGGCTGTCGGCCGAACAGCGGCGAGCCGATCAACGCGAACGCCTCGTGCGTGCCGCGATCAACGAGTTCTCGGCTCGTGGATACCACCGCACATCGGTGGAAGACATCGTACGAAGCGCGCACACCAGCCGGACCGCGTTCTACCTGTTCTTCGACAATCGCGAAGCAGCGATGTACGCCGCGCTGCAAGCTTCGCTGCTCGGTCTCCTCGATTCCGTACGCAAGGATCTCCGCAACGTCGGATCCGACAAGACACTTCTCGAAGTCGGAGTAACCGCGTTCGTCAGCTACCTCGTGTCCGATCCGGCCGCGGCGCGCATCTTGTTACTCGAAGGCATCGGTACCTCACCCGAGGTCAACGCCTTGCGGGCACGTGTGCGCTGCCAAGTCGCCACGCAGGTCCGCGAAATCTGGGCCGACTTCGACTCGCAGGCCGCGTCAGCACCGCAAGCCGCTGCGGTCGCGGTCGGCGTGTTCGGTCTGTTGCTCGAGTCGATGCTGCACCTGGTCGAAAGCGGCCGTCTCGACGAAGCGCCTTCCCACATTCCGGCGCTCGTCAACGCGGTCGAGCGGATGCTCGCGCCGGCCGACTGACCGGCAGCGCCCGGCCTGCGAACCGTGCTGAACATCGGCATCGTCACGCCGGTCCTGACCCTGCTTCCGAGCGCCCATGCGGCCTGGGAGGAGACCGGAACCTTCGCGGACGTTGTCAGAATTGTTCGGGAAGCCGACCGGCTCGGCTACCACCACTGCACCTGCTCTGAGCACGTCGCGATCCCGGTCGACGTCGCGCCGACGCGGGGCGCACGCTATTGGGATCCGCTCGCCACCTTCGGAGCGCTGAGCGCGCACACGTCGACGATTCGATTCGCCGCGCACGTGCTCGTGCTCGGCTACCACCATCCACTGGCGATCGCGAAACGTTACGGCACACTCGACGAGGTGACCGACGGACGCGTGATCCTCGGAGTCGGTGTCGGATCGTTGCGCGAGGAGTTCGAGTTGCTCGGCGCGCCGTTCGACAATCGCGGCGAACGCGCCGACGACGCAATGCGCGCACTGCGCGCTGCACTGTCCGAACCGGAGCCCGCGTATCACGGTCGCTTCTACGACTTCGAAGGATTCGTCATCGACCCGCGCGCGCGACAACCGCGACTCCCGATCTGGGTTGGTGGTCGTACGGCGCGTTCACTTCGGCGAGCGGTGGAGCTCGGCGACGGCTGGGCGCCGTTCGGGCTACGGACGATCGAGCTCGGCGAAATGCTCGCACGGGCCCGTGAGACAAGCACGTGGGTCGCCCGTTCGGAGCCACCCGACGTCGTGGTGCAGAACGAACACCCGCTGGATCCGATCGCAGAGCCCGAACGCGTCGCCGACGCGTTCGGGCGTTTCGTCGAGATCGGCGCGACCGGAGTCAACGTCCGCTTCGTACATCACTCCCCCGCGCACTATTGCGAGCAACTTGCCGCGCTGAGCGAGATCACGGGATAGATCTCGTGTACCTGCATTCCCGCGACGTGTTGCCGTCGCCGTTGAAGGAGCGCTACAGGCGTTCGATCACCGTCGCGTTGGCTTGGCCGCCACCTTCGCACATTGTCTGAAATCCGTACCGGCCGCCGGTGGCTTCGAGGTGGCGCAGCAAACGAGTCAACAGGGCAACACCTGACGCGCCGAGCGGGTGACCGACCGCGATTGCGCCGCCGCGCGGATTCAATCGTTCGATCGGATATTCGAACTCTTTGTCCCACATCAGCGCGATCGATGCGAACGCCTCGTTACATTCGACCGCATCCCATTCGTCGGGCTTCATACCGGACCGTTCGATCATCTTGTAGGTGACCGGCACCGGTGCCGAGAGCACCAGCACTGGATCCTCGGCCGCGACTGCGAAATGGGCGAAGCGGGCCCGGATCGGGAGCCCGAGCCGCTCGGCCACCGAACGTTCGGCAATCAACATGGCCGATGCGCCGTCGGTCATCTGCGACGAGTTCCCCGCTGTGATCGCGGGCGCGGGCTGGTCGTCGGACACCCATGCGGGCGGCAACGCCGCGAGCCGCTCGAGCGTGGTCTCGCGCCGGATGCCCTCGTCGGCGGCCAGCACGGCATCTGTGAGGTGCCCGTTCTCGTCCTTGATGGGCACGGACACAATCTCGCCGGAGAAGAAGCCGTCGTCGGTGCTGGCGGCCGCGCGTTCGTGCGACTGCAGCGCGAACGCGTCCATTTCGTCGCGTGTGATTCCCCATTTGTCGGCCAGCACCTGCGCGACCCAGAACTGGATACCCAGCGTGTTGTTGGTGTTCGCGAGGAAGTCACCACTGAAAGGTCCGGTCCCACCGCGTGCGTTCGACGACATCGGCGCACGCGTCATCGATTCGACCCCGCACGCGATACCGAGGTCGTACGCACCCGCGATGACGCCTTGCGCGACGAAATGCGCGGCCTGTTGCGACGAACCGCACTGCCGGTCGACGGTCGTGGCGGGGACGCTCCACGGCAGGCCGGCGGCGACCCACGCGTTGCGGGTGACGTTGCAGCCCTGCTCCCCGGCCTGGGTGACGCAGCCGCCGACCACGTCGTCGATCAGTGCGGGATCGAAGTCGTTGCGGTCGACCATTGTGCGCAACACGAGGCCGAGCAGATCAGTGGGGTGCCAGCCGGCGAGCGCGCCTTTGCGCTTCCCGAAGGCGGTGCGCGCGCAGTCGACGATGACGGCTTCACGTGTCATAACCTGACACGATAGTCAGCTTTGTCTCCGGAGTAGCTGTGCGCATCGCGGTGTTGGTCAAACAGATTCCCAAGTTCGAGGAGATGGAGCTCGGACCGGACGGACGGCTCCGCCGCGACGGCATCGAGCTGGAGATGAACCCCTACTGCCGGCGCGCGGTCGCCAAGGCGGTCGAGTTGGCCGCGGGTCGTGACGGTTCGCAGGTCGTCGTGTTCACCCTCGGACCTGTCAACGCCGACGACACGTTGCGCGAAGCGATCGCGTGGGGACTCGATCGGGGCGTCAACATCAGCGGCGTGCACGTCACCGACGTCGCGTTCGCGGGCTCCGACACGCTCGCCACCGCGAAGGCCTTGACCGCGGCGCTCACGCTGGAAGGCCGGTTCGACCTGGTGCTTGTGGGCCGGAACTCGGTCGATGCCGACACCGGCCAGGTCGGTCCCGAAGTCGCCGAGCTTCTCGACCTCCCCTTCCTCACCGGCGTGCGGTATCTCAATGTTTCCGCCGACAGCCTCGTCGATGCCCGCTGCGAGCACGACGACGGATGGATGCAGGCCGAGGTCAGGCTGCCGGCACTGCTGTCGTGCGCCGAGCGGCTGTGCGAGCCGACGAAGGTCGACCCGCCCGGGCGTGCCGCGGTGAGCTCAGCGCGGATTCGCCGGTTGACGGCAGCCGACCTCGGCGCGGGTCCTTGGGGTGCGCAGGCTTCACCCACGTGGGTCGGGCCGGTCAAGGTGATGGCGGTGAGCCGGGCGCGGATGTCGCATCCGGACGCATCCCTCAGCCACCAAGTGCGCGCCGCGGTACGCGTGCTGCGCGAGCGTGGCGCGTTGCGCGCAGAAACGCTCGACGCACGGGTCGAGCACGTTCCGGGCCGGCGCGCCCCCACGACCATGCCTGCGGTCGCGGTCGTCGTCGAACCCGACCGCGCCCACGCGACGCGGGAACTGTTAGGGGTCGCGGCACGGTTGGCGGCGGAGCTCGGCAGTTCGGTTGTCGCGATCACCGTGGGGGATCCCAAGGCGAACGTGCTCAGCGCATGGGGCGCCGACCGTATCGTGCACCTCGACGGCGACAACATCGAAGAAGACGTCGCGCAGGCAGTGACCGATTGGGCCGGCACGCACGTGCCGTGGGCGATCATCGCCGGCTCGACCGCGTGGGGTCGCGAGGTCGCGTCACGCGTCGCCGCGCGCCTCGACGCCGGACTCACCGGCGACGCCGTCGACCTCGAAATCGGCGACGCGCGTCTCGTCGCGTGGAAGCCCGCGTTCGGCGGCCAGCTGGTCGCCGCGATCGGGGCGACATCGCCGATTCAGATGGCGACCGTACGCGCGGGCATGATCACCGCACCCGCACCTCGCTCAGCCGAGCCCGAACCTGCCGTTGACCGGGTCGCGATGACATCACGCGGACGGATACGAGTCCTGGCCCGCACCCGCGACGACGACCTCGACACGCTCGCAGAAGCGGCGGTCGTGATCGGCGTCGGCCGGGGCGTGAAACCCGACGAGTACGACGCGCTCGAACCGCTTCGGGCGCTGCTCGGCGCCGAACTTGGCGCAACCCGCAAAGTCACCGATGAAGGTTGGCTCCCCCGGTCCCGCCAGGTGGGCATCACGGGCCGATCGATCGCGCCGCGTTTGTTCGTCAGTATCGGCGCCAGCGGCAAGTTCAACCACACCGTGGGCCTGCGCGCGGCGCGCACCGTGCTGGCGATCAATCGCGACGCTGACGCGCCGATCTTCCAGTCCGCCGATGTCGGGATCGTTGCCGACTGGCGTGACGCGCTGCCCCACCTCGTCAGAGAGTTGCGCAGCTAGGTCAGGCCGAGCCGTGCGAGTTGCTCGGCCGGCGCTTCGATGGCGCGCAGCGCCTCGACGAGGAGTTCGGTCATCTCGACTGCTCCCTCGTCGGTGGCCGCGCCGCGCACCTCGCCGGTCGCGTCGGCTTCGCGGTGGTGGTAGAGCAGATCGCCGCTGAACGCGCCCAAGGCCCAGTAGGGAAGGTCGTCGCTCGGGTCGAACGGCTGACGGATCACCGGCACGTCGCTGCCCGGGTACCGGTCGAGGCGTGCACGATGGTCGGGGCTGGGGAACCCCCAATCGGGAATGGCACGGATCGGCATCGTCGACCACCGATTGGAGAACATCGACAGGGGACGGTTCGTCGCGACGGGAGCCTTCGCGAACGTGCGGGTGGCGTCGATCACATGCACCTCCCGTCCCCACACTCCGCACAACGCCCATTCGCGCACGCTGGTGGCCGTACCGTCGAGCAGGGGAACCAACGAGTGGCCATGCGTTCGGTGCGACGCCGCGACCCCGAACGCGTCACACACTGTCGCATGCACATCGACCGTGGTCGTGAGCGCGTCACATGCGCGCGGTGCGACACCGGGCCAGGAGATCATCAGTGGGATGTGCCCGAGCTCCGAATGCACCGGCACCTGCGGTTTTCCCCAGATGCCGCCGTGCTCACCGAGATAATGACCGTGATCAGTGCAGACGATCAACGCGGTGCTGTCCCACGCGTCGTGACGGTCGATGACATCAAGGATCCGACCGAACCAGTGATCGATCATCGAAAGCTTTGCTCCGTACTGCGCGCGCAAATGACGGCCCTCGCGTTCGGTCAAGCCGGATTCGGCGCCGGTGCGCGCGTAGGGCGGCCAGATCAGGCGCGCACCGTTCCAGTCTGGGTCGTAACGGCTTGCCCACGGTTCGGGAGTGTCGAACGGTTCGTGCGGATCGAACTCGTCGACGACGAGCAGGGATCGCTCCTCGGCACGACGAACGGCGCCGAGTTCTTGGTCGAGCCACCGCGCGGCGGCCGTCATCGTTTGCGGCCCCGGAAAGTCGGTCTCGTCCCGGAACCAGGTGCGGCTGGCGTCGTAGTTACGGTGGATCGGCGCACGCTGCGCGGGTAAGGCGGGCGCGCCGACCCACGACGGATCGGCGCGCGTGCGCCACGGATCGTCTTCGTGGCCGCGGCGGTACTCCCACCCGCCGAAGTCGCCGTGATAGTTCTCGCCGCCGGCCTCGAACAGATGCGGATGATCTGTGACGAGCATCGTGGAGATGCCGGCGTCTCGACGCAGCAGCCTGGTGATCGCGGCTTCCCACACCTCGATCGAGCCCCACGGTCTCCACGGGAAGTCGAGTGCGCCCACCAACATGTCGTGACGAGCCGGCATGCACGGCAGTGAGCCGGCGTGGTGATTGGTGAACCGCACCGAACGCGCCGCGAGCCGATCGAGATTCGGCGTGTCGAACTCGGTGCCGCCGTAGCAGCCGAGGAGGTGACGGTTGAGACTGTCGAGCAACACCAGTACCACATCACGAGGAGCATGCACGTGCCGACCGTAACCCGAGTCGTTCCGTCAACGCTCGGGGCTTGGCGGAGCTGGAGAGCTTCTCAACGACTTGTTCCGCGAAGGTGGTCGCCGTTCGCGGCCCCGTCGCGCCGGATCGTCACCGCGGGGGCTTCGGCGTCGCCGAACAAGGCGAGCCGGACGTGTTCGGTCCCGACATCGACGTACCCGCAGGAGGGCCGCTTCCAGATCGTCCGGAAGGTTCAACCCGGCCGCGAACTGGATGGCGGTGTCGGTCACGACCGCCGGTTCTGGTTCGACAACTCCGAGTTGTCGTGGAACGCCGACGACACGGTGATCCAATGCGCCGCGCCTCCATGCACCCCCGGGGTAGTCGGGTTCGCATGACATCCGCGTCCGCGAACCACGTCGCAGTACAGGACGAACCGTCACCGAAGCGCGAAGCCGAGATCGACACCCGATCAGCACCTGCTGGGCCGGCTGGACTGCGCCGACCCGTTCGATGTCGTCTCGCGAACGAATCCCGGGGCAGGCCGCGCACACCATGTCCGAGACGGAAGCGCCATGCTGGGTCGAAGTGCCGCCCGGTCTCACCGTGGTCGAGCGCCGACGGACCTCTCGCGGTTTCGCATCTACGCTGCGCGTCGTGACGGCATTTCGGTTCGGCTTTCAAGTCACGGCCACCCGGAGCGTGGACGCGTTACGGGCCGAGGTGCAGCGAGCCGAAGCCGCCGGCTTCGACATCGTCCACGTGTCGGATCATGTCGGAAGTAGTTGGGCTCCGTTCGCACTACTGCAGGCGATGGCCGCCGCGACGACACACATCCGCGTCGGTTCGCTCGTGCTGAACAACGACTTTTACCAGCCGGTGGGCCTGGCCCGCGAGGTCGCCGCAGTCGACCATCTCAGCGGCGGACGGGTCGAGCTCGGAATGGGCGCCGGTCACGCGTTCACCGAATACCAAGCGATCGGCGTCCCCTTCGATCCTCCCGCGGTGCGAAAAGCACGGTTGGCGGAGTCGGTCGAGATCGTGCGTGCGCTGCTCGACGGAGAGGCGGTGACCCGTGCCGGCCGCTACTACCAGTTGGAAGGAGCGCGCACGATGAGGTCGCTCCAGACGCGCCTCCCGATCCTCGTGGGCGTCAACGGCCGAGCGGCGTTGACGCACGCGGCCGCGCACGCCGACACGATCGGCTTGACCATGCTCGGACGCACCCTCGAGGACGGCCAACGGCACGAAGCGCGCTGGGAAGCCGACCGTATCGATCGCACGGTCGCGCACATTCGTGACGCGGCCGCGGATCGAACGTCGCCGGTGGAGCTCAACGCGTTGATTCAGGCCACGGTCGTGACCGATGATCGCGCCGCGGTAACCGACCAGATCGCCAAAAACATTTCTGGACTCACCGCCGACGATGCGCTCCGCTGTCCCTTTCTCGCCATCGGCACACATGATGAGATCGCCGACCACTTGTGGGCCTGCCGACAGCGTTGGGGGATCTCCTACTTCAGCGTCCGAAGCATCGACGAGTTCGCGCCAGTGATCGAAAAGATCCGAACGCGCGAGCCTCCCGACACGACAACAACCTGAGACTTTCCGCTCGACTCGACTCTCGTCTTCGCGCGGTGGGCCCGATTCGATGTCGGCCTCGACACGTTCGAGCGTGGTTCGCCTGTCATCGCGGTTGGTGCGAGGCTGGGTCGATGGGTGAACCGAATTGCGAGAGCGACGTGCCGTCGGATGTGACTGCCGCACTGGCCGAGACCCTCAAATTCTTTGCCGTCCGCAAGATTGGCTCCGGCGACACCGCATGGGCCGGCGACGCTCCGGATTGGTTCGGCGACTTTCTGTTCGGCGGATTCGTCATCGCTCAAGCCATCATGGCCGCGACGCGTACCGCACCCGACGGTCGGCGGCTGCATTCGTTGCACGCCTACTTTTTGCGTCCGGTATTGGCGGCGAACGTGATCGACTACGAGGTCCAACCGATTCGCGCCGGCCGCACGTTCGAGACGCGCCATGTCGCAGCGAGCCAAAACGGGAAGCCGACGCTCGACATGTCGTGTTCCTTCACCACCGACACCGATGGGTACGTCTACGACCTTCCCGGCCGCCGCGAGACACCCGCGCCGAGCGAACTGGTCGTCGAACCGGGGCCAGGGCCCTGGGTCGCCGCCTCGGTCGGCCCGACGCCGCCTGCTGCCGACGGCACCCGCGAATCGACGCATCGGATGTGGCTGCGCGTCCCCGCGGTGCTCCCCGACGACCCGCACCTACATACGTCGCTGCTCGGTTTCGCGACCGACTGGACTGGCATCGGCGGTCGGCCGTTGCACCTCGAAGGAGATACCACCGGCATGGTCAGCGTCGATCATGCGGCCTGGTTCCACCGCGCGGCCCGCGCCGACGACTGGCTGTTCTACGACGTGCATTCACTCGTCAACGCGGGCGGGCGCGGTCTTTTGCGCGGCGTGATGCGCGATATCGCAGGACATGTCGTTGTCTCCGTCGCGCAGGAGATGCGACTTACGCCGGTCGAAGAAGCATCGTCGGGTCGGGCCATGCCATCCTGAGCCCGAACGCGGTACCTCCGCCGGGGAACGGCCCGCGCCGTTCGCGCCCGACTTCGCGACCACCGCGAGCGGTGTAGAACGCCTGCGCGGCCGTGTTCTGTTCGAGCACCCACAGGTACAGACCGGTCGGCGCAGGGCGTGCGAGGACGGCGCGTGCGGTTTCGGAGATCAAGCAGGTGCCGATACCGAGGGCCTTGTGGTCGTGAACGACGTGCAGGTTGTCGAGCAGCGCACCCCAGACCGCGTCGTTGTCGAATTTGGTGTGGGCGAAGCCGAGCAGTTCGCCGTTTCGTTCGGCGACGATCGTGCAGTCAGTCGGTTCGGGATGCGCGACCCGGTCGGTCCACACGGCCAAGCGGTCGGCAACGACGTCACCGTCGAGGTACGAGTCGAGGTAGGCACCGCGATAATTGTGACGCCAGCTGTGTGCGTGCAGCGCGGCGATGGCCTCGACGTCACTCGGGATGGCGGCTCGCAGCTTCATGCGCCGGATATGGTTGCGCATCTTCGGCGGGTGCGCCGAGATTTTCGTCCCTCTCCTGGGCCGCGGGGACGCGAGAGGCATCCGAAGGGCGGCGCCTTTCGGCCTGCCTGCGTCTTGCGCCTGGCGACCGCTTCGCGACGACATCCGGGGACCTGACGGTGGGCGTCGGCCTGATCTGCCCGTGCTCGGCGCGATTGCCCTCGTCGAAGGGGATCCGCGACGCGCGGTGCCGGACGCGTACAAAATCTCGGGATGGGTGGTCCTTCAGCTCGAGTGGTCGCCGACTCGGTCAGCGCGGACGGTTCCCGGGTGACGACGGTCGAAGCAACGATGCACCGGTTTGTGCTCGCGGAGTTGAACACGCATCGCGTCTTTTCTCGGAACAGTGCCTCGAGTCGGGCGATTCCGGTGGCACGTCAGATCGAGCGCGTGTTGGTCGACCCGGCGCTGCCCGTCGAGTTCGGTGGCCGGAAGTCAGGGATGCAGGCCGGTCCGCCGCTCGACGACGATGCGCGCGCGGCGGCCGAGGCCACGTGGCTCACCGCGCGTGATGCGGCGGTCGATTCCGCACGCCAACTGGCTGCGCTCGGCGTGCACAAGCAGGTGGTCAATCGGCTGCTCGAGCCGTTCCTGTGGCATACGGTGATCGTCACCGCGACTGACTGGGAAGGCTTTTGGCTTCAGCGTTGTTCGCCGCTGGCGCAACCGGAGATACGCGTCGTGGCTGAGGCCATGCGCGACGCGGTAGCAGGGTCGGTTCCGCGACGTGTCGAACCGGGCAGCTGGCATCTTCCGTTCATCGACGACGTCGATCGGGCCGAGGTCTCGGACGTCGACATGCTTGGCCAGATTTCGGCTGCCCGTTGTGGACGGGTCTCATATCTCAATCATGACGGACGACGTGACCTCGACGACGATGTTCGTCTATTTCGTCGGTTCGTCGACGCGCAGCCGGCGCATGCGTCGCCGCTTGAGCACGTAGCCACACCGGCAGGTTCCGGGCAGCCATCGGTTGGGAATCTGCGGGGCTGGACGCAGTTGCGCCACCTCGTGCTGCGGTAGACCCCCGCACGCACGTTCGCCAGATCCGACCAGTGCACGAGCAGTAGTACCTGTCGGCGGCGACCTTAGGTTGCGACGAACGGGCGGATGTCCGGCGTGGGTCGCACTCGAGCGCCCTTCCGCGGACCGTCTCAACCGTCCTGCAGGTTCGCGTTGGCGGTCCGGTCGGGGTATCCGGCCCAGGTGGGTCGCGCCTCGAGCAGCGAACGGGCGTCGTCGGACACGAACGAGACCGGATCGACTCAACCGCGGGAACGAGATCTCGCGACGCAGCGTTCGGGCGGCCGCGATGGCTAGCTCGGCGCTGACGGCGCGGGCGGACGCCAGAACACTGCCAGCAGCGTTGCTCCACCGCCGACGCCGATGACCAGCACCGCGATCAGGCCCCCCCAGCCGTGCAGTTCGAAGTTGATCGCATTGTCGAGCGACCAGCGGCCCGGTCCGATACATCCGATCGCGACGCAGGCCGCGATGAGGTTCATCAGATACTCCCAGCCCTCGGTGGGCCGCCGGAACACGAAGAACCCGGCCTTGCGGTGATTGGTCACGAATGCGACGCCGAGCGTGCCGACGATCGCGCCCGCGGCAAGCGGTGTGAGCAGCCCGACCACGAGAGCAGCACCGGCGGCCAGCTCGGTGACGCTCGCCAGCCACGCGTGCAGGATTCCCGGCTTCATCCCCAGGCTCTCGAACCAGCCGGCCGTGCCTTTGATCTTGCCGCCCCGGTAGATGTGGTTGTAGCCGTGGGCCACCATCGTCACGCCGACCGAGACTCGCAGAACCAGCAGACCGAACCACACTTGATCCGCGCTGACGTGTACAGACGACATGCGACGCTCCTCGCAGCGGCTTCTCGGCGGCGCGCACGATACCGGCCGGCCGTCGATGCCCGCCTGATGCCAGTAGTAGCGTCATACCTGACACCAGTGTCAGTGAACCTTGGAGCCCAGCGTGTCGACTGTCGAGCCGAACGAACCTGCTGACGAATCGTTCGTCGACGCCCTCGGGGGGCTGTTCGACCCTCGGAGCCAGCGAAACGAGCACGCCGACAACCCCGACTACGACCCGTTCGAGGAATTCAATCGCAGCGCCGGGATCGGCGTCGTCGAGAACCCCTATCCGATGTTTGCGCTCGTACGCGCCGATCATCCGATCAAACGGGAAGACTTCGGCGAGATGATGGTGCCCGAGGACGCCGACGTCGATCTCCTCAGCCTTGACCTCGCAGAGGAAGTCGCGGTGTTCGCCGCGTACGGTTTCGACGCGGTGCAGCAGGTACTCAAGGACGGCGAGACGTTCTCTTCGGCCGGTTACGCCGACATCATGGGCCCGGTGTTCGGGCATTCGATCCTCGAGATGGACGAGCCCGAACATCACACCTATCGCGGGCTCGTCCAGCAAGCATTCAGCCGCAAGGCCATGGAGACATGGGAACGCGATCTCGTGCGCGGCGTCGTCGACGAGTCGCTCGACGAGATCGTCGACGCCAAGCGAGGCGACCTCGTACGCAGCTTGACGTTCCCGTTCCCCGTGCTCGTCATCGCCCGGATGCTCGGTCTGCCCCGCGAGGACCTGCCGACGTTCCACCGCCAGGCCGTCGAGATGATCAGCGCCGGCTTCGAGTTCGACCGTGCGATCGGCGCGTCGAATGCGCTGTTCGACTACTTCAGTGCGATCATCGCCGAGCGGCGCAAGCATCCTTTCGACGACGTGATCTCGGTGCTCGTGCAAGCCGAGCTCGACAGCGAACGCCTCGACGATGCACAGATCTGCTCGTTCTTACGTCTGCTGTTACCGGCCGGTGCCGAAACGACGTATCGCTCGTCGAGCAACCTCCTCTACGGATTGCTCACCAACCCCGACCAGCTCGACGCACTGCGCGCCGATCGCAATCTGCTGACACAGGCGATCGAGGAAGGCCTCCGCTGGGAGCCTCCGCTGCTCGGCATCATGCGTACCGCGACGCGCGACACCGAGATCGAAGGCATGCCGATCCCGGCCGGTTCGGTGGTGGCCGTAAACCTCGGTTCCGCCAATCACGATGAACGCTACTGGGACAACGCCGAGGATTTCGATATTTTCCGCACGCCGCGTCAGCACATCGCGTTCGCGTGGGGTCCGCATATGTGTCTGGGCCTGCACCTGGCGCGGATGGAAACGCGTGTCGCACTGACCCAGGTGTTGGATCGCCTGCCCAACGTGCGCCTCGACCCCGACGCCGAGGCGCCGTTCATCACCGGTGCGGTGTTCCGCGCACCGAACGCCCTGCCGGTCGTCTGGGACTGAGACGGCACAATGATCGGGACGTACACTGACCTCAACGTCAGATAGCTGGAAGGGGACGTGATGCGGCTCGAAGAGATGATCCTCGTCAGTGTCGACGATCACGTGGTGGAGCCACCCGACCTTTTCGAGGGCCGGCTGTCGGCGAAGGACGCCGACCGCGCGCCGAAACTCGTCCGCAAGGACAGCGGTATCGACGTCTGGCAGTTCATGGGCGCGGAGATGCCCAACATCGGCCTCAATGCCGTAGCTGGGCGTCCTCCCGAGGAGTACGCGATGGATCCGCAGTCGTTCGACGACATGCGGACGGGTTGTTACGACATTCACGATCGTGTCAAGGACATGAACGCCAACGGCCTGCTCGGTTCGATGTGTTTCCCCTCGTTCCCGCAGTTCTGTGGTCAGCTTTTTGCGCGCGCCGCGCTCAAAGACGAGCCGCTCGCCGTCGAGCTGGTACGTGCCTACAACGACTGGCACATCGAAAGTTGGTGCGGTGCCTATCCCGGCCGCTTCATCCCACTCGCGATCCCAATGATGTGGGACGTCGACAAGATGGCTGCCGAGGTGCGACGCGTCGCCGAGAAGGGCTGCTTTGCGGTCACGTTCTCAGAGAACCCGGTGCACCTTGGTCATCCGAGCATCCATTCTGGCCATTGGGACAAGTTCTTCGCGACGTGCGAGGAACTCGGGACAGTCGTGAACGTGCACATCGGATCATCGTCGAAGATGGTCATCACCGCCGACGATGCGCCCATGGACGTGCTCATCACCCTCTCGCCGATCAACATCGTGCAGGCCGCCGCCGACTTCGTGTGGTCGACGGTGCCGACAAAGTTTCCGAAGCTGAAGTACGCGCTCAGCGAGGGTGGAATCGGCTGGATTCCGTACTTCCGTGAGCGTATCGACTACACGTACGACCGTCACCGCTTCTGGACGGGCATGGACCGCGGCGACCGCACCCCGAGCAAGATCATGGACGAGCAGATCATCTGCTGCTGGATCGACGACCCGGTCGGGGTCGACATGCGCCACAAGATGAACATCGACATGATCTGCTGGGAGTGCGACTACCCGCACTCGGACTCGAGCTGGCCGCAGTCGCCCGAAACGTTCTGGAAGCAGATGCAAGCCTCGAACTGCTCCGACGAAGACATCAATAAGATGTCGCACGCGAACGCGATGCGTCTGTACAAGTTCGATCCCTTCTCGACGCTGGGTAAGGAGAACTGCACCGTCGGTGCCCTCCGAGCCCGTGCCGAAGGTTGGGACGTGAGCATCAAAGCACGCGGGATCAAAGCCACCGGCACTGGTGCCATCGACCTGCTCAACTTCGCCAAAGCCGACCGGTAGCAGTCACGGCGAGCCCGTCACGCTGGCCGAGTCGCGTGACGGAGCTGCGGGACCAGACCGCCTTCGCTCAGGTTCCGCAGCGCGCGCTCCTCGGCCGCGTCGACCACGACCGCGTCGCCCGGCTCGCGGTTGACGATGAATGAGACGATGCAGTCGTCGCACGCGGAAGTTCCTGCCATCACGCAGTCACCGCAATCGATCGTGATTGTGTGTCCAGTTGCCATGCTCAGATGATCCTCTCCGGCTGAGACACTCTGGTCGCCCGCGCGAACGGTTCGCGTGGAGCTCCGCGTCTGGGGTGGCGGGGACCGTCTCGTCGATCGCCGGGGGCGCGGCTCGACTCCGCCAGGTCCCGAGGGGTCGAAGGCCTCGAGGTCGTGATCGTGTTGCGCAGCCGGTCGCGCTCGGTGGCGCGTATCCGGCCGGTCAACCGCTCCGCCGATCATCGTCGACGACGATCGGTGTGCTTGCGGTACGCATGGTCCGGGTTCGGTCAGTTGCTCACCTCGCGCCTTCGTCTGATTGGCGTTGCGCGACTAACGGTTGGGGCGGATCGCTCGCACGAGCGCGTCAGCGCCGACCACGGCGGCACCCTGATCGCGTGCGTGTTCCGTCACCCACGCATCGGACGATGCGACCACGACCGGTATCCGGCGGGGTCGGGCTTCGACCTCGCGCACGACGACTTCGTCGGCTTCTTCGCCGGCCTCGGAGAACAACACTCGCACCCCACCGCGACGGAGCGAGGGCCGCGGCCGGCTCCCGTTGCCGTCGAAGACGAGCACGACCTCACAGCCGAGACGCCGGCACAGCGCGGTCGCGGCGATGCCGAGACGTTCGCGTTGGTCGCCCGCGGTCGATTCCGGCCAGGCCCGATGCGCGACGTTGTAGCCGTCGACGATAAGCACGACGTCGGGCGTTGCGAGCATCGCCTCGACACCGGCGGGCGAGTTCGCGACCACGCCGGGCGGCAATCGCGGATGGGTGCGCCGCGTCGGCGCCGGCGGCCGAACCCGGCTTCGACCCGTCGGAAATTCGACGATCGGGCCCTCAGCGGGCCCGTCTTCGCGGATGCGTCGCTGCAGCGCGTCGAGCGAGACGGAGAGCTGCCGAGCGACAGCAACTGCGTCGCCTAGTGCGCGTCCGTCTCGCTGACTGAGACGCGACTCGGCGTTGTCGGCTCGAGCTTGCAGGACTCGAGAATCGGCGCGTTCGCGTCGCAGATCGTCTTCGAGCACATGCGCGCGTTGTGACGCGCGCGCGACCCGGCTCTGCTGTTCGGCGACCTCCGCGCGCGCTTGGTCGAGTTCGGTCCGCAGCGCGTCAACCTGCGCTTGTGCGGCACCGGCAGCCCCGATCGCGTCGTCTTCACGCGTACGGCGAGCGCTCCGTTCCCGGATCAACTCCTGTTCGACGCGCGCGAGCGCAGTGTCGGACTCGATGCGCGCAGTTTCGGCGCGCCGACACGCTTCTGTGAGCGCGGCCAGTTGCTGGGCGGCGCTCTTGCCGGCGTCGACATCGCGTTGACGATCGCGCCGCTGCGCGTCGAGCACAGTGGCGATCCCGAGCCCGAACGCGTAACCCTCGGGTCGTGCGGCCCACAGCACAGAGGTGTACAGCGCGAGGTCGCCGCAGTCGACGGCGGCTGCCGCCATCGGCGCCGCATTGTCGAGCGTCCACGCCGCAAGGACCACTCCGACCTCCGGGCGCGCGACGAACCGCTCGACAACCCGTGCGCGGAACGATCCGTCGGTGAGCAACGCCCGCCGCAGCTGACGTGGTGCGGGTCCGGCGAGCATGCCTCGCCGATCGAATCCGTGGAGGGGACGCAGCGAAGAGGGCACGTCGCCGACGTCGAGTTCCTTCAGCACGTCGGCCGCAACTTCGATCAGCGGCCACAACATCGGATCGGAGACGGCGACGTCGACACCTTGGTCCACGTCGGCCACGTACCCGGTCACGCGCCTACCTTCTGTGAGTTCACGCGAGATGCTCCGCGCGGGCGCCGCCTCGTACACTGCGAGACGGGCAGTCTCCGAGGGACAGAGGTGAGCATGCAGGTACAGCGCGAGGATCTGACGCTCGATACCCGCGGCGACTCCGACACGATCGACGTGACCGAGCACGCACAGAAGGTCATCGCCAACGCAGGGATGCGCGACGGGCTGTGCACCGTGTTCGTCGCGCACTCGACGTGCGCCGTCACTACCATCGAGTTCGAACCGGGCTGCAACGCTGACCTCGCACGGGTCATGGAACAGGTCGCCCCCACCGACGACAGTTGGGAGCACAACGCGCGCAACGCCGACACGAATGGGCACAGCCACGTGCGCGCTGCGATGATGGGCCCTTCGGTCACCGTTCCATTCGCCGACGGCGAGCTGTGCTTGGGCGTCTGGCAAAAGATCGTGTGCATTGACTTCGACGACCGACCACGGCAACGGCGCCTGGTCGTACAACTGCTCGGCATCTGACCCTCCGTCCCAGGGCTAGCCCGGCGCGGCAGCCGCCGACCGGTCACACCGATTCCTCGACCGGCACGGACTCGATCGAGTCGCCCGAGGCGCCACACCAGCGACACGTCACGTGTTCGACCCGCTCGTCGAGCACATCTTCTTCCTCGATGGTCAGCTCGCCACCGATGCTGTAGTGGTGAAAAGCGCGTGTGCGCCGGGAGCCGACCACATCGAAACGGGTCAAATTCCCACACGCTCCACAGCGATATCGCATCGACACGCGCAGAATCGTAATCGGCCGCCCAAACAGGACGAAAGTCCGCGCACCGAACATACATTCGCTACGAACAGATGTTCGCTATCATCGTCGATGTGGCGTGCACCGGACCGCTCGCGCCGGCGTTGCCGGGCTTCGCGTCGACGCCGGCCGCGCCGCCGGGCCCGCCCCGTCAGCAAACGCTCGACGATCTGGGTATGCCGCTCTCCCAGGTCACCTTCGTCGTCGTCGACCTCGAAACCACAGGTACGTCACCCGCCATCGATGCCGTGACCGAGATCGGTGCACTGCGGATGCGCGGAGGAGAACTTCTCGGACGGTTCGAGACGTTCGTGAACCCGGGAGTGCCGATCCCTCCGATGATCACGGTGCTGACCGGTATCACCGAAGCGATGCTGTTGCCCGCGCCCCGCATCGGAGAAGTCCTGCCCGCGTTCCTCGAATTCGCGCACGGCGCTGTGCTTGTCGGTCACAACCTCCGCTTCGATACTGGTTTCCTCGATGCCGCGCTCGCCGCGCGCGGCTACCCGAGGCTGGCGCATCGGCGGGTCGACACAGTCGCACTCGCGCGCCGCCTCATACGTGACGAGGTTCCGAATCTGCGGCTCGGTACGCTCGCCCGTCATTTTCGAACGGCGGTCGAGCCGGTGCACCGCGCGTACGCCGACGCGGCCGCAACCGCGGAAGTGTTGCATGCCCTGCTCGAACGGGCGTCAGCGTTCGGTGTGTTGGGTCTCGATGATCTGCTTGCGTTGCCGACCATGCGCGCCCATCCGTCCGCCGCCAAACTTGCGCTCACATCGAAGTTGCCGCGTTTGCCCGGCGTGTATCTGTTCCGCGATCGCGGCGGCCGGGTGCTGTACGTCGGGAAGGCCACCAATCTCCGCGCCCGGGTGCGTTCGTATTTCTCCACCGAGGATCGGCGCAAAGTGCCGCAGCTGCTGCGCGAGACGGCGCACATCGAGCACCGCGTGTGTCGTGGCCCGTTCGAAGCCGCCGTACGCGAGTTGCGTCTCATCCAACAGCTCGAGCCGCGTTTTAATCGCGAGTCGAAGTCGTGGCGGCGTTACTCGTATCTGAAGCTCACCGACGAACGGTTCCCGCGGCTTGTCGTCAGCCGCGTCGCGCGCGCCGACGGTGCCTCATATCTCGGTCCGTTCCGTTCGAGTTCGGCGGCGCATCGCGCACGCGAGGCAATCGAGGATGCGGTCCCGATCCGACGCTGCGGTGCGAAGATCGCCCGCAAAGCGGTGCTCGAATGCGCGCCGCCGTGCGTGCCTGCCCAGCTCGGGGTGTCGTCGTGTCCGTGCCGGGCGCAGATCGGCGACGAGTCGTATGCCGCGTTGGCCGACGTCGTTCGCCGCGGAATTCACGACGATCCCGCGGCGCTGTGCGCGCCGCTCGAAGCGCGCATGCGCCGCCTGGCCGACGTGGAGCGATACGAAGAAGCAGCCGCGACCCGGGAGCGGCTCGCGACCCTCACGCAGGCGCTCCAACGGCAGCGCGCGATGGATGCGTTGCGAGCCGCGCAGCGGCTGGTCATCGACAGTGACGAGGGTCAGTTCGTGCTGGCGTACGGTCGTGTCGTGCTCGACGAGCTCGACGGCGCGGCGGTCGAAGCTCCCGATCTCGGTGTGCCGCCGGTGCGGGCCGAGGCCGACGAGCTGATGCTCGTGAGTCGCTGGCTCCATCAGGCACGCCATGTGCGCTGTCACGACGTGGTGGGTGTCGCCGCGACCCGCCTGCCGGCACTGCCAAGCTACGCGCCGTTGCGCGACGGCTGACGGGCTTGCGGGTGCGAGCCCGGTTCGGGGTCCGCGCTCACGAGCCCACGACGTCGATTCGTACGCAGCCGCGCGAAGCCGTAGATCGCGCCCTGCACGATCGCCGCCGCAGCAAGTGCGACGAACGGCAACAGCCGCACGATCGGCAAGAAGCGGCTCCAACCTTCGGCCAACGCCACGTCGGTGACCTCATTGGAAGTGAGCAGGCCGAATGTCCTCGCGAGTGCGAACACGATCACGAATGCAACTGGGACCGCGACAAACCAGAACAGCAACCGAATCAGGCGGGGCGGGGTCAGATCGCTGATGCCACCATTGTCGGCACCCGCAGATGGCGGCATTCCGGCGGTCGAAACCTCAGGTGGTGGGAGCGGCGGCGCGAGCGGTTCGACGCCCGCGATGGGCACGCTGGGCGGAACCGACACGGCCGAGAAGGCTTGTGTCGCATGCGGATCCATGGTCCGCTCCGGTGCTGACGCAACGGGCCACGGAAGGTCGTCGATTGGCGGTGGCGGCACCGACGGCAGTGGCCTGTCAGCGGCGGCGTAGGCGACCGCGGGCACTTTGAGCGTCCGTCCACAGCCGCTGCACGGGAACGCGGAACGGCTCCCGACGCCGTCGAGGGGATGCTTGGTCCCGCACTCGGGACACAACAAGACCGGCGCCACTCAGGCCTCCCCTTCTGCGGCGTGCGCAGCGCCACTGACCCGTACGAGCGTTTCCAGCGCCCGTTCGGCTGCTCCACTGTCGAGGGACGCCGAGGCGGCTTCGACGCCGGCCGCAAGGTCGGACGCGATACCGGCCACCACGATCGCGGCGGCCGCGTTCAGCACGACGAGGTCGCGGTGCGGGCCCTTCTCTCCGGCGAGGACCGCGCGCAGCATCTGCGCGTTGGTGGTCGCATCACCGCCGACAAGATCAGACGGATTCGAGCGGGCGATACCGAGATCGAGCGGGTCGATCGCGTACGAGTGCAATCGGCCGTCTGCGATCTCGTGCACCGTGCTCGTGGTGGTGGTCGTCAGCTCATCAAGACCGTCGTCGCCGGAGAACACCATCGCCCGCTCGGTTCCGAGCTCACGGAGCGCGCCGAGCATACGGGTGGCCATGGCCGCGTCAGACACGCCGACCGCCTGGCGTCGGACTTGCGCCGGATTCGCAAGTGGGCCGAGAAAGTTGAAAGTGGTCGGCACGCCGATTTCTTTGCGGGCCGGACCGAGAAAGCGCATCGCAGGGTTGTAGCGGGGCGCGAAGCAAAAACCGATACCGGCTTCGGCGACACACCGAGCGACACCGCCTGGGCCGACGTCGATCGCGACGCCGAGTTCTTCAAGCACATCTGCCGATCCCGCTTGCGACGACGCGGCGCGATTCCCATGCTTGACGACGCGCGCGCCGGCGCCCGCCGCGATGAGCGCGGCCATCGTCGACACGTTGATCGTGCCCGAACGGTCGCCTCCGGTCCCGCACGTGTCGATCGCGCCGTCGGCGACTTCGACGGGCGTGCCGAACCGCCGCATCGTACGCACGAGCGCGGCGAGCTCACCCTCGGTCTCACCCTTCGTACGCAAGGCGACGATGAACGCGGCCGCCTGCACGTCAGAGACCCGGCCCTCGAAGAGCTCGCCAAGCGCGGCGGCGACCGCGTCGGCCGAAAGCTCGGTGCCGCGCGTCAACTGAGCCAGGATCGGCGTGAGGACGTCGTTCATGCGGAGTTCAGTCCCACCAGATGTCATGGTCGAGCACCCCGCGTGCGATCAACCCGAGCTGTACTTGCGAGGTGCCCTCGACGATCGTGAGTTGCTTCGCGTCACGGTAGTAGAGCTCGGTCGGGTGATCTTTCATATATCCGGCCGCGCCGAGCATCTGCAGCGCTTCACCCGAAACCTTCACAGCAACTTCACTCGCGTAGTACTTCGCCATCGACAAGAACGGCACGTATTCCTTGGTGTACTTGCCTTCGTCGGCCATCGCCGCGGCGCGGTAGGTCAGCAGGCGGGCTGCTTCGATCTCGGTCGCGAGTTCGGCGATCTTCCACTGGATGCCCTGCATGTCGGCGATCGTCTTGCCGAACGCCGCACGCTGCTTCACGTACTCGACCGCATACATCAGCGCGCCCTCGGCGAGCCCAATCCCACGGGCGGCCACAACGGGCCGCATCGAATTCAGGCCGAGCATCGCGAGCCGGAACCCGCCGATCTCGCCCACGACGTTGCGCGCGGGAACCCGTACGTCGTCGAGGACGAGCTCGCCGGTGTCGACGCCGCGCACACCCATCTTGTCGTCGGTGCGTCCGACCGAGACTCCCGGCCAGGCGCGGTCGACGATGAAGCAGGAGATGTCGGCGTGCGAACGCGACTCGGCCGGGCCGGTCTTGGCGAACACGCAGTACCAGTCGGCCTGCACGACGCCCGACATCCAACACTTCGTGCCGTTGAGCACCCAGTCATCGCCATCGGCGACAGCCTTGGTGCGCATGCCGACAACGTCGCTGCCGGCCTGCGGTTCCGAGAGTCCGAACCCGGCACGCATCTCCCCGGTCGCGACGCCGCGCACGTAGTGCTGCTTTTGGTCTTCGCTTCCTGCGATCAGGACTGGGCCCGTCGGCAGGCGCGTGAGCAGCAGCATCAACGCGGCGGTATTGGAGTACTTGGCGACCTCTTCCATGGCAACGGTGAGGCCGAGGATGCCGGCACCCGACCCGCCGTAGTCCTCGGGGATGACGAGGCCGAGCAGTCCGGTCTCGCGGAAGAGGTCGAAGAGGTCCTGGGGATAAACGGCGGTGATATCGATCTCACGAGCCCGGGGCGCCACTTTGTGCTGCGCCAGCTTACGGACTGTGGCCTGGAGCTCGGCGAGCTCCGGCGGGAGGTCGAACACCATCAAAGGGCGAGCCTACTGGCCGACCGGGCGACCCTTTCGGACCAGGTCAAAGCCCAGGTAGAAGCAAGGTATGGACCTTGTGCCCATAGATCCGGCGTCCGCGACGTGGGATCATGGGGGTGGCGGGCGCCAGGGAGACTTACGTGACAACGACGGGCGGGCCGGAGCCTTTCCTCGCGGATCCGGCCGTTGGAAACAGATCGACAGACGATCCGGTCCTACACGTTGACTCCGAACGGCTCGAGGGTGACGACATCGTCGTCGAACCCGGAGCACCGCGGCCGGGTTCCCGTCGCAGACGTCTTGCGACCGCGGGCGCCGTCGCGGGTGTCCTCCTCGTGGGCGGCATCGCGGCCGCGGTCGCGGACAACCATCACTCGCCCAGCCACGCGTCGAACCTGCGCGCGGTTGCAACCCTGCATCCGCCGACCGCGCATCCGACGCCACCCACAGCCGCGGTCAAGCCGAAGATCACACAGGTAAAATCCGTCCTCCCGAACGCGTCGGTGACGACCACCAAGACGACATCGGGCAACGTCGCGCCGCCGGCCTCGATTGCGATCGGCTCAGCCGAGACCCCGACGACGACGATGTCGCCCCCTCCGCCTGTGACGACGCCGCCCGTCGAGCCGGCATCGGTGCTCGAATGGTCGGCGACGCCGTCGGAACTCTCAGTCCGGGCCGGCGCACAGATGAGCGTGACCGTCACGGTCGCGAACCCGACCAACGGGACCGTCACGCTCGGTACACCCTTGTCGTGCGAGCCGACGATGCGCGGCCCGCGCGGCGCGGTGATCGGCGCCTTCGTATGTGCACAGATAACCCAGGTGATCCAGCCACACGCGAGGATCGCTCAGCGCTACACGATCCACGCGACGGACACGGGAGCAACGAGTGGCAAAGCCCTCACGTCAGGGACCTACGCCGCGACAGTCGAAAATCTCTTCACGATCAAGGTGAACGTCACGAACAGCTGATCGCGCCATCACGGCGCTGACCTGTGAGCGCGCAAGCGCGGCGCCCGCTCGACCTAGACGTTTGCGGCTCAGAGGAATCGACGCGGAGCCCTCGTCGGACAGCTCCTCGTTCGGAGGCTCGACCGGTCGATTCGCAACAGGACGCGCGGACGGCCGAGTTCTGGCCCGACAACGCCTATCAGCTACTCGAAGCCCTACCTCGGTCAGCCAGCGCGCCGGCGGAGCTGACGGACGAGGCGACGACGCTCGCGTGCCGTGTATCCGCCCCACACGCCGATCTTCTCCCGACCGACGATCGCCTGCTCGAGGCAGGTCTCCCTGACCATGCACATGGAGCAGATCAGCTTGGCCTCGTGGCCAGGATCCTCGTCGTCTTCCGGATAAAAGATCTCAGGGTCGACGCCCTTACAGCGGCCCACTTCCCGCCAGCTCGTGATGGTTCTGGATGCCATTGCCATGAGGCACACCCTCCCGTGTGGGCCGGCGCGTCGCCGCGTCCCGTGACAGCACAATCGGCCAGGGCACAGGCAGAGTTGAGTCGTCGGTCAGGAAGCGACCACTTGTCTGCAAACGGGCATGACGTCGGGGTTGCAGGCCACAATGGACACGGTGGCGAGTCGGCCGGATGGCCGCGTCCGGGCCCGCAAGGGACCCGACCGAGGAACGTCCGGACTCCACAGGGCAGGGTGCTGGGTAACACCCAGTCGGGGCGACCCGCAGGAAAGTGCCACAGAGAACAGACCGCCGATGGCGGCTCCTCGGAGCCGTACAGGTAAGGGTGAAACGGTGCGGTAAGAGCGCACCAGCGCCGGGGGTGACTCCGGCGGCTCGACAAACCCCATCCGGAGCAAGGCCGAGCAGAGGGAATGGGCGGCCCGCCCGTTCGACCCTCGGGTAGGCCGCATGAGCGGGCGGGTAACCGTCAGCCGAGAGGGATGGCCATCACCGGGGCAACCCGGAACAGAATCCGGCGTACAGGCTGACTCGCCACCAATAACGACCTGACCAGGGAGAATGCAAATCGACAACTGTCAACGTTGCTCATTGAGGGCCATCACTTCGCAACGTTCGACGGCCAAACTGCGGCCCAGCC
>JBKQIY010000191.1:0-11559 GCA_052148155.1 Acidimicrobiia bacterium | reverse complement strand
GGAACGGTACCGGCCGGGCGGCGTGCGGGGCGCTCGTATACTCCGATGCCGGAGGGCTGACCGAGTGGCCGAAGGTGCTCGCCTGCTAAGCGAGTAGGGGGTTACAAACTCCCTCGAGGGTTCAAATCCCTCGCCCTCCGCCAAGGTTGCGACCCGAACCGAGGGGGTTCGACGTGGCGAACGTGACTCGCGAAGACGCGGCTGGGTTCGCACAGCTGGGGGCGGCGACGCTCGGCGAGAGCGGCGGGCATGCGATGGCAGCCCGCGTGAAGGCTGCGTGGCGGGGCGCTCGGATCAGTGCGCCGGCGTTTCCGGTGACGTGCGCGGCGGGTGACAACCTCGCGATTCACGTCGCGGTCGCTGAAGCTCCACCTTCGTGTGTGCTCGTCGCGAGCGTCGGCAACGAACCGGAGCGCGGCTATTGGGGCGAGGTGCTCACCACCGGTGCGGAAGCACGCAAGCTCGCCGGTCTGGTGATCGACGGCGGGGTGCGTGATGTCAGCGCGCTCGAGGCGCACGGGTTCGCGGTGTTCTCTTCGATGATCGCGTTGCGGGGCGCGACGAAGCAGCATCCGGGACGGGTCGGCGGCCAGGCGGTCGTGGGTGACGTGGTTGTCCACGAAGGCGACTGGATCGTTGCCGACGCCGACGGTGTCACGGTCGTGCCGGCCGAACGTCTCGCGGACGTGCTCGCGGCCGGTCAGGAACGCGAGGCCAAAGAACGCTGGTACTTCGAGGAGCTGCGCGCCGGGCGCACCACCGTCGATCTGTTGAAGCTCGACACGAGGCCGATCACCCGGGACTAGAGCTCGCCACGCGGTGCAGGTGGTTGCGGTCGGTGTGTTCGAGCACATCGCCGTGACGTTCGTGGTCGATGGTCGACGTCTCGTCGTAGGACCATTCGTCGGGTCCGGCGATGGTGACCGTGCAGACGTAGCGGGTTGTGCGGGCCGCGCGGGCGAGATAGGGGTTCGACAGGATGCCGTATATCTCGGAGCCGACATCGGCCGCCATGGTGAACTCGGTGACGTCGGCTGATGCGTTCCCGCCGGCGAGGACGGTGGAACCGCGCGGCACCATGAAGCAGCGCATGACGGCCCGTTCGGCGGCGTCCCAGAGCCAGTAGCCGACTTCGGTGTGGAACGGATCGGTTTCGGTGCCCCGCCAGGCCGACATGCGGTAGTCGAGGCCGTAGAGCGCCTGGGTGCCGTTGTCGACTGGCCCGAACGGGTTCATCACGACCCGTTCGCGGTAGGGCGTCTCGCCGACGTGTCCGGTCGCGTGCGCGAACGCGACGTCGAGTCCGTCGTCACCTTCCCAGATGCCGACGAGATGCGCGAGGGGTCCCCATGCGGTGTAGTCGTCGGCCATGACCGCGGATGTTAGAGGACAGCCATCGAGCTTCGGTCAGGGCGTGATCGCGATCGATGGGTGCGAAGCAGGTCCGGTCCCCCGCGCGTTGGTGGCTTTCACCGTGCACGTCTACCTCTTGCCCGCACGCAAGCCAGCCACTGTCACCTGACCGCCTTCGCGGACTTGGTCTTGGTCAACGGCAGCGTTGTCCGACGTACAGGTCGCCGCGTACGTCGTGATCGGCGAACCATCCGACCTCGGTACATCAGACGCGCCCGCACCGCACGCGGGACCGTCACCGCAGCCGGAGCTTCATCCACCGACGCAGGCATCGCCGACTGGGGACGTTCCGCTAGCCCATTTTCCGGCGTCACGATGGACGTATGGGTCGACGGCACACACCGCGATCACGTCAGCCAACATCCGCGTGTCTCGTCATCGTGAGTCGACGGTTCGCGCCTGCGCGCCGGTTCGTCATGTCGAGTTTCGCAAAGACGGCACGGGCGACAGACCGACGTGCCGTTCTGAAAGATTCGGCCCCGAACGCGACAGTGTTCCGACCGGCCGGTCGGAACACTGTGGGTTGGGGGCCGTTGTTGGTGTTTATGCCGTGGTAGGGGCTGACCGTGCCGACGCTTTCCCGGTCCCGCGGCTGTTCGTCGCGGTGACGGTGCAGGTGTAGGTCTTGCCGGATGTGAGGCCGGTGACGGTGAGCGGACCTGCTTTGGCCGACTTGGTTTTGGTCACCCCACCGTTACTGGAGGTGCATGTCGCGGTGTACTTCGTGATCGGGGCGCCGTTGTTCTTCGGGACACCAAACGCGATCCGCAACGCACGCTTGCCGTCCTTGGTGACTTTCAAGGCGCTCGGAGCGGCGGGCGTGCCGACCGTGACCGGGCCGGACATGACCGACGGCGGACCTTCCACCAAGCCGTTCTCGGCGATGACCGTGAACGTGTAGGTCGCGCCGTTCGTCAGTCCGCTCACGACCGTGGTCGTCCCATGCCCGGGAATGAGGACGGGCAGTTGTGCGACGGTCCCGAGGTACGGGGTGACGACATAGCCGGCCAGACAGTCGGCACCGGTGGCCGGTGGCGCCCAGCTCACGACCGCTGAACCGTTCCCGGGTGCTTGCGACAGGGCGAGCGGCGCCGACGGCACCGTTGTGCACTGCGCTGCGCCCGGCAGGTCGAACAGGTTCGACAGCCCCGACGGCGGACCGGTCCCGATGATGTTCATCGCGGTCACCGAACATTCGTACGGTGTTCCGGCGACGAGTCCGGTCACAATGATCGGCGATGCCGAACCCGATGCCATCACGGTCGGCTCACCGTCGAGTGAGAAACATGTCGCCGTGTAGCCCGTGACGGGACTGCCGCCGTCGCTGGCCGGTGGGGAGAAACTCACGAACGCCGCACCGACACCGTCGGCGCTCGCGGGACCGATCGTCGGCGGCCCCGGGGGGCCGCAGGGCGTGGCGAGGTCGGAGGTGACCAGCCAGTCCGCGAAGGTGACGCCGGTCGAGACCCCGTCTCCCGTGCCGGGACCGACGGGCCCTGGACCGCTTGCGGCACCCCACCAGTTGCACGTGGCGTTCACGGTGAACGCGGTCGGCGTGTCGTTGCTGACACCCAACGTCGGGTTGGAGTCGATCGCGTTGTTGTGCGCGATGAGGTTGAGCGTGAACGGGTCGGGGTTGGCGCTAAAACAGTGGGTTCCTGGGCAGACGTCGTTGGCTTCGATGCCGGTCGGGTTGTCGCTGATCGTGTTGCCGGTCAACGTCGCGTTGGTGTTCGCCGCTTCCTCGTCGCCTTGGATCGCGAACACACCATCGACGGTGTTGTTTTCGATCGTGTTGTTCGTGACCGTCGCGTTGCCCTCGTCGAGGAGCACGCCTTCATCGCTCGTACTGATGGAGTTTCCCGATATCAGTGTCGTGCCGCTCAACTGGCCGGTGTAGATGCCTATGTCGTTGCCGGTCACGATGTTGTTCGTCGCGGACACGGTCGGTGCCGGCTGTCCGGCATTGTCGAATAGCAGAATGCCTGCGGACTGGGTTTGCGTGACCGGGTTCGGGCCGCAGACCGTCGCGAGCTGGCAGACATTTCCGCTGACCGTCGTGCCGGTGACCGAAGCGGACGCGCCGCGGCCGATCTCGATGCCGTTCATCGCGATGAACGGTGTGATCGCAGGATCGCCGGTGACCGTGCTGTCGGTGATCGTGCCGGACGAGCCGGGACCGTCGACGACGATCCCACCCTTTTGGTAGTCCTGCACCGTGACCTGGTTCGCGATCAGGTTCCCGACCAGGCCGAGCGCGTTCGACCCGGCACGGATGCCAATACCTTGCTGGCATCCCCAGTCGGCGGACCCGTTCGCGTTGTAGGTGTTCGTCACGGTGCTCTGCGAAAGGTTCAGTGTCTCATTGCTGGAGATCCACACGCCGTCGATCAGCGGGGCGCAACTGGCGTCGGCGTCTTCGCCGCCGACACCGCCGGAGATCGTGATGCCGCTCATGACGACTGTGCTCCCCGCAGAGCCGCAGACGGTCACGACTGCTCGCGTCGGCTGACCGCTTGTGAGCGGGATGCACGACGAGTTCACCATGATCGCCGGGCCTTGGAGCGTGGTCGACGCTTGCCCGGCACCGACGACGGTGACCGGCTGGCTGATGACGACCTGTTCGGTGTAGGTCCCGGCCGCGACGTTCACGGTCCCGCCGGAACTGACGTTGTTCACGGCGTATTGGATGGTCGCGAAGGGCGATCCGACGGTGCCGTTATTGGCGTCGTTCCCGCCGGGCGCGACATAGCAGTTCGACCCGCAGCCGGGGGTTGCCGACGCCGGAGCCGCCAACAAGACGGTGGCCGTCGCGCCGACGACCATGACGCTGACGAACAACGCCGACACCCTCGCGAACCTGCGATGCAACATAGATTTTTCCCACCCCGACCTTGGATACCCGCGCGGTCCGAGCACCGTCAGATGACAGTCTCCGCCGCCTCCGACGGTACGGATGTCCCCGACCGCTCACAAGGTGTAACCGCAAGGGGCCACGGCACGGCTAGACACGATGCCGGGGATGTCCGCTAAAGGGATAAGGACCCCCCACATCGAGACCATCTGTCCCGGTCGCGAACGGCAGATACACCGCTATGAAAGGACGGCGAAAGCGTCAGACGGCCGCAACAACATGGGACTGAAAGCAAAATGAAAGTGGGGATAAGGGTGTCGAGGTGTGGCCGAGGCGGCACCGGCGATCCCCGCTCGGTGTGTTTGAACCGAGAGTTGAACGGACGTCCCGTATTGGGAGTCGGTTCGGCTGCGTTTTCTCCGTTCGGCGCAGGCCGATGAACGCGCAACAAATGCGCGTCGATGTCGATCTGAATGATGCGCCTCGCCGTTCCAAAACGTGGACGCGCTCGGCGTGACGTGCCTGTCGGTTAGGCCTTGATGGCGGTGGTTGGGTGCGAGGGCGGTCCGGTCCCGCGGGCGTTGGTGGCTTTCACCGTGCACGTGTACGTCTTGCCGGCACTCAAGCCAGTGACCGTCAACGGGCCCGCCTTGGCGGAGGTAGTTTTGGTCACCCCACCGTTCCTGGAACTGCATGTCGCCGTGTACTTCGTGATCGGCGAACCGTTGCTCTTCGGGACCCCGAACGCGACCCGCAGCACACCTCGACCGACCCGCACCGCCCGCGCCGCCGTTACCGCAGCCGGAGCCCCAACCGTGACCGACACCGACATGACCGACGGCGGACCTTCGACCAGTCCGTTCTCCGCGGTCACCGTGAACGTGTACGTCACACCGTTCGTCAGGCCCGACACGACTGTCGTTGTCCCAAACCCTGGGATCAACACCGACAGCTGCGCGACCGACCCTAGATATGGGGTCACCACATACCCAGCCAAACAGCTCGCGCCGGTCAACGGTGGCGCCCAACTGACGACGGCCGAACCATTCCCCGGCGCGTTCGACAACGTCAACGGTGCCGACGGAACCGTCGTGCAACGCGTCGCGCTCGGCAACCCGAACACGTCCGACAGACCCGACGGTGGACCGGTCCCAATCATGTTCGACGCGGTCACCGAACACTCATACGGCGTCCCCGCCACCAAACCCGCAACCGTGATCGGAGATCCCATACCCGCCGCCGACATCGACGGTTCACCATCCAACGAGAAACACGTCGCGGTATATCCCGAAATCGCAGACCCGCCATCACTGCCCGGCGGCGAAAAACTCACCACCGCCGAACCCACACCATCCGCCACCGCCACACCAATCACCGGCGCGCCCGGAACCCCCGGCACATTGCAGGGAGCCGTCGCCAACGGCGCCGCGGCTGAAAGCCAGGGGGTGAAGGCGACGTCGGTGGTGACGCCGGTCCCGGTCCCGGGACCTGCGTCGGAGGGACCAGACGCCGAGCCCCACCAGTTGCAGGATCCGTCGAGTGTTCCGATGGTGGCCGGGTCGACCGAGATTCCGTCGGAGGTATCGGTGGTGAACGCGTTGCGGTTCACGACGAGATCTCCGCTCGTGAGGTCGGCGGGGGAGCCGTCGTTGGCGACGCGTACGCCGTGGTAGTCGTTGCTGAACGTGTTTTGTGTGATCGATACGAGCCCAGTGAAGTTCGGTGTTTCGAACGTCCGGATGCCCGAACCGCGGTTCGGGCTCGACATGGGCGTGTCGTTGTGGATGCTGTCGAACAGGTTGTTGGCGATCGACAGGTTGGCGAGCGTGCCGGCTAACAAGATGCCGTATTGGTGGATGTCTTCGAACGTGTTGCCGGTCACCGTGCCGGTCACGGTGTTGAGGTTGATGGCGGGCATGCCGTCGGTGTCGGTGAGGTGCGAGAAGGTGTTCCCGGTGAAGGTGACCGCCGCGAGGGGCGTTCCCGGACCGGTGAATCCCCACGCGGCGATGACGCCGGTGCCTTCGTTGGGAAGGTCGAACTGGTGGAGGTTCGTGAACAGATTGTTTTGGAAGGTGGACGTGGCGGCGTTGTCGTCGAAGATGAGCGCGTTGGCGTAGTTGGAGTCGTCGACGATGTTGTTCTCAAATGTCAGGTTGTTCGCCGATCCGACGGAGAGCAGCACGCCGCCGGTCTGGTCGTTGTTGTCGGTCGCGTTGAACTGCGCATGGAAGCCGTTGATCGTGACTGGCGCCGATGTCGTGATGTTGAAGTCGGGTCCGGTGTCGGCGGCGAGACGTTCGACGAGACTTTCCGGACCGCGGGTTGCGGTGCCTGCGGTCCCGGCGTTCGCTCCGAGCAGCGTCAACGCGTGGTCGATGGTGAGTGGCTCGTCGTAGGTGCCGGGGAGGACTTGGACTGTGTCACCGGCCTGCGATTCGTTGATGCCGTACTGCTGGATGGTGCTGTACAGCCCCGCGATGTCGGTGTAGTCGCCGCCGCCGCTTCCGCCCAGCGACGTCCAGGTTCGGGCGTTGCCGCTCGGACAGACCGCCGAGCCCTGCCAGATGAACGAGCCGGCGTCGAACGTGTTGGACGACATGATGCCGCACCAGTCCGGCGAGATGTACCCGACGCCGGGTCCGCCGGTTCCCCAGGCGACCACCTGGCGACTGGTCGTGTTCGAGAACGTGTTGCCGGTGATCGTCGCGGCGCCGACCGGGTTGAGGAGCCACGCGATGTTCGGTGTCGGACCGGCAAAGTCGATCGCGTCGTCGGTGCTCGAGAACGTGTTGCCCGAGATCACCCGTCCGCTTGCCGGGCCGGTCCAGCCGGCCCCGTTCGCGATGTAGATGCCGGCGCCTTTTGTGCCGCCGTCGAAGGTGTTGTTCGTGAACGTGTAACTCTGGACGGTCGACGTGTTTGCGGCAAAGTTGAAGTCGCTGATGTAGATACCGGTGCCGCCGTGGAGGGTGCCTGGCGCGAGGTCTCCGGCGCCGCTATAGGCGGTCGACGGCGTGAACGCGACGTCGGTGACGGTGACGTTATTGGCGGTGATTTCGAGTGACTTGGCGATGTCGTTCGGATCGCCGTTGATTTCGAGGCCGCGCAAGGTGACGTTGGGGGCCTGCACGAAGATGTTCGACGACCCGAAGTCCGGCTCCAGCGGGCGGTTGGCTTCGATGACGGGCGCGGCAGTGGACGGGAGGCCTTCGGGCGCGCTGGTAATCAGGTTGCCTGACGCGTCGAGTCCTTCGATGGTGACCGACGTTCCGACGAAGATGTTGAAATCGTTGATGCCGCCGCCGGGGCCTGTCGTGAGCCGGCCGTTCGCTTGGTCTTGGTTGTACATGCCGGGCCACACGCAGATCGTGTCTCCGGTCGACGCGGCGTCGATCGCGGCTTGGATGGTCGTGTACGGGCCATGCATGCCGGTCTGGTCGACTGTTTCATTACAGGTCGGCGCCGCCGCTGCCGCCTTGGCCAGGGGACCGGTCACCAAGGCAGCCGTCAAGACGACGCTGGACGTTGCGCCCACCATTACGCATGCGGCGAGCGCAGCTGAAACTTTCGCGAACGAACGACGCATTTCCCCCGGCCCCCAACCTTGTGACGCGACATGTCCGCGCCGCTCCCCACCAAGCCCCTTTGGAGGTGTGTAGAGGGTTCTTGTCCCGTAGACAAGGTGAAGACTCGCGGTGGTTCATCTGTTCGGTTGGATTGCGAGTCGTTTCGCGGCGGTTTTCTGCGTTTCACGCGGCCGGTGCGGCCCGAACACGACGTTCGGTCGTCCATTGGACCGGCTGATGAAAGCGAAATGAAAGTGCTCGGGTTGGGGGGCTCGGCGACCGATCGGCGCCGTTCCGGCTGCTCCGTCCGTCCCGGAAGGGCTAGAGGAGCACGACTGAGCGCAGCACTTCCCCACGTTCCATTTTCTGAAATGCGGCTTCGACGTCGTTGAGAGTGACGGTTTCGGACACGAACCGTTCGAGGGGAAAACGTCCTTGGAGGTGGAGGTCGATGAGGGTCGGGAAGTCACGCGATGGGAGGCAGTCGCCATACCAGGAGGGTTTGAGCGCACCGCCGCGACCGAAGAAGTCGATCATCGGAATGTCGGGGAGGGCCATGTCGGGAGTCGGGACTCCGACCTGCACGACCGTGCCGGCAAGGTCGCGGGCGTAGAAGGCTTGCTTGAGCACTTCGGGACGGCCGACCGCCTCGATGCACACGTCGGCGCCGTCGCCGTTGGTGAGCGCCCGGATCTGTTCGACGGGGTCGGTCTTCGATGCGTCGACGGTATGGGTCGCGCCGAACTCTTTCGCCCAGGCGAGCTTGCGGGCGTCGAGATCGACCCCGATGATCGTGTGTGCGCCGGCGAGGTTCGCGGCGGCGATCGCAGCGTTGCCGACGCCGCCGCAGCCGAACACGGCGATCGAGTCGTCGCGGGTGACGTTGGCGGTATGGGCGGCGGCACCGAAGCCGGCCATCACCCCACAGCCGAGCAGCCCCGCCGCTTGCGGTGTGGCGCGGGCGTCGACCTTGGTGGCTTGGCCGGCCGCGACCAATGTCTTGTCGGCGAACGCGCCGATCCCGAGCGCGGCCGACAGCGGCGTCCCGTCGGTCAGGGTCATCGGTTGGGCGGCATTGTGGGTCGCGAAGCAGTACCACGGTCGTCCACGCCGACACGCCCGACATTCGCCGCACACGGCACGCCAGTTGAGGATCACGAAGTCGCCGGGCTTGACGCTGGTCACGCCGTCGCCGATCGCGTCGACCAGACCGGCGGCTTCGTGGCCGAGCAGGTAGGGGAAATCGTCGCCGATGCCGCCGTCGCGGTAGTGGAGGTCGGTGTGACAGACACCGCAGGCCTGCACGCGTACGGTGACTTCACCCGGTCCTGGATCGGGCACCACGATCGTCTCGACCGAGACGGGCCGACCCGCACCGGCCGCTACGACACCTCGCACCCGTTCAGGCATAAGTCCCCCTTCAGGCGCGCAGGTTACGACGGCACCACGTTGGTTGGTGTCCCACCTTCGAGCACGGTCGCGACGGCCGATGCTGCAAGTCTCGCCATTCGGGTACGGGTGGCGTTCGACGCGGAGCCGATGTGGGGGACCAACACGGTCCGCGGCGCGTCCAACAGTCGTGGGTGCACGTCGGGTTCACGTTCGAAGACGTCGATCCCCGCCGCGAACAACCGGCCGTTGTGCAAGGCGTCGGCGAGCGCTTCTTCGTCGACCACAGATCCGCGTGCGGTGTTGACGAGCACGGCGGTCGGTTTCATCAGCGCGAGGCGGCGGGCGTCGATCAGATGCCGGGTCGCGTCGCCGCCCGGCACATGTAACGACACGATGTCCGACATCGAGATCAGCTCGTCGAGGTCGCCGACATAGCCGGGTTCACCGGTGGTGGTGCGGGCATGGTGCAGCACCTGCATGCCGAATCCTGACGCCCGGCGTTCGACGGCACGTCCGATACGTCCGTAGCCGACGATGCCGAGCGTTGCTCCGTGCACGTCGCGGCCGAGATACTGCGTGATCCCCCACCCATGCCATCGGCCGGCGCGCAGGTCCGATTCGGCGTCGTGGACGAGACGGGCGGCGGCCAGGATCAACGTGAACGCGAGATCGGCGGTGGTTTCGTCGAGCACGCCGGGCGTGTTGCAGACCACGATGCCATGTTCGTGCGCGGCGCCGACGTCGATGTTGTCGTAGCCGACCGCGACGTTCGCGACGACCTGCAACCGTCCGGCCGCGCCGGCGGCGATGACGGCGTCGTCGATCTTGTCGGTCAGGACCGACACGATCGCGTCGACGTCAACCGCGAGGGCACACAGCTCGCTGCCGGTGTAGGGGATGTCGTCGGGTTGGGGACCGACGATCTCGTGGCCGGCGAGCGGATCCAGCCCGCCGTCGGGAAGACGGCGAGCCACCAAAATTCGGCCCACTCAATGCTCGGTGTAGTTGACCGCGCCTGCGCCTTCGACCCCGACCGCGAAGCAGAAACAGTGGATCGGGGCATGGTCGCTGACCGGCTTCAGGCTGTGCACGACGTTGGGTGGGATGTGCACCAGGTCGCCTTGGCGGATCTCGCGTGCTTCGTCGCCGATCGTCATCAGCCCACGGCCCGACGTCACGTAATAGAACTCGTGGGTGGGATGTTGGTGCGGGTCGACGAATCCGCCGCCTGAGACTTCGAATTCGCTGACGAGCTCCAGGTGTCCGCCTTTGGTGATGTCGAACATCTCGCGCGGGTTGACGAGCCACCATACGGGCACGGTGCCGTTGTGCTCGATGACCGGCTCGACTTCTTCGATCGACCGCACGTCCATGGGCGAAACCTCCGCGCTGCTGCCTAAGCTGACGTGACCGTCAGGTTAACCGGGGAGAGCCAAGATGGGCACTCGTACGATCGAGTTGCGACCGGAACCGGCAACCCGCGAGACGTTCGCTCCCTACGGTGTGCTCCCGCCCTTCGAAGGTGACGGCTTTGCGACCGCGGACCTCGTGTTCACCCGCGACGATGGTTGGGTCAACTTCATCGGCCACACGCTCGACGAGATCGAAGTCTGCGACGGTCGCCTGCGCTGCGAGCTGCTCAACCGGCACGACACGCACACCCAAACCCTCATGCCGATGAGCGGCGACGCACTCGTCGTGGTCGCACCCGCCGACGTCGACTTCTCCGAGCCGGGCCATTTCGAGACGGTGAAGGCCTTCGCGTTGCCGCAATATGCGTGCGTGCACCTGCACCGCGGCACCTGGCATTGGGGGCCCTATCCGGTCGGTGCGAACGAAGTACGCGTGTTCAACATCCAAGCGCGCGGCTGGCCCACCGACAACGGCGTCGCCGAACTCGCACGCGACCACGGCGTGGTCTACGAGGTCGTTGCCTGACCCGCCTTCGGCCGACGCAAAACCGTGCCGGACCCGACCTTCGAATCCAATCGCGACTTCAAGACAGCCATCGGGATCGCACCACCTCCCCCGAACCGCCAGCCCATGTGACAGTGCCGGCAATGATCGCAAGACATGCACGGCAAGGATCCGGTCTGGGGTGCGCCATCTCGCGGCTGACCTGAAAGGCACCCGACGAAACCGCGTGAACCCGGTCGGTCAACGTCCGCCCGCGTCGCGCTGGAAACCGCTACCACCCGATCGAGCATCGACCTCGACGCACGCCCTCCCAACGCTGTCACGACCTCGGAACCTGACGTCGGAGCGACTCCACCGCGGGAACGACACACCGACCCGGCCCGAGCACAACCGCGCGAAGCTCGGGCCCGAAAC
>JBKQIY010000190.1:0-3089 GCA_052148155.1 Acidimicrobiia bacterium | reverse complement strand
GATCATCGCAACATTCGCGCCGTGTCAGCAGACGCGTCGAACTTGGTCACAGCGGCCTCGAGATATCGAGGAGCTTCTTCGCGAAGGCGGCGAGCGGGCCAGGATGGAAGCGATCCAAACCCTGGAGGTCGTGAGAGAGGCAGTCGGCATCGCGGGCTACGAAACCCAGTGATGAGCACGCGCCGACCTTCGAAAAGGAGGCGTTCGAATCCGAACTCGAGGTCGCCAGGGTGAAGTGACTCCCCGGCGCGAGCCGCGCACCAAGCCTGACGCGCTCCCCACGCCGAGCTCGGGACTGACTGGCGGCAACGCGCGAACGTGGGGTATTGCACCCCGGTTCGCGGGCGGACGACAAGGCCAATACCCGAGGGCAGCATCGCCGTCATGGCGAAGATCGAAGACCGACACCGCACGTTCGTGATCGGCGGTCAACCCGTCGCGACCAGCGTGCTCGCCTGTCCGATTCGTCGGTGTGCTCGAACCCCTCGTTCGGACGCGGGATCACCCTCGGCGCGATCCACGCGGTCGCATTGCGCGATCCGTTGCACAACGTCCCCGTGGAGGCATTGGAGCTCGCGTGCACCGGCACGACGCAACAATGGCGACCGTCGAAGCTTGGTATCGCGACACGCTCGCGTACGACGACGGGCGCCTCCAACATGTCCGTGCCAAGCTCGACGGACGCGAATTCGAACCAAGCCCGAGACACGACATCACCGAGGCCTTGACGGTCACGGCGAGTAAAGATCCGGACGAGCTGCATTGCGCGGTCGAGATCTCCGGCATCCTGAGCCTGCGCGACGAAGCGCTGGCCCGGCCCGGCGTACTCGAACGCATCCTCGAGCTGGGGGGCGGGTGGCGCGACGACCGCCTGCCCGGACTGACGCGTCCCGAGCTCCTGTCGATCGTCGCGGCGTAACCCGAGCAGTCGACAATCCCGGTCCACCCGCGCAAGACTTCGACGTCAACACATTCCTGGAGGAGTCACGTTCATGTCCAGTTACCTCGTCATCGGTTCGTATACGTCCGAAGGTGTCAAAGGTCTGTTGAAGGATGGCGGGACGGCACGAGCCGACGCGGTGAAGAAGGCGGTGAAGGGGCTCGGCGGAAAGATGCAGAGCTTTCATTACGCGTTCGGCGGCGACGACGTGTACGTGATCGTCGACTTGCCCGACAACACGGCGGCGGCCGCGCTCGGACTCGCGGTGTCGTCGAGCGGCCTTGTGGGCGTGAAGACAGTCGTGCTACTCAGCCCGGCCGAGATCGACGAGGCCGCGACCCGCCAGGTTGGCTACACGCCGCCGGGCAAGTAGCCGCGCGGTAGATCGATAGCTGCGACGTCGGCCCGGTCACGGGGCGTCGTCCGGGCCGACGGATCTGCGGGTTTTACGGCTCGTTGTAGACGTCCTTGCCGAAGCAAGAGAGGTCGGGGGCTCCGGCGAAGCCGAGGTGGGTGAGCCCAAACACGTTCTCCATGCTGCACAACAAGGAGTAGTGGTTGTACGGCGTGACGCTGGTCGTGTTCGGCTTCGTCAGCGACGAAAGGACGAGTGCGCCGACGCGGCCGCCGCCGGGACCGTTGAGTCCGGGTAACGGCGAGTTCGGCGAAGGAGGCGTGTGGCAACATGCGGTCGAATCGCCGTCCTTGCCGACTGCTGCCTCGTCGAACGTGATGACGAGCATGCCGCCGGCCTTGTAGGCGGGCGACGCGAGAATCTTCGGTACCCAGAGCTTCAAGAACGCGTCGGCCGATACCAGCCCTCCCGGTCGGCCGTCTTTGCAGGGCGAGTCGTGGCCGTCGTCGCAGACGTTCGGCGTGATGTAGGAGAGATTCGGGGTCGTCGCCGACGACGCGAGATCGGTTGGGAGCACGTTGAGGCCGACGACCTCCGTTTTGCAGGCCGGCGAATCGATGATGCTGTGGAAGTACACCCACGGGTCGTGGCGCGTCGCGTACATGTCGGTCTTGGTCGCGACGATCGTCGGATCCGACGCGCCGATCGGTGGGTGCCGACACGTCTTGGGTTCGGTCGGCGAGTTCGCGATGTCTTCCTCGTATGCCTTCCAGGTGAGGCCTTTGGCGTGGAGTTGGTCGCCGATCGTTTTCACCGCCGCCGGGTACACACAGCCCTGCCCGAGCGCCTGCCCGTACGCGCCGGTACCGGTCGAGACGAAGTTGACGTATTTCACACAGTCGGTGTTGGTGTCGTGGTTGGGTGACTGTCCGCTGATTTGGGCGATGTAGTTGTCAAGGCTGACATGACCGATCGCGAAGTATTGGGTGAGCAGCGCACCTTGCGGACGCAACGTGCCGTTGAGGTACTTCGCAGGCGACGACGGGCCCCACGATGACGTGAAGTCCTCGTTCTCCAGCATGATGAGGAAGACGTGGGTGATCTTCGTCGCCGCGGCTGGCGTCGCCGTCGACTTGGCGGTCAAGACGTCCGACGCGGCGGGCGTGCTCGAGGTCTTCGCGGCCGCCTGGCCCGCGCCCGGCGACGAACACGCGCCCGCCACGATGACCAGAGCCGAGACAACAAGGACGGAGCGGTACACACGGGACAGCATCCGGCCAGCTTCCCACGCGCCACCGTGTCTCCGTCAGTCCATCTTCTGGCCTTGGTGTCGCCACGGTTCTGATACCTTTGGGCCTCGTCCGTGGCGATGGCCGGCGACGTCGAATACCCCAAATCGAGTACACGTCCAGGGTCGGACCAGCCGTCGTCGCAGGCGCATGCGACGATGCGCCCAGTGTCGCCTCCGCCGGGACCGGCCGCGCTCGGGCGTGGCGTCATCGTCGAGTCGGGAGCGCCCGCGCCGCCGGCGTGGGCGGATGCGCCGCGTGTCGTGGTCGACGACGCCGTCCTGGCGGACCCACGCGACACGGTCAACCGGCTGCATAAGCTTTGGTCGACCCGCACGCCGGTCACGATCGACCTGCGGGTCCCGCGGGAGGTATTAAGCACACCAGAGCGCGACGACCGGTACGCCTACGAACTGACGCCCGCCTTCGACTTCACCCGCGAGCGCTGTTATTTCCTCGTCCGCGCGAACAATTACGACGCGCGTCACGGCTCCCCGCGTTGGGG